>JAQBRH010000001.1 GCA_028286565.1 Parcubacteria group bacterium
AAGAAGACGCAAATCTCTTGAAGAAAGATTTGTTCCCTGAATACACCATTGATATTCTCCACTCAAAAATGAAGCCTGGAGAAAAGGAAGAGACCATGCTCGCTTTCAGAGATAAAAAAATAGACATCCTTGTGGCTACCTCCGTGGTCGAAGTCGGAGTAAATGTTGAAAACGCATCTCTCATTATCATTGAAGGCGCCGAGCGCTTCGGCCTCGCCCAGCTCCATCAGCTTCGAGGACGAGTACTGCGCGGGACACACCAGCCGTACTGCTTCGTCTTCGCCGAGACAAAGTCGGACAAGACGGTAGAAAGGCTAAGAGCTCTGAAGACTGCGAAGAACGGTTTTGAGCTCGCCGAGTTCGATCTCAAACAAAGAGGCGTCGGAGAACTCTACGGCCGAAAGCAGTGGGGCCTCTCCGACCTCGCCATGGATGCTATCCAAAATTTAAAGATGGTCGAGGCCGCGCGTGAAGAAGCCGGTCGGATCATTGACCTCGACCCCGATCTTTCACAGCACCCAGACCTCAAGCGCTACATCGACACCCGATCAGAAAAGATCCATTTTGAATAAGAAAAACCGCACCGAAGTGCAGCAGGGCTTGAAACCCTGGTCAAATGAGCTCCTTGGGCGAGCTGGTGGCCTGCGTGGTCACGACGAGCCCAAGAAAGACGGCTACCACCACAAGCAGTACAACAGCCACCACCGCCGCCGCCCCGTACAGAACAGAAGTTGGAATAGCCGACATGGGAACCTCCGTAAAATGTGGGTCTGTACTGACTCTACACTTCTATACTTACTTGTCAAAGGAGGCTAGAATGAGCGGAATTATGTTCAAAAAAATCCTCAATATTTTCGTATATATCTTTGCGGTGATTGGACTCGTCCTCGTGCTTGGATATTTCGGAGTTCGATACGGCCTGACCAATACAAAAGGCATCGTCGACGTGCAGAGAGAGTGGTTTCTCCGAGGGGCGGGGACCGAAGCTTCGAGCACTCCCCCGGTCTGGACAGCCACAGGCGAATGGAAAGTGCTCGAGGAGGCGATAAGGAAAGACGAAGTAGCCATCACCCGGGCGGCCAAGGATGCGGAAATTTCTCCCCGACTCATCGTCGCGAACCTGATCACCGAGCAGATGCGTCTCTTCTTCACCGAGCGCGAGTTCTACAAACAATTCTTCTTTCCTCTAAAAATCCTCGGCTCTCAAACTCAGTTCTCCTGGGGCGTGATGGGGATGAAAGAAGGCACAGCCATAAATGTGGAGAAAAATCTCCTCGACCCCGCTTCCCCGTACTATCCGGGGTGGCCGTTCGAGCACATGCTCGATTTTAAAACGGACAAGATAAAAGACGAGCGCTTCACTCGCATGACCGACCAGCATGACCACTACTACAGCTATCTTTATGCTGGACTCTATATGAAAGAGATCATCACCGCTTGGCAAAATACGGGCTTCCCCATCCAGAACAAACCGGAGATCATCTCCACCCTCTACAACATCGGGTTTGAAAATTCACGGCCGAATCCAAGCCCGGCCATTGGAGGCGCCGAGGTCCAGATCGGCGGACAGAGATACAGCTTCGGCGGCCTGGCAGGAGAATTCTACTACTCAGATATTTTGACCGACATCTTCCCGCGCTAAATTGAAGGCAGCGCGTATTTAAGCTAGTATTCAATATCCGCCCGTAGCTCAGTTGGTTAGAGCACAGAGCTTATACCTCTGGGGTCCTTGGTTCGAATCCAAGCGGGCGGACAAATTGAGAGACTAGACCAGAAAAGAACGTGCTATCATTTATTTAATGATAACTGCACATTTCCTCGCGAACCTCTTGGCCGTCGTCGTCTATTTTTTATTTTGGAGCGAGGTTTTTATTATTCTTTATCACCTCACCCGCTTTGGGATCGGCACCCAGCCTAAACGATATGCGGCGGTCTTTTTCCTCGGATCGATCATTCTTTTCCTGGTAAGTGTGGTCGCGTATTTCACTCTCGACTTCTCGACACTTTCTCATTTGATCAAACTTTCATGACCCTGCGCTCTTTTTTAGAACTCTTCACGAATTCGGACAACTCTTTCGAAGGACAGGAAGAAAGCGAGAAGGTCATCCTCATCCTCAGAAAGCACATCTTCATCATCTATTCGCAGGTGTTCTTATACGGAGTATTGATCTTCGTCCCTTGGGCTGTCGGACAGGGATTCGGCGGATTCCTGAGCGCGCAGGCACTCATGCATCTCTTTGTCTTTATAAGCTCGCTGTGGATGCTCTTTTTCTGGGCGGCGATTTTCTACAGTCTGACCATGTATTCCCTGAATGTGGTCATCATCACCGATCATCGTATTATCGAGAGCTCTCAGCTCGGATTGTTTAAAAGAAAGATCTCGGAGCTCCACCTCTCTCGAGTCCAGGACATTTCCGTCCGAACCGACGGCATCATCGAGACCGCCCTCAAATTCGGCGATCTCGAAGTCCAGACCGCCAGCGAACAGAGGGAGTTTATATTCCGGCTGATCCCGAACCCGGAGCATGTGAAGGACGTGATTATGAACTTGGTTGTTGACAACCATCTCTGATTTATTTGATATACTTATACTATGGAAACAAACACAAACAGGTGGTTTAAGGCTAAAGCATACGGATGGGGCTGGGTTCCGATTTCGTGGCAAGGCTGGGTGTTGATGCTTCTCTATGTGCTTGATCTCATTCAAATTGCCCGGAACCTCGATGCCAAGACTCATTCGGTAAGCGACTTTCTTATCAACTTCGCCCTTCACTTTATTGTGATAACCGTTTTCTTCCTCGTCATTTGCTACACCAAAGGAGAGCATCCGCACTGGCGCTGGGGAAATAAATAATAAAAAAACAGAGCCTTGAGCTCTGTTTTTTTATTCTTGATGTTCAATATCCTTTTTTCTTTTTGGAGTGATGCTGTTAGCTATCAGGATTTCCTCGAATTCTTTCTGTTCGATTGTTTCTACGGCGACCAGGCGCTCGGCGATGACATCGAGGAGTTTCCGGTGCTTCTTGATGACTGTTTCGGCTGTCTGCATGGCGTCGTTCATGATCTTCGAGACTTCAGCGTCGATCTCCGCGCTCACTCGCTCCGAGTATTCTTTGTCATCTCGTCCTGAGCCGTAGAGCACCTGTCCGCTGCCGCTTTCGAGAGCGACCGGCCCCATCTTCTCGCTCATCCCATATTTGGTAACCATGTCTCGGGCGAGAGCCGTCGACACCTGGAGATCATTTGAAGGGCCGGTGGTCAGATCTCCGTAGATCATTTTCTCTACCACATAGCCGCCGAGGGCGACGGTAATATCGTCGATAAATTCTTTTTTGGATTGGAGTTTCTTGTCTTCAATCGGAAGCTTCATGACATACCCGAGCGCCCGTCCCCGAGAGATAATAGAAATCTTGTGTACCGGATCCGCATACAGCAGGACCGAGGCAAGAATGGCGTGCCCGGCTTCGTGGTAAGCGGTCAGCCGCTTCTCTGTTTTTGAAAGGATGTGAGAGCGACGCTCCGGTCCGAGCATAACCTTCTCGATCGAGCGGATGAGGTCGAATTGGCTGACTTTGGTACGGTCTTCGCGCGCGGCGAGGATGGCTGCTTCATTCATGAGCGAATAGAGGTCGGCTCCGGAGAATCCCGGTGTCCTTTCGGCGATAAGCGGCAGGTGCACGTCCTCGGCAAAAGGCTTCTTGCGCGCATGGATTTTCAAAATCTCCTCGCGGTCACGCCTGTCCGGGAGATCGAGAGTAACTCGTCGGTCGAACCGGCCCGGCCGAAGAAGCGCCGGATCAAGGACGTCGGGGCGGTTCGTGGCGGCCATGACGATGACTTTCTCATTTGGCTCAAAGCCGTCCATCTCAACCAAGATCTGGTTTAGGGTTTGCTCGCGTTCGTCGTTTCCCCCTCCCATGCCGGCTCCTCGGACTCGTCCGACCGCGTCGATCTCATCAACAAAGATGATGGCTGGAGCGGATTTCTTGGCTATATCAAAGAGATCGCGTACGCGCGAGGCGCCGACGCCGACGAACATCTCGACAAACTCCGATCCGGAGATCGAGAAGAAAGCTACTCCGGCTTCACCGGCAACTGCTCTGGCCAAGAGAGTCTTCCCGGTGCCCGGCGAACCCATGAGGAGGATGCCTTTGGGGATACGAGCTCCGATGTCCAAGAACTTCTTGGGATTTTTTAAAAAGTCGACGATCTCGGATAATTCTTCTTTGGCTTCGCGCGCTCCGGCCACGTCTTTAAAGGTGACTTTGTTCTCCTTGTCGCTCGGGAGAGTCATGCGGGCTTTGGATTGGCCGAACGAAAGCGCCTGCACACCCGCCCCTTTCATCTGTCTCGAAAGGAACCAGACGAAGAAAATAATGAAGACGACCGGCAGGATGATCGGCGAAAGCGAGATGAGCCAGTAGAGGAATCCCTGATCATTTTGCACATTGATCTTCACCGCGGCCAAGGCCTCGGGGGTGACGCTATAGTTCTTTAGAGTAGTCGAAAGGGCTGTCCCCTCTTCTTTCTTGGAGAGCTTCTCCGTCCCGTCTTTATATTTGATGTCGAGGTTGTCACCTTTGACCGTCACATCGCTCACCGTCCAGGAGGCGATGTCTCGGGCGAGCTCAGAAACGGAAATGACCGGCAGCTTCTTCGAATTGTTTATGAGCGAATACAGGCTGATGAGAGCGACGAAAATAAGAAGCGCCGTCACGCCCTGATTCATGAGGTTGTTGGGTCCTCCCGAGGCTTTTTTGATCATCACTCGAAAGTTCTTCTTCTCATTCTCGGTTTTCTTCTCATTTTTATTTTGTTTTGGAGAAAGTTTTTGGGAAGACATGGCCGTATTATACTCATTTTTTTAAAATTTGCCTGCCTGCGGGTAAGCAGGCTATGATTCTTCTATGCCGAAGATCGTAGAGAACCGACAAGCCCGATTCAATTATGAAATCCTCGAGACC
>JAQBRH010000004.1 GCA_028286565.1 Parcubacteria group bacterium
GTACGAAGTTGGAACTTTTATAAATAAATAGGCGCTATCCGTAGATAGCGCCGTTGCGACCGTTTATAAGGCTGGTCGCCGTACCTTTTATGCTCCGCGGAGAATGCGGAGCCTTTCCTGCATCGCAGGGAGCGCAAGTATCCTGGCTCGCCTTTCCTGCGCTTCCAGCTCTCCCTCTTCTACATCCCCACCGAGGCGCTTGATGGAGGACAAAATGTCCGCCATCTTCGCGATGATGACCCGAATGCAGAGCTCAACGAGGACGTCCCTTCCGTCCGTTTCCGCAGAAAAAATGGAGCGCTCGGAAACCTGCGAGATCGCAATCTTTCGACTGCCCATATCATGCACCTGCTCGAGGCTAATACCGCAAACAGCGATCTTGCCGAGCGTCTCGGGGCTCCGCTGAGTGAGCCAGACCCAAAGATAGTTGTAGATCATCTCATTGGAGTACAGCTTCTTCGCTGCATCCTTCGGATCGAGTGCGGCGTCACGTGAAGTGACACTGATCTCTCCGATCAACTGCTTTGCGAGGTTGTGAATGTACCGTCCCATGATTTCCTCCTGCCTATAAGGCAAGTGATGATACTCGCTCTGCCGTATGGCCTGGGTCTGGGATAGACCGCTGAGTAACGCGCATGCGTTCTCCTGGCGAGGTTAGCTACGTAGCTAACATATTAATAATACGCCTAAATTGATGTTTTGTCAAGTTTTGCTGGCCCTGTGGGACGAAGTTGGAACCAGGTTAAACTAGGCCCTTTTGTGCCTCTTCGATGAGCTTCAAGCTAGTAAGTCGATGATAGTACCTAGATTGATATTCTTCTGAATCTTTGGATAACTCAGAACTCTCCATTTCTTTAATCCTATCTTCTAACATTTTCTTTGCCTCTGATATCTTCATAAAGTGACGATTCTTGCCAATTTCATCTTTTTGGGTACTTATTGGATTCTGTAAAGAAATAAGCCTTGTGAGGAAACCATGAATCTCATATTTCTTCTGTATAAAATCTCTATATTGAATTACTACCCCAAGTTCTTTTTCAATAGTTACAACGGCACCAACTTCCTCTAAGCATTCACGTTTTAATCCTTCTTCCATGGTCTCTCCAGATTCAACTCCACCGCCTGGTAAATAATTATTAAAAAGCAAAATATTATTTTCTTTATCTAAAATAACCACTTTAGCAACTAGGCGGATTGGATACTCCTGAGATTGGTCTCCCTTTAAAACTAAAAGTTGATTCACGAATATATTATAACTTAGGCGCTGCCGATCAGGGACTCGAATCTTTTAACCATGTGGGACCAAATTACGAGAGCCACCTGTCAGAGTCGAACTGACGACCTTCACTTTACAAAAGTGTTGCTCTACCAACTGAGCTAAGGTGGCTTTATAAACGGGATGACAAATACCTCCTACCAAACCCTGTCTTGAAATACTTCTCCCTTTGTATCGCCTTTTCTTTACTTAAGCAAGCTTCATAGTATTCAAGCGACAAAGGAATTCGATCCTTCGTTGCAACGACTAAGCCTTTGTTATGCTTTTGAACTCGAGCCCTCAAATCATCTGTCCATCCGACATACAACTTTCCATCTTTTGAACTCCGTAGTACATAAGTGTAATACATAGTGTTGCTCTACCCGCCCGCCATCGCAAGATTGAGCTTGCTCAGGCGTTGCGGGCGGGCCAACTGAGCTAAGGTGGCGTTGGGCTACTTTACCTCTTCTTCGGAGTTTTGGGAATCGATCGCGAGATTCTCCGGAGTATCCTCGAGGCCGGCCGCGGTCTCCTTTTCCATCTCTGAGATGTTCTTGAAGAATTCGGAGATGCCTTCGTTCTTCGGCTTGAGGAGCTTGGTGTTCCTGATGTCCCCGAGGTATTTCTGGCTTTTCTCCTTGATGACCGCTTCGGACTTGTTCAAGAAGTTCCTTGTGTGGAGCGGAAGCTGCTTCTTCACGAAGAACTCGCCCCTTTCCTTTAGATCGCCATAGGAATGCGCCGCGATGTGCGAGAGAGAGCGGAGTCGGGTATCCCCCTTGGAGATAAGCGTAAGGACGCCCAGGGGCTTCCTGCGCTTTGTCTCCCAAATCTTCGCGAGCAGCAAGAGGACGATGACCGCGCCCGAGAAGTAAAAAAGGATAATGGATACCATTGTATTATTCGGATACCGAGAAGCGTACGTAGCGCCTGATCTCCGTGCGCTCGCCGAACTTTTGGACGGCGCCGTTAACGAGGTCCTGGATCTTTTGATCAGGGTTCTTGATGTATGGCTGTTCAAGGAGGACCTTGTCCGCAAAGTACGAATCAACTTTGCCCGCAAGGATCTTCTCCTGCATGTCAGCCGGCTTGTCGGCGACCTCGGCCTTGAAGGTTTCCATGACCTTGTTCCTGTCCTCTTCGGAGATCTCTTCCTTCTTCAAATATTTTGGATTGACCGCGGCGACGTGCATGGCGATGTCATAGGCGATGGCCTTGAATTCAGGGTTCTTGGCGACGAAGTCTGTTTCGCAGGAAAGTTCGACGAGGACGCCTATCGCACCCGAGGCATGGATATAGGAGGCCACAGTCCCCGCTCCGAGAGTTCGGTCACCTTTCTTTGAGGCGATCTCCGAACCTTTCTTCTGGAGGAGGATGCGCGCCTTTTCGCGGTCACCGCCGGCGTCTTCAAGCGCCTTTTTGCACTGCATAATAGAAAGCCCGGTTTCTTCGCGGAGAGCTTTGATCTCTTCTGTCGAGACAGTGGTCATAACGTACAATAATTATATAGTAAAAACACCTATCCGAGGGATTATTTTACCTCTGGAGCAACTGCGGGTTCAGCGGGCTTCTGTTTTGAAACGCCTTCTTTGTAGGCTTTGACGATCTCAGCGAGGATGTACCCGATGCTTGAGACGGAAGAATCGTTCGCGGGGATGGCGATGTCGACCGAGTGGAGATCGCAGTCGGATCCTGCAAGGGCGACGACGGGGATGTTCATGCGCTTTGCTTCAGACACAGCGATGTGCTCTTTCTTCGGGTCAACGACGACGAGGAACTTTGGCAAGGCTTTCATGAGGACGAGTCCGCTGAAGTAGAGGTGGAGCTTGTCGATCTCGCGGTCGATAAGGAGGCGCTCCTTTTTGGTGTATTTGCTGAGCTCGCCTTTTTCCTTCTGCATCAATAGCTCTTCCATCTTGGTAACGCGCTTTCGGATCTCAGGGAAGTTCGTGAGGGTGCCTCCGATCCATCGTCCGTGAACGTAGGGCATAGAGAGGACGTCGCCGGCATCTTTGACCGCTTTTCGTGCTTCTGATTTGCCTCCGACGAAGAGGACGGATGCTCCGTTTATCGCTTTGTCTTCGACGAATTTAAGGGCCTTTTCAAGCTCGGTCTTTACCTTCTCAAGGTCGAAGATCTCGATCTTGTTCTTGGAGCCGTAGATAAAAGGCTTTGAAGACGGGTGTCTGCGGGACTTCACAAAGCCGAAATGAGCTCCATTCTTGAAGAGCTCGGCGATGCGGGGGTCGTTCACGGTTGATTTATCTGCCATATTTGGTCGAACAATCATACCAAAACCCCTCTATTTATGCAATTATTCGGCCTCATCGCTCGTAAACTCGGTCGCATTGGCCAGGGCGTCGATAATGGGGTCCAAATAGCCGAGAAAGATCTTCTCGATGTTGTGCCACGATTCCTTGATGCGGTGGTCGGTGATGCGGTCTTGGAGGATGTTGTAGGTGCGGATCTTCTCGGAGCGATCGGCTGTGCCGATCTGGGCCTTGCGCTCACCGGCATATTTCGCCGCTTCCTCTTCGTCCTTTTTCATCTGAAGTTTGGCGATGAGGAGGGACATGGCCATCTCGCGGTTCTTCAGCTGATTCCTCTGAGAGGTCGAGCGGACGTCGATGCCTGTCGCTTTGTGGATGATGCGGACGGCAGTCTCCACTTTGTTCACGTTCTGGCCGCCGGCTCCTCCCGAGCGAGAGGTCTCGATCTCGATGTCCGTCGGCTTGATCTCAATAGTGGTCCTTTTTCGGAGGGGCAAGATAGCGACCGACGCGGTCGAAGTATGAACTCTGCCCATCTTCTCGGTTGCCGGCACTCGCTGAACGCGATGCACGCCCGTCTCATAGCGGAGCTTTTTGTACACATCGAGGCCGTGGATCTCGAACGAGGCTTCTTTGTATCCTCCGATCGAGGTGGTTGATTCATCGATGACTGAGACTCCCCAGCCCTGGAACTTGGCATACGCTCTGTACATGTCCGCAAGTTCCTTGGCAAAGAGGGCCGCTTCGTCCCCGCCCGCGCCGGCTCGCACTTCGAGGATGATCTCGTTCGGAAATTCTTCTTCTTTTTCTTCCTGCTTCTCGATCTCCCGCATTTCCTTCATGAGGGTTTCTTTTTGGAGAGCGATGTCCGCGAGTTCCTCTTCGGCGAGCTTTTGCATCTCCGGGTCCGTCCCGGCCATCTCCTTTGTCTCCCCTTCCTGCTTTTCGAGGCGCATGAAAGACTCTGCGAGGTAGGCGGTCCGAGGGTTATCTTTATATTTTTTGATGTCGTCCGGGTTCATACAATAGAAAAGACCTGAGGTAATTGTACCCCAGGTCCGTTGGTTATTTCTTTGAGGCTTTGGCCTGCTTCTGCTTGAAGCGTTCGACGCGTCCTGCGGTGTCGAGGCTCTTCTCCTGACCGGTATAGAAAGGGTGGGTGGCTGAAGAGATCTCGACGTTGAACATCGGATATTCCTTGCCGTCCTTGGCTTTCTTGGTCTCCTTGGTGGCGACGGTCGAGGGAATGATGAATTCAGCCCCATTTGAGCTGTCGACGAAGAGGACTGGCCTGTAGTTATCCGGGTGGATTTCCTTTTTCATAGAGTGACACTATAGCACGATTTATATGCCTTGCAACGGGTCGATCATGGTGGTTTGGATGGTCGCCGCCTTGGCCATGACCTGGTTGCCATAGGCGGATCCCGGGCCCGCTGCGCAGGATTTGCCCGAATAATACTTGCAGGCGGCGTTTCGCTCGGCCTCGAAGGTGCCTACCGCCGCACCGTTCCCCTTGAGAAGGATCGCAAGGGCCATGATGGCGTCCTGGGGGTTCCATGGATCAGCGGGATTGTGGCCCGTTAGGGATGCGACCTGCCCGGCTATGATGTTCCACGTCGAAGGGATGAACTGCGCCGGACCCATCGCCCCTCCGTATCCGATCGAGAGAGGGCAGGACACCTTGGTGGTGAGAGGATCTCGCCCGACGGCAGGAAGGATGGTCTGCAGGAGAGGAAGGTCGCGGGTCGGATGAATGCCGTTCGCGAAGACCTTGCCGCTATTCACGCTCTTGGTTTCCCCGGTCAGGAGGTTCGTGATCACGCATGAACCGACGTTCGCGCCGAGATTCGATTCTTGGGTGAGAATGCCGAGAATAAGGGCCGGGCGGACACCGGTCTTTGCACTCGCATTGTTCGCATACTGGAGAGCGGTCCCGAAGGGAATGGCGCCCGTGTCGCGGAGATTAAAGAGCACGGCGCGGATCTGGGCGGCTTTGGCCTGGCGATCGGCGAGGACTTGCGAGTACGATTTCTCCTTATTTTTGCTTTCGGCGAGAAGATCCTTCTTTTGGGCTTGGCTTACTTCGACTTCTTTCTTAGCCTGTTCGATGAGCGCCTTGGCTGCAGAGGCGGCTTCTTTTTGCTTGGCCAATTCGGCCTTTTGAGCCTCTGTCTCGGCTTTGTTCCCGCGGAGCAAGGCAAAAACGTCTTGAAGGGATCGCTCGGTCGATGAATAGGTGTCGACGTCCACGAAGAAGCTCGAGAGATCCTCATTCGAGAGCATCGCCTCGGTTAACGTATATGAATCTATCTCGTTCGTCTTCCTAAGAAGTTCGGCGAGCGAATTCCTCCCGTCTTCGATCTTCCCGTCGAGTACGTTTATCTCTGCCTGCTTATCGGTGATATTTTTGCCGAGGCTTGCTATGGCGATGCTTTTGGCCTTGATGCTTGCCTGAGCGGCGTTGATCTTTGCCGTGAGGGTTGCCACGTCGCGGGCATATGAGGCGCTGTCCTGCTTTGTATTATTTAAAACGGTCGTCCACTTGGCGATCTCGGCGTTACAGGCTTCGAGGTCGGCTCGAAGCTGATCCTGGCTTTTGCCCGTGGTGTCGGTCGTACACGCATCCGCCGCCAGCGCCGGGAAGGGCGCGAAAGATCCGAGCCCCAGAGAGAGCGCGATGATTATGGCGAATATTCGTGTTCTAAAAGACCTATTCATATGTAATAGAAGAAAGGGCTTATTCAGCCTTTGCTTCACCCTCAGAGGCAGCGGCCTCTTCATCTTTGCCCTTCTTCTCTACTTCGATAGCAGAGAGGTCCACAGGTGCGACCTCTTCCTCCTTCTCTTCTCGAGGAGCGGATACGAGAGCGATCACTTCGTCTTCTGGCACCTTGAGGAGAACGCCGGCCGGAAGTTTCAGGTCTTTGGCGAGGATCTGGCTTTCAAAGCTCGACAACGAGGAGATATCGACGACGATGTTGTGGGGGAGGTCCTTCGGCATAGCTTCGATCTTCAAGGCGTGGACAACCTTCACGAGCGTACCGCCGAGATCCTTGATAGCAGGGGAAACACCTTCGAATTCGAGAGGAATTTCAACTTCCACTTTGTGGCCCTTTTCGAAGACATAGAAGTCTGCGTGGCGAGGAACTCCCGAGACGGGGTCAAAATCGATCTCATGGATGAGACTTTCAACGGCTCCGGACGGAGTTTGGAGGCTGATCACGCTTGATTCTCCGGCTTCTTTCCAGACCTTCATAAAATCCACCATGGAAATAGAAATGGGGGTTGAAGGTTCCTTTTTGCCGTAGAATACGGCCGGGAGCTTCCCGGCTTTGCGTAGATCGGCGAGTTTGGCGCTTGTGTCGCGCGGTTCGGCCTTTAAATTTGTCATTTCCCTATTTTACATGAGCGAGGACTAAAATCAACCCCGCCCCGGCCTGGGGTGGCTTATTCTATGGCTATATGAGACTCCATGTATTCAAGGCTGCCGTTCACCTTTTTGCCCGGGTTGAAGATGTTCGACGGATCAAAGATCTCCTTGGTTCGCTTGAAAAGCTCGAGGATCTCTTTTGAATACATTTTGCCGAGGTATGGGGTGCGGACGATGCCGTCGTTGTGCTCTCCGGTGATGGAACCGTGATACTCTCCGACGAGGTTGTATACTTTTTCTCCGACTTCCTTGATCACTTGGATGTTTGCCTTATCTTTCATATTCATAAGCGGGATGATGTGGAAGTTGCCGTTCCCCGCATGACCGGCGATGGTGTACACGAGCTTGTAGTCGTCCAATATCTTTCGCATCTTCGGCAAGAACTCGGGCATGTATTTCGGCTCGACCACCACGTCGTCGATGAACGGCGCGGTTCGCGATCCTCGGACATGTTTTCGGAGAAGATTAAAGCTCTCTCGGCGGATGGTCCAATATTTGTTCGATTCTTCTTCGCTTTTGGTCTCTCGCATCACGAATCCGAAGTGCGCGATCTTCTTTTCGAGGGTTTTCATCTTTATTTCTATCTCCTCATCGGTCTTTCCTGCGTATTCGACGAGGACGATGAGCTTGGGGATCCCGCCCCGGAGCATCATGAACGCCTCGGGGATAAAGGAGAAAAAGAGCTTGAAGAAGGATTTTGCCTTCATAGAGCGGAGCATTTCCGGGAAGAACCTGAAGGCGAGCTTCATGGTCGCATCATCATAGGTCTCGACCGACTCCGGATTCGTCGGGAGTATCTCGTTCACGAGATCCGCGAGGTGCGAGAGATCGCGCATGAAGACGACGAACAGCCTCGACTTGGGTTCTACGGGCACGAGGCGGATCTTTGCCTCCGTCACGAGGGCGAGCGTCCCTTGAGAGCCGACGAGGAGGCGGTTAAGGTCGAACATGTCGTCTTGCCACACATTCCAGAGATAGTACCCGGCCGAGTTCTTTGAAACCGTCGGACGAGCCGATTCGATGAGCGCATTGTGCGCCCTGATAAGGTTCGCGATGTCTTTGTAGACGCCTCCTTCGAAAGTTTTCTCGGCCATCTTGGCCTCAAGTTCATTTCTGGTCAGCGGGCGAACAACGTACTCTTTGCCGTCCGCAAAAATAGCCTTGGTCTCGAGAACAAAGTTTTCCATCTTGCCGTAGCGGAGGGTCTTCTCGCCGGCGCTATTGTTCCCTATCATCCCGCCCAATGCGTTCAAGTTCTTCGAGGCCGTATAACAAGGCAAAATAAGGCCTTTTTCGAGGGTTTTCGGCTCAAAGTCCCTATAAAAGACTCCGGGTTGTACAACTGTCCCTTCAGCCTTCACTTCCCCCACATGATTCATATGCTGCATGACATCCATGATGATGGATTCGTTGAGTGACCCGCCGGACATGCAGGACCCCGCTGCTCGGATGGTGAGCGAGAGCGTCGGATCGTTCTTCTTGTTCTCTTCCACCCAGGCTACGAGCTTTTGGATATCTTCTGAGTCCATCGGATACACCACGAGCTTCGGCTTCACTTCAAAGAGCGAAGCGTCGTGGCTATACGTGCGCAAGGTCGACTCGTCGTCGGATACTTCACCCTTAAAAAACTTCTTGATCTCTTCCTTCATTAGACAAGTCGATTAAATACTCTGAGTTTCTGAGTAACAAGCTTCTTCATCTCCTCTACGCCTTCGGCCATGAATTTGTATGGAGCGAGTTCGTCCGTGCTCATGCCTTTCTCTATGCCGTGCTTGTAGGCGGCGCGGAGCTCGGTGTTGATGTGGACCACGCTGATCCCCGCTTCGATCGCTTCGCCGACCTCTTCGTCGGTGTTCCCTGAAGCGCCGTGGAGGACGAGGGGTACGCTGACTAGAGCGGCGATGTCTTTCACTCTCTGGATATTCAGCTTCGGCTCACCGCTCTTGATGAGGCCGTGGATATTGCCGACCGAGGGAGCGAACATGTCGACGCAGGTCTCATCGACGAACATCTTCGCGTCTTCGGGCTTGGTCTGCGTCTCTTCGGATATGCCTTCGGGGATCTCATCGCGAAGCTGGGAACCTGTGCCTATAAATCCGAGCTCTCCTTCGACGAGCATGTTCGGGTGATGTTCTTTCGCATAGTTGACTACTTCCTTGGTCATCATGACGTTCTCGACGAACGGCTTCTCGGCACCGTCGATAATGACCGCATCAAAATGATTGTCGACCGCTTCCTTGGACGCTTCGACCGAATAGGTGTGATCCGCGTTCAAAAATACCGCCTCGCCTCTCTCCTGGGCGACGGTGACGAGCGCTCGGATCTCCGCCACACCAAGGAACGATCGCTCTTTCTCCGACACTCCGACGATGACAGGGACGCCGAGTTCCTTGGCTGCCTGGATGACCGCATTGTAGCCTTCCGAATCCGAGACATTAAAGTGGCCGATGGCGATCTTTTTCTCCTTCGCTTCGAGGATATATTCTTTAAGTGTTTTCATCAGTTTAGTATAACAAACTCTTCAAGAGACCGAGAATAATAAAAAGCCCCTCATTATGGGGCATTGGATACTTAGCTGGAGGGTCCCGTAGTGGGCATCAGTTTCAGGAGCTTGGAATGTGGAGCGCTGCGCCTGATGATCGACCCGGCCAAAAGATTGAAGTGGGCTTCCGCTTCCTCCAAGGATGCGCGAAGCTTTGGAGCCGGACTCTCGCCGATGTGGATGGCGAGCCTCCCCAGACGTTCTGCGACTACGAAGGCCTTGCGCAGAGTCCAGTAATCGTTGCCCACTCCTCCCTCTCCCGAACTTAAGAGGAACTGGTATTCGGACATCCATGCTTCCCGAATGACCGGCAAAATCTCGTGTTCAGCGTTGAACTCGAGAAAATGTGCCAATTGGATACGATCTCGGTCGAGGAGCGAAGGCCAGTTGGAGAGGAAGAGCGGACCGCTTCCGTCCGGCCATACATACGCTTCGAGCAAAACCCTGAATGACCTTTGCAGAGACGGGATGAACCTGGGACCTTCTGATTCGGTGTGCTTCCAGCCCTCGTCGCCGCACAGAAAAGTACCACTGGATGGGAACTTCACAATTTGACCGATAATCATTGTCTTCCTCGGAATGAGACGTGACCTGCTTCTAAACACGACTATACTCCGGTGCATGAGATTTGCAAACAAAAAAACCGCCCGAATATGGGCGGTTATACCAGGGCCTCTTTCTCGAGGAGACGAGCCTGGAGGGCTCGGAGGCCCGAACGAATCGCTTCCGCCAGCACCGGGTATCGATGGGGTTCGCATTGGCGCCATAACTCCTTTTCGAGCGCGTCGATGCTTTTTTCGAGATACCCGATGTAGGACCCTGCGAGAATATTGTCGGCGGTATGTTCCAGAGCCATCCTCACCCGGCTGTGAACCATAGCGGCCGTCGCCGGCTCATCATCCCCCGCGAAGTCTGCAAGCGTCACCCTGTCTCGGGTGAATGCTTCCGGCATCTCCCGCAGGGTCATTGCCCCTGCAAACCTGGTCTCATACGCATCAATGAGAGACCGATAGGCCGGGTTCTCGCTGTACCTGCTCTGCTTAACGGATCTCCAAGCACCCGGCGTCCCCTGAATGTTTCCGGTACTGAGAATAATCGTAAAGGGCATCACCCACCTCGGTTAAGGTCCTCGACTGAATATACTCCGTGGTACAATATTTGCAAACAATGAAAGAACACCAATTTATCGCGATCGGGGACACGGTTATCGACGAATTTATACGATTGGATGAATCATCGCGGGCGACCCTCTCGGGCGAGCCGGACACCAAGGACTACAAGCTCTGTATCCCCTTCGCGGACAAGATCCCGTATACAGAAGCATACTTCTTGCCGGCTGTAGGTAACGCCGCGAACGGCGCCGTCGCGGCCGCCCGCCTCGGATTGGAGACCGCTCTCGTCACTAACCTCGGAGACGATGCGAACGGGCGAGAATGCCTCGCGGCCCTCGAAGCGAACAAGGTCGACGTCGACTTCGTCAAAACCCACAAAGACAAGAAAACGAACTACCACTACGCCTTGTGGTACGGCGACGACCGCACCATCCTCATCAAGCATGAGAACTATGAATATTCCCTCCCGGACATCAAAACCCCAAAATGGCTCTACTTTAGCTCGGTGAACCAGACCGCCTACCCCTTTCATAATGTTGTCGCCGACTATCTTGAAACTCATCCGGAGATCCGCCTCGCTTTTCAACCGGGCAAATGGGAGATCAAACTCGGCAAGGAGAAACTTTCTCGCCTCTATGACAAAGCCGACATCTTTTTCTGCAATGTCGAAGAAGCCGGAGCCATCCTCGGAGTAGAGACGCTCGGCGTCAAAGAGCTTTTGAGGAGATTATGGGAAGTCGGACCAAAGATCGTCGTTATCACCGACGGATCTCGCGGCGCGCACGCCTACAACGGGACTACCATGTGGACCGTTCCCGTTTATCCTGATATCGCCCCGCCAGTCGAACGCACCGGCGCGGGAGACGCCTTCGCCTCGACCACTGTTGTCGCGCTCTCTATGGGTAAAGACCTCCCCACCGCTCTCACATGGGGCGCAGTGAACTCCATGTCCGTTGTTCAGCACGTCGGCGCACAACAAGGGCTCCTTTCAAAAGAAAAAATCGAAGAGTACCTTGCTAAGGCACCCTCCGATTTTAAACCTACCGAATTAGATTAGCGAAGCTGGCTTGCCTGTCGAGCCAATTCCTCGAGAAGTGTCCTCATCGCGTCGAAGACGTTTGATGTATTAGGTACGGTTATGGACGTGCTGCCGGAAACGGTCTGACCTCCTTTGTCCCAGCAAGTGGCTGAATAGGTGGTTGTTTGAGTCGGGAATACCGCAAGATACGAGCCCGGAGCATAGGTGTAGCGGGCTCCGCCGGAAATGACGGCGCCGTTGCCGTAAATTTCACAGGACTGAACACCGGTCACATCGATGTGGAGCGTTGAGAGAGTGCCGGGAGCTACCGAGGCGGGAACTCCGCTTAGTTTTACTGAAGGAGTAACGACTGTGGAGCCCGCAGGAGGAGCTACTGTTACCGTCACATTTGCCGAGGAAGGACCTCCCAAGCCGTTACAGTTGATCGTGTAGACAGTCGTAAAGGCAGGAGAGACGGGGACGCTGCCGGTGGCTCCTCCATTCGAGTTGTAAAGATTTGCGATCGAACATGATGAAGCACTCGTCGCGTTCCATGAGAGCCACGTCGTACCTCCGCCTGCCGGAAGACTTGCGGGATTTGCGGTGAAGGAAATGGTTGGAGCAGTTTGCTGAACACTAACAGCTATATCCTGCGATTTGCCTTGGCCGTTCGATCCCATACAGGAAACTCTGTACACAGTGAGTACTGCTGGAGAAATAGTTGTACTCCCGCTCGAAGCGATAGATGTGCCTTGGTTAATATTGCCGTTTGAATTTGCAAGGGTACAGGAAACCGTAGTACCCGCCGCAGGAGTCGAGCTCCAGGTCAGAGTTGAAGATTGTCCGGCTGTAATAGCCATTGGAGAAGCGGTGAAGGAGAACGCTGCAAGAGTGGCAGGAAGGACCGGAGAACCGGCAACGGTCACCGTGGCATTTTGAACAGTAGGAGTTCCGCCAATAGAATTTGTACAGCTGATCGAGTACGTTGTTGTCTGGCTTGGCTGGACAACAACTGAACCGCCGGCTTTGGTAGAGGTATTAAACCCGGTGCCGTCGCAGTTAGCACCATTCGAAGACCACGTCAGCATTGAAGAGAGGCCCGCACTGATCGATGCAGGGTACGCGGTTAGAGTTACTGAAGGAGCGGTGTTTCCATTTCCTACTGAACCGTTAGAAACCGTTACCGTCGCCGTGGCAGGAACACTCGAACCGCTCGCATTTGAACAGGTCATGGTGTACGTGAATGTGCCGACTGAGGTAAATGCCGGGAGGCTAGTTACCGTTGCACCTGTTGTTCCATCTGAGCGAAGATTGGTATTGCCTGCTCCTCCCCAGCCTGGAGCGTTGCCTGTAGAAGAACAATATGTTGGAGAATTAGCGGCCTTCCAGGTTAGGACAGGCTTGTCTCCAACAATTGCCGTAGATTTGTCCAGGGTGAGAGTGACAACCGGAACCACGGGATTATTGTTAGTGACTTGGCCTACAATGACGGATGCTGAGACAGGAACGCTCGAGCCGCTCGCGTTTGTGCAGACCATCGTGTATGTGAATGTGCCTGCTGAGGTAAACGTAGGGAGGCTAGTTACCGTTGCGCCGGTCGTACCGTCAGAACCAAGATTAGTGTTGCCTGCTCCTCCCCAGCCCGGACCGTTGCCCGTTGAAGAACAGTAGGTTGGAGAATTAATAGCTTTCCATGTCAGGATCGGCTTATCTCCGACTGCGGCTGTATTTTTGTCCAAGGTGAGAGTAACAACAGGAACAGATGTAAGCGCCGGAGCTGAAGGATCCTGAATGGTGATGCTCCCCGCCACACTGCCTGAATGAGGCACGTAGCCCGCTCGAGCAACCATGAGAGAAAAGAGGAGGGGCTGAATGGAAGTCACGCTTCCTATTCCGACCGGAGGGATCCATATAGGCATAGATCCCGCCGCTCCGCAGCTTGAGAAAAAGGCGCATTTAGTATAGAAGACTATCGGAGAGATGTTTGCATATGTGCCCGGCTTCGCATTGGGCATAACGCTTGCAATGATGTTGATATCTCCCTGCAAGTAATCATCTATATCAACGGGCTGCGTCGGATTGCCGTTAAAGTTAAAAGAGAAGACAGCATCGGAAACCAATCCTACGGAAAGCTTCTCCGCCTTCTCGCCTCTCTGATTATAGAAGTGGAGGTACATGCAGAACGGCTGTCCGGGAGCGAAGGTGGCGTTCAGCGATCCTCCGTTTGCGACGCAGGGCAAAGGTCCGAACTTTTTAGTGATGGTCATCCCTTCTATATAGCCGGGAGTGTTAGTGGAGACGGCAGTTCTCGGAGCTACAGTAGTGATCGGAGCAACAGGACCCGAAGTGACGGTCTCCGTATCATCAACCACCTTAAGGCCGAGGGCGGCTCTGGTTTGCGGTCCGACATAGCCCGTCGTGTCGATCCCGTGAGTAGCCTGGAACGTTTGGACCGCCGCCTGGGTCAGAGGACCGAAGTTTCCGGTCTGATCAACACCGAGGAGCGCCTGGAGGCGTATAACTTCTGGATCATTTTTCAAGCCAAAGAAAAGATTTCTGCTGAATGAAGACTGAGACGAAACAGCCGCTGAAGAAGATTGACCTCCTGATGAAGCTTGTCCCTGGAGAACGGATAGCTGTTGCAGAAGATCATTTATCTGCGCCTGTAGCTCATCGACCGTCACCGCAGATACTGCGGATCCGCCGGAGAAAAAGATGGTAATAAAAATGAGTACTCCGGCTAATAGTTTTTTCATCGGCTTTTGTTATGTAATAAACTACCTCTAATCATACCCCTTACTGTAGAGCTGACCTATGGAGTTATCCCCACGTCAAGGGAAGGGCTCGGCAGTCCCTACTTTATAAGAGATCTTACCGCCTCGATCACTCCCTTCTCCCCCATCCCATAATGTTCGATAAGCTCGTCCGGGGTGCCTGATTGGCCGAATTGGTCACGTACGCCCACAAACCGCATGGGGGCCGGGAAATGCTCGGAGAGGCACTCTGCGACGGCGCTCCCCATTCCTCCGCGGATCTGGTGTTCTTCGACGGTGACGATCTTCCCCGCCTTTTTTGCCAAAGCGATGATCGCTTCCGTATCTAAAGGTTTGATGGTCGAAAGGTTCATCACCTCGACATCTATCCCCTCTTTTTCTAATGTCTGCGCCGCCAGGAGGGCTTTATGCAAAAGGGCGCCGGTGGCTATGATCCCCGCTTTAGGCTTGGTTGATTTCCAGACGATCTGGGCTTTGCCTATCTCAAACGGAGTCTCAGCCGTGGTCATGACCGGAGTCTTCTCCCGAGCGAGGCGGAGATACACGGGAGTGCCCGTTTTCGCAGTAGCCATCGTCGCTTTCTTGGCCTCAATGGAGTCGCACGGAGAGATAACGACCATCTTTGGGATGACGCGGGTGATGGCGATGTCTTCGACAGCTTGGTGCGTCCCGCCGTCCGGTCCGACCGAAATACCCGCATGAGATCCGGCGATCTTTACCGGACGATCGTTGTAGGCGATGGTCGTCCTGATCTGCTCCCAGTTCCTGCCCGGAGAGAACATCGCGTATGAGGTGATGAACGGCACCTTGCCCATGGCCGCCATGCCGGATGCGACCGACGCCAAGTTTTGCTCGGCCACGCCGATCTCCACGAATCTATTGGGGAACTTCTCTTTAAATTTATCCATCTGAGTGGATTCAGTTAGGTCTGCACAGAGTCCTACTACTTGAGGATTATTTTCTCCAGCCATCACTAAGCCTTCTCCGAAGCCTTTGCGGATGGGAACTTGTTCAACATCCTTGTCGAACATCTTAGTATTTAATTTTAATGCAGGATTTAGCATAATTCTACTTGTTATTAGCTCTATGAGCACCGGTTATCCTTCTTACCAAATAATAAACAACAAACCCAAAAAAAAGATTACCTAAACCAAGTAAAGAGATAAAAGTAGGAATATCATCAACTATATTGCGCCGGGATGTATCAAAAGTTCCTGTCAAATAGCTCCAGTAGCCGGGCATGAACTTATACAATAAATAACATTCCAAAATAGTAGCTATCATAGTTACTAAAGCTATTAACAAATATTTCAATTCTGGATTTTTCTTAAAAAGATTATTCATGTTCAGATTTAATTTTACCCCCTAAGGTTCGCAACTCTTTGAGCGCCATATCCGCCTCTTCTTTATTCGGCGGCTTGCCATGCCAGCGATAGTCTCGTTCGAACTCCTTCACTCCCTTCCCGGGGATGGTATGGGCGATGATCACGGTCGGATGTTCATACACGGTGTTCGCCATCTCGAAGGCGTCAGCGATCTCTTCCATATTATGCCCGTCGACCTCGATCACGTGCCAATTAAAGGCGCGCCATTTATCGGAGAGTGATTCAAGAGGCATGATATCCTCTGTGTAGCCGTCGATCTGAATATTGTTCCTGTCGACGATGGCCGTGAGGTTAAATAATTTGTTTTTCCCCGCGAGCATGATCGCCTCCCAATTTTGGCCTTCGTCGAGTTCCCCGTCGCCCATAAAGCAAAAGATCCTTCGGTCCTTATCCTTGGCGTCCATTTTGTCCGCGATAGCCATCCCGACCGCCTGCGAGAGTCCGGCGCCGAGCGGACCTGAGGATGTCTCAAGCATCGGCAAAAACTCGCGATGAGGATGACCTTGGAGCCTCGAGCCGAATTTGCGGAGCGTCTTCAATTCTTCGACGGGGAAATATCCGGCGTGGGCCATGGTCGAGTAGAGGACCGGGCAAATGTGGCCGTTCGAAAGGACCACGCGGTCGCGCTCCGGCCATTCAGGCTCTTTTGGCCTATGATTCAAGGTATGAAAATAAAGGACAGTGAAGACGTCGCTCATCCCCAAAGGCCCCGCGGTGTGACCCGACTTTGCTTCAAGGAGCGCATCGATGATCGAGATGCGGATATCATTCGCGATCTTTTCCAATTCTATTCTTCTTTCGTCTGAAAGGTTGCTCATGTTATTTTTGGACCAGATCAAGGAAATCGAACAATGCTTCTTCGGGATCTTCTGCTCCAAAGATCCCCGAACCGACGACCAGGCGATCCGCTCCGTGCTCGATGAGCTCTTCGGCGTACTCGAGCGTCACTCCGCCGTCGATCGAGACGATCGTATCAGGATAGGTTTCCTTCAACTCTCTCAAGCGTTCGAACGTATCCGGTTCGAACTGCGACCCCTGCTTCCCTGTCTCTCGGATGCTCATGAGCTGGATAAAATCAGCTTGGAGGACATGAGGAAGGATCTGTTGGATCGGCGTATCAAAGTTCACAGCAAGCCCGACCTCGACCCCGAGATATGTTTTCCCCACATCGAATCTATTTTTCAGTGTGGAGAGAAACCGCGAAAGCTCGTCCTTGTCTTCAAAGGCCTCGTAATGCACGACCACCCGTTCTGCTCCGGCGGTGATCCAATCCTCGGCTTCTTCGGCCGGGTCTTTGATCATGAGATGAGCTTCAAAGCTCACATCTTCCCAGAACGGAAAGCCCTCGACCTCTTCGGTGATCCGCATGAACGAAGATTTGTCTCCCTTATACGGCCAAGAGACCTTGTTGTTCAGCGTCCCGTCCTCCGCGTCGATCTGGACATACGGCACCCGCCCGGCGACGATCCCAAGCTTCTCTTCGAGATCGTCAAAATCTTCAGGCAGGATGGCGGGGATTATCTCAGCCATGGATATTGTCCATCTTTATGATCCGTCTCTTGTGCCTCTCGCTCCCGCTGAACGGCGTCTCGAGCCATTCGTGGACGACCTGCATGGCTTCGTCTTGAGTGATGAAGCGCGCACCGAGCGAAAGGATGTTCGCATCATTGTGGTCGCGAGAGAGCCTGATGATCGACTCGGTGCCGTCTACTTGCGAAATTCCGCCTCCATAGTAGACAGTGGCTCGGACATGGCTGAAGCGGTTGGCGAACATGGCCTCGCCTTGGCCGGAGCCGCCGAGGATGATCCCCTTCACTTCGTTCGGGTGGAGGGAGACCTCCCGAGCGACCGCCGAGATAAAATCCGGGAAGTCGTCCTCTTCGTTGTATTCGAATGTACCCTTGTCTATAACCTCATACCCGAGCTCGCCGAGAAAGGTGACAAGTTTGGACTTGAGGCCGAACCCGGCGTGATCCGAACCGATGAAGATTTTCATCTTTCTATTATTGCACGTTTTTGCCTGCCTTGATGACGTGGTCGACGAGAGTGTGGGTGTACCCCATCTCGTTGTCATACCAGGCCAAAACCTTCACGAGGTTGCCTCCGACGACGCGGGTCATCGGGAGGTCGGCGATCGAGGCATGAGCGGCTCCCTTGATGTCGGAGGAGACGATCGGCTCAGAGGTCACTTCGAAGATGTTTTTCCAGCGGTCGGTCATGGACGCCTCGGTCAGAATTTTGTTCACTTCTTCGGCGGTCGTGTCGCGCTTGGCTATAAAGGTGATGTCTGCGATAGAGCCGACGATGGTGGGAACGCGGATAGAGATCCCGTCGAATTTGCCTTCGAACTGGGTAAGGGCCTTGCCTACGGCGATAGCCGCCCCGGTCGAAGATGGGACGATGTTCATAGCGGCAGCACGGCCTTCTCTAAAATCTTTCTTGTTCGGACCGTCAACTATTCCCTGAGATGCGGTGTATGAATGAACGGTGTTCAAAATAGCCTTCTCGACCCCGAGGGCTTCATCGAGAATGGCGAGCACAGGAGAAGCTGCATTCGTAGTGCATGAGGCGTTCGAACTGATCTGGCAGGTGGCGAGCTTTTCTTCGTTGATGCCCATGAGGACCGTGGCGCTCTCGATCCCGGGGACATCCGCTCCGCCTTTCATAGGGGCAGTGATGACCACGCGCTTGGCTCCGGCGTCGAGGTGAGCTTTGGCCTTATCGGGGCTTATAAAAAAGCCGGTGGATTCGACGACAACGTCGATCTCAAGAGCTTTCCATGGAAGGTTCGCAGGATCTTTCTCCTGAACAAATTTTATTTCTTTCCCGTCGACGACGAGAGCGGTCTTGTCCGCGTTGGCGGAAACCTTGATTCCGCTCTGGCCGTAGGCCGAGTCGAACTTCATGAGGTAGGCGATGTTGTCGATGTCCCCGAGGTCGTTAATAGCTACGACTTCAAGTTCCGGATGCTCCTTTGCGATCTTATAAAATGCTCGGCCGATGCGGCCCGCGCCATTGATGGCAACTCTGATTGTTTTAGACATGGAGTTATTTTAACAGGGAGAAATCTATTCTCCTACTCCCGCCGGGATCTCCGGAGCCGAGATGATGATCTCAGGCTGCGGATCGGTAGCTCTGCGGTTGTGCTCGATCGCTCCCGAGTGGCCGTCCACTTCGTACGACGTGTTCTGCGCTTCAAAGAAATTCACGAGCTCGAACACGTCGGTCGCCGTCGACATCCACTTCGCGGGGTTGGTGGCATTGTAGTGTTTTGGAAGCCCGAGCTCTTCAAGCCTGCGGTCGGCTACATACTGAACATACTGGTTCACATAGTCGGCGTTCAAGCCGAGAATTCCTTGCGGGAAAAGGTCTTGATTGTAGGCTGTCTCGAGGTTCACTCCTTCGATGATGATATTCCTAATTTCCTCGGCAAAGCCTTCGGTCAAGAGCTCCTCATTTTCTTCGAGGATGGTGTGGACGAGGTTGATGCCGAATTTGAGGTGGAGGGATTCGTCCCTGATGACCCAATTGATCATCGAACCGAAGTTCCTGAGCTGATTCCTCTGCCTGAACGAGAGGGCCACCATGAAGCCCGAATAGAACCAGATGCCTTCCATGACGATATTCGTAGCCACCAAGTTTCGTATAAAGTCTTTCTTTCCTTCCACGCTTGATATGTCGAGAGTATCATCGGTCATCCTTCTCATATATCTATTGATGTAGGCCTCTTTGTTCGTCATAGAAAGCACGGAAAGATGGAGGTCAAAGATCTTCTCCTTGTCAAAGGGAAAGGTTTGGAGGACATATTCAAACGCCACACAGTGATTGGCCTCTTCCCACATTTGCTTGGCTAGATAGAGGTGCGCTTCGGGAGCCTTGAGGTATGGATAAATGCC
Organism: Parcubacteria group bacterium; assembly: GCA_028286565.1. Lineage (GTDB taxonomy): Bacteria > Patescibacteriota > Minisyncoccia > Phycocordibacterales > Zambryskibacteraceae > JAIFWN01. The sequence continues at coordinate 19,683 of JAQBRH010000004.1, forward strand.
GAGGGCGATCGAACGGTTAACGATGAGCTCCGCCGGGTTGAAAAAAGCCATGAGGAATTTGACCGCATGCTTCTCGTCCTCGGTCATCTTTTCCCAATCGTCGAGGTCTTCCTTGAGAGCGATCTCATGAGGAAACCACGTGTTTCGAACCGCCTGATTATAGAGATCATATGCCCATTGGTATCTGATGGGGTGGAGGTTCATGTCGTCCGGTGTGGCTTTGCCTATGAGCATGGGAGTTTGAAAAAATCTAAATGACTAAATAACCAATGAATAAAGCATATTACTGGCAATCATCGCAGATGTTCGCATCGGCGGGATTTTCGGGCATGTGGATAGTATACGATTTCTGCGATCGAGGAACCATGACCGCGTCTTTTTCTTCCTTTTTTTCCTCATAGGCAAGTACCGGCTCGGGGGCGCTTACTCTCATGGCTACGACCGATTCAATATGGTGGGGAGTTTCCAGAACCGGAGCGCTCGCAACCTCCTTTGGTTCGATATTCCTGATCGCCGCAAATCCCTTGCGTCCGCCCGCTTCGGCTTTGTTCACTCGAACGGTGGATTGCTCCGCCGTGTGGCGAGGCTTCATATGGAGATAATAGGTCGATTTCAAGCCCTTTTCCCATGCGGCTTCGTAGATCTTCATCGTCTCATCGATATCTCTGGTCTCAAGATACATGTTTCGAGAAAGAGCTTGGTCGACCCATTTCTGAGCTCGGGCAGCCACTTCTATATATGCATACGGAGAATTCGTGAAAGATGTTTTGTACACGTCTCGAATATGCTGAGGGATCATGGTGATCTCTGAAATATCCCCCTGGCGTTCGATGATGAGCTCTTTGACCTTGTCCCACAGAGAAAGGTTCTTGAGGTCTCGCACCAAGTTGTGGTTAATGTCCAAATACTTGCCTGAGATCTTGTTCCTTGAGAAGACCTGCGAGAATCGCGCATCGATCCCGGGAACGGTCCCGACCACGAGTCCGATGTTCGCATTCGGAGCGACGGCCATGAGCGTCGAGTTCCTCATTCCCTTTTTTACTTTTTCTCGAAGGATGTTCCAATCGAGCCCGCGGTGGTGGCTTTCCTTGTCGACGGTCAGCTTCACTCCCCTTCTTTCTTCGAGGATCGCGAGCGTGTCTATAGGCACCATGCCTTTGGACCAGCGGGAGCCTTCAAAGTTCTTGTAGCTGCCTCGAGCTTGCGCCAAGCTTGCGCTCTCATCGATCGCCATATAGGAGACGAACTCGAATATTCGGTCCGCAAAATCATACGCAGGTTCAGAATCATAGGCGAGGCCGAGGCGCTCGAACACATCCGCGAGTCCCATGACGCCGAGGCCGATGGCCCGGTTCTCTTTGTCGCTCTTCTCGGCTTCAGGCACTGGGAGCTTGTTAATATCGATCAGGTTGTCGAGCTGGCGAATGGCGAGGCGGACGGTCTCCTCAAGCTTCTGCCAGTTGACCTGCTTTTCGGACACATGGACCGCAAGATTCAGCGACGCGAGGTTGCAGACCGCGATCTCGTCCCTCGACTGAGGAAGGCAGATCTCGGTGCAGAGATTCGTCATATGGATCGTACCCGTGTTGTTGTTCAGGGCTCGGAGGTTCATCGGGTCCTTCCAGGTGATCCACGGATGAGACGTGGTCTGAAGAGCCACGAGCATCTTTCTCCAGAGCTCTCGGGCCGGCATCTTCTTAAAGGTCCTCATTCCCCCGGCTTCAGCCTTGTCGACGTATTCTTGATACCTCTTGGAGAACACCTTGCCGTAGATCTCATTAAGGTCCGGAGTTTCTACCGGGTCAAAGAGATACCAATCTTGGCTCGCCTGGACGCGCTTCATGAACTCATCCGAGATGAAAGCGGCGGTGTTGGCTGTGCGCATGCGCATATAGTCGTCTCCGGCGTTGTGCTTCCAATCCAAAAATTCGGGGAAATCCAAATGCCAATTCTCCATGTAGAAGCAGAGCGCTCCCTTCTTCTTGCCTCCCCGCTGAATAGCGCGGATGGCGGTGTCGATGATCTTGGCGAACGAGGTCGATCCGGTCGAAGCGCCGCCGAAGTTTGATTTTAGCGGTGACCCTGCCGCTCGCAGCTTAGTGACCGAAGCACCGAGACCTCCGGAGGATTTTGAAAGGAGCATGACGTCCGAGACGGACTTGGCGATGTGTTCCATGTCGTCGTGGATCTCAAGGAGGAAACAATTCGAGAGCGCCGAGCGAACAGTGCCCGCGCCGAGGTTCGTCGAACCTCCGGCGATGTACTCATGCTTGGACATCTTTTCATAAAATCGTATAGCCCAGGCGGTCGGATCCGCTTCGTTGTACGAAAGCCCCATGGCGACGCGCATGAAAAAATACTGCGGAGTTTCTATCGGCTCCTGCTCAGTGTTCTTGATCGCATAGCGGTTGAGGAGGCCCGACAGGCCCGCATACAAGAAAATATCATCGCGGGATATGTTCAAGGCCTTCGAAAGGACCGCGAGGTCGAACTTTTCTTTCATTCTCTGGTCTAAGCGATTCTCATTGATGCCTGTTTCTATATATGCAGCGAAATTCTCTTTGTGCATTCTCTCAAGGATGGCGGGATCATTCTCGTAGCTGCCTATAACCTTCTTGTAGACGGTCTTCAAGAGGAGGCGGGTGGCGATCTTGTCGAATTCCGGATCATCCTTGATGTTCTGAACCGCCGCATTGATCGTCGCTTCGTCCATCTCCTCGGTGGAGATCCCATCATACACGGTCAGCCTCGTATCAGTGGCCACTTGCATCACCTTAGAGATCGGGTCTGTTAAACCGTACGCGGCGCGTTCGATCGACTTGTTGATCTTGTCGGCATTAAAGTCTTCCTGGGTTCCGTCTCTTCTCGTGATGTATGGGCTCATAACTTTTTGTACTTAATTTCTATAGATTGTACGAAAGATCGACCCTCAAAAACTGGGGATAGCCCGCAAAAAAATAAAAAACCACCGCTGTAAAGGCGGTGGGTAAACGAGGGTGCCACTGCGGGGCCCCAGAGGATGTTTTAAGAGAAAACCTTAGTTGACAGAGAAGGGATCCCCTATCTTTATGTTATGGATCATCGCATACCCTGACGGAAGCTCAAGTACGAAATTCGCTTCCGAGGACGGGTAAAAGACTTTCGGATACGAAGACGGATCGACGGAGTTTTCGACATGGACCACCTTATTATTGAGGATCCAGATGATGTCTATGGGGAAGGTCATATCCTTCATCCAGAACCCATAGGTCGCCGGCCGCTCAAAGATAAAGAGCATGCCGGTTCCTTGATCGAGCGATGTCCTCCCGGAGAGCCCCACCTCTCGAAGGTGGAAGTTATCCGCCACTTGGACGGGGATGCTCGCCCCTTGGAGATTCACGTTGCCCGGATTGAAGACCGTTTGAACCGCCGCCGGCCGCTTTGCTACGACCAAGAGCAGCACAACGATGATGAGGGCCAGGCCGATAAGTATTTTCTTCATATTATTTTGCGATAAAGGCTCTTGTCAGCGGCCCGAGGAAGCCGACAGCCGGGCTGATGCCGTACCGTGCCTGGAACTCCGCGAGTGCGGCTCTCGTCATGTTGCCGAAGAATTCGGTTGTGCCGTTCTGCTTCAAGGCTTCTGCTCGAGGACCCGAAGCTTTGCTGATGAGATATTGCTGGAGCGCTCGAACGTCCGAGCCTGTTGATCCGACCGTGAGATTTCGCGGGAAATTCTTCCTGCCTTCTTCGGTCGGAACCGGCGTAGGAGCCCCCGGAATATACGGACCGGTTACTTCGCCGGGATTTACCGGCGTCGGGACTGGGACCGGGACCGGAGTCGGAGTAACAGGATTCTGGATCGGTACATACGGGGACGGTACAGGAGTTACGGGAGTCGGGGTAGGTGTGGGAGTGGGAGTAGGCGTTGGGGTTGGGGTCGGAATAGGCGCAGGAGGGATATAGGCAGGCGGATTGTTGAATGATGGATTGCCCGGCTTCCCGCCCACGACGCCCACGGTAGCGGAATACAGTGCAGGCCAATTAACTCCTATATCTGTCCCGTCTAAAGCTTTGCCTTTATAAGGGCTACTTGAAGTCAGAGAATAATCTCCGTTATAACCTCCATTATTATTCACGAAACCAATAGCACTGTAAGAAGGTTTGGTGAAGTTGCCGGGTAAAATAGGTGTCGACTGTCCCACCACTACATTGTTGGTTATTACATATCCGGGTAATGCACTTATCCCGGCTATTCCGTATTCGCCGAAATTTGAAATGTTATCGGTCATGACGAAACGATTATTAGCGAATCCGGTTGGGTCAGAAGTGAGGAAGTTTGCATTCTTTCCTGATTGGAAAATGCTGTTATGCCTAAACGTTACATCATCAGAAGCGAGAAGAACCTGGACAATTCCGTCGCAGCAGCTTGAAGCGGGATATGAGCCGCGCCACTTATCTTTATCTATATCAAGGAAAAGATTGTTTTCGATCAAGAACTTTGACCCTCCCTGAGAACCGGTGCAGATCATGCACACGTTCACCGCCAAAGCGGATCCTTTAATAATATTGTTCGTAACGGTAATGTTTGAGGTATGTATGAACGGGGCGCCTCCTCCCTGGTTTACGGCTTTGAGCAAGAAAGCGTACCCGGCCTGAGCGTCAGACCAGTTATTTTCCAGAACGTTGCCGTTAACCAAGATGCGATCGCCTTCTTTAAGTTCAAAAATATTTTTAACCGCCCAATATATGCCCGCATAGTCTCCGTTAGGGCTGTTTGGATTCCAGCTCGTCGGCTTGAAGAAATAGTTATTGGTGATCTCTATGTCCTTGGTGACCATTCCATAAATATACGGATCGGCCCCTCCGAAATTGATGGTCTCCGTAGAAGCTGAGAGGAAATTGTTCGTAATTTTTAAAGGTCCGGGTCCGTTGTATCCATTGATCGCCTGGGTATCCTGGCCAACACCGTGGAATTCAGAAAGATACGAGTCGATGACCGCTTGGTAGGCTCCGTTCATACCCACTCCATACTTGATGTGCGTGGTGGGCTGGCCATGGATATATGACCGATCGAAGATAATATGGTGAGGCAGAGTGGAAATAGTATTGGCTGGATCTGCTCCCAAGTTGATCAGCCCGCCATTAAATCCACCTCGCCCTCCGCCCGGTAATACAGGGCCACAGCAAGAGCTTGGGAGCCCGTCGTCGGTGATCTCCACGCCGATGAAGCGGTAATATGACGACGATGGATTGGCAAAGATCGCTCTGCCGGACGCCACGGCGACAATTTTCGGCATATTTGGAGCGTCAGAAGGCGACACTCGAGTTCCTTGAGGAGGAAGGCTTGATACTTTGCTTGATTGTATGACGATCCACTTATTTGATGGGTTGTTTTTTGCAGGAAGAGTAAAGTTCCCCACAAAGGAGGCTCCTGCCTGGAGGACAATGGTGTCTCCGGGCTGGGCATTATTAAGAGCTCCTTGCAAATTTCCCCCGGCATTAACAGCGATGACTTGACCCGTCTGGCTCGGCATAGAGACGTTCACATATACCTGCGGAAGGTCGGGCAGTCGTACGGGAACATTTGCTATCGGGGTCGGGGTGGGAGTAGGCGTCGGTGTAGGGGTTGGAGTCGGAGTCGGAGTTGGGGTCGGAACGGGAACGGGAGCCGGGGCAGGCGCAGGAGAACCATTGGCGATGGTGACGCTGACTGTCGCAGGCGTAGAGAAATTGCCCGAAAGATCCACGGCTACCGCTCCGAGCGTGTGCGCCCCGTCGGGAAACGCGGTTGTGTCTATCGTCTTTGAATAGGGAGACAGGTTGTCTCTGTCTCTGTAGTGAACTCCATCCACCTCGAACCACACTCCGGCGACACCCACGTTGTCCGTAGCCGAAGCGGCGAGAACGGCGTCTCCGGAAACGGTTGCCCCGTTCGAAGGAGCCGAGGAGAGGCCGACGGTCGGAGGCTGGGTGTCCGAGGCGACTTGCGCCAGATTATTGCCTCTGAAGACGAGGGCCAGCTCCCCTATTATCCTATGGAAAATCTCACCGGGCACAATACTTCCGGATCTGTACGTGAGGAGGAGAGTAGGAATCAAGATAATGCCAACCGCGATTCCTAAAATTGTGCTTTTTTTCATGGATAAGGGTTATAAATTAAAAGACCCATTAAATATTAGTATATACCCCTTGCACTACAATACAAAAGACCTCCTGCGGATAGCAGAGAGGTCTTTTGTTAGTAAGACGCCGAAGCGTATTACATAGGGCGTCGCATGTCGCCTCGAGGAGCACGAGGCTCAAGAGGGCGAGCAATGTTGACGGTAAGTTTTCGACCTTCGAAATCCATACCGTTCCACATGTTGATAGCCGCATCCGCTTCCGCTTCAGAGGCCATTTCAACGAATCCGAATCCCTTGGATCGTCCGGTCATTCGATCGATGATGATCGAAGCTGACGTGACGTTTCCTGCCTTCCCGAATGCATCGCGAAGGGCCTGCTCAGTCGTGGTGTAAGGAATACCCCCGACGTAAAGCTTTGTTGACATATACTGTTCTGCCGGCCTTTAAAATATAATTTGTGTAAGCGCCGGACTTTTCTCTTTGCACACCGCAGGTAAAACCTTGAAGCTACGCGAGAAACTTACATCAAGGGTATTATATACCAGGAGATAATTTTTGTCAACCGTCAATCTGTGGATTGTTCCTGGAGGTCGAGGCAGACCGAATTGATGCAGTATCGCTTCCCCGTCGAGGCTGGCCCATCATCGAAAACATGGCCGAGGTGGGAATGGCACCTGGCGCACTTTACTTCCGTCCTTTTCATGCCAAAGGAATCGTCTTCTTCGAGGATAACGTTCTCGCGGTTCGCCGCATCATCGAACGAGGGCCAGCCCGTGCCTGAATCGAATTTTGCCTCGGATGAAAAGAGCTCGTTCCCGCAGACCTTGCAGACATACATGCCTTTTTTCTTGGTATGCAGATATTCTCCGGAGAAGGCCGCTTCCGTCCCCTTTTCCTTGAGGACATGGAACTCTTCCGGGGTCAATTCTTCGTCTTTTTTCATGGTTACTAAAGTTTATAGTCCCACGCGAAATCAGGCAGATATACCGAGTAGTGCTGGGCGTTGTAGGCGCCGGTAGAAACCGCCACTCCGCTGCCTTGATCTTCTAAGAGAGCGGTAGGATGAGCCTTGATGAAGGCGATCCCTTTTATTTCGCCAGTAGCATATTCCCTGCCGTTGAACACATGTTGTTTCAGCCAATCATACTTTTGACTGATGACCGGCGAAGTCTTGGCTAATTCTCTGAACACCTTGCCCTCTGTCACGAACATGGACATGGATTCGGCGAAGTCTTCTTGGGCCGTACGGGTATACGCATCAGATGCCTTATCCGAAAGGGACCAGCCCATGGCATAGGCCGAGACAAACTCATTCCTTGCGCTGCTTGGGCGTCGGATAGGGAAAATTTTCCATCCATTACTGCCAATGGTCTGTTTACTTGTATCGTACGAGATATCGTAAAAGCTTGTGGTATCGACAACACCTCTTGAAGTTCCGGCTTCTTTGGGGTAAACATTTCCGTCAAGGAAGTGGGAGTATTCGTGGATCTGCGTCCCGACGATGGCCAGATCCGAGCCCCAAAATGACAGAACGCCTCGGGTGTTAATGGTGCAGTTGTCGTCCACCTCGGGATATAGAACACTTAGACAAACTTTGTACCCAGCCGCTGAATTACTGAATTGGCTGCCTCCTTGATCCCTCATGTATGCCTTAAAGTTCGCTTCGCTCCATACCATAATATTCGAAGGAAGAGCCGAGAAGGCTATGTCGAAGAGGGCTGCCGCATGTTCTTTCGTGGGTTCGTTCTTTGGAGCGGTCATGAAATAGGGATACAAAGGGAAATTCTTCGCCAGCTTCAGATCTTCAACTTCTCTCAAGGCAAGCTGCGAATCTATCTTTTGGAGAGTAGATGCATCAATGGTGGTAGTAACAGGAAGACCGTTCACACGCTTAAAGTCTCCTAGGAATTCTTGTCCGACATACGCTTCGCTATTGTATCCCTCTTGATAACCGAGCATGCGCAGAGCGCTGACGACTCGATAGGCAAATGAATCAGTGGGCACATTTTTTCTTATGGCCTTCAATGGGAAGGTTGAGATGTCCACACCGGGATTTTCTCCGGAAGCGATCTTTTGAGCCGTCGCATCATCCTTTAGAAACTGGCTTTTCAAGGTGAAGACGATCTTACTCTCCGGGGACGAAGTAGGAGCCGGTGAAGCAGGAGTAGCTTTGGGCTGAGTCGGAGTCGTGGAAACCGGAGAGACAGAAGTATCGTTGCTTTCTGCCGTGTTCGATCCGGCTGATTCTTTATTTTTATTTATTGCGCCCAGAGTGCTGACAAACTTTTCATGCTGTTGTTTGTCTTTGTACACCGCGTATCCCCCGCCCGCCGCCGCCAAACCCGCAACGATCAAAACTATGAGTAAAAGTGACGCAAACCCTTTTTGATATTTCATGCTATGTAGCATACCACTATTTGGCTGAGGCGGGGATTCTGTCCTTACAGGACCAGTACCCCGATTGGATAATGTATATGGCGGAGAGATTCGGTCACGAGTCGTTTTCTGCTGAAAACGCTCTCGACCCCGCCTCGCGCCGTCGCGCTCCGGCTTTCTCATCTCTTTCCTCACGCGCCGACGTCCGACGCAGACAGCACCCCGGCTGTCCTTGCCGGTCGTTGCGGAGGCGGAGAGATTCGAACTCTCGAGACCCTTTCGAGCCTGCTACCTTTCCAAGGTAGTGCACTAGACCACTATGCGACGCCTCCGTGTCGGAAGATACTACCCTATTTTTCTCTTCTTGAGAATTTCGTCGACCATCTGTATCTCGTGGTCTATACCTTCAATGAGCTCGTACTCTCCAACTTCAGACGCATCGATCCAGGCGAACTCCGTCGCATCCTCATCAAGTACCACTTCTCCACTTATATATGAAGCAAAATAACTAAGCACGAGAACTGGGACACCGTCGCCTTTTATAAAGGTGAGGTCGAGGAGATATTCAGGCTTGCCTATCTCAAGTCCAACTTCTTCGTGGATTTCACGAACAAGGGCATTCGTCACAGAGTAATACCATTGATTGTCACCCACATGAGTACGAGGCAGATCAGTGTAATCATCAGTAGTTAATCCTCCGCCAGGAACGGTCCACTTGTTCGGGAAATGCTTTTTATGCGGAGCACGCTTAGTGATAAGGAATTTGCCTTCAGCATTATAAATGATGGCGGTAGTCGCAACTCTGTGCAGCTCTTTGTCTTTGATATCCATATATAAAGCTTACCACCTGCCGGAGGATCCGCCACCGCCAGATGATCCTCCGCCGAAGCCTCCAAACCCGCCACCCCCGCCTCCACCTCCTCCGAAGCCGCCCATCCAAAAAGGGGGCCTTGGTCCTCCGTTCCCGTGGTTCGCATGAGCCTTTGAGACTATATAGTCAAACAGAAGTCCAAGGGGGATAAGGATGACTGCGGCGATCACCCCCAGGACAACGCCGTTGAAAATCCCGAGAGCTATGCCGGCGATCCCGCCCACCAGTCCGCCTCCCCACCACGACTTTGACCGGCCGAGCACGCTTGCAAGTACAAAGAGTCCGAAGATGGCAGCATTTCCCCAGGGAATGCTCGCAGCGTTTCCGGATGAGTTCGAGAGGATGGGTTCGGATCGCCGTACATCCTGGATTATCTGATCAACCGCACCCATGACGCCGTTATCATACTCATTCTTCTGAAATGCCGGCACCAGAATATCCGAGATGATGTGCGAGCTTTCGATGTCTGTGAGCACAGGCTCGAGTCCGTAGCCCACTTCGATCCTCGCCTCTCTGTCTCCGAGAGAGATCAGGAAGAGAACTCCCGTATCCTTTTCCTTATTGCCGATACCCCATTCCACAAACAACTTGTTCGCGAAGTTCTCTATAGTATCCCCGCCCAAGTTCTCGATCGTCACTACCGTCACTTCGCTTCCGGTTTCGGTTTTTAGATCCCCGAGCTTGGTATCAACGGAAAGGATAGTGTCCGAAGAAAGCATGTGTGCAAAGTCGTTCACGAATCCGGCAGGCTTGCCCGGAGAGACATAGGCAAAGAGCGAGAGCGGAAAAAAGAGGATGGAAGCGACGAGAAATCGCTTAAACATACGTTATTGGAGATTTACGGTCGGAGCAGTCGAAGCCGTCGCATCAGCCTTGAAGTAAGATCGCTCGTGGAAGCCGAAGAGTCCGGCGATGAGGTTCGTCGGGAAGGTTTTCACTTTCGTATTGTAGCCTTGGACGATCTCATTAAATCTATTTCGCTCGACGTTGATGCGGTTCTCAGTGCCTTCAAGCTCTGTCATGAGGTCTCGAACGGTGCCCACAGAAACAAGCGTCGGATAATTTTCGGTAATGACGAGGAGCCGTCCAAGGGCGGATTCAACTTGAGTGGCTGCGGCGGCCTTTTCATCCGGAGTAGTCGCGCCCGAGTATCGGGTACGAGCGTCAGCGATATCTCCGAACACTTTTTGCTCCTGGCCGAGGACCGCCTTGGTCGAGTTCACGAGGTTGGGGATGAGGTCGAAGCGTCGTTGATATGCGTTCTCTACCTGACCCCACTGCGCGTCCGCCTGTTCGTTCAACGGCACAAGGCTGTTATACGAAGAGTAGAGCCAGATAACGAGGACCAGAATGATGCCTAAGACGATGTATGTACCTTTTTTCATAATGAATGTGTGAGCGTCCGAACTATGTGGTTAATATTTGTATTTTACCACGTTTGACTCTTATGTATAAGAGGAGTAGGTTTTTTACAGACCTTCACCGGGAGACGGCCATGCTAGGAATCGGAGACTTCGTCAACGGATCATTTACTCGAAGCAAGGAACGGAGGGTTCGAGGAGATCAGTGGGAACAATTTATAAAGGAAGACGGAGTGACGATCAAGCTCGTCGAGAACCGAGGCTCGCAGTCTGACATCAAAAACATCGTCGAGGGGCAAGAGTACCGTTCGGTGATCCTCGGAGTCGTCTATACAGCTCCGGATAAACCGTTTCGGATCCTTCGGGTCAAAGTTCTCGAGCCTGTATTCCGCACTCCCGAAACCGCCCCCGTTCTTCCGCCCTTGCCGGACAAAGGACACCGGACCAGGCAAAATGCCATCGGCTTCGGCCATTGATCTTCTTCGGAAGGTCTTTTTATTTAGTACTCCATCCCCATTCCCGGGTGTGGAGTTTTTTCTTCTTTTGGTTCGTCGGCGATGGCCACTTCGGTGGTGAGGAGGATAGAGACGGCGGACGATGCGTTCTCGACCGCACTTCTCGTCACCTTGACTGGGTCGATGATGCCCGCGGCGAACATGTCGGTGACGTAGACGTCATTCAAGGCATCGTATCCGGAGTTCGCTCCGCCTTTTTGCACATCAGCGAGGACGACTCCCGGTTCCTTGCCAGCATTTATGGCGATCTGGCGAAGAGGTTCCTTCAGAGCTTCGACGACGGCGAGGTAGCCTGCGGCGAATTCCGCCGAGCGAGTATTCTCGTGCGCGGTTTTTGACGCCTCGGTCGTCTTGAATTTGGCTTCGATCTTTTTGGAAACCTTGGCGAGGGCGGTGCCTCCGCCGGGGATGATGCCTTCGGCGATGGCGGCCTTGGTGGCGTTGACCGCATCTTCGATCTTTAACTTGAGATACCTCATCTCGGTCTCGGTCGCCGCCCCGACCTTGATGACCGCGACCCCGCCCGAAAGCTTGGCGAGCCTTTCATCTATCTTTTCCTTATCAAATTTTGAGGTGGCCGCTTCTTTCTGCGTTCGAAGCCGGCTGATCCTCCCGGTGATCTCCGACTTTTTGCCTTTTCCTCCGACGATGATGGTGTTGTCCTTGGTCGAGACCACGCGATGAGCGCGTCCGAGCACGTCGAGTTCGGCGTTCTCAAAGGTGAGTCCGACGTCAGAAGTGACAAGGGTGGCTCCGACCATCACGGCAATATCTCCGAGCATGTCTTTTTTCTTGTCTCCGTAGCCCGGAGCTTTAACCGCGAGGACATTGAACCCCCCGCGGAGCTTATTCAAAACGAGCGTAGTGAGCGCTTCTCCGTCCACATCATCGGCAATGATGACGAGTTCCTTCTTCCCGCTTTGGGCGATCTTCTCAAGAAGCGGCAGGACCTCCTTTATAGTAGAGATCTTCTTGTCGGTAACGAGGATCAAGGGGTCTTTATATTCGGCTTCCATCCTCTCGGCATTGGTGACCATATATGGAGAGAGGTATCCCTTGTCGAACTCGAGGCCTTCGACGATCTCCGATTCGACGCCGAACGACTGCGATTCTTCGACGGTGACGACGCCGTCCTTCCCGACCTTCTTTATTGTAGAAGCGATCGTGTCTCCGATCTCCGCTGATTCGGCGGAGATAGTAGCCACTTGCTTGACCTCCGCATCGGATTTTATCGGCTTGGCCATGGCGCGGAGCGCGGCTACCGTGTCCTTGGTCGCTTCTTCGATGCCTCGGCGAATGCCCATCGGATTCGCGCCCATGAGCATCTTCTCGAATCCCTTTTCGGCGAGCGCTTGGGTAAGGACGACCGAGGTGGTGGTGCCGTCTCCGGCCACGTCGTTCGTCTTTGAAGCCACCTCCTTCACGATCTCTGCGCCCATGTTCTCGAATTTGTTCGAAAGGGTGATGTCCTTGGCGATAGTGACGCCGTCGTTCGTGATGGTCGGAGCGCCGTAGCCGCGGTCGATGACCACGTTCCTGCCTCGAGGACCGATGGTCACGCGAACCGCATCGGCCACCTTATTTACGCCCCGGAGAAGCGCGCCTCTCGCCTCTTCTTTAAAAAGAATTTGTTTTGCCATTAGATGTAGGGAGTTAGATTAGTTTTTTATGACCGCCAGGAGATTGTCTTCACGGAGGAGGTAGAGCTCTTCGCCGTCCATCTCTACTTCGTCGTATGCATATTTGGAGAAGACGACGATGTCCCCGACCTTCACATTCACGGGAATTATGTTTCCTTCATGGTGTCGTCCGGGTCCGACGGCGAGCACTTCGCCTTGGGCTGATTTTTCTTTTGAAGCGGAGTCAGGAAGGATAATGCCGAAATGCTTGTTCCCGCTCACCTCTTCCATAGTGAAGGGCCGGACGAGCACCCGGTCCCCGAGCGGGGCGATCGAAAGCTTTTTTTGAGAAGTTTTTGTTGTGGGTTTTTTCATATCGTGGATTAAAACTGCTCTTGTAAGGTGGCCGAATTATACCCCATTTTTCCTCCGCATCAACTCTATCCCGATTGCCCAAAGATAGGTTTCTTGTATAATACGTGAGTTAGCTTATGGCCCACGCCCTACCATATATACAGATAGTCCTCTCACTCCTCCTCATCGGGGGAGTGCTTCTCCAGCGCTCTGAAGCGGGCCTAGGAAGCGCGTTTGGAGCGGACGGCATGACGTCGGGCAAATACAACCGCCGAGGATTCGAGAAGACCCTTTTCCAGCTGACCATCCTCGTCGCAGTTCTCTTTGCCGTCACCGCCTTCGCCTCGCTCTTCCTCGCGCGATAATCGCGTCAATCATGACCTATTCATCACTCCGGACGCTTCTTGTGAAGCGCTTCGATCTACCAAAAGAACGTTCCGTCAACAAAGCCGTCCGTTCCTTCACCATTGCGGAGAAGACGGTCTTCTATTTTTTTGTTGGCCTCTTCGTCCTCTCCGGCCTCTCGCTCGTCTACCAAATAAACAGCGCCTACCTCGTCGAAGTCCCTCTCCAGGGCGGCAGCCTCTCCGAAGGAGTAGTCGGGAACCCGCGGTTCATCAATCCGGTGCTCGCCTATTCGGAAGCGGACAAGAACTTGAGCGCCCTTATATATTCGGGCCTCGTCCGCCTTGCTCCGGACGGAAGCATTGTGAACGATATTGCGGATGACGTCTCGATCTCTCCTGACGGCCTTACGTACACAGTTCATATCCGCCCGGACGCCACCTTCCAAGACAATGAGCCTATCACTTCGGACGACGTCGAGTTCACCATCCAGAAAATAGAGAACACCGCCCTGAAGAGCCCCCTCTTCGGCACCTGGGCGGGCATCGGAGTCGAGAAGCCCGACGCCTCGACGGTCGTCTTCACCCTGAAGAAACCGTACGCCCCGTTCATAGATAACCTTACGCTCGGGATTTTGCCCAAGCACATCTGGAAGAACGTCACCGACGACGAGTTTTCGTTCAGCCAATTCAACGCTCTCCCGATCGGCTCTGGGCCGTACACTATTAATGCCGTCCAGAGGAATTCCGGAGGCATCCCCGATTACTATGACCTTTCTCCCTTTGAAAGATCGATCGGAGGCATGCCGTGGATCAAACACCTCATCTTTAAATTCTATCCGAACCAAACGGAACTTTTGAACGCATACCAGAACGGGGACATCGAGAGCATTTCCGGTTTTTCTCCCGAAGAAGCTATCGTTCTCTTGAACTCAAATTCGCGAATCCTTTCCTCTCCTTTGCCTCGCGTCTTCGGCGTCTTCTTTAACCAGAGCCAGAATAAAGCCCTGCTGGATAAGTCCGCGCGACAGGCCCTCGACCTCTCCGCCCCGAAAGAAAAGATCGTCGAAGACATCCTCCACGGATATGCGACGGTGATCGACGGGCCGCTTCCTCCCGCCCTCTTCGCCTGGAGCGGCGCCCGCTCAACCACCACGCCGATCGACGCACGCATGGCCGCGGCCCAACAAATACTCATAGGCGGCGGTTGGACAAAGAATCCCCAAACAGGAATATTTGAAAAAAAGTCGAAAGGTGCTACACTTACTCTGTCGTTTTCAATCTCCACTGGTGACGCTCCAGAACTCAAAGCGGTCGCAGAAAAATTGCGCACTGCTTGGCAAACTCTCGGAGCAAAGGTGGATGTGCTCGTGTTTGAGACAGGCGACCTGAACCAAAACGTCATCAGACCCCGAAAGTTTGAGGCGCTTCTGTTCGGAGAAGTCGTCGGCCGAGACGCGGATGTCTATCCCTTCTGGCACTCATCAGAAAGAAACGATCCGGGCCTCAACATCGCCCTCTATGCCAACTCGAAAGTAGACAAGCTCCTCGAAGATGCGCGTCAGACCACTGATCCGATCAAGCGAGAGAATGACTACAGATCCTTCGACAAGGAGATCCGGGCCGATGTACCAGCGGTGTTCTTGTACACCCCCAGCTATCTCTATCTTGCACCGACAAGCGTCAAGTCGATCACCTTCGGCGAACTGACGACTCCGCAGGACAGATTCCTCGGCATCAGAGATTGGTACATAGAGACGACCAGAGTCTGGAAACTATTCGTTAGATAATTCTAAAGATAATAAAGTATGAATCCAACTACTAATCCCGCAGGCGCAGCTCCAAGCGCTCCGGCCCATCCCGCCCGCACGCACGGTCCTCGCCGCGAACGCGGAGGTTTTAGCCGCGGAGCGCGCTCCCCGCTCATGACCCGATCCTTGAAGCAGAAAGGCATGCGCCGAGACTCTGACAGACCGATCGCTCAGAAGAAACCCGCGGACATCATCCCTCCTCTCGCTCCGAACGTCATCCGCATCATCCCTCTCGGAGGAGTTGAGGAGGTCGGACGCAACATGACCGCCATCGAACTGAACGGCGCCATCATCGTCGTCGACGCGGGCATTCAATTCACCGACGCGGAAACTCCCGGAGTCGACTACATCCTTGCGAACACCAAATATCTCGAAGAGCGAAAGGACAGGATCAAGGCCCTGGTCATCACTCACGGACACTTGGACCACATCGGAGGCATCCCGTACCTCATCACGAGGATCGGCAACCCGCCCATTTATACAAAAGAATTCGGCGCACTCATGATCAAGAAGCGCCAGGAAGAGTTCCCGCATCTGCCTCCCCTCAACATCCACATCGTCGAGGCGTCGGACAAAGCGGCCATTCCCCTTACTCCCGACCTCAAGGTTCGCTTCTTCGGCCTTACTCACTCGATCCCTGACTCGACCGGCATCATTATCGAGACTCCGTACGGAGATATCGTGAACACCGGAGACGTCCGCGTCGAGAACGAGAACGGCATCCCAGTCGAGAAGGAAGTCGAGCAATACAAGATGTTCAAGGATCGGAATGTCCTCCTCTTCACCATGGACTCGACGGGCATCGAGAAGCCGGGATTCTCTCCTTCCGAAAGCCATATTTTGAAGAACATCGACAAGATCGTCGCCGAAGTTCCCGGCCGAGTGATCATCGCCACCTTCGCTTCTCAAGTCGAGCGCATCATCGAATTCATGAACACCGCGAGGCGTTACGGCAAGAAGGTGGTCATCGAAGGCCGCAGCATGAAGAACAACGTCGACATCATCAAGCACCTCAACCTCGTGAACATCGACCACGTTGTGCCGATCGAGGACATCAACAAATATCCTCCGAACAAGATCATGATGATCGCGACCGGAGCCCAAGGAGAAGAATTCGCCGCCCTCATGCGCATGGCGAACTCGACCCACAAGCACATCAAGCTCGGCCGCACCGACACCATCATCCTCTCTTCATCGGTCATTCCCGGGAACGAGCGAGCGATCGCCAAGCTGAAGGACAACCTCTTTAGGCACGACTCGAAGATCATCACCTACCTCGACTCCGACGTGCACACCTCCGGCCACGGCAAGCGAGGAGAGCTCGAATGGGTCCACAAGCAGATCCCGTACAAATTCTTTATGCCCGTCCACGGACACCACTACATGCTGAAGATGCACGCCGATCTCGCCGTAGCTTTGGGAGCCGCTCGCGAGAATGTGATCGTCCCGGACAACGGTTCGATCATCGAGATCAGAGATGAAGGGAAGACTTTGGTTCGCCTCGCGGAGAAAGCTCCCTCGGACGACGTGGTCGTCGAAGGATTCTCCGTCGGAGACGTCTCCGAAGTATTGATCCGCGATCGTAAGATGCTCGCGGGCGACGGCATGTTCGTCATCATCGCCATGGTGAACACCCAGACCGGCAAGCTGAAGAAATCTCCTGATATTATTTCTCGCGGATTCATCTATCTCAGAGAATCCCAAGAGCTTCTGAACGAAGCGCGCCACCTCATCAAGAAATCGATCGAATCGACCACCGTCGGCATGAATCCGATCAACTTCGACTATGCCAAGAACGCGGTGAACGAAGACGTCTCCCGCTTCCTCTTCCAAAAGACAGCCAAGAAGCCGATCGTCATCCCCGTCATCCTCGGAGTCTAACCTTCTCATTCATTTCCACAAGAATGCCTCGCATACGCGAGGCATTTCTTTTGGTATACTTTCTTTATGAGAGTTCATTTCAAGCGAAGCTGGAACAAAGCCTTGTTCCCCGTCTACCTCGCGACCTTCTTTTTCTTTTTTCATTACAACTCGCTCGTCTATGTGAACTCCTCCTACCTCGAGCGGTTCTTCGCGCCGAGCGTGGTCGGGTTTATATATGTGCTCGGCGCGGTCGGGAACCTCTTTCTGATCTTCCTCGCCCTCAAATGGCTCGCTCTCATCGGGAACCGCAAATTCTTCTCCTATTTCCTCTGCGCTGAGCTCCTCGCGGTCACGGGCCTCGCTTTTGTTTCGACGCCGCTCGCCATGGCCCTCCTCTTCATCCTCTTCGACAGCACTTCTCTCATGATCCTCTATAGCCTCGATATCTTCCTCGAGGATGCGACGCCGAAGAACCAGACCGGATCGGTTCGAGGCATGTCGCTTACGCTCGGGAATATCGCCCTCGTCCTTTCTCCGCTTCTCATCGCGGTCGTCGCGCCGAACGGAGAATTCTCGAGACTCTACTTTATCTCCGCCCTTCTCCTCGCCCCACTCTTTTTCCTCTCGGCCTATTCGTTCAAGGGCTTTAAGGACGGACACCAGCGATTCGCCGAAGTGCCCCTTCGCGCCTGGTGGAACTCAAAGAACATCCGCCGAGTGACCCTCGTACGCATGGTGCTCGATATCTTCTACAGCTTCATGGTCATTTATATGCCTATCTATCTCCACGACCATATCGGGTTCGGCTGGGCCTCGATCAGCATCATCTTCACCATCATGCTTCTGCCTTTTATCCTCCTCGAGATCCCGGTCGGAAAGTTGGCCGACTCGTGGTGCGGCGAAAAGGAGTTCATGACCCTCGGGTTTTTCATTATGGGCACAGCTCTCATCATCATCCCTTTCTTCCACAGCGCTTCGATCCTCCTGTGGGGAGGACTTCTGTTCTTATCTCGAGTCGGCGCCGCGATCACTGAAGTGACCACCGAAAGCTATTTCTTCAAGCATGTGGATAAGCGTGATGCGGGCATGATCTCCGTGTACCGCATGGCTTGGCCGGTCGGATTCATCCTCGGCTCCTTGATCGCTTCATTCTCCCTCTCGCTCCTTCCGTTCGAAGCGATGTTCATCATCCTGGCGGTCATTGTATTGAAAGCGATGGACACAAGCACGAAACTACAAGACACAAAATAATTAATAGACTCCGAGAAGTTTAAAGATCGGAGCCATGAACGGATCGAAGTGAGTGCCGTAGACCATTGCCCCTCCGAGTCCCCCCGTGATAGTGACGCAAACAAGCCCGATAAGCGCAAGCGGGATGATGATGTAGGATCGGTGAACAAAAGCCGAATACCTATTCGGCTTGAACCATTGAAAGAGATACGAAAAGGCGATGACCGCAAAGACAAGAAGGGTCGCTGTAGCAAAATTTGAATGCATCTGGAGGATGCGGGGCGCCGGATGAGCATCGGGTCCCGTCGCATAGGCCGCAAGCGAACCAAGGCTGCCGAAGATGGCGAGAGCCCCCTTTATATAGAACCAATACGGCTGTTCCATGACCTTTCTAAAACGCACGAGCTCGAGCACCGCATAGAGGGTGAGCAAGGCGACCGGGAAGTGCACGATGATCGGGTGAAGATCCATATTTGTAGTATATCAAATTAAAAAAACTCCGCCTCTCGAGATATATCGAGGCGGAGCATTGCGTACAAATGTTCAGTCACCGGAGCGAAGTCGTCGAGATCTGTCTGCTTTTGGAAGCAACTCCTTCACTTCGGTTTGCGGTCCGAGAGCGTCGATGTCCTGGCGCAGAGTCTCTTCCGCTCCAGGACCCAAGTGTTCGGTAACCTTACGTAGTCCACGAAGGTACTCTCTGAAATCCTCGGAAGCTCGAGCAAGTTCAGAACCACGCTGATCTCCAAAGCCCAAACTCTTTTCTGCTTCTGCTGTCTGATACTCCCGAAGAAGCTCGAGAGCCATTTCGGTTGCATCTGCACAAAGAGTTCTGGCTGCAAGAGAAATCTCATCGGCTTCTCTGCCACTTTCTGCACGAAGTACATCGTTAGTTGTGGTTTCTTGAAGTGCTCGGAGCATCACGTACCGCTCAGAATCCCTTGAAAGAGCCCCGAGGATACGTCCCGCTTCTTCCTTGGCATGCGGAGTGAGACGTTCGATCGCGGAGAGAAGGGCTTTCGTCTGTGGAGCGTCGCCGACCAACTTGATAATCCGGTCAACAAACGCTTGTTGTTTTGCAGCCTCTTCTTCTTTTATCCTTTCCTTCTTTTGTCGGAAGCTATTGAGAAACTTCTGGGTCATCAAGTCGATTACAAGAATCCCCCAGACGATGCTGGCAATTAGGACCGTCGTCTGAGTAATAGAGACATTGATATCGGACATCCAGAAAACAAGAGTAAGAAAAGCCGTTGCGATGGCCCATGCCACGTGGAAGATAGCAAAAGGCTTCGCATCCGGCTCAGTCTTGTCACCTGCAAGGGCCGCTCCGAACACGACTGAAATGAAACAGAAGAAAGCCATGGCAAAATAACCTTTTCTTTCGCTTCCTAAAAAAAATAAGGAAGTAAGGAATGAAAGGAAGGTTGGTGCAATAAGTGCCTTATTCAACCAACGAATCCCTTTTCTCATTCGCTCGAACATATAATGATCTCCTGTGGCAAAGCCACGGTTGGGTTTCTAAATGCATTATACCCGAAATACCAATAAAGTCAACCAGAGGACGCAAGGGTATTATCTATGATATTCGACGATCTCTCCTGCTTTGATCTCTATCGGGTCAGCCCGGCGGAGATTCTTGATCTGTCCCTTGATGAGGAGGTTCGTGTGGGGCGAACGGTCGAGGGCCTTGTCGATGTGCCAGAGAGGCATAGTCCCGGTGATCCATTCATCGCCGAATTTTCTAAGATCGAACGGTTTTGAGTAGCTTCGAAGGGTCTTCGCTCCGCTCGGCAGGAAGTATTCATGAAAATAACTCATCACGAGTTCATGAACGTTTTTATATACGGGCTCTCTATACCGAAGCACTGCGTGGTTTGTTTTAGAGATAGCTCCCCAGCATCCCCCTACCTTAAAGAGCGCGACCACATGCTCAAAGTCGTCTTTGGTGGTCTTGAGGTCGAGGAGGAGAGGCTTGTGTCCAAGCTTCTGAAGTTCCGCAGCCCCGATGAGCGCTCCTTCAAAGCAGTGCGCGGTCCCCGCCTTCAAACTTTCTTCGACCGATCTGCAGGTTTCGCCCTTTTTCTCAAAATTGAACGGAAGGGAGTTCAAAAAGCTTTGGATCTCGGCCGGACTTTTATATCCTTTGGATTTCGGGTTACTCATATGATTCTTGCTCAAAGTATTTGGAGACGAGGACGTATCCTCCGATGCCGAACACGACCGCGAGGAGAGCGAGGAGCGAGGCTGTGCTTAGGATGCTGTCGATCTGGCTTAGATATTTGCCGAACACAAACCCGATGACGATAAGGACAAAGGTCTTTGGGACGGTGCCGATGAGGCAATAGAGCACGAACTCCCGAAGCGGCATCCCCGCCACTCCGGCCGCCACTTGGATCCAGCCTCCGACCCCGTGGAAAAATTTGCTGATAAATACTGACTTCTTCGGATGTTTTTTAAAATGATTCTCTACCTTTTCAAGCTTGGCCTCGTCGATCCGGAGAAGCCTCAGCCATCGCCCGCCCCGACCGTGCCGAACGAGATACCCGACATAATAGTGCAGAACATCCCCGATCGTGTCGGCGGCGACGATCAAGACATACGCCGAGAGCCCGTACAAATATCCGACGGATATGAGGAAGCCGGAGATGATGGTGACGATCGGCCCTTCGAGCACCGCAATGGGAAACAGCACCCAGTATCGATAGGTCTCAAGGAGCGAGAGGATGTAGTCGAGGCTGAGATGCATATTAGGCAAGGGTATCTTTCGTGAGCGGGGGTAGCTCCGTGACCGGCACCACATTGAAAAGAAGCCGGCCGATGATCTGGCCTCGAGAGGTTTCCACATTTACTCTCCACCTCCCGGATTCAAGACCGTACCTGTTCGAGTATGTCCTAAATCCTCCTTCTCTGCCTCCGATCACCGGGAGGTCGATGCGGGCTTTGGTCTCCCATGTCTTTGATGCCTCATTATAATGCTGCCATTCGTGGACAATGCCGATGTCGAGCTTGGAAGGAGAGAACACCGCGCTGTATGCATAGACCGAGTCATTCGGGAGAAGGTGAACATCGTCATAGATCTTGAAAAATCCTTTCCAACCGTACTCCTCGTACGTCACTTCATAATTCGCTCCGTTTCGGAGAAGCGTATGGTACACCCCTCCGCCTTTTAGAGCGAGCGGCAAGGGAGGAATGAGATTGGTGAAATACATGATATTCACCGCGGCGAAGATCCCGAGCACGATCCCGACCAGGAACTTTCGTTCTTTCCTATAATCGACCGGGCTAACTTGCTTTAGGACAAAGAAGAATACTCCCATGATAAGGAGGCTGATAAGCCCGCTTCCGACAAAGACTGTTGCTCCGATCCGATGAAAGAGGATGGGAACGGAGAAGATGGCGAAAGAGAAAAGCGAGAGGAAGAAAAGGGCGACCTGGAAGGCCAAACGTTCGTAGTGGCGCTTCAGCCGCTCGTTCGCGAGAAAGGCGAGGGCGAGAATGAGAAGAAAGGGCCAAGTGGCCGAAAGCGTGGCGCTTCGGAAATAAAAGACGATGAAGGTCGAGAGGAGGCCTCCGAAGAAGAATTGGAGGATGTTCACGAGCCAAAAGTGAGTGGCGGGCATCTCTTCTCCCTCTTCCTTTTTGTCTTCGTCTATATTGAGGAGGATGATGGCCACCGCGACGACGAGCAGGTGAAATCCCACCCAGACATTCTCCCAAAGCGCATCAACGCGGCGGAGCGTCAGGGCGTCGAAGACGAATCCGCCGATAAGGGAGATCGAAGAGAAGGGACGTTCATAGCGTCTATAGAGGCGCTCGATCGGGGCAAATAATGCCTTAAAGACTCGCATATGGCCATTATATGCTAGACTCCACACATGAAGAAACCGATCAGAGGGACCACAGCGGCTCCAAAACCAGAATTCCCCATGCGCATCAACAAATACCTCGCCCTAAAGGGCTATTCGACGAGGCGCGGGGCGGACGAACTTATCGAGAAGCACCAAGTGCTCATCAATGGCCGCTTTGCCGTCCTTGGAGACAAGGTAGAGTCGGGCGACGCCGTCAAAGTCAGATCGGGCCGAAAGCCCTCCGACTATGTGTACTATGCGTACAACAAGCCTGAGGGCGTGGCCACCATCGCTCCGAACAAAGGAGCAAAGGGCATCAAAGAAACGATCGACCTAAAGAATGTCTTCCCTATCGGTCGCTTGGACAAAAATTCCCACGGACTCATCATCCTCTCGAACGACGGACGCATCACCGATCGCCTCTTGAATCCGATCCATACGCACGACAAGGAATACGTCGTGAAGGTCAAAGACAAGCTTAGGAACAACTTTAAAGAAAAGATGGAAGCCGGCGTGAACATCGAAGGATATGTGACAAAGCCGACCAAGATCGAACTCATTGACGAGACCACCTTCTCCGTCACCTTGACCGAGGGCAAGAAGCATCAGATCCGCCGCATGGTCGTCGCCCTCTTTGGCGAAGTCCGCGACTTGAAGCGCATCCGCATCATGAACATCGCTCTCGGCAAACTTGCTCCGAACTCATATAGGAAAATAGAAGGAGAAGAATTGAAAACGTTCCTCACAAGCCTCGGGCTTCTCTAATTATTTTGCGAGGTCGAGGGTCTCATCGATCCGGATCTGCTTCACGAACTCGGGGACGTGAGAGACGAGGATCATCGCGCCTTCGTACGCCGAGAGGGCCTTGGCTATGATCGGCAAGTGCCTAAAGTTGATGTGGTTCGTCGGCTCATCCAATATAAGTATCCCCGGACGCTCGAGGACAAGGCGGGCGAAAGCCACGAGTCCCTTCTGTCCCTCCGAGAGGCTTCCGATCTTTGTTTTCATCACGTCTCCGGTGATGAGGAAGCCGGCTGCGGTCGAACGCATGGCTTCTTCGTTCGGCTTGATCATGGCGGAGATAAGCGACTCGTAGACCGTCTGTTCAAAATCAAGCGTGGAGAAATCCTGCCTATAATATCCGAGCTTCACGCCTGGCGTGATCTCCACTCCTTCGGCGTCCCCGCGGGCAAGCGTCTCAAGAAGCGTAGACTTGCCTATGCCGTTCGGACCCTTGAGGAGAAGGTGATGATTTTTCTTTATCGAAATATTGGCTTTTCGTTTTAAGACCTTGTGGGTCTTCGGGCTCATGGTGGTAAAGGTTGTGATCTTTAGAAGTTCGCCTTTGATGTTCTCCTGCATGGGGATGACGAAAGGACGTATGACCTTGTCTTCTTTCCTGATATCGACCTTTTCTTCTTCGAGCTCTTCGGCTTTGTCTCGCATGCGGCGGGCGACGAGGCGCATCTGGCCACCTTTGTTCGCGAAGAAGTTCGCCTTGTCTTTGTTCTCTTGGATCTCTTTCGCGAGGAGGGCGTTCTTTCTGTTGTCCTTCTCGATCTTCAAGGCGATCTCCTTTTGGAGGTCATAGTAGTTCCCCACATACTGCTCGACCTTTCTCGTGTAGACGTCGAGGTAGAGCACGCCGTCGGTGAATGAATTGAGGAAATCAGAATCGTGGGAGATGACGATGACGGTTTTCTTGTAGCCTTTGATGAAGGCGGTCAGGTGTTCGATGCCCGCCGTGTCGAGGTTGTTCGTCGGCTCGTCCAAAAGGAGGATGTCCGGATCGACGATAAGCGCGGAAGCGAGGAGGAGACGGGCCTGCTGGCCGCCTGAGAACGTTCTTAGGATCCGCTCATGCGGAGCGTGAACGTTCACCACTTCGAGGACGGCGTCGATCCGAGGATCTATGTCGTAGATCTTCGTCTTGAACTGCTTCAAGAAAAATTCCCTGACCGAAAGGCCAAGGTCTTCGCGCGGGATGACCTGGCGAGAGAGGGCGATCGAGAGGTTCGGAGTGATATGGATATTCCCGGATTCCGGATGGAGTTCGCGGGCGATCAGCTTGAAGATAGTGCTCTTGCCTCCCCCGTTCTGGCCCATGATGGTGATCTTCGAGCCCCGGCGCACATTGAAGCTGACCTCATCCAAGATGGGCTTGTCGTGGCCGTATTCAAAGCTCGTATTTTCGAATCTGAGGATGGTTCCTTGATCGGACATCACAGTACCTTACCACATATGCTAGGATAGCCGAATATGAAAGAAACGGAGGAGATATGGGATGTCATTGTCATCGGCGGAGGGCCGGCGGGCATGATGGCTGCAGGAACAGCCGGAGCAGAGGGAGCGAAAGTGCTTCTCCTTGAGAAAAATGACAGTCTCGGCAAGAAGCTTCTCATTTCCGGAGGCGGCAGATGCAATGTCACCAACGCCGAACCGGATCTGAGGAAGCTCCTTTCGAAATTCAAAGATGCGGACAAGTTCCTCTTCTCGGCCTTTTCCGAATGGGACAACAAAAGCACGATCGAGTTCTTTGAAGGCCGCGGAGTTCCGACCAAGGTCGAGAACGAGCAGAGAGTATTCCCGGCGTCGAACAGGTCCGAATCCATCTACAACGCCCTCATCGACTACATGAAGGAAGGCAAGGTGGTCGTCCGATCGAACTCCCCCGTTAAAGGATTTATAAAAGAAGACGCCCTAACTGCGGTAAAACTTGCGGACAATAGCGTCATAAAGGCCAAGAACTTCATCCTGGCGACGGGAGGCAAATCCCGTCCGGACACAGGCTCGACCGGAGACGGCTTCGAATGGCTCAGATCCCTCGGACATAAGGTCGTCGACGCGAGCGCGGCCCTCGTCCCTATCGCCCTCAAGGATCCGTGGATCTCTCGCCTCGCCGGAGTGAGCACAGAGGCCAAGGTCACCGTCCTCCAGAACGAAGAGAAGCAGGAGGTGAAGAAAGGCAAGATCCTTTTTACCCACCTCGGACTCTCCGGTCCGACCATCCTCAACCTCTCTAAAGACATCGGCGAGCTTTTGAAGTACGGGGAAGTCGCGCTGTCTCTCGACCTCCTTCCCGCCTACGACCACGGCCAGCTGAACGAAAAGCTCCAAGAATTATTCAAGGAGAATATCAATAAGAAATTCAAGAACAGCCTCGGTCCGCTTTTGCCCGGAGCTCTTTCGACGATCCTGGTCGAGCTTTCACATATAGATCCGGACAAGGCGTCGAACAGCGTCACCCGCGAAGAGCGGCTCGCTCTCATCAAACTTTTAAAAGATGTGCGCGTCGATGTCTCTCATACGCTCGGCGTTGAGAAAGCGGTCATCACCTCGGGCGGAGTGGTGCTCGAAGAAGTTGATTTTAAGACCATGCGCTCTCGCTTGTATCCGAATCTGTACCTCGTCGGAGATGTGCTCAATATCGATCGTCCGACCGGCGGCTATGGCCTCCAGCTCTCGTGGACAACAGGATTCGTCGCCGGCAAAAATTCGGCTAGACTGTAATTCCCAAAAAGTGCCTGAGGGTATGGATCCAATCTTCGTCCTGCTCTCCGTCCTTGGTCTTGGTGGCGAGAAGCCATTCAAGATAATTCTTATCGGATTTAGCCACTTCCTCTACTCTCTTATCTTTGTGCTTGCCGAAGTTGAAGACGGTGAAGATGGTCGGCTGAGCGGACACCTCGATCATTTTCTGAATAGCCGTTTCTCTATCTCCGCACGACTCGATCATTTTTGAGAGGAGCCTCTCGAACACCGCACATAAAACATTTACATCTCCCTCGGCGTCATGCGCGTGGCCGTCGACCTTAAGATCTAAAAAGTAGCGCAAGAATTGGAGGTTGTATTCGGGAATGAGATTTTTCTGATCGAGGTATCGGGCGACCCTGAGCGTACAGATGAACCGCGGGATCTCGACGCCCTCCTTCTGAAGGATGGCTCGGTCGAACTTGGCGTTATGAGCGACCATCACTCCGTCTGCAAGGAGGGCTTGCAGATCTTTTTTCATTTGGCTCTCGGCGAAGGTCTCTTTGCCCTCGAGCATGTGGTTGGTTATATGGGTGATCGACATGGCCTTCACCGAGACGGGCACGGGCGGCTTGAAATACCCGACGTAGGTTGTACCTCCCGCCCTATAGCACACCTGGCAGAGGTAGTCCTTCTCGACGTCGTTCCCGGTTGTTTCTGTATCAAGGAAAACGAGTTCCATGAGGAAGAGTATACCCTTCGACTGGCTCAGGGTAAACCCAAAACTTAGTAAAAGCCTATTTGAGGTAGTTCCAGGCGTACGGGTCCATGCCGCCGTCGATCTTGAAGATCGCCACGCCGCGGAGTCCCAGCGATTTGGCCAGATCGACCTTTTGTTTGATGGAGTATGCATCCGACCATACGAGCATATTCGTTTTCAGATCGGACCGCACTCCGTTCCATGGGGTCGAACTTGCCTCGGGGTAAAAGGTGAAGGAGAGCTCCCCGGACGACGTACGGGTCGGCATGAGATTCAAAGGCGCCGCGATCTGAAGAGCGTAGAGAGGATTGAAGGCCCAGAGCCTCTCATATGTATATCCCCCGACTCCGCCCGGAGTGATCGTATATTCATACCCATAGGTTGGGATCCCGAGGATGATCTTCTTTTTGGAGATCTCCTTGGCGGCAAGGTCGACAACTTTCTTTACCCACTGGGGATCGGCGATCGGCGCGTAGATCCCGGGATTCGTCTGGTCGAGCTTGAGGTCAACCCGGCCTTGGTCGTAGGCCATGATGCGCACCCGGTCGCAGTACTTGTTGATCATCTTGTAGTCGTTCGAGACATCCTTTGCATTATAATCCGCGGGCACCGTGTCGTATCTCGATGTGACGGGAGTCCTCGATTCTATTTCGCATTGCACCCACTTCTTGCCCATGGCCTTGTAGAGGTCGCGGAGAAAGATCGAATAATAATCCTTGGTCTCGGTCAGCTTCGCTTCGTAGTCGATGTCCACTCCGTCGAAGCCGTTCGCGTTCACCAGGTTGACGATCTCCTTGATGTGCGCATTGCGAAGGGTTTTGTTCGAGAGCGTCGCATGAATGGCCGCTCCGTTCCCCCACATTATGGTCGGGATAATTCGGATCTTTTTTGCCTTGGCATTATTGATGAGCGTGGTCCACGGTTCCGCGCCAAAGTTCGTCGGATCATAGAGATGTCCGTCAGCGGTAACCGTATAGCCGAAAGGATTGATCTCCTTGAAGGCGTCGAGGTGGGCAAGCGTTTCGGCTGTGCCCGTCGCGCTTCTCCAATACGGGATCCATCCGGACACCTCGAACGTGCCCGCAGCAAAAGCGCTCGGCACGAAAGAGAAGAATGAAAGGATGATGCACAAAGAGACGATTCTTTTCATACGACCATTATACCCGCCTCGGTGAGTTATGCCTTCTTGTATTCGCGTATTTCCTCGGCGTGATACTTTTTGAGGATATCCATCACTCCGCTCGGATTCATCGAACGAGCGGTGACGAGGATGCCTCCGCGCTTCACTCGCTCTTCGTAGAGAGCCGCATCCTCAGAACTTACCCCGAGGCCGGCGAGCGCTCCGACGAGACCCCCGGCAACGAGTCCGGTCATCGCTCCGGCCGCGGTTGTGGCAGCCGCTCCGGTCAAACCGAGGGCGGCGGCAAGAGGCCCGGCCACAAAGAGCGTCCCGAGTCCGGGCAGAATGCCGTTCGCGACCACGAGGCCGGCGATGGCGCCCAAGACCGCGCCCGTGGTAGCTCCGCTCGCTGCGGCATCGCCGACGTGCGATCCTCCGTCCGCGGTGACGACTACTCCTTCAGAATTGTAGACATACGAGATGTCCGCATCGGCGATGCCGAAGGTCCGAAGCTCATTAATGGCCGCTTCGGCGTCAGTCCTGTCTTTAAATACTGCTACTGTTGTTTTTTCCATAATAAGCCTAGGTTAAACCGATAATACCCCTAGGTATGGAGACGGGCCGAGCTCGAAAATATTACTCTAGTTGCTTGAGATAAGGAGCTTGAAACTCTTCACGATACTCTCCAGGTCATTGACCAGTTTCTGCTTGTCGAACTCCAGGATGCTGCCGGCCGGATAATTCGAGATATTCCCATAATGGATGGTGTATTCGATCGCATAACAATCGCCGTCAAGTATTCCTCTGTAGCTCGTGGTCTCATAGCGATTGCCGGCTGCGGCATCAGTGAACGCAAACGACGTGAAAGGGAAACCGGAGATGGTGGCGGTCCCCTTCGTCGCCTTCAGCCCGGTGGTGTCCTGTGTGCACGTCCGGATAGCGCTTGGAGCATTTGATCGTCCGACGGTCAGCTTCGCATCCGCAAAATTCGTGTTCGGCATATACGATCGAGGTACGGTGATCGTCCCAAGGAGAGACCCTGTGGTTGTAGCCCCGAACATCCATTCTCCGGCGAGGCCCGGTCCTTTTGAAACCGCGAACTCCTTCGGGTAACTGAATTGAAACTGGCCGGCCGGATCTGTATAGGTGAGGAGATCGGTCGAGGTTTCAGGGGTTGAAGTGGCGATCGGCGATCCCGGAGCATTGGCAGGCCGCTTCCAAAGCACGAGGCCTCCGACAATAACAAGACCGAGGATCAAGAGGAGTAGTTTTTTCATATTATTGATATTGGATGAATAATGGGGCGGGCACAAGCTTGAGGACTTCCGCCGGGGTGAGAAGGCGGGTCGACGGCGGTTTGAGGTCATTCTTATAGAAAAGTTTGAACCCGGTAAACTGGATCGGCTCCGGATAGACGACCTGCTGATACGTGTTGATCTTCTTCGCGGCGAATCCCCACCCGTCCATATCGACGACGATCTCGACCTCTGGTAGAGGACGTACGACTTTATAGTTTGTGACCATATCTTCGGTAAAACGGTGAATAACAAGAACTTTCGGCGGAAGGTTGTGGGCCCGGACGAGCGTCGCCAGATACTCCGCCGCGTAGTTTATATCCTTCTCATCCATGGTGCCGATCACCGTCCCCGGTTTTGCTCCGGTCTTCATGGAAAATTCCGGATCAATAGCCAGATGCACTTCGGGCATGGAAAGATACTTCTCAAGGACCGGAAGTTCGTGCTCGAGGTCCGATAGCCCGACCTGAACATCAAGGATGACGATGCCGTCGACCTTGTGCGCGAGTTCGAGGGCCCGATCGATCTGCGAATCGGGCATTCTCAGCCTATATTTCCCGTCCTTTCCGGCGCTTCCTTGGGCGGTGGTGACGATGTAGTCGATGGCGGGCAGGACCGGAGTCTTCGGATCGGCCTCGTTCCAGCGCGCCATTTCCGCCCTCAGTTTCTCAAGCATGATATCCTCGGGGTATTCTCCGAGTACGCCCATCCCCTTCGAATAAAAGTTCCCGTAATACGCGACGATGCGCTTGAATGGGAGAATGGCTCCGGCATTCGGATAGACATGAGGCTTCGGACCCCATAAGAGCCTCGTCGAAGTGGCGCTGGTCGAAGCGACGTTCGAGATCTCTATGAGTTTTTTATCATAGGCGTCCTTGTCGAGCTTGGGAACCGGCTTGACCGCGTCGATAAGCGCCCTGACCGGTGTCGTGGAAGATACGGCTCCGGGGGTGCCGTATTCGACGGCCAAAAGATCTGAGTAATTAAGAGTATAAATAGATCCGCCGAGGATCGCCAGCGCTCCTCCCAGGACAAAAAACTTTTTTGGTCCTTTGCTCTTTGTTTTTGAAGATCTTGTAGCCATCAGATTCTATAGTGATGGCTCATTCTAGCACACGGTCATTCTTTCTTTAGATAATCCCGCGTGAGAGCGTCGAGGAGGACTTTCGTCTCGATCGTCGCCACTCCCACCACCTTGTCCGCTCCGCCGTAGTAGACATACAGGGTCTTTCCTTCTTCGACCATCCCGCACGGGAAGACCACCCGATTCACCACTCCCACCTTCTCATATTCTTCCTCAGGCTCAAAGATCGGATCAGATGATCTCGCGAGGACGATCGTCGGGTCTTCGAGGTCGAGGAGAACGGCACCCACTCGGTATGTATGGTGTTCTTTGGAGATCGCATGATAGAGGAGGAGCCAGCCCTTTTTTGTCTTAATGGGAGGGCCGGCAATGCCCGTTTTCACCCCGTCCCACATGCCCGGACGCGGCCCGAGGATGCGGATGCATTTGTTGACCTGGTGCTTTTCGAACTCAAGGCTCGGCAGATAATCCCCGCAGATATCCGTGCCTATGCGGTGAAGCACGAAATATCTGTTCCCCGTCTTCTCCGGCAGGATGCAGCCGTCCTTGTCGTCAACCGCCAGCGGAGTGATGAGTTCAGGCGTCGTCCAATTAAAATTATTTGAAAGGAAATCCTTTTCGGAAATGGAGGTGGCGGCCACCCGGGGCGGGCCGATCCCGTCGAACGCCGTGTAGCACATATATATCCGGTCGCCGATCTTCGAGACCCGGGGATCTTCACATCCGGAGTTCCCGCCTTCGACCTTCTTCATCTCATACGGCGTACGCGGAGTATAGATAGGATCGGAAAGGCGAGAAGTAATATTGTATCCGTCGAGCGTGGTGGCGAGCCCGATCGTCGATGTATTGTCTCCGGCGATAGCCCTATAGAAAAGATATGTGGTCTTTTTGATCTTCAGGGCGCCGGGGTTAAGCACCGCCTGCTCTTCCCACGAATGCTCTTTGATCGGCGTAAGGATGGGATTTTTGAAGAAACGCTTGAGGTGCCGCGTTGGGGCGAGGTCGGGATGAAGGCTCCCGACGAGGTCGGCCAAGCTCACTTCAGCCACGCATCCGGTACTGTCCGCCGCTCCGTAATAGATAGAGAGCGTATCCCCTTCGACGGACGCGCCGGACGGGAAAACGATGTTCGAGACCATGCCTACATGTTCATACGGCTCTTCTGGCACAAGCATCGGACCTTTGGTGCGGCCGATCACGCGGCGAGGGTCATGGAGATCGAGGAGAACCGCCTCGATGCCGAAGATCTTTTCTTCGGAAAAATAATTCTGCACATGCGAATAGATCATGAGCCATCCGTACTTTGTCTTGATGGGAGAAGCTCCGACCTCGACGTGTTCGGAATCCAAGCGGCGAAGATCGATCGAATAGGTGTCGATATTCGCCTCAAATCCTTCCCACGACTTCGGGTCCCATACTTCTTCGATCCGATCGAATTGCCTGATGCACATCTTGGCCGGCGGCGCATCGGTATGAGCCGAGAAGATGACCGTCACCTTGCCGTTGATGGTGTCCGGGAAGAGGCTCATGGCCTTGGCATTAAAGGGAGTGACGAGGTGGCGCTCGGTGACCGATTCGAGGTCCTTGGATATGGCCACGGCGCATTTGATGCCGCCCGCGCCGAAGGGAAAGGATCCGAGGGCTGTGTAGAACGTATAATACAAACCCTCAAAGTACGTCGTGCGCGGATCCTCGCAGCCGAACTTTTCCCATTCCTCCTCGGGGGTAATGAACTGTCGATGATGGATGTACTGCTTCCCGGATGCTTCGGCGATGCCGATGGTCGATAGCTGCTTTGGCTCTCGGAGCACATCAGGGGTTGAAAGAGCCCGATACAAAAGGTATTTCTTCCGGCCTTTGACCGCGGGAGTGGGATTGAAGGCGGCTGATCCCTCCCAAAACTGCTCGTGGTTCGGAGTGAGGATCGGATTATGCGCGCTGCGTTTGACGACGAACATTATTTTTTCTTTGTCGTTACTTTTTTCAGTTTTGGTTTGCCTGATCTTCGGAGATCATCGAGGAACGGATCGAGCTTCGCGGCCGCAACGCACACGACGGTATCTGCTCCTCCATAATACACGAAGAGCCAATCGCGGACGATGACCGCTCCGCACGAATACACCACTCCGGCTTTATGCCCCGCATTCTCATACCACTCATCGGGCTCAAGGATCGCTTCTCCCGCCTCGGCCAAGACCTTCGTCGGGTCCTTGAGGTCGAGGAGCATCGCGCCGATCTTGTATTTGTTCGGGTCTCGGGTATCCATGACGTGGTTCAAGACGAGCCAGCCGTATTCCGTCTTCATCGGCGACGGTCCGACTCCGCGGGGCCATAATCCCTCCTTGCCCTTTGGGGCCGTCCGATCCCCTGAGATGCTTTTAATGGGTTTTGATTCGCCGAGCGAATCGAGGTCGCGGACGTACTCGATGAGAACCTTGGGTACGATGCTGTGGAGAATGGCATATTTGCCTTTGATCTTTTCCGGGAACAGCACCCAGTTCTTATGGATCTCCCCCGGCGGAGAGATAAGGGCGGGGATCTTCCAATTCCACCGTTCATTCACAAAATCATCAAAGCTGATCGAGGTCAGGGCGATACGAATGGCTCCCCAGCCGTCGAACATGGTGTAGAGCATATAGATCCTGTCGTCGATCCGAGTGAGGTGCGGATCTTCGCACCCGCCGAGCCCTCCACCCCCGGATGTATACGCGGCCTCGGGCACCGTTTTGTCCGGAGTGACCTTATGAAAATATACCGGGCGGGAGTTGCGGCTGAAGACCGTAAATCCGTCCTTGGAGACCGCGTGCCCGAGCATGGAAATATCTCCCACCCCGATGGCTCTGTAGAGAATATGGACCTTGCCGTCCGCGTAGAGGGCGCTCGGGTTGAAAGTGGCTTTTGATTCCCAGTATTGATGGGCGGTCGGAGTGATGATCGGATTCTCCACGAACTTTTGCAGCGAGCCGGGGGACGTTTTCTTCTTGAGCAGGCTCCGCTTAACGATGAGCTTCGGCTTTCGGACAATTCTGGATCTTAGCTTTGCTGTAGGGATTTTTTTGGCCGTTTTTTTAGCGACCTTTTTGACAGGTTTTTTCTTTTGGACGATCTTTTTCTTTTGCGGTTTACGTTCGGCCATATTTGTCTTCGGTTCTGACTATATCCTTCTCATCAAATTGGCCTCGGGCGATCTCCAGAAACTCGACATCGCCGCCGACCGCCGCGATGCGATGCTCGACGTTAGGCGGAGTTTCAAACTCGTCTCCGGCTTTGGCCATAACCTTCTCCCCTCCGATCGTGACCTCGGGCGTCCCCTTCAATATATGCCAAAACTCTCCGCGATGTTCGTGGTATTGCAAGCTCAAGGATTCTCCATCTTTTATGAAAATTGTTTTGACCGTCACGGGTTCGTTCTCGGCATATTCTCTGAACTCTCCCCAAGGCCGCTTTATCGAAAAGGGCTTGTCCATATACCTCCAAGTATATCACCGAAGAGGTCAAGCGATGAGCTTGCGAATGGTGTCTTTGGTGTCGGAAAGGCCGGGCTTTTCCTCAGAGGCATAAGGGATGCCAGTGGGGATAACCGATGCGTCATTCCCCCCGGGGAAGAGCGCATCGCCCACAAAGAGAACCTCCTCTTTTGAAAGCTCGAGATGCTTCATAAGTTCATGGAGGCCAAAGGCCTTGTCTATCCCCTGCCTCGTCACGTCGATCGACGTCGTCCCCCCGATGCTGAGGGCAAAGTTCGGAAGCTCCCGCTGCAGCACGACCACGAGCGCGCTCCGCTTATGGTGATCCGGATCCCACGAATACTTGAGCTCGTTCGGTGCGTCGCTTCCGAGGGCCGAGAATGTTATCTGAGTCCCCCTATCCTCGATCTGTACGCCGTAGATCCTTTCGGGCTGAACAAATCCGGTTTCTCTGAAAGCGAGGCCGAAGGCCTCCATGATCTTCTGCTTTTCATCTTCACTGAGGGCATATGAGTATACTTCCTTCCACCCTCCTTTATATTCATAGAGCTGGGCCCCCATGGTGGGAAGGAGGTAGAGATAGCGAAGCTCGTCTTCCGAGGCTCCGAGGGGGTCAATGATGCTTTTTTTAAATTGTTCAAAGGTTCCGCCGGAGATCACCGCCACTCTTTTTTTGTCGAGAAGCGTGCGAAGGAGCGCCGCCATCTCCGCATCGAGAGGAGACTTGCTCTCGGTGAGCGTCTGGTCTATATCGAACGCGACGAGTTTTGGGGTCATTATAGTGTGTTACCCGAGAAAGAGGACGGTTCGGCCGTCCGGCAGTTCTTGTAGTCCTGATCCATAGAATTATCGCGCATGATGATCGCCTCATTGCCCTTGTTCCAAAAGACAAGCGACTCGTCCGCATTCGCATAGCGCGCCCCGGAAGCGGAGATCGCTTGGGGAAGATAGAGAGTTTTCTGTCCGCCGAATTCCAGATGGACCGAGCGCGGATAAAACTCCGCAAAGATCTCCCGGCTGTCGCATGTAAACGTCGCGGTGGAGAGAGGAGTACCCAGGATAAACACCGTTTGGAACTTTCGGCCGAGCTGAAATCCTACGAGCAATACGGCCACAAAAAGGATAATGGCCATGGCCTGAGAGAGCGGAGTTACCCTGTTCCAGACGATCTTCATACCTATAGAATATCACGAGTTCCCCCGACGAATTCGAGCTTCTGGCCCCGGGTCCATCCCTTGATCTCCGCCTCGCGCTTGGAGGCTGAGCTTCTGTTCGGGTGTTTTTCGGTGTAGAGCAATTTCTTCACTCCTTTCGATCTCGTATAATGGCCGCCCTTCCCGCCTCGGTGTTCCTTGACCCTTCTTTCCACATCGGTCGTGATGCCCGTGTACAGCGTCCCGTTTTTACATTCTAAAATATAGACAACATACATGTGCTTTTTTGCAACATGACGCAGGACTCGCATAATCTTGTTAGATAGCCGCCCCGTCGCCCAGATTCATATCCTGTTTATAGCGCTCAATGACTTCAGGATGGTTGCCTTCCTTGCAGTCAGCTACAAACATATCCGCGCTGGCCGCGTCAGGAAAGCTCATATAGGCCAAGGCGCTCTTGCACACGACATCGATGTTCAACTTCCCCGAGGTGTAGGTTGTGGCCGGAGTGGCTGAAGGATTGTTTGCAAAATGGAAATATCCGCCTACTAGGACCGCCCCTACGATGACTGCGAGTAATATGTCTTTCATACGGATAATTATAGCATTGTATGGATTAGCCGGTAGCCAGCAAGATCCAGAGGCAGGCGAAGGCCGCCACGACTAGAATGCCCGCCGCAATCCGATAATTGGGCCTTGCGATCCTAGCGGTTACGAATGTGTAGGTAAGCCCGAGGAGGACAAAGAACACCCAGGCGAAGATAAAATCTCCCGGACCCCAATTCCATCCGCTCACGTACATGTTCCCAAAAAACGGGATCAGTAAAGCAGCCGTTGCCCAACGTACGATATTGATAATAGTTCTCTTCTGCATATGTTTAGGATATCACGAGCCGGTCCAGTGGGCGACGTTGGAACTTTTATTAAAATAGCCGGCCCTTGAGAGGTCGGCTTCTACAAATACTAGGTACGAGTAGCAAGATTCGTGAGCGCACTGTCGACTCGCTCGAAGAAGCCGGTGTCTGACTTGCCGGCCAACCTTCGGAGGTCGGCATTCCTTTCGGCGATCGCATGAGCAGCCTCTGCCGGCATCTGGCTTTCCATCAGGATGGCCAGCATGCCCATCACTTCCCATTTAGTCGTGTATTCGGATTCGACCAGTTGCATATGAGCCTTGTACAAACGCTCTCCGACAACTTCATGAAAAGGACGGGCGCCGACCATGATCCACCTCGGTAGTTTGTGAGCGTTCAATTCCTCTGATCAACAGAGTATCATAAATTTATGATAAGTCAATCTTATTGGGTTCTATGGGGCGACGTTAAACCCTAGCTCAAACCAAAGTAGAAAGCGGAAGCTACTACGATCTGAGAGAAGATCGCCAACAACAGTTTCTGAAGGCCCTTCTGTGAAGGGCCGAATACATATACCCCAAAAGATACGGCATACAGGATCATGGCCATCACTACAACTATGAGCAAATTCGGACCCTCAGGATCATTGAAGAGCGAGAACATCGTCCTAGAACATGCAAGGGATGTTATGCCCAGGATGAGCAGCGAGGTCTTTTTTGAATTGAAATTCATATGTGTAAGTATACTAGAAGATCACCGGCTACCCTGTGGCTCGTACTGAAATTGGCCTTATTTGTATATTGCCCTGAAGCGCAGTAAAATTGTGCACATGATACCAAAAAATACAATTTGTCTCTGGTTCGATAAGGATGCGGAGGAAGCGGCGAACTTTTATGCCGCCACCTTCCCCGACAGTAAAGTCACGGCGGTTTTTCATGCGCCCGGCGATTTTCCCGGCGGCAAGAAAGGTGATGTGCTTACGGTAGAATTTACCGTCTGCGGAATCCCGTGCATCGGGCTGAACGGCGGTCCCGTGTTCAAGCAAAGCGAGGCATTCTCCTTCCAGATCGCCACGGATGACCAGGAAGAAACTGATCGCTATTGGAATACGATCGTTCAAAACGGCGGACAAGAGAGTGATTGCGGATGGTGCAAGGATCGCTGGGGAGTATCATGGCAGATCACGCCGCGTACGCTGATCGAGGCCTTCGCCGTCGGAGGGACAGAAGCAGAGCGCGCTTTTGGCGCGATGATGACAATGAAAAAAATCGACGTCGCCGCTATCGACGCAGCCCGGGGTTAAAATTGGTTGCTGGCCCTGTGGGCAAAGTTGGAACTTATGTAGTCCTCAGTCCTAGTTCCCCTCTTCTGCTTTGTAGCGCCAATATAGCCAGAACCAGAGCATAGACAATATGCTCATCAATTAGAGGATTATTGGCTGGAGGAAACAATGACAGCCACATCAAAAGCATCATCACGATCCCCGCAACCGCGCCCCACATCACACATCTATTTACCAAGAGAGTTACGCCGACAAACAAAAGACCGAGCATGAACAGCCAATCAATGGCCGGCACGCCAGACAGGCTCTTAAACAATGGCACCAAAGGTCCGTGCGTACCAAAGCTTAAAAATCCAGATGTCGGAGAACCTCCTCTTATCCATGCATTTTCGCTCTTTGTAGAAAAGCCTAATCCGAACACCTTATCGATAAAAGCCCACAAGAAGATGAATGACATCACAAAACGAAGCTTAAGAAATGCGATTTTTGATATGTTCATTTAT
The DNA here is from genome assembly GCA_028286565.1 of Parcubacteria group bacterium. Taxonomy (GTDB): domain Bacteria; phylum Patescibacteriota; class Minisyncoccia; order Phycocordibacterales; family Zambryskibacteraceae; genus JAIFWN01. The sequence goes on from JAQBRH010000004.1 coordinate 56,969, forward strand.
ACAGTCTACGCCTTTTATCCATTTTTCTATATACTTCACCTAGGCTAGTACATTCACTGGAGGTATGTATGACTGCACAAATAAGCCTTACCCAACACGACGCTTCCAAGCTGCCACGCCTGGCTGCCGACCTATGGAGGATCGCGAACGGATATGGCTTTCATCCAGCCAAGGATGGGCGCTTCGAGAACGAAGCGGCAAGGGCTGACTTTGCCCACCGCCTTGATGATTTTATCTCTCATCATCTGGTACTTAAGCCGGAAGCTCCCTGCACATCTCGCACTCTCCGCCATTTCATGGAGATGGAACGCAGACCGGTTCAGAGAAAAGAAGCCCTCGAACTGAAGAAGATAAACGAGCTCACCCTTGCCTGGGCGGCCTGCCTTCTCCTCAAGGGCTACCGGGGGCTCACCCGAGGGGAAGCGTTGAATACTCTGAAAGTCCTGGCAATTCAACTCCTTGAGAAGTTCGGATATCCGCTCCAACCCTATCGGGCGATGTTCTGTCCGATCCTAAACGCTTGGGAGAACGAAAAGGATTGGGCGGTGATACTTTCGAACGATACGGGGGTGATACAAGAAACGCCTTGTTCATCGACCTTGGTCGTCCTACCTGACGTATGCAAGCAGTGCGTCGAAGAACATACGACCGTTCGATAGCTCGACGGTCTTTTTATCTATTTTTACGAGCCGGCCCTGTGGTACGAAGTTGGAACTGCTATACCTTAGGCATTTCAGCTATAAATGCAAACAATTCCCAAATATGACCATTAATATCGCGAAATGCTTTTCCATACATAAAAGCTTCAGATTCGGGACTATCCTTTGTTACGTCTACAGCACCGGACGTAGTAGCTTTTTCAAAGAAAGCATCTACTTCACTCTTTGAATCAAACTGTAATGCAATGGTCAGGTTATTATTGATTGCTTCCGGATTACCTCCGACAAAAGTTGCAAATCGCTTGTCCTCCAACAACATAACAAAAGTATTTTCGTTGATCTTTGCATTAGTGGTATCTTCACTGCTGAATTGTTCATTCTTCACCATTCCTAGCGATGCAAAGAATGTATCAGTGTCAGCAACATTTCTAATCGGCAAGTTAATGTATGTATTTTTCATATATAAAAGTATATCAAGAAAACCTCCAGCTGGTCCTGTGGGACGAAGGTGGAACCATTCTAGGGCAGGTCCCTATTCCTCAGGTTCATCATTGATACCCAGCTTTGATTGAATAGCTTGTCGTATCCACCACGTCGCATAGGTTGAGAATTTATAATCAGCTTTATAATCATATTTTTCCACGGCTTTAAAAAGGCCCAGGTTACCATTTTGAATAAGATCCAATTGAGAAACATTCTGCTCGTTGTCTTTGTATGCTTCCGCAATCTTCGCTACTAATCGCAAATTCCCCTTGGCTAAAAGATTCTTTGCTTCATCATCATTATTTTCCTTAATTCTTTTAGCCAGCTTTTTCTCTTCTTCACCGGAAATAAGTAGATATGCTGATATCTCATTAAGGTAATCTTCTAATTTTTCCTGTTCAGTTTTTTCCATGATATGTATCTAAACGTTTATTCACTAGGATGCTTTCCCTTTAAAATCATAAGAGCCAGCCATGTGGGACGATGTTGGAACCTTTTTTAACTATTCCTGAGGAAAACCATACTTCTCACGTATTTCCCTAGTGTATTGCTCTATTGGTTCTAATCCAATCTCTGCCCTTCTTTCGTCAACGTGTTTTTCATCTTCTATAGGCTCAGGTCTGAAGTTTCCATCCCTATCTCTAAATTGAGTTCCGTAAACCTGTAAACCATGCTCACTTACTCGTATTCGATCTTCTAAGTACGCAACATGTTTTCTATCTACCTCCTCGGGCGATTCTGCTTTCATAAGTTCAAGACACTTTTTTTGAAAATCTTTATCGTGATCTGCGTGTTGAATTAATAGCCATGCATTACGAACACCTATTGCTCCAACTTTAGATGTAGTGGGCCATCCGATTTCAACAACAATTTCCTTTAATCTTTCTGTATTTCTTTTATCAATTTCGTTATCCCAATACTCATCATCTACAAGATTCTTTTCTCGCATATCTTGGTCTACCTTAACCATTGTTTCTAATTCAGAAGCGATCTCTGGATTAAGCATGACTTTAGGAGTTTCTTCATTATTCATATACCTAGAATATCACGAGCTGGGCCCTGGGGTACGAAGCTGGAACCTATTTTACAGCTATAAAGTGAAAAACATGCCAGTGCTTCGTCTCTCCCGCAGCAGTTTTGCCATCTTTTTCTTCTTCACTGAACTCCGCAATCTTTAGTCCCTGCAGCAATGACTCCGCCTCTTCTTTAGTCTGAAATGTCATATCTCTACCTTCTACATTCCACTCATCTCTATCTCCGAAGAATTGTCCGACAAATACACCGCCTGGTTTTAACGACTTAATAATTGATTGAATAACATCATTAAATTTTCCTTTAGAAGTAAACGGTAAAGAATACTGAGCGTTAATCAGATCATACGCACCTTCTACAAAATCAAAATCTTCAAAAGAACTTATTTCGTATGTGACTTTTTCGGCGGGAAGTTGCTCGAGCACTTCTCCAGAGACTGGGTTCTTATCGACAGCTGTAACATGCTCAAATCCTACAGACAAAAGATACCTCGTATCATTAAGTGCCCCTGATCCAAGATCCAATGCTTCATGTTTGTCTTGAACTAATTCGACAGCGTTAACCAAAGAAGGTCTTGGTGGCGTTTCTTTAGTTTGTTCGTAGTATTGCTCCCAGTTATGTTCACTCATGGGCATATGATATCAGAATTTCGCTAGCTGGCCCTGGGATGAGGTTGGAACCTTTATACCGTAACAATCTTCAGATCTGCCGTATCAATTGTGCCTTTATAGAGAATATGAGGAACCAGATGGAATCCCATGGGGATCATGCCTGCTTCAATAGTTTCCTTATAGTATTCAGTGGTTGCCTCCGGTAGATAGGCATATTTCTCGACTTCATTCGGATCATAGGCCAGATAATCATCTTCTGGAGGAGGAGTCCCCTTTTCGCGTGGGGAGTTTAAATACACCACAGTCTTTTCTAGCTCTAGCTTTTCTGCAGGGATCTCAACATAACTTAAGGCGAAACCTTTTCCCAACTTCCGCATTTCCCTATCAACAATGCTCGGATTCAATGCACTCAGATGAAGTACGTCGTTCCACAAACAACCCAGCCTCTTTATTCTTCTTTGCAACAAAATTTCACGGCCTTCGTACTTCTTTACATGTGCCTGATACGCATCGGGGAAAATGTTTTTAAGCGTATTCAAGGGATATAGTACGGTTCCCTGCATTCCTTTGGGAACTATATGATAGACGAATGCCATATGGGAGTAGTGTAACAGAAATTCGTTTAATCAAAACTTGATCAAGAGATCCGCTGTATTTTCATAAAAAGACGTATGGGCCTTAAACCAGGTCTTATTTTTACGAGACAACCTTCCCTCCTTGTTGCTTACACTAGCTATAAGACTCTCTGCCGTTGAAACTTTATAGCCTCTTTTCATTGCTCCTATTGCTGTATCCTGAACGCATGCATTGGCATTAACTCCAATAATAATGAGGTTCTTTATCTTTAGGCTACGAAGAATTTTATCCAGATGGGTTTTTGTGAATCCACTATTGCTCTCCTTAATGATTATTTCTTCCGCGACTTTGCGAATTAATTTTTCTAATATAGGAGTTGTTCTTCCTCTGTCTTTGCCTCCAGCTTTATACTCAAAAACAACCACCGGAATATTTTCTTTTATGCATCTACGAAGGATCTTACCTTGCTCTGCAATTAATTTTTCCTTAATATGAGCAGGAAAATTCTTTAGGAAAAAATCCTGCATATCCATCACAACGACTGCGGCATTCTTCATATTTTAAGTATACCAGCACAAGTTTCGCTAGCTGGCCCTGTAGTACGATGTTGGAACCTTTGTAGAAAAAGAAAAAGACCGCCTGTAAGCGATCTGCTAGTCAGAATCACAGTCCTCCAAAAACATGGAGACTGTCCTTTCCCGAAGAACCTCTTGGATAGTATTCCAGCGTGAACTCCACTGAATCTGGCATGCCTTCTGGAAGATGAGCGATCTGGTTTCCACGATACGGGATACCCCGAAAGAAGATGTTTATGAGCGATGTCAAAGCGTCAGCGATCTCTTCTTTTGAAAATTGGAAACGCTCTGAGTCAGAGATTTCACGCGGATCAGTTCCCCTCTTTGTTTCCTTCCCTATTACCTCCGCACTTATTTCAACTTCGAGGATTTCGGGTGGTACAAAGGAAGACCGAGCGATCCTGTAAGGAAAAAATACATGCCCAGTTCTCCTTGCGATGAATTCAGCAATCGCATCACCGAATTGCTGGGCAGCAATTCTTTCGTAATCAGGCATAACACCTTCCAAGGCAAGATGTGGTCTGTGGTAGAACTTATCTGGTAATTAAAATACTACTTATTACAGTAAAGTCAAGTTGCTGGCCCTGTGGCACGAAGTTGGAACTTATATAAAAACCCAGGATTACCTGGGCGTTGTAGAAGGCGCTTTGTAATTCGGCTGCGCCTCTGGTAGATCAAGCAGTGTTCTAGCCACAAGGGCACACACAAGAGCACAGAGAACAAATGTAACTCTCGTACTCTTTTGCTTGAATGTTACTCCCTTCATGAAAAGCAGGAGGGCGAGGAGGCCAAGGATCAAAGAAGCGGCAAGCGGGTGTGCAAACATGTGTTTCTCCAAAAGATGTGAAGATTCTACTGCCAGGGGTCGTTTCTGAATATAAATTACAACTAAAAAAGTCTTAAGTCAAATCTGCTGGCCCTGTGGTACGAAGTTGGAACTTTTTAAAGCTTCCCTCTTAATTCCAAGGCTCTTTCCATTATCCTTTCGCCTCTCTTCCCCCAATCAAAGTATTGCTTATATTCCTTAGGATCAATAAGTTTTATTTCTTCTATCTCGTTATCTGGATCTTTCACAAAATCACCATAAGGTTCAACTATACAAACACTCCTTGTCTGCCTAATAATTCTCCCCGGCTCATAAACATCTTGGAAACCTATTAGCGATTGGCTGAGAACTCGCATATTAGTTTCTTCCCTTACCTCCCGGATCACTGCTTCTTCATATGTTTCTCCTGGCTCTATTCCTCCGCCTGGCGGCATCCAGCCACTTTTTGGGTGATGGACTACTACCATTTTATCTCCATAGAAACAGAAAGCATGAACCCCTTGGAGCAACTTCCCTTCCATATCAAATAACGGGTCTGATTCTTTATATATAATTTCAACTTCCTGACCCAATCTGTTTACATGAATAGATTTAATTTCCATCAGTTAAGACTACCACGAGCTCGCCCTGTGGTACGAAGTTGGAACCTTTTTACAACCTTCTATTATTGACAACATCTAGGACATGATTCATATTGAACCCAGAGTACAACCCAACAACGAATAGGAGACAAGACATGTCGAACGAGAAGTATTTCCGAGATCTGGCACCTGGGGAATTGTTTTCCTTCCAGTCGCCCACTTCCGATCCAGTCGTGGAGCCGGCCTCATACCTCGTCAAACTGAATGAGGATGAGTATCTGATGGAGCGAGGACATGGAACATTGCGCTTCATGAACTTCGAAAAGTCTCGCACTCTAGTAGTGAGCCACGGCATGGAAGACCAGGCCAATTTCGAACAGATGCTCGCTGCTTGGCCAAGGGAATAATCCCCGGCCCCTACTTCCCACACATTCGCTTAATTGAAAGGTGTGGGGATTTTCATAACTAAAATAATCGAACGCCTGGTACTAAGTTTTAGAATTTAGAGAACACACTTCCTAAGGACATCTGCAGCAATGCGACAATCTTCAAGCGCATCGTGCGACCCTCTTGGTTTTGCACCAAAAGCTTGAAAAATATCTTCAGAATTCATCCCTCCCTGGTAGCCGGTTTTAAGTAGATGAGTGTAAGCGATAGGCCAAATATCCAACACATGATAGTCATACTGTTCTTCTCCATTTCTTGAAGCTGTAAGCGTTCTTAAATGCTTCATGTCGAGCTCAGCCACAAATGAAGCGATGATCACATTGCTTCCGAATCTTTCAAAGAATTCTTGTCCTACTTCTGCTTGAGATGGAGCACCATTAAGCATCTCTTGAGTGATGCCGGACTTTACACTTGATCTCCCCTGCAGATTTGCGTGTATATAACTCACAAAAGAATCTTTTTCAGCCAGAGTGTCTTTATCTAGGAGAATGGCACCTATTTGTTTTGGTGCTCTCATTCCTTCAAAATCTATAACCAAAATATCTTTGGGGAATTTCATATCTCTAGAATATCACGAGCTGGCCCTGTGGGACGAAGTTGGAACCTTTTTAGCTGTTTGACTCTTTGAAATCTCCAAATGCTTTACGGATAACGTCAAGTAAGGGCTTCTTATCTGCATAAACATATTCTTTGCCCACCCTTCGAACGAATTCCTCTGGACCAACTGGCCATCCATAAAATTCTAAGGTCTCTCGATTTTGTGTTAAAAGATGAGAAAGAGTTTCAGGTTCATATACAAACAAAGCTCCTTGGGTACCAATTAAAGTTGTGTCTCTATTTGTGAGTAGAACAGGAATTAAGCCATTTTCTTTTGCATGATCAATTTCTTCTTGAACAGAAATATGAAAATATCTCTCCATAGAATCAACGGGTAAATATCCTACGGATTTGTGAGGGCCGAGATTGCGAATGTGTTCAAGGGCTTCTAACCTTTCTTTCTCAAATAGATCAGATGCGGTTGGTTCTTGCTCCATAGATTAATACTATAACAAAGTTCGAGTCCCTATTGGTTGCTGCCGATCAGGGACTCGCTCCTTACAGGAACAGGACAGAATTCGTCAGGGACTCGGTCACTCATAAAATTCTCCTGAATTTTTGTGCGACCCCGCCTCGGCCCGCCGGCCTCCGGCTTTCGAGTCCGCGCGACGCTTCGCATGTGCGAAACTGCGCCTGATCGGCAGCAAAACACGCTGCGCTTTCGTTTTGCTGCCGATCAGGGACTCGAACCCCAATTAACCGCTCCAGAGGCGGTCGTCCTACCATTAGACGAATCGGCAATTACACACAACAAACCGGCAATACCGGGAAAGAATAGCTTAAAACAAGCCCTATTTCAAGGTATGGATCTCGAGTATACTAAGCGCATGAACTGGGAAAAGAAATTCACAGACTCCATCGGGTCTAAAACATCGGTCGTCTTGCACACGATCTTTTTCATCATCATGCTTGTCCTCCCCTTCTTCGGAGTGCGGGTCGACACGGTCCTCCTCGTCCTGACCACCCTCGTGTCCTTGGAGGCCATATATCTCGCCATTTTTATCCAGATATCAGTGAACCAGAACACCGCGAGCCTCGAAGAGGTCGAAGAGAACATCGACGAGATCCAAGAGGATGTCGACGAGATCCAAGCGAACGTCGATGAGATCTCCACGGACATCGACGAGATCCAAGGAGATGTGGACGAGATCCAGGAAGACGTGCGAGAGGACAAGGACGCCGAAGGAGACCTCGACCACATCCAAGCTATGCTTGAAAAGCTTCTCGAAGAAGTGAACAGATTAAAGAATCAAAAATAACACAACTATGAAAAATATATTCCGCTGGTGCAGACCCGAGAACTATCACCCCTCTCCCCTCCTTCGAAGCTTCCAGCTATTCCTCCTCGTCCTTATCATCATCGGACTCTTCCTGCTCGCGACCGAGCGATACTGGATCGGACCGCTCGTAAGCTATATTTTGAACCAATAACTCAGGCGGCGTTCGGAGCGAGCTCTTCCGTATGATCGAGCACGGCCACTTTCGGTAGGCGCGTAGAGAAAAGAAGCGAAAGGAACGAGAAGGCCAGTCCGTAGGCGAGCGCCGTTTTCGAAGCGTCCACGGTCGCCTGGTGAGTGATGGTCGTCAGCTCGTCTTTAAGAGAGGCGGGTATGTTCGCGTTCTGAAGCGCCGCCACTCCGCCGAATTCGATGTTCGAGGTTTGGGTCGTCACCGCGAGCGCGATGCGGGCTTTCTCCGCTCTAGGAATAACCCGGCTCTCCGTTACTCCGGTGCCGAGGTTCGAAGAGAGGCTCGAGATCATGACCGCTCCGATGATAGCCGAGCCGAGAGACATGCCCACTTGCCTGAACGTATTCGTCACTCCGGCGGCCTCGCCCGACTCCTGGACCGGGAGGGCGGAGAGAGCGAGGTTGTTCGATTGGCCCATGATGAGGCCCATGCCGAATCCGAAGATCATAAATCCGGGAGCGAAAGCCCATTGCGTCGCCCCAAGGTGAAGGCTTTCTCGGAGCACAAAGAATCCGAGCATGTTGAGCATAATGCCGAACTGGATAATGTGTTTTGGAGAGATGAGCTTGCCGAGATAGGCGGAGAGCGGAGCGGCGATCAAGATAACGATCGACATGGGGATGAGCGCGTATCCCGTATGCAGCGGGTCAAGCCCGAGCACCGCCTGAAAATAAACGGGAGCGGAGAACGAAAGGCCCGCCATCCCAAGCGTCATAAGAGCGGTGATAATGGTCGCTCCGGTAAATTGCTTATTTTTGAATATAGCCAAAGAGACGAGCGGCGCATCTCCTCTCTTCGCCACTCGCTCTTCGTAGACGGCAAAGAGGCCGAGGAGGAGAAAGCCGACAAGGATAAAAAACGGCGTCGGAGAGACCCCTCCGAGGTCGACCGCTCTGCCGAACACATCAAAGACTGCTTTGGACTTCCACCATCCGTACGTCGAGGCTTCGATGAACCCGAAGACGAGAGAGAGAAGACCAAGGGCTGAAAGGACGATGCCTCCGAAGTCTATTCTCTTCTTCATCGAATTGTCCTTGGCCTCATGGATGATGAACGATCCGAGGATAAGAAGAAGAACCACCAGGATGTTCACTCTGAACGCCCAGCGCCAGCTGTAGTTCGTTGAAAGCCATCCGCCGACGACCGGACCAAGGGCGGCGGCGGCCGACGCGATCCCTCCCCAAACCCCGAAGGCGAGGGCGAGGTCTCGGCCCTTGTAGCACGAGCGGAGAAGAGAGACCGTCGCAGGCATCATGAGAGCGGCCCCGATCCCTTCGATGACCGCTTCGCCGAGGATGAGGACGCCTACCGATTGGCTGATCGAAGTGATGAACGATCCGATCGCAAAGATCACGGCTCCGAGAATGAACATCTTCTTTCTCCCAAAGAGGTCCCCTAGCCGGCCGCCGGTAATGGTGAAGGCGGCAAGGATGAGCGAATACGCGGTGATCACCCACTGGATCTTTTGGATAGTGGTGTGGAGGTCGGTGATGATCGTTCGCAGGGTCACGTTCAAGATCGTCGTGTCGAGGATGATGATCGCCAGGGCAAGCGAAAGCACGAACAGCGGGCCCCATTTTTTAAAGAATGAGGCCCGGAAGGCGCTGTCTCCTTCGGCAGGAAGGGCTTTAAGGGTTTGGTCCATAGGTATAAAGACGAGGCTCTATCCTAGCACTTACGCTGAAAAATCATACCTATTGACATGCGATGCGAGATGTCACGCTTCCCACTCCGACGAGGGCGAGGCCGGTGGTCGAGGCAAAGCCCGTAGAATCGACGCACCAGACGTCTCCGCTGAGGAGCGGAAGGGCGATCACATATGAAGAGGTGTCGTTCGCGCAGGTAGCCGACGCATTCACCGCCGCTTGGGCGGCAGAAACTTGATTGGCGACGTTGTTGGCCACGGTGACGTCGAACACGTTGTTGAGGCTTGCACAGGCGGTATCCGATGAACCATAGGACTCACCGTTGTTGTCGAAGTAGAGCGTCGCCTGGGCGCGAACGCTATCAAGGTTCGACTTGGCGGCGGCGTCGTGGCCCTTGGACCTCGCCCGGGTGAGGGACCCTAATACGATCTGTGACAGGATGCCTATGATGGCTATGACCACCAAAAGCTCGACGAGGGTAAATCCTCGGGAATATGTTTTACGCATCCCCTTATCATATCGGGAAGCTCGACAGTTGTATATATCTGTATCCCCATGTGTAATTCTTTGCCCTATTTCACGTCTGTACATGTGTGGGTAATTGATAATCGATTAGAAAAACATGCTTACAACCATCGCAGTTATACTCTTGATCCTTTGGCTCCTTGGAGTCGTGACATCGTACACCATCGGAGGATTCATCCATATCCTCCTTGTGATCGCGATCGTCATGATCCTCGTCCGCCTCATCCGCGGCGAAAAGGTAGTCTAAGGACACACAAAAAACCACCCCGAGAGCAGTAGGGAGTGGTTTTTTGTTGGAAACTTATTTGACCGTGAGCGTTCCTTTCATACCCATCTGGCGGTGCGTCCCGACGGAGCAGTAGAATTCGAACGAGCCGGACCTGTCCGCGGTGAAAGTGACTGTGTCGCTTTCTCCTCCGTTGATCCTCTTCGTCGCAGCGGCGAATTCATCGATCTTAAAATCATGAAGTCCTCCGGAGTTTTTGAAGATGATAGTGACCTTGTCTCCTTTGTTGACGCTCAGCGCGCTCGGGGCGAAAGCAAAGTTCGATCCGGTGACGGTGAAGGTCTTTGAAGTTGGAGCTGATACGGGCGCCGGTGTGGCGGAGGTCGAAGTGGAAACGGGCGCCGGGACCGTCCCATCATCTACCATGCCCGAGTCCGTTCCGTATGATGTGTCCGGAGTGGCGGGCATATCATCCATGGCTTCCTTATCATGGAAGATGAAGTAGCCTCCGATGAGGAGTACAAGGACTACAACGAGCGTGATCATTTTATTCATATCTCTGGGTAATTAAGCGATTAAGGATACTGGATCAATTTTAGCTCCTTTCTATCCGAGAGCCAAGGAGCGGCCGGCGGGATCCGCGAGGAGAAGGTCGTATAACCTTTGGAGAGCTCTCCTATACTGGCTCTTGACCGTATTCAGAGGCTTGTTGAATACATAGCTGATCTCTTTGAACGTAAGCTCATCCTTATGCCGAAGCAGGAGGAGAACCTGCTCGTTATCCGAAAGTTTCAAAAGAGCGCCGTCGACGATCCCCTGCAGCTCCTGGCTTTCGGCCAGTTCGAGAGGGGTCGGATCATCGGAGGGAATAGTAGAATCAAAAGGTATCAGTTCCTCGTCGATCATATGATCGAGCCGAGAGAAGGGCAGAGCTTTTTTCTTCCGCAGAAAGTCCGTCGCGCTGTTGCGCGCGATCGACAGGAGCCATGTTTTGAAATTCTTCGTCCGATCAAAACGATGGAGGTTCGCCCACGCTTTCATGAACGTTTCCTGTGTCAGGTCCTCCGCTTCATCTTTGTTCCCTACCAGCCTAAACAAGAACCCGCAGATGGACTTCACCAGTTTCTGATCAAAGAATAGAATCACGTCCTCCATATAGGAACGGACGGATTGATGCGGGTTTGCTTTCTATACCTTCAAGTATTTGCGGATGGCGAGGATCGACGAGATGCCGCCGATAAGGATGCCTGAGACTACGATTAGGAAGAAGATCTGCGGGAGATTATGGAGATAGTAGCTGAAAATATTCAGGCCGATGAAGAAGTTCTGGGTGACCTGGCCGAGCCAATAGGTCATCGGCAGGAAGATAAAGAGAGTAAGGATCGCCGCCATGAGGCCATAGATCACTCCCACGACCACGAACGGGCCTTGAATATAGGCCGTGGACGCCCCCACAAGGCGCATGACGCTGATCTCATCCTTGGCTATATAGATAGTGAGGCGGATGGTGTTAAAGGAGATGAGGACCGAGATGAGGACGAAGGCGAGGGTGATGGCGAATCCGAGCCGGTGGGCGGCGGCGATGATGCGGGTCAGCTTGTCGATCGCGACCTTGTTCTGATAATAGTTAACATGATCGAGGATGGTCACTCCGGATGGCGAGATGGTGTTCTTCGAACCCAGGAATTGAGCGATGGCTTCGTACTGCGAAGGATCCTTTGCCTTGATGTTAAGGGTCGCGCCGAGCGGGTTGTCCGACAACTCTCCGAGAGCGGCGAGGATCGACTGATCGTTCGCATGCCTCTGTTTGAAGGCTTCAAGGGCGTCCGCTCGAGAGACATACGTCACGAGCGAGACTTCGGGCAGATTTTCGAGTGAGTGCTTGATCGCCAGGATATCATCCTCCGCTGCTGTCGGGATGAAGGTGACGTTGATGTCCACTTTGTTGCGGAGTTCGGAAAGAGAGGTATTCAAAATGGCGCTTCCGAAGATAAGGAAGCCGATGACGAACAGGGTCACCATCATGATGAGGACGGAAGCTAAAGAGACCGTGCCGTTCCTCCAGAAGTTAAAGAACCCCGTGCGTATGATCCTTTTTGCGTTTGTCCAAAACATATATGTAGATGAATAACTAGACGTTAAATAAAGTATTTCCCTTCTTTGTCATCCCTGATGATCCTGCCCTTGTCCATGGCGATCACGCGCTTGTTCAATGAGTCTATCACTCCTTGGTTATGCGTGGTAAGGATAACCGTCGTCCCCAAGTCGTTGATCTTTTTTAGTATCTGCACGACATCATACGTATTCTCCGGGTCGAGGTTCCCCGTCGGCTCATCAGCGATGATGATGTCCGGCTGGTTGACGAGCGCGCGAGCGATAGCCACGCGCTGTTTCTCTCCTCCGGAGAGCTCATGGGGGAAGTTCCAGATCTTCGCTGAGAGATCGACGAGCTCGAGGACGTAGGGCACATCGGACTGGATCTCTTCATCCGACCTCCCGGCGGCTTCCATGGTAAAGGCGATATTCTCGAAGATGGTCTTGTCCGGCAGAAGGCGGAAATCTTGGAAAACCATGCCGATCTTTCTGCGGTAATCGTTGATCTCCTGCTTTTTCAGAGTATGGATGTCGGTTGATTCGTAGAAGACCTGGCCTTCGCTCGGCTTCTCTTCGGCGAGGAGCATTTTGAGGAGGGTGGTCTTGCCCGCGCCGGATTGTCCGACTATGGAGACGAACTCTTCGGGTTCTATGGTGAGGGTAACGTTTTGGACCGCTACCGAAGTATCCGGGTAGATTTTACTTACTCGGTCAAAGAAAATCATCCTCGAATTTTAGCATTTTTGGCCCAATGAGCCAATACACAGACCAAAGAAAAAGGCGCCCCCTATCGAGTGACGCCAATCTGAATGATTTATGCTCGTACCGATTGGTTAGACGGCAAGAGGTTCGTTTCTATATACATTTTTGCCACCGACCGAAGACGGCGCATAGCCAACGGGCTGTTTGGATCTTTCGGGGTGTTGAGCTGAATCAGGTATGAGACCAAAACATAGTAGGCAGCCAGCGCTTCATCCCCGAATGGAGTATCCTGATCCATCTCGTCCAGCTTGGATGGATCGTCTTTACATCCGGGTATTTCGGATTGGAGAGCAAATGTGAGCTCCTGAACACGCACACTGAATCCCTCCATCAAACTTACACTCACACACAGACCCGTCCGAGCGAACATTTCCGTAGCACTATTGATCAATCTCGAGCCATCTCTCAATGTAATCATTATTATCTCCTAAGAGGTGAGAGTTCTGAAAAAGACATTACCACAGATTAGGCAACCAGGCAAGTTACAATTTTTCCTCTGCTTCGATGAATTCGTCGAGGTCGCCGTCTTCGAGGACCTTGTCCGCATTCGACGTCTCGACGTTCGTGCGGTGATCTTTGACCATCTTGTATGGATGGAGGACGTACGAGCGGATCTGGCTTCCCCATTCGTTCTCGGTCGTCTTTGAGATGTACATCCCGCTCTCCGCGGCCTTCCTCTCCGCTTCTAATTTTTTATAGAGTTTCGCTTCGAGCATTTCCATGGCGCGCGAGCGATTGTCCGCCTGGCTTCGTTCGCTCTCGACGTGAACGGCGAGCCCGGACGGGATGTGGACGAGGCGGACGGCAGTCTCTCGCTTGTTCACATTTTGTCCGCCGGGTCCCGAGGACTTTGAATATTCGATCTTGAGGTCTTCCGGAGGGATGTTCACTTCGCCTTCCTTTTCGAATTTTGGGATGACCTCGACCATGGAGAACGACGTCTGGCGGATGTCACCTTTGCCGAACGGCGAAATGCGCACGAGGCGATGGACGCCGGATTCGTTCTTCAGCGTCCCATACGCGCCCTTGCCTTCCACATCGAGGGTGATGTTCCTGTATCCGTTGTGATTGTTCTCGTTCTTGTTCAAGACGAAATATTTAAAATTCTTTCGTTCAAAGTACTTCATATACATTTCAAGCAGCATGCGGGTAAAGTCTTCGGCGTCGTCGCCTCCCGCGCCCGAGTAAATGGTCATGACCGCATTGCCCTTGTCATATTTCCCCACACCTTCGAGTTCGTCTTTGAGGTTCTGCAGTTCTTTGATGGTCGCCTGGGCCTTATCTTTGTTCGACCAAAAATCCGCCGCACTCATCTCGGCTTCAATAGATTCTATTTTCTTTTTGATCTCATCAGGGGATGCCATGGAGCCAAAGGCCGGGATCGAACCGGCGACCTATCCCTTACGAAGGGATTGCTCTACCAACTGAGCTACTTTGGCGAGTGAGGAACAAAAGAGATGTGTACATATCTTTTGGTTCCGAACGATGCCAAAGGGAGCGATAGCTCCTCTTGGCAGATTTCGCCCTACGTCTGGGCGGGCGATGGAGCCAAGACCCGGGATCGAACCGGGGACCTCTTCCTTACCATGGAAGTGCTCTACCGACTGAGCTATCTTGGCATGCGAAACGTCCTCGAATAGTAGTACAAACTAAGGACTTTTTCAATTATACAAAAACCCCGCACTCGGCGGGGTTTTTGAGGCCAAGCTATTGGGTAGCTCCTCCGGTGCCTCCCGTATTGAGGTTCACATCGACCGTGCTTGGGACGGATGTCCCGCCGCGGTGATAGAAGCCGAAGTAGAATGCGAGGCCGATGATGAGAATGATGACCACAGAGATAAGCACAGTGGTCGCACTTGAGTTGTTGCTTGTGTTTTCCATTTGGATAATGAATTAACTATTCTAATGCCGGCGGATTGGCAAGGCACATCTTTAGAGCTTGGGTCTGGGTCCACCCGCACCGACCCGTGGCCTGGCGTTCACAGCGAGCTGTTTTGTAGCAGGCGTAGCTCGCCGTGTATTCGCATGTGGATATGGAGCCCTGAGTGTCAGTACAAAGCTGGCCCGAACATCCTCCCACGTAGCACCCGCCTGTAGAGACGGGCGTCGGAGCCTTACCTTTCTCGATGTCAAAAGTGAAAACATAGTCGGCCGGAGAGATCCCCGTCGTTGTTTTCAATGGATCGGAAGAGACAAATTTGATGGTCTCGGCTTCGGTGGTGACGGTCTCTCCGAGCTTGATGATCGGGGTGCTCGTGCCCATCCCCGAATGCACAGAAAGGCGCACGCGAAGCGTCCCCGCCTGGATGCACTGCACTCCGGCCGGACAGCGCGAATCCTCGACGACCGCGGTCGGAGTAACCGAGATGTCCGCAAATCGGGCGGTCTGGTTGAGGTGAAGCTTCACTTGTCCGTACGGAAGAGCCGAAGATGAACCGCTGGGTACATTGCCTATCGGAGTAGTGGTCGAGACCACGGGTGTAGAGGACGAGGTGTTCCCCGCCGGATACGCACCGCTATCTTTGGAAGACACGAACCAGGCGAGTCCTCCGGCGAGGATAAGGACAAGGAGCATGGATTTGACCGGGAACGATGTTCGATGATTCATTTATTTTTTAGTTGTTTTAGTTTTGGATCGCGAAGCGCTCGCTCGAACGGGCTTTCGTACAGCCTTCTTTGGGAGAGAACCTCGGGAGATGCTTCTCCACTGTCTTTTAAGGTCGGTGGCCAGGGCGAGGATCTCCTCCTTTGGGATCTTGCCCGCGACCGCATTCGCTCGTGCGACTGTATCTACTATATCATTGTAGACCGGCTCGCTCATCTCGCGGGCATCCTCCATCTTCTCGAGCACTTCGCCTTTCATTCGTACCATCCATCCCTTCATCTTCTTTTGATGCTTCTTGCCATCAGGGCCAAGGAAGAAATAGATCCCGGCCGCAAGCGTTGCAAGTCCGGCGCCCATAAGCGCTCTATCTTTCATATCTGAACTATTTGCCATGTTTTTTCTTTTTTTTGAATAAAAGTTGATACAGGAAGCTGTCGCGGATATCCTCTCCCATCTCTTTGACCTCTTCGGTCGCGTCCTTGGTGTTCTCGGCTATCTTATGGACATAGACCTCGAGCCGCTTCACGGCGCCCACTATGTAGACGAGGGCCCACAGCAATCCGGCCGAGACGAGGACAACGGCGATGGTCGTAACGAAGAAAAAGATATCTGCATGCACAAGCGTGTCCATATATATAGAGACGTATGCCCGGAGGGACACTTTCACTCAGTAGTCTGTCGGAAATTTGAGGACGCCGAACGTCACAAGGACGACGAGGAGGCCTGTGACGAACACGACCATACAAACATCTACTATAAGATTTTTACGCGTGTATTCCTTCTTAATTTCAGAATAGCGCGACAAGCCATAATGCATCATCAAAAGGCCTAGTACATTGGTGAGCCAATAGCCGAGAATGATCGATGGGAGAAAATAAGCTTTAGAGACAAGACTTACAAGAGAAGCGAACACATAGGCCAAGGGGATATTGATAAAGATATCGTTCCAAGGAGTGAGGGGCGACAAAAGAAAGCCGATAAGGGCTATAAATCCGTGGAGCTTTTTGTTCATTGAATTAATATATCAACCAAAATAGAACCTGGCAGATCCTTATATAAGTGTTGCGGGTACCCGATTTGCACGGATGCCTACAGGTTATGAGCCTGTCGAGGTACTGCTCCTCCAACCCGCTATCCCTATATTATACGCCATCTATTCCAAAAATCAAGATTTTGTATTATAGTTCCTGGACTTGCCGGTGTACTCTGTACGTCGGCTGCGTTCGGAGATAGAGGGTGTACACATCCTCTCCCCCTCACTTGCCGGTGTAGTTCAATGGTAGAACGGAGGACTCATAAGCCTTAGACAATGGTTCGATTCCATTCATCGGCACAAGGTGTGTTGTGACAGCACAAGAATTCTGTTACATTACATCCGATTAGGGCACTTGCGGCAGTACTAAATCGTACATCCGCTCGGCTCGGAATCAATAGAAAAGCAAGCTTCTCAATTGTTCCTCACTTGCGGCTGTAGCTCAACGGTAGAGCACTCCCCTGTCACGGGAGAGGCCGTGGGGTCAGCACCCATCAGCCGCGCAAAGAAAAATCCCTTCGGGGATTTTTTCGTGCGGACTGAAGAAATGTCTAAACGACATTTCGTTGGGTGCTGACGGCCGGAGCGATGTCCCGCAAGTATGCGGGACCGCGAGGCGGGGTCGCGAAATTTCTGAGCGGCGGCGAAGAAATATTTGTGACCAGCACCCGAGTTGTTTATCAGCCGCGGCATGACAAGCTGCGTCACTGAATTCTTGCCTCTAGAACTTTAGATTCTAAATTAGAACTTGACATTATATCATAAGTATGATTTACTAACTTCAGTTAGCACCCAAGCCCTCACAGGAGCAAAACATGGACTACGAGAAAGTACTTGAAAAGGCAATGGAAGAAATCAGCTTCGGAGGCCACAATGGGGGCGAAGGGCAGAAAATTGCCTTTGGGCTCCTCGCACTGTCCTCTGCCGTTGTAGAAGCCTCAAAGAATCAGGTGCGCGCTGCAGAACTCGCTCTGCAAGCCGCCCAGCAAAGCTCTAGGTAGACACCTGCCGCTTGATACACAAATTCCAATGTGGATCGAGCGGTTTTTTAATGGCAGTTCCAACATCCTCCCCTACCCCGCGCAAAGAAAAAACTCCAACTTCGGAGTTTTTATATAACCTTGAATTCTTTAAACACCGCCTCGTAGAGGGCAACGACGCGCTTGGCTTCGCGTTCATTGAGGTCAAAGGTTGAACCGTCGTGAGCGATCCTGTTCCTCACTTTATGCGCTTCCCACGCCGACTCGATGGTCAAAAAGTCGCTCGGCTCGACCGCCTTCAGCATGTCCCCGATCGAATCCCCATGGTATCCGCAGGCCCGGAGGAGGTCGTCGAGCATGATGTCCGCTTCGATGATCGCAAGCTTCCATTCGGCCGAATTGGCCGAGTTGATATGGGCCACGACCTTTTCCCATTTCCGGTTCGGAGGGGTGACGAGCTCGTCGACCGCCTGCACGTCCGCGTGCATCCCATAGATGGCCTTTTCTTCTTCGATGATCTTCCCCATCTTCCTGACGACATAGGTGATCCCGACGACGGCCGCCGCAGAAAGGACCACGGCCAAAAATTCGACCACCGGCCAGACGTTGCCGGCGAAGGCGGCGATGATCCGCGCCCAGATAGAATCATACGAACCGACCCTCCAATACACGAGGAGGTCTTGAAGCCGCGAAAAAACGGCCCAGATAAAATAGAGGCCGAGGAGGAGAGATACGATCTCCACAAAGTGGTCTGACTTCGGACCTTCTTCTTTTTTCTTTGGAGGCATAGGCTAATTGTACGCTATTCGCCCGAGAAATCTTTGCCCGCCCGAAAGAGATTGTCCTCTCGACCGAGATCGGCGGTCATAAGGATACCGAGCGGAAGGTCCTTGCCTTCGATCGAAACGCTTCCGTTCGGGACGGAGAGCGACGGAGCGCCGGTGATGTTCGCGGGCACGGTGAAAATATCGGCGAGGTACATATCCAGCGGCGAGGACTTCTCTCCGAACTTGAAAGCCGGGGTCGGAGTGGTCGGGGTCAAGATAAGGTCCACCTCTTTGAAGGCTTCCCGAAGCTCGGCGGTGATGAGATCTTTGACCTTGAGAGCGCTCCCGTAGTACGCATCATAGTAGCCGCTTGAAAGCACATACGTGCCGAGGATGATCCTGCGCCTCACCTCTTTGCCGAATCCGGCTCCTCGAGTTTTAAAATAGTCCTCGATGCCGTCCTTTCCGTCCGCATGAAGGCCGAATTTCACTCCGTCGAACCGTCCGGTGTTCGAAGACACTTCCGCAGGGACGAGAATGTAGTACACAGAAAGGGCGTAGGCGATGTTCGGAAGCTCGATGTCTTTGACCGTGTATCCGAGCGATATGAATTTCTGAATGGCTTCATCCAAATTATCCTTGACCGCTTGGCTCACTCCTTCCCCAGCAAAGAACGCTCGAGGCACTCCGATAGTTTTATTAAATTCTTTCCCTGCAGCGTGGGTCGAGTCGTCGATCGTCGTGCTGTCCATCGGATCCTTCCCGCGGAGGACGTCGTAGACTGTTTCCGCATCCTCTACAGTTTTGGTGAAAGGTCCGATCTGGTCCAAGGACGAAGCCATGGCGATCAGGCCCGAGCGCGAGACTCGTCCGTAGGTCGGTTTGAACCCGACCACCCCGCAGAACGCCGCCGGCTGTCTGATCGATCCGCCTGTATCCGAACCGAGAGAGACAAGGACCATATCCCCGGCTACGGCGGCGGCCGATCCTCCGGATGATCCTCCGGGAACTCGGGACAGATCGCGAGGGTTCATGGTCGGGCCAAAGGCGCTGTTCTCCGTTGAAGCTCCCATGGCAAACTCGTCGCAGTTGGTGCGTCCGAGGATGACCGCTCCCGCTTCAAAGAGCTTGCTGACCGCAGTCGAGCTCGTCGGAGACACAAATCCCTCTAAAATTTTCGACGAGGCGCTCGCCCTGTGTCCGGCGACAGTGATGTTGTCTTTGAGGGCAAAAGGGATCCCGAGGAGCGGCAGATCGACGCCGGCTTTTATTTTCTTGTCCGCTTCCTCGGCCTGCCCGAGAGCGTCGTCAAACACTTCAAGGAATGCATGGATGTCTCCGTCCTTCTCCTTGATCGCTTCGATGCAAGCCTTCGTCAGATCGACCGAGGTGAACTCGCCTTTCTTCAAAGCTTCGCGTGCGCTTTTAATAGTGAGAGCGGCGAGGTCGATCATCCGAGTATTTTTTTAACCTTTATATAATCTCCTTCCCGAGCCGGGGCTTCTTTCAAAATCGCTTCGGTATAGATTCCTGATTCGTGTGGATTAGTGTCTTCACGCATAACATTCCTGAGGGCGGGCTTTTCCTTATCCGATCCGGCTTTTGCATGCGCTTTCTTCACCTCGCCGACATAGCCGAGGATCGAGTCGAACTCCTTGGCGAGGTTCTCCGCCTCGCTGTCCGAGATCTCTATTCGGACCAATGTGGAGAGTTTTAAGACTTCTTCCCTGTTCATAACCTTATCCTAGCATATTTAAAAATTCGGCCTCGGATATGACTTTTACCCCTAATTTAAGGGCTGTATCATATTTTTCTCCGGAGCTTTCTCCTGCGAGGACGTAGTCAGTATTTTTGGAAACAGAGCTCGAGACTTTCCCTCCTTCCTTTCTGATATGGTCAGATGCTTCATCGCGAGAAAGGGTCGGGAGAGTGCCGGTCAAGACGAAGGTGAGATTGTTCAATTTCCCTCCGAGCGCCCGTTCCTCTTTCTGGATGATCACTTCCTTCAAAAGCCTCTCATACAATTTTTTATTTTCTTTTTCCTTGAACCACTCTACGATCGACCGAGCGACGATCGGGCCGACGCCGTTCAAGGCCTCGAGCTCTTCGACCTTTGCGTCCTTGAATTTCTCGGCCGAACCAAAATGATGCGCAAGGTCGCGGGCCGTTTCTTCCCCGACGTTTGCGATGGAGAGCGAGGCGATGAAGCGGGCCAGGGTCACTCGGCGGGCTTTCTCTATTGAATTCAAAAGATTCTCGATCGAGCGCTCGCCGAACCGAGGCAGGGCTTCGAGGTCTCCTTTCTTTAATTTAAAAATATCATCGAACGTAGAAATGAGTTCCGCATCGATAAGGGCATCGATGATCTTCGGCCCCAAGCCGTCGATGTCGAAGACTCGGCGCGAAGAAAAATAATACAGCTTTCTCCTTTGGACGGCGAACGAATTCTTGTCCACGCAGCGATAGGCCGCCTGGCCCGGGATGCGCTCGATCCGCCCGTCCCCTCCGCAGAGCGGAAAGTGGGTCGGGAAGGTGAACGATTTCTCCTTGCCTGTGCGCATCTCGGTGAGCACTTTCACCACGTCTGGGATGACGTCCCCGGCCTTTTGGATAATGACCGTGTCCCCTATCCTGAGGTCGAGCCGCTTGATCTCATCTTCGTTGTGGAGCGTCGCTCGCGAGACGGTCGAACCGGCGACGAGGACGGGCCGGAGGATAGCCACCGGAGTGAGCACCCCCGTGCGCCCGATCTGGAGGGTGATATTTTCGACGACGGTCGTCACCTGCTCCGGAGCGAATTTAAAGGCGATGCCGAAGCGAGGGCTCTTGCCCGTATATCCGAGCGCTTCCTGATATTTTTGCTCGTTTACCTTGAGCACCACTCCATCGATCAAATAATCTTCTTTGTCTTTCTTTTTCCCCCATTCTTTCCAATAGGCGATCGCCCCTTCGATATCCCGCACCTTTTTAAAATGCGGATTGGCCTTGAATCCGAAGCTTTCTATGAGCTTGAGCTCTTGTTCCTGGGTCGCGGGCACCTCGCCCTCAAAAGCCGCCATGTCATATATGAAGGAATCCAGTTTGCGGCTGGCCGTAATGGTCGGGTCGAGCTGGCGGATAGAGCCGGCGGCCACATTTCGAGGATTGGCGAACTCTTCTTCTCCTTTCTTTTTTCTCTCCATGTTGATTTTCTTCAAGGTCGACTTCCCCATCCACACCTCGCCTTCGACGACGATGGTCGCGAGCGTACGAAGCTTGAGAGGGATGGATTCGATGGTGCGGACGTTCTGAGTAACATTCTCCCCGACCTTGCCGTCCCCTCGCGTCGCTGCGGTCTTTAGGATCCCCTTCTCGTACGTAAGCACGACCTTCAATCCGTCGATCTTTAGCTCCATCACATATTCCGGAGCGATGTCCGAGCCGAGCTTTTCGCGGAGGCCCCGCTTCACTCGCGCATCAAAGGCCCGGATATCTTCTTCGGTAAAGGCATCGTCGAACGACCATTGAGGGATCGCGTGCCTGACCTTTTCAAATGCCTTAAGGGCCATGCCTGCCACGCGCTGGGTCGGAGAGTCAGAGGTGACGAGGCCGGGGTATTCTTCTTCGAGCTTTCGGAGCTCGTTTTTAAGGGAATCGAGCGCCTCATCGGATATCTCCGAGCGGTCGAGGACATGATAAAGATACCGATGATGGTCGATCGTTTCGCGGAGTTTCTTTGCTCGCACCTCTGCGTCCTTGGGGATAATAGCCATTAGTAGGTCACCTTGACCGCTCGCTCGACGCGCCTCGGGTCATTGGTGTCACAGGTATTATACCCATGAGAATCGATGATTGTCGCCCCGGTTGAGGGATCCTTGGTCACTACCACAGTCGTGCAGTAGGGATTCGGCAAGAACGTCAGGCCGAAGGTCGAGACGCCGCTCGGATTGCCCCCGACGACGGCCGGGTTCGGATTGGTAAGATTTTGAGGGGTCTGGTTGCAGGATATGGTCGTCGTGGTGGTCGTCGCGAAGGCGCTGTACCCGGTCGGGTTCTTTACATCCCAAAAGAGCGCGCATTCGACTCCCGTATCGGCCGCATAGAAAGCGAGCTGCGAGCTGCGGGCCGAGGAGGTCAGGATTGATTCCTTGCGGGAGATGTTCGCGATGCCGAGCGCCACCAAAAGGAGCGTCCCGGTGATGATGATGGCTATAAGGAGGGTGATGCCTCGATCGTTGTGCCGTTTTATCATGTTCGTGTTTGCCAATCAAAGATATTTTCCCGCGCTTGGAAGATGCGGTCGACGTTTCCCCTCTTCCAGGTGATCTGGACGAGAACCGAGACTTCATGCTGGTTGATCGGCGTGACCTGCATTTCCCTCCTAAAGATAGTGTCGTAGCTCGAATTGCCCAAATTATATCCGTAGAACCCGCTCGTCGGATCCTTTTGGACGAACGGGCACGAGTTAAAGTCTCCGTCCGAGTTGCACCAGATAATAGAGTTGTTGGGCACGTCCACGGTGCAGACATTCAAAAGTCCGGCATTAACATCAACAACGCATAAGCTAAGATTGTTGAGCCACGGCTGGCTTTGCAGAGCGTTCGTATCTCTGACGTTTCTGATGTATTCGACTCCTTCCTGAGCAAGATAAAAGGCGATCACTTGATCTCGCGCATACGTCGAAGCGGTGATGCCCGTCTGAGCCGCACTAAAGGCGCCGGTCACGGCGAGTATCAGGACCGTCGTTGCCACCAAGCTTTCCACCAATGTAAATCCGAGGTTTTTTTTCATATTAGCTGTCAAGTGATCTCTGAGACACGAGCGTCTCTAGGCTAAAGTCAGACTTATCCGAACTTCTTGCTCCCGCGCTTCCTCTGATCTTGATGATGACCTTCGGCTGCAAGAGATCCGGCCCGGAGCCGAGCACATAAAACTCGAGGTTCTGGATGTTGATCTCCGGAGCGGTCACAGCAGTGTAGGTCGGAGTAGAGGCGGTGCCGTCCACGGACTTCTCGAGCGAAGTGCCGTTGAACCGGTAGACGATCTGGGTAACCCCGTCGTTCGCGAGGAAGCTGACAAGGCGTCCGGGCTGGCTGATGAGGATACAATTCGTCGGCGTCGTGAACGGAGGCGAGGCTTGGGCGCTCGTATCGCAATGATACTTGGATCCGAACCTCATCTCTCGAGACATTGTCTCGACCGCGAAGTTCAAGTTGTCGATGGTCGTTTTCTGAGTACCGACCTTGTTATTGGCGTTGAATATTCCGATGATAGCCCCCATGGAGATGGTCATGATCACCAAGAAAATGGAGATGGCGGTCAAAATTTCAATAAGTGTAAATCCTTTTTTCATATTAGTGGACGGAAATTTGGCCGGTCATATATACATCGACGCTCGAGGTCGCGCTCGACGGAGACAAGAGCTTGATGCGAAGACCCTTGCACGTCGTTGGAGTACAAATGAAGTAGAGTCCGGGAAAACTCGAGTTGCCCATGAGGACGATGCTCGCATCGGTGTTCGGCCGGAGAAAGCTGATATTCGCTCCTCCGATCGGGATGACGTTCGAACACGATATGCTGCCGTTCACGGCGATCAGGCACAGGTCTTCGATCTGGTTCCCGCCCGTTATCGGGATCTTTTGGATGCATTCGGAATCGGGAACGGCGGAGAGGGTCGGACACGTCGGCCCGCTATCGTATATCTTGTTCTTCGGCTGGCCTCCCTGCGGCCTATCCGCAAAGAATGTGAAGGTGGTCTTGGCGAGAGGATCGGTCGAAGGGACGATATTAAAATACACTCCGTACGCATCGGTGAACTCGGTGCTCGCAGCGCCGGGCTTGAATCCTTGAACGCTTGTCCCGTATACCTGAGCCTGCCTGACCGTCAGGGCGATGTCGTTCGCAAGATTTTTCAAAGACGCCCCTTTGCTGTACGTCGACTGGTTCGGAATGACCACGCTGATGATCACGAGCATGATGCCAATAGACACAAGCACTTCGAGGAGGGTGAAAGCGCGGAGAGCGGAAGCGTGTGATTTAGATGAGCGAGATGACATGGAACAGATCAAGATGAAGAATGAGGGCAAGCCAGGCTCCGATCACAAGAAAAGGAGCGAACGGTATCTCGCTCTTCATTGTAAGTCCTTTTGCCTCTCTGAACAAAGCAAAAGATCTGGAAACGAGCATGATGCTTAGGGTGACAACGCTTCCGACCCAGAACGCGAGTGCGAGAGACGAGAGTCCGGCCGGTCCGCCCAACAAAAGTCCGATCGAGAGAGCGAGCTTGGCATCTCCGAAGCCCATGGCTCGCCCGCGCGAGAGAAGCCAGATGAGCCCAAAGAAGCTAAAGAGGATAGGCCCGGCAAGCCAATCAAAGATAGAGCCCCCGACGAGGAACCGAAGGACGATCGCAAGGATCACCGAGGCATAAACAAGATCGTCGGGGAGGATCTTGTGCCTCACATCATAGATAACGAGGACGACATAGATGCAAAAGACCGCCGCCGCAAGCATATATGAAGCGAGGCCGAGGATCCCGCGGGTCGGGTCGAACACCGCCGCGAGAGAGGCGAAGATAAGGCCCGTCCACAGCTCGACCACAGGATACTGCCAGGAGATCTTGGTGCGGCACTCCGAACATTCTCCGCGGAGGCCGACGAAACTGACGACCGGTATAAGCTCCCACCAGTGGAGAGGTTTCTGGCACACGACGCAGAACGATCTTCCTCCGATCCCCCGCCCCGAATTCCACCGGAGACCGAGAACATTGAGGAAGCTGCCGATCAAAAGTCCTAAAACAAAAAGGATGATCGAGATGATCATCCTTTAAGTATACCCCATGAGATAAACACTAACTATCTCTCGGGGTGAACCAGATGAGATACGACTAGCAGATAGGGTCTCCGGTACCGATAACACCGTTCGCCTTTGATGCTCCGGTGTTGTCTACACACCAGTTACCTCCGGCTCCGGGAAGAGTCGCTGCAACTGCATAGGCCGTTGCAGGTTGTCCGACTACACCAAACGATACACACTGAGGGTTGGACAAGTTTGGCCATGCGGCGGTTGCGAAGTAGCCGTTCATGCCTGATGCGCCGTCTGTGAAGAGCACGGTGTTCGTCGTAGCAGCGGCACCGCTTGGGCAAGCTCCATACGCTGACTGAGTACCATAATTTCCATTAGTATCGTAGAAGATCTCTGCTGCCGCGCGGAGGCCGGCGAGCTGAGCCTTGATCTTCGCATCGTTACCCTTGTTTCGGGCGGTGTTGAGCGATGCGAGGACGACTGAAGAAAGAATACCGATGATGGCGATAACCACCAAGAGTTCGATGAGGGTAAAACCTCGATTAGCTGATCTTTTTGACATAATTATTATTACTTTTAACTACCTTAGAATTATATACCCATACCAGCAACTTTTGTGCCGGCATGTGGATAACTCATCAACCTCCTGCCGAGTTCGCGATGTTGTAAATAGGGATAAGCACGGACGCGAGGAGCGTTCCCACCCCGAGGCCGAGGAGGACGATCATGACCGGTTCAATGAGGCCCACAAGCGTATCCACGGCGTTGATGACCTCTCGCTGGTAGAAATTGGCCATGGTCTTCAGGATCGAGCCAAGTTCCCCGGTCTCTTCCCCCACTTTGATCATCTGGACGAGCATGCCCGGGATCTCTTCGTATTGGGACAAGGATTGGGAGAGCGAGCTTCCCCCCTTGACCGCGGTCAGGCTTTCTTCGAGGATCCCCCTATAGACATCGTTCCCCACCACTGCGGCGGTGATCTCGATGGCTCGGACCATGGGGATGCCCGAGTGGACCATGGTGTTCATGTTGTCGGCGATGATCGAGAGATAAAGCTTGGTGTAGAGGCTTCCTATGTACGGGATGCTCAGTTTGAAGCTGGCGAAGGCGTGCTTTCCCTCTTCGGTCCGAGTGTAGCGGATGAGAAGGAAGATAAGCACCACCAGGCCGGCGAGGACGAGGAGCCCGTAGTGAATGAGGATGTTCGAGATCCAGAAGACGACGGCCGTATAGAACGGCACCGGCTGTCCCGATTCGGTCAAGATGACGCTGATCTTCGGGATGATGACCGTGAACATGAGGATCATCACGCAGATGAAGACCCCGATGACGAACGCCGGATAAATGAGGGCGTTCTTGGCCTTGGAAACGACGGCGTAGCTTCGGTCGAGGTAATCGGCCAAATAGTTAAAGGTCTCGTTCAATTTGCCAGTCTCTTCTCCGGCCTTGACCATGTTCACATAAAAGTCCGAGAAGATGGTCGGGTGTTTTGAAAGGGCCTTGGAGATCGAGGCTCCGGCCTGGAGGTCGTCCGTCACTTCGATCAGAGCCCGCCTCAAGTGATCGTTCTCCACTTCGGCCGAAAGGAGCGCAAAGATCTTCAGCGCCGGAACCTGAGCATCAAAGAGCGTTGCCATCTGGCGCGAGAGGATGACCACGTCTTTGTTCGAGACGCCGCTCCCGATGGTGAACTTCGAAAGAAAGGATTCCTTCTCGGCCGGCTCGATCTCGGCGATGATGAGGCCTCTCGTCTGCAGACTTTCGATCGCAACGTCTATAGAGACAGCTTCGATCTGTCCTTCCTTGGAGACCCCGGTGTTGTCTAAGGCTTTATAAAAATAGAGCATGCGTGTCGGTTAGATCATCCTCTCGAGCGTGCGAGGATTAGTCGAATAGAGCATGGCGTTCTCCGCGGTGATCTCTCCGTTTCGCACGAGGATCGCCAAGCTTCGGTTCAAGTCGATCATGCCGTCCTCCGAACCCGTCTCGATGACCGAGTTGATCTCATGGCTCCTCTTCTCTCGGATGAGGTTCGAGACGGCGTTGTTGTTCAAGAGAAGCTCGAAGGCCGGGATGAGTCCGCCGGAGATGCGAGGGATCAGGCGCTGAGAGAAGATGCCGATCAGGGATGAGGAGAGTTGGATGCGGATCTGATCCTGCTGATCGGAGGGGAACGAGTCGATGATACGGTCGACGGTTTGCGCGGCGGTGTTCGTGTGAAGCGTCGAGTAGACGAGGTGTCCGGTCTCCGCCGCCGTCACCGCTGTGGCGATGGTCTCTGGTTCGCGCATTTCTCCGACCATGATCACATCGGCGTCCTGGCGGAACGCTCCCCAAAGCGCGGTCTTGAAATCCGGCGTGTCCGATCCGACCTCACGCTGATCGATGAGGGCTTTTTTCGGCTCGAAAATATATTCGATCGGATCTTCGATGGTGATGATGTGTTCGAGGCGCTCTTCATTGATCATCTCGATCATCGAGGCGAGGGTCGTCGACTTGCCTTGGCCGGCCGGCCCCACGACGAGGAAGAACCCTTGCTGCTTTTTTGTGAATGTTTCGAGGATGGTCGGCAATCCGAGCTCGGCAAGCGTCCTGATGCGCGACTGGATGAGGCGGAGAGCGACGGACATCTTCCCGATCTTCATGAAGGCGTTGCCTCGAAATCGAACGGATTCATGGCTGTAGGCGAAGTTCGCTTCCTTGTAGGCCATGTACTGGCGTTTGTTCTCTGCGGTGAGAAAGATCTCTAGGAACGTTTCGAGGTCGGACTTGGTAAGCGGAGCGATCTTTAAAAGCGGGATGAGGAACCCGGCTACGCGGATGACCGGCGAGCGCCCTTCGGACAAATGGAGGTCGGAGGCGCCTTCTTTGGTAACGATGTCGACGAGCTGATTTAAAAGTTGTTGTGAAGCCATTTTATGTAATGTATTGATCTCCGATATTGATTATTTCTTGAGCCACTTCCGACGGGACCGAGGTCGCCTTGACTATATACCCCTTCACTCCGAGCTCTTTGGCCTTCTCGATCTTCGACGATTCGCTTTCGTTCGTGAGCATGATCGAGATGGCGTTCGGAGAAAGTTTTTCTTTCAAAACGGTTTCCAAGAGCTCGAGCCCGTCCATGCCCGGCATGATGATGTCGAAGACCATGATGTCGTAGACGCTTCCCGCGCGCAATTTCTCAAGGGCGCTCAGAGGGCCGACGGCGATGTCAGGGGCGAGGCCGAACGCATCGAACTTCTTTTTGTACATTTCAAGAAGAAATTTGTCGTCATCCACGATGAGAATAGAATATTTCTTCTTCATACTATGATTATAGCGTATTTACTTCCTCGAAAGGAATGACGCGCTCGAAGGCTTTGAGGATCGCGTCCTCTTTCATCATGAGCATGCCGTTCGCGCGGGCCACTTTGGTGAGGGCGATCTCGGTCGGGTCTTTTAGGATGACCGCCTCGATCGCTTTGTCGAGTGATAACACTTCCATGACCGCCACTCGGCCGCTTGTCCCGTTCAAGCAGTCGGGCGTCGGCAAGACGTCGTAGACCTCCTTTCCGAACGGAATGTCCTTTCTGTAGGCGGCGGGCAGATCGGCGAACTGCGTCTCGAGCATCAGCTTGATCGAATCTTCGACCGGCACAGGCTTGCCACCGCCCGGAGGAAGCTTCCTCACCAAGCGCTGGGCGATAGCCAGGATGAGGGTCGGAGCGATGAGATACGGGTCGACGCCCATGTCGATCAGGCGCGGGATGACACCCAAAGCATTGTTGGTGTGGATGGTCGAGAGCACGAGGTGGCCGGTGAGGGCGGCTTGGATCGCGAGCTGGGCCGTCTCCTTGTCTCGGATCTCTCCCACCATGATGAGGTCCGGGTCCTGGCGAAGGGTGGTGCGGAGTCCGGTCGCAAAGGTGTAGTCGATCTCCGGATGGACTTGGGACTGAGAGACGCCGTCCATGTTGTACTCAACCGGGTCTTCGAGCGAAAGGACGTTCATGTGGTCGCGGTCGACCTCGTTCAACATCGAATAGAGGGTCGTCGATTTACCGGATCCGGTCGGTCCGGAGATGAGGATGAGGCCGTACGGCTTGACGATGGCTTTCATGATGAGCTCGAGATTTTTCGGCGACAGGCCGAGCTCGGAAAGCTTCTTCACTCCCTTGTCCTGGTCCAAGATTCTCATCACGATCTTTTCTCCGTAGTAGGTCGGGAAGGTCGAGACGCGGAAATCGATCTTCTTGCCTTCGATCTTGGCCGAGAAGCGCCCGTCCTGCGGCTTTCGCTTTTCGTCGAGACGCATGTTGCAGAGGATCTTGATGCGGGCGACGACGGCCGAATGCACTTTGACCGGGAGGAGGAGCGAGGTGTTCAGGATGCCGTCGACGCGGAAGCGGACGCGAATGTTCTCGTGCATCGGCTCGATGTGGATGTCCGAAGCGTTGCCTTCGGACGCATACGAGAGGATGGTGGCCACGATCTTCGTCACCGGCGCGTCTTCGACGATGCGGGCCTCCCCTTTCGGGCCCTTGCCTTCTGCCTCGGCCGACTTTTCTTCCTGATCGGCGATATTTTGCGAAAGTTCGGTCTCAAGTTCGGAAAGGGCCTTGGTCACTTCTCCGGAGAGACCCTTATACATATCAAGCACGCTAGAAAGATCCTCCGTCGAGATGAGGAAGAGTTTGTACGGCATGCCGATCTTCGAGGAGATGAAGTTCAGGGCGTCGCGCGCTTCTATGTCGTCCGGGTCAACGATGCCCACTTCTAGCACGCCTTCCTTCACCCCGATCGGAGCGATCTTGTAGTGGTCGGCGGATTCTTCGGGAATAAAATCGAGGATCTTACCCGGGATGTTCAGGCCCTTGAGGCTCTTCGTGGGGATGCCGAGATCGAGGCCCTTGCCGAGGAGGATCTCTTCGGGCGTGACCCCGCGGCTGACGAGCACCTGCTCAAGCGAAAGGCCGGATTCCTTGGCCTCATGTTCGATCTGAGGTATATCATCTGCTGTAATGATCTTTTTGTCTCGAAGTGTGTCGAGGATGCTCATCTGTATGTAGGGTTAAAAGTCAGAACCGATCGGGGCGAACGGGTTGATCCTGCCTTGAGGCTGAACGGGGAGAACGGTCGAGAAGTCGACGAGGCTCGTGTAGGCCGTGGTGGAGAAGAGCGTGCGGTCGAGGGTGACCGACTGGAGGCTCGCATTGAGCTCGAGCACATCCGCTCCGACATTCACTTCCGTGACCGGGACATCGAGCGAAGGATCTCCGGCAAAGAACATCTTGTACACGCCCCATCCGAGGAGCAGCGCGGCGGCAAACGTCAGCATTCCTTTGTTGTTTTGAAGAGCTTTCATGTTATTTGAGTGAATACGTCTCGATCGACACCTTGAAGGTAGACAGGCCGGTATCCGTGGTGTCAAAAGCCGCCGCCTTCACATCGATGATGCGCAGGCTCGACTCGATGTCTGTCATGAACCGCTTGAAATTCTCATAATTGGTGACGAATTCGAAGGAGACCGTCGTCGTCTCGTATGTCTTCGATCCGACGATGATGCCCGGAGCGCCCGTGTCGTTCCCTTTGCTCTCTGTTTGGATATTTTTGATGGAAATACCATACCGCGAAGCGATCGAGTCAAAGTCGAGGGCGAGCCTCACCGTATCGATCGACGGAGGCAGGACCTTCGAGAGGCGGTCAACGTCTTCTTTCGGCATCGCCTGATACTTCACGAGGAGATTGTCCCTGGTTTCGATGAGCGAGGAGACATTGGCAAGGAGATCTTCGTACTTGGCCGATTCCGCTCGGAGATCGGAGGATTTCTTGTACTCTCCGTTCGTGAAGGTATAGAAAAGCCCGATCGAGATCAATATAAGGATGATGGCGGTTGAGTTTTTCATATTATCGCGGGGTTGAGGTTGCGGATCTGGGGGTCGAGGTCGCGGACTTTGTCAGAGGGGTCGTCGTGCCGACCGTTGCGGTTGGAGTCGGGGTCGACTTCACGACGTCCTTCTTGAAAGCGAGGATCTGCGGATCGAGGTTTGCCTTGAATTCAAAGAGGACGTTCCCTTTGTCGTCGAGGTTCAGGTTCGAGAACACGGGAGTCTTGATATATTTGCTCTTGTTGAACTCGTCGGATTGCAGGGCCACCGCGGCGTAGCCTCGAGCCATGCCCTTCATGGCTATGGACGGCCCCTTTTCATTGAAGGTGAAGACGAAGGAGGTGAATTTGACGTTCTTCATGGTCGCACTCTGGAGATAATCAAAGAACGGAGTGATCGCCCGGTGTTTGTTGAGGAGCGTTTGGGTCACCTGGATCCTCGTGTTGAGGCGGGTAAGCTCCTTGATGGTCTCCGGTTCGAGGGCCGCTTTGGCCGCTTCGAGGTCGGAGGCCTTCTTGTCGATCGAAGACTCGAGATATTTCACATAGCCGAACGATCCCCCTGCCGCGAGGAGAGAGACGATGAATATGAACTTTGCGATATAGCCTAAAATGCCCTGCTTTTTCTCGGCGGAGCGCGCGGCGAACGATGCTGATGTGGTCAAAGGCCCTTTCGGGATGAACGATGATTGAAATTTGGGTTCCATCTACTGCAAAGTATAAAACAAAATGTCTCTACAAGAAAGAACGTTTAACGAAATATGTTTATAACGCCTATTCTTCTTCCGCCAATTTGCGCAAGGCGACGCCGATAGCCACGGCGAATTCGGGACCGGTCTCTTTGAGGATATTTTCAAGGAAAGCCGGAGTAGCGAGCTTGCTGAACGGATTGGCTTGGACCGCGTCCGTCTTGAAGTTCGCCTTGGCGAGCGTCGGCAGGCCCTTCAGCGCGGCTCCTCCGCCGACGAGGATGATCTTTGAGACCGTCTTGTTGTATTTCTTCTCGAAGGCGAGGAGCGTCCTGTTCGCCTCTTCGAATATATAGTCGAGGGTCAGCGAGATGATCTGGGTCAAGGTCTCGTCTTCTCCCGTCGCTCCGACCTGCCTTTTCATGATCTCCGCCCGCTCGAGGGTGAAGCCGAGGGATTTGGAGATGGTCGACGTGATGTCCTGCGCTCCGCGGTTGACCGTGTGCGTCGCCTTGGTGATTCCCCGCTCTACTATATAGAGCTTGGTCGAAGCCGCGCCCATATCCATGATCATCACCGGAGCGAGCGACTCGTCGAGGACCGAGCGCATGGTCGAGAAGATCTCGATCTCAAAGAACCCGGCCGCGAGCCCCGCCTTGTTCACAATGTCCGTGTAGCGGGCGATGGTATCGTTGTGGATCGCCACGACCAAGACGTCGACCTTGGGAATGTTCGGCGGCATGTTCGGTCCGGCCGACGGTCCCGGCGATTCTTCGACCGGAGCTTCGGCTTTGGGGATGACCGACCAGTCGAGCATCACTTCGGAAATTGGCACGGGGATATACTTCCTCGCTTCGATCGGGACCATGAGGCCCAGCTGCTTTGAAGACACCTGCGGCATTTCCACCACGGTCATGAGAGACGAGCCGAACGGGATGGAGATCCCGCATTTATTGGTGGTGACATTCACCTCCTTTTCGTGCATCAGGTCCGCAAGCGCCGCGGCGATCCGATCCGGAGGAAGCACCACCGCCTGGCCGACCGTCCCCTTCGCGTACGGACCGAGAGCGAGCTCGCCATAGGTCTCGAGCACCGCCTGGCCGTTCTTTTTTTTGATCTGGACGATCTTGATCGCCGACGACCCTATGTCGATCCCGAGTACGCTTGTTTCCGGCTTAGAAAAGATATTAGAGAAGAATCCCATCGTGATAAAAGTATATCATGTGCCACTCTTAGGTATGATAGACGTATGGAAACGCTTTCTAGGGTCAAGGATTATTTTCTGGATTTTCTGTTCCCCAAGGACAAGCGCGTCTACGAGCTCGAAAGGCTGTCGCCCGCCGCTCTCCTCCATATGCTCCCCGCGGCCAAAGACATCGACGATCGAACTGTCGCTCTCTTCGACTACAAGGACCGCGATGTGCGGGCCCTCATCTGGGAGATCAAATACAGAGGCAACCGCATCCTGGCGAAGAAATGCGGGGAGATCCTCGCGGACGTCTTGAGGCACGAGCTCGCCGACCGGGCGCTCTTCGAGAATTTTATTGATCCTATCCTTGTCCCGATGCCCGTCTCGGACGAGAAGCGGCGCGAGTGCGGGTTTAATCAAACGGAGGTTCTCTCCGAATCTGTCCGCATGTATGCGCCGGACCTTTTTGAATACGCCCCGATCCTCGTGAAGCACCGGCACACCGAGAGCCAGGCCCGCACGCACGCGACCAAGCGCGAACGAGAAACAAATTTGCATCGATCAATGAACGCCTCGCCCGATGCTGCAGGACGAAATATCATTCTTCTCGACGACGTCACCACCTCCGGCGCGACCTTCAACGAAGCCAAGCGCGCCTTACAGGAAGCGGGAGTGAAGAAGATCCTCTTTGTGGCCCTCGCGCACTAGGTCGCCTTGGTGATGGTGTGAACATTGATCACTTTCGCGGCTTCGAACGGCATGAACAGTTCGGATCGGAGGGCGGCATCCTCCGCCAATTCGCCGACCACGCTGATGCGATCGGTCGGAGTGATGTTCGGATCCATCGAGCTTGCGGAACTCGTATCGAGGCCGTAGATAGTGCCGTCGTCGCCCGTGAGTCCGAGCTGGCAGATCGTCGGAGTGACGTCTTTGGACCTCAAAGCGAGGCAGACGAAATGTCCGTTCGCCTTTACCTCCCCGCTCGCCAGGCGTTCAAGGGAGCCGGTCTCGCTCGTCCGATGAAAGACAAGCGTCCCCACGATGATAATGAGGACCAAGGCGACCGCCCCGATGATGATCTTTTGCTGCTTGGAAAAACGCATATCCATATATCTCTTGAGACGCGTCTCGCAGATGATAATTACCTGCGGCCTCTGCCTATCTCGTAGCTTGACAGATTGGTACTACGTATGCTATAATACTCCCATACCGTGAAGCAACCCGCTTCACTCTGCCCTTTCAAGGAGGTCCTGTGGATGCTTTCATTGGTCTTGCGACCGTCATCTTCGCCCTGTGGCTCTCCCTTTTCGGGCTCGCGGTCGTACTGCAGCAGCAGGCCGTGTATCTGCGCATAAGCCGCCGCCTGGCCACGTACTTCGGCCGGCTGATCTCTCGCCTCGTGCGGAGATTGGCTCGGTTCCTTGGCCGCCATGCCTGGCGCGGGACGAAGTACCTGGTCCGACAGGCGGGCCTCGGCATCCGAGCACTCTGGAGACACCGAGAGAGGGCCGCTCAGGGCCGCGTGCCCTAGAGAGGAGACACTCTTTCCAAGTCTCGCCCCGCATCACTGCGGGGCTTCTTTGTATCCATATAGACAAACTCGTATGGGGCGAGTACTATCCTCGAGAGATCGTTCACCCTAGCCCCCCGCTCATGTCCACGAAAATACACGGCTCGATCGTCCGTACGCTCTACGCGAATGCGCACTCCGTCGGAGTCAACGTCTTTATGGATCAGCAATACAAATACGGCTTCGAATTCGTCATTCGCGAAACCGGCGAGAGGATCCTCCGAACAAAGCCGTTTCTCCTGAGCCAACATGTGACAGCCTGGATAGTGAACGACTTCCTTACACAGGTGCGGCTCGGCGTAGAAAAGAAGTGCGCCGAACAAGGGATACGCCCTTACACTCACTTCGGAGTCGGCGCCTTCGATGTCCTTGATGAGCTGGCGATCGAAGGGCTGTACTTCGACGCTGTCCAGCAGCTCGTCCAGGGCGCAAACTCGACTGCTTCGCAGCCCGCCTGATCGTCCGAACTTCGGTTCGGCTTTTTTATTTTTATAAAGAAAAAGACCCGAACATTGTGCTCGGGCCTACGGCGGTCAGAGGAAGGCGTACCTGTTGAATATCTCCGCCCAGAAGGGTCCTTTGTTGAAGACGGGCTGGATCACCCCATCTTCCCCTCTCTTCACGGACATGGCGAGCACTTCGCGCGTCTCCGTGAGCGTCAGATTAGGGACACAGAGTGCGTGGATCATGTCACCGGGGCGAAGTTCGATCGCCACAGCCCTCGGGAGCCACACGACGAATCCGTCGAGATCCTTGATGGAGGCCTCCTCACCGTCGATCCTGAGGGAGTGAATCTCGAACCTCACCTTGACCACAGAAACAGAATTGCAGGCAACGATTTTCATCGGTCGCACCGGTTCAAGGGAAGAAAAAACGACTCTGGCATGAGAGTAACACACCAAAAACTACCTGTCAACTGCCCCGCTTCTTCCCTGCCTCGGCTACTTCTTATCCTTGTCTCCCTTTGCCTTCTTCGGCTTCTTTACTTCCTTGCGTCGCGAATTATTTCCTTTGGCCATAAATTTTTATTTAAAGTTATTGGATAAGTATAGCAAAAAATAACTTATGGCCCGAGCTGTTGGGTTAACCCGAACTTGGATAATGGATGATTACAGCTCGTTTTATATCACTTCTTCTATATTTCGAAAAACACCATTATCGCAGTTAGCAATCTATATTCGGGTTATTAATGCTTACTCTGAAGTTGTGAATTAGGCGTGATTTCTATCTTTAAGTTTAAATACAGAAATTGTAAAAATTACAGCTCCTACAATATCTAGGATGTGCCAAGTCTCTTTTGAAAAATAGAAAGGTGAAATTGGATTGAAAATAATCATTAAACCAATAAAAATCCAGAACCAGATTTTATTACCTAATTTATTTGACAGATATGCCAAGTACAAGCTGACCCCAGCCACTATCCACCGAAGAACTTGGTAAAAACTATATGGATGTGTACCAAGTGCAAGGATAAGAACTACAGCTACTATCAATCTTAGCCCTGTATTTTTTGTCATAAGTTTATGAGCAGGCGCCCTTATAAAGAATCTCCCCGAGACTTTCAGGAATAACGTTTTGCCAATCTTGTTCTCCGGAAGAACGCCCCGCATTACCGGAAATATCATAAGCAGTAGAGGACAAGGGTTTTACTCTTCTGCCAGCGCAGTCAATTTCAAGATTTTGCTGCACAGAAGTCTTAAGATTTGTATCAGTCGACTTTAGCCATAAATCAACTAGACTTCCTTTTGAAAAATCGAGAGTTTCAATGTCGAGTCTATATTCCATCGCACCGTTATTAGATAGCATCTTCCACCTATCCATCGTTTGTACATATTTTTTATCGTATCTTAGTGCCCGTTTATATTCACTACTTGCATTTTTATAGTCGCCCTTATTCAAGTAAGTCGCTGCTCTGTCTGCATATAGTCCAGCCAGTATGAAATCATCATTGGGATTAGTATTTTTTTGATACTGACCTACAAAGTCAGCGGAGCTCATATTAGGAAAATATTTCTGCCGCAGCCCTTCAAGCAAATCTTTGTCTGAGATATTAGTTAGCTCAGGATACGTGTCCCGTATCTGTTCTAAACTCATCAAGAATAGATTGTTGCTAAGCACTACTCCAATAGCCTTGCCGTAATCATCAATGGCATTGTCATAATTTCCGACCTCAATATTTACCTTAGCCCTATTCTCATAAGTAGAGTACAGAGAACTGAGCATAGGATTAGCCTGATTTTTCGTAATTGCAGTCGTAAAATCACTGATAGCACCGTAATAGTCTTTCGTATAATCTTTAGACAAACCTCTATCATTATAGGCCCCAGCATTATCGGGAGTTAACTCAATAACTTTGTCATAGTAAGGAATAGCATCAGAGTACTGTTTCAAACTGTAAAAAGATTCTGCGATCTGAGCGTAGGCATCAGTAAAGGTAGGGTCATTTTTAATAGAATTCTGGAAGTGTTTAAGCGCGACTGCATTTACCTTGTCCCTGAATCCACCCGAACCTGAGACGTCAGCCCATGCGGCTTTCGTCAAAAAAGTACCTTTTTGCGCAGTTCTTCCAAGAAGAAATTCAACCAAGGCAGAGCCTGGATTAAGCTTCAACGCTTGCTGGAGGTCATCAAGGGTTGGAGAAAAATATTTTTCATCGTATGAGGTAAAGGTGCTATAAAATAAACCTCTAAACATGTAGGCCAGATAGTCATTTGGGTAATGATTTACAAGAGTATCTAAATCAGTTTTTTGCAAAGCAGTCGGGTTAGAAACTTCTTCTGGTTTTACTCCGCCTGTATTAAACATGTCCGATGTATCATTCGGATTTATTTTCACACCAATTTCCAGGTCCTTCATAGCTTGACCATAATCCTTAAGAGCCAAATCGGTTTTTGCTCGCAGACTATAAAGTGAAGCAAGTGAATTTGAAGTTTCAAAAGCAGAATACTTTTTATTTTTAGTTGAAGAATATTTGATTGCTTTGTCTATATTATTTTTTATTTCGACATAGTCTGGATCATCGGTCGCAAGTTGAAAAGTCGATTTAAGGGTATATAAAGTAGAAAAGTCTGGGTACTTTACTAAAAGCTTATCGATAACACTAACGGCCTCTTCGTTCTTTTTTGAATCTTTTCCATCTTTGGCTAATTCAATGGCAGATAAGACATCCTTGCTTATTTGTTTTTGCTCAGAGGTTACTGAGTTTTTAATATTGAATTCAGAACTTAATTCAGATAGTCCTATCTTCTCGATAGCTAGACCCTCTGCTTTGACCACATCTGAGTTAGAAAAAGAGGCTCTGAAAGCAAAGAGGCATCCGACTAACACAATAACTAATCCAATGCCTTTTGCTAAGCTTCGAAACATTTTATTTTCTATAATAGTTCTTAGTTCCACTTTTACCCGTATAAGGGTTGTAACTACCCTTACTTGAGTAATTATCGGATTTATAACTATTCGGAGAGGTTTTATAGTAGCTATTTACATAAGTTCCTGTCGAAGGTTTATAGTACCCATTAACACGAACAGTCTTTGCTTCGACTGAATGAAACGCTCCCAAACCTAGAGCCAGAATCAGAATCAGAAACCCTATAAATACTGAATTTTTCATGGGTTCAATTAATTAACTTATATTCACTATAGACCCCATTCAAAGTAAAGCAAGTCAAGTCAGAACCCGTCCTAATTCTTTCCTCTTTTCAAAATTTCAAGCAGAGCTCGACGCACTAACGTCACGTAGGCTAGGAGTTGTTAAATTCTCCTAGCCACAGTACTGTTCTCATTTTTCAATTCAATTTCTAGGAGCTGTTTTCTTTTAATTGATAACTCCAAATCAATTCTTGCTCTTAATTCTTGAGCGATAACTGGCACATAATTTTGAAACGTAAGAAATCCAATTCCAGCTTCTTCACAGTGTTTCCTAACATCAATATCACGTTTTTTTGTCTTCGGATTATTATGAGATTCCCCATTTAATTCAATTGCTAGTAATGGCTCGAGCGTGCTGATATCAAAGAGTGCAAAATCCACAGACCATCGACTTACGTGCCCTACTGCGTATTTAATTTTTCCAATATACGATCCGTAGACTGGAGCAATTAATTTCTCGACATGAACTTGTGGGACCAACAGATAATCATTTCCAACTGCCAATTTTAGCTCCTTATACAGAATTCGCTCATTTGTATTTAGAAGAGGTTTTTGTCTTTTAAACTTCGGTTCAAACATATATTATGGCCATGCCTATTTAAACTACATAACTCGTATCTTCTTCAAAGAACCCGTACATCACGACCCCCGCAGCAATGATTGAAGATACCGCAGCTAATATTGTCCAGACAAGATTTAATTGATTGATTATAGAGATAAGAAGTGAAAAAGTTGAGATGACTACAACCAGGGCGGCTAAAATCATAGAGACAATCTTTTTATGACTTGGGGCGACCCTGGAACCATAATACACGCAAGCGGCCGCACTAATTGCCGAAGAGAATATCCAGTAGTTTATTTTAGCCCAACCCGAGTCAGGGCCAACTCCAGTGAGCCACTGTTGCAAGGAAAAGAAAACATTTGCCAACATACCTCCCAATACATAGGTTAGTCCTGCTGTAGGTAAAACAGCTACCCATCGACCTACTACTTTAAGAGTATGTGTGGACAT
This sequence comes from Parcubacteria group bacterium, assembly GCA_028286565.1. Taxonomy (GTDB): domain Bacteria; phylum Patescibacteriota; class Minisyncoccia; order Phycocordibacterales; family Zambryskibacteraceae; genus JAIFWN01. Next base: position 96,221 of record JAQBRH010000004.1, read on the forward strand.
GTTTTTATATTTATAGCTTAATATCTACTTTACACCTACTTAACTTTTATACAAAATCACACCCTTTTGTGTCCCGCCTAGCAAACAGCCAGAAATTTTATTTTCTAGGTATTTTAAAAATTCGAAGGTCCCCCCTCCTTTTCTCATAATCCGGCACAGTCTTCCCCACCAAGGTCCAAAAGGCTGGGGAGTGGTTAAATTCGCCGAGGTGGCAGAGCTCGTGGACGATGAGGTAGTCCTGAAGGGCGGGCGGGAGGAAGACTACACGATAGTTGAAGTTCAGGTTCCCTTTCTTCGAACAGCTCCCCCACCTCGTCTTGTGGTCCTTGATCGCGACCCGGTTGTAGGTGTATCCGTAGAATTGGTTCCAATATTCCAACCTCTCCTTCACCAGAGCCCGCGCTTCTTCTCTGTGTTTCAAATAGATGGCCGTGGGACCTTTTTTCCTTCGCACACGTCTGCGTACTTTTATTCTAAAGATCTTTCGCCAAGGCATGAGCGTACTATTGTATCAGAATTGACATTTCAAATTATATGTGACAATGTGTGCCCAGAAGCTCCTATTCCTCCAACCGGAAACTCTCATGCAACAGTTCGGCTACGAAGATGACGAGAAGATGCACGCACGATTTTTCCGGCTCCTCAGCGACCCGGACCTCGAGGATGAGCAGGACGAGACAATGTACGATGTGATGAGTCAGATCCAGGATCTGCTCAATGCCTGCTACTGGCTCGGGATCAATCCTCTGGAAGAACTGAAGAGAATTCTCCCTCAATACGCTTGGAACTACCTGCGATCGAAGGACCTGGACCTCATCAGGGCAGAAGTGGCCAAGTCGGACCTCATCTGGAGGGTGAACTGGACCGAAGACGGCTTCAAGGGTATTGGAGTGCGCGCCGAGGAGATCCAACTCGTCACCGCCCAACTCATCGGGTCATTCAAGGTCCTCGAACACCTGTTCTTCGCCGGCTGGCAGGAGACAGCCGAAGAGTCGACGCCCAAACTCGATTTTGTACGAGAGTTAGGCGGAGAACCGATATCCTCCTATTACGTGAATACATGATCCCCGCCGACCACTTACCCGGTCGGCTTTTTTTATTCAAAAAATCTTTTTTTTAAGAATTCCGTAAGGGCCTTCATCTCTTCTTGCTGCGAAGCGAGTTGAGTCGTGTATTTCTCTATTTCTGATTCTGGTATATGCTCCGGCTCTTCTCCTCGTATGGTCACGAAAAAATGCCCGGACGGCCCTATCCTCATGGTCGTTATCTTCGTTTCTTCTACGGCTTGTCTGTGTTCATAAAAGTCTTCGAGGATCTCTTGAGCCCGCTTCTCTAATTCTTCGTTCTTTGCGCGGAGCGCGAGGTACTCCGGAGTTTCAGGAACATCGTGTTCGGCAATATAGTCCCAGTACGCCCGTGCCGCTTCCGGGTTGCCTTCGATCTCTTCGCCTCGATGCCCGTGCTCTGCCCCGATGCGGTCTCGGATCTCTGCTTCGCCTATGTAGCGGGGATGAGGCTCATCGAATCCTATGCCCACATACGGATTGATCTTGACCCTCTCTCCAAAGCGCTCTTCCACGTGGCCTTCACAGGAGAGATAGGTGGGGAATTTATTTAAAACAAAAGCGGCCACGGTTTCCTTTATCCCCGAGTCTATAGGCATCCCGAGCTTATCCGCCACCCGGTCGAGGCGAGCCAGGATATCTTCCCAAAGAGCCAGTTTTTCTGGTGGTCTGACCTTCTTGTTAGGTATCGGTTCGGGTTGTTCCATTGAAGAAGTATACCCTATGAGATTATGTATATAAATTGCATCTTTGGCCTATCTGAGTAGGATGGACGAAAGAACACCCTGAACCCGGAGAACAACATGATCAAGAAGCTAGGGATAGTCCTCTCAGGCATCGTAATGCCGATCCTGCTCGGACACACCGCGTACCTGGAATACCAGCAGGACGGCTTCCGGCATCTCTACATGCTGCTGTTCCCAGTTGCCTTCGCGATACTTCTGCCGATAGTAACGTGGAGATGGTGGAAGGCCGAAAGGGCTTGAGAGAGACCACAACTAAACACCCCCCAGGAGGAGCCAATGGGCAGAAAGACCGTGACCGAATGCGACTGCAGGTGCGGGGCAAAGGCCGATGGCCTCAACCCTCCCGGCTGGATCGTGGTGACTCAGCCGACCAAGCCTCTCCGGGACAGCGACCCAAAGATCAAAAGCGAGATCCTGTTCTCCAGCCTGAAGTGCCTCGGACGATGGGCGACCCTTGCCGCCGGGGCCGCATCCGAGATGCAGGAGGAAGCACGACACCTGCGTCCGAGAGGCACATTCGTTCGAGACGACGTCGCCGGGCTCTACGTCTAGACCGGTGTCCGCCGCAAGCCAAGCTTGCGGATTTTTATTGGGTTCGATAAGCCCGACCTTGACATAAGTCAAAATTATTGATATATACAAAACAGAGCCGTTCGTTCTATACCCTCTCGGAGACTTCAGTGATCCTTTCATGGCTTCTGACCCCGGCGTTCCTCAAGGATGCGAACTCGTATCCGCACTTCCTCAACAAGAAGGCCGAGAAGCGGTTCGGCCGGATCGCGACAGCGCTGTTGATGCTCCTCTACCTCTCGGTCCCGAGCCTCTTTGTGCTCCTGATCGCGGTCACCGAGGTCAAGCACCCGCCGATCCTCCTCATCAGGATCGCGTTTGCGATTCTCTTCTCGGCAGTGATCGGCCTCAGTGTGTTCTTGTACTATGTACACATGGGACCGCGATTCGTCGCTGAGAATCGCGTGATCGTAGTCGACCTCCTCGCTCTCATCGACGGACTCAGCGGGGGGAAGCACAAAGGCTGGGCAGATGAATCGGAGATCGCAGGAGCCGCTACGGCCGAACTCGCGCAGCGAATTTCCGCAAAGCTGAATGAGAGCCAGCGGGAACTCAATACCATTGTCACCGGTTGGCACGATCTGAAGATCGAGCGCCCAACGTTCATGCAGATGTCCTGGATGCGCCGACTGGTCACTGCGGTGGTCTGGGCACTCGGGTTCGCGTTCATCGTGTACGGCGTGGCTCTGGCCTTCGGGTACATCCCCCGGCGCCGAGCGCGCCCGGACTCGATCCGGCCATCGCTCGATACAGGAGCGGCAAGGACGACCTCCTGATCGGAGGCGTGATGATCCTGATCGGGGTCGGGGCCTGCCTCACCGAGTACCACATCATCCGGACGAAGTTCTCGAGCTACAGCGAGGATTCGCTCAAGGGCTTCATGAAAGAGCTGGGTATCAAATAACCGCCGACCGCTTACCCGGTCGGCTTTTTCTTACTCGCTGGATTCTATAAGCCCTAGCTTCTCAAGGCGGGCGGTGATGCCGCCGCGCTTGCGGTCGAACATTTTCATGAGGGCGGTGATACTTTTCCCGTCCTTGAATTCTTCTTTCAGACGCTCGTCATCTTCTTCGGACCATTTCTTGCCTGCGTTTGATGGTTTACCCTGAGCTTGTCGAAGGGGGCCAGTTTTTGTAACTTTCTTCACCAACTCGACAGAACCGCCCGAAGCTTTTATAAAATTCGCGTGAAGCGTTTCCAATTCGTCCTTGGGAATGTTTTGAAATCTCGCATCCACCACTTCGGAGAACGTCCTGAACTCGATGTCCACTTCGAGCACCTCCGGATGCACCTTGAGCGCGGCTTGGTTATACCCGGCCAAATATAGCCCGGACAAGGTCCGGACACGAGACAGGGCGACGTACCCCTGGCCCTCGACGAAGGCAGAGCGGAGATCGACGTAGGCCGAGTCGAGGCTCATCCCCTGGCTCTTGTGGACGGTCATGGCCCAGGCGAGGCGAAGCGGGATCTGCGAGATGCTCGCGAGCTGTTTGTTGTTCTCCTCGACCGCCCACTCGACCGGCTCAGCCAAGATCTCGCCTCTCTTCGTCCGGACGATCGGCCATTTCATCATAGAGTCAAAGTTGACCACCTCCCCGAGCGTGCCGTTCACATACGTCCCGTTGTGGGAATTTTTGGTGAACATCACCACCGCTCCGCGCTTGAGGTAGAGGGTCTCCGGTGAAAGGCAGCCTTTCATCAGCTGGGCGATCAGGGCCGGACGTCCGGCCGAGGTCATGGTAAATGTTTTTTGATCCCCTTCGATGTGGGAGAGGGCGACGTGGTTCAAACGATCGACGTCTTCGTTGTGCGAGAAGAGCTTCGTCACTTCGCTCGCATCAAAGTCGTCCGGGTCGTTCAGCCGGGCGTCGAGGAGTTTCCTATGATCCGCTGTGATCCTGTTCTTGCGAAGTGCAGTTAAGAGTTCGAGGAAGACCGGATCTTCCTGCCTGTGCTGTTCGGAGAGGTAGCAGATGAGCGGGTTCGCGGTCTTCCAAGCTTCGGAGGCAAAAGCGAATTCGATCCGGGTGTTCTTCGAAACGGGAGGCAGTTGGAAAAAGTCACCGACAAAGATGACTTGGATGCCTCCGAACGGCTCGTCGGAGAGCTTGACCGCCCTGCACACGCGATTGATCGAGTTTAGGGTTTCTGCAGGGAGCATCGAGACCTCGTCGATGATAAGGACCTTGGTCTTCTGGATGCGCTTGACGATGTATTCGGTCGTGGCGATGCGGTCGACGTCGTATTCGGTGAGGAAGCTCGCGATGCCTATGCCCGACCACGAGTGGACCGTCTGCCCGCCGATGTGGGTCGCGGCGATGCCCGTCGAAGCGGTGACCGCGGGCTCGATCCCCTGCGCGCGGAGGTAGGCGACGAACGAATTCACCGTGTGAGATTTGCCCGAACCGGGCTCTCCGGTCAGGAATACATTGGCTCCCGTTTTTAAAATAGACAGCGCTCGATCTTGAGTCATCCGGCTATTCTAGCATCCGATCGCGGAAGCTTAGAATCCGAGCTTTTCCTCGACGAGGATAACGGTCACCTTGCGCTGCATCATCGGGTTCTCTTTGTGGAAGATAAGGGTCTTTGAATTCATGGTGTGGACGCCGTACTGGGCGAGAAGGCGGACATCTTCAAGAGGGATGACGTGCTCTTCAAGTCTCTGGAGAGCGAGGGCGAGGGTCTGGGTGATCTTTTGGGTGCTGACGACGAGGATGACGTTCGGCGAAGTGAAGACGAGGTGGGGCAGCTGGCTGCCGGTGTTCGAAGCGATGACCATCTCCCCTGTTTCAGACAAGGCATGGACGCTCCCGAGGTAGAAGTCGGAGAGTGTGGATTGGCGTCGGAGTTCGGCCTGCTTTGCCGGATCTGTCTCGGCGAGAATCTTTGCATGGAGGTTGTTCCACGAGGTCTCGGTTTTCAAATAGTCGATGTAGCCGATCTCTTGCAGAGTGACGGACGCACCGTTGTGGACCGATGCACCGGCAGGGATCAGGCTTTTGATCTTCTCCAAGGCTTCGGCGCCAGTCTCCACTACTTCGGCGAGGAAACCGTTCTCTATAAGAGCTTTTTTTGTCTTCTCGATCGATTCGGTCGAGGCGAGGGTATCAAAGTTAGTCATGGTGGTGGTGATTATTTTTTAACTGTGTGTTTCTTCGGCTTATTCTTCTTATTATTTTCCGGAAGCCCGACAGCAAGCTTTTTCAGGAGGGACGCCATGTAGGAGACGTTCACCGAGTAGATTACTTCCTGCCCCTGCCGATCGTCTTCGACGAGGTTCGCGGACTTCAAGACCTTCAGATGCTGAGATACGGCGGGCTGCGGGAGCTTGACCTCTTTGGCCACTTCCCCGACCGTGCGCGGCTTTTTCATTAGGGCTTCAAGGATGCGAAAGCGGTTCTCGTTGCCGATCCCCTTCCCCATCCGGGCCATCTCTATGCATAATTCGGACATATGTATATATTAGCATATTCGCATATCTTCCTGCAAGGAAAAAGAGGCCGAGAGGCCCCTTTTTATCCTTTTCTCTCCAGAGCCGCTTGGATCTCTTTGTTCGAACTCGCGTAGGCGGCGGCCTTTTCCGGATAGGCGCTTACAAACTTATTATATGAATGCATCGTCACCCGAAAATTTACCCGGTTCCACATAGTGTTCCCGCTATCCATGCCGGACCTCTGGCTATTTTGCACGGCAGGGTCCGTGTTCGTTTTCATTAATATTTCGGCTTCAAGAGCTTGAATAGCGGGGTCAGCCTCCGGCCTATCATAAATTCGCACTCGTTCCTGTTCTATTTCTGCCTCAAAGTTAACAGGAGGGTCTTGGATCGGGTTTTCCATGCTCATGCATTAAGGATATCACAATGTCTATGAATGCAAACTGTTGGCGGAGACGGCGAGATTCGGTCCTTACAGGACCAGTACCCCGATTGGATAATTTATTTCGCTTGCTCATAAATTATGCTCAATCGGGCTTCGAATCTCTCACGCATGTGCGTTTAGCACATGCTCGTCTCCGCAGTTTTCACTGCGTTACAAACTGCGGTGATCTAGGGTTAAGTGCCCCACCATCAGGACCTTGTAAGGGTATTCTAGCATCCTTGACCATCTCCGATTGAGGTACTCGGGTCGATAGAATACTTGCTAAGTTTCTAGATATTTATTGCAAAGCTCCTCAATTTCAAAAGTAAGTTTTGGAATTTCCGATTCTATTACTTTATTTTCGAACAAATCCTTAGTGAGTGCAATACAAATACCGATAGATTCTGATATTAAAACCTTATGATTTTTAAACTTTGTCAATACGAATTCACCCTGCTCATTTCGATCAATAAGAGAATGTAGGCCTTCAAGGTTAAGATGAGCCAATGGAGAAATATACCTATACTCTAAATTGTACATCTGCTGAAATTGACCTGGCACAGATCCCTTAATGTCTGCTTTATCACAAGCTTGAGCAACTGCAAACAGATCAGGGGTCTTTTCGTCTTGGTCGAGGCTATTAGTTTGTATCACATCTTTTTTCCTCTCTTCATTTAATGTAATTAATTCATTAAGTCTGTCTTCATTAAGCAGGCTATCAGGGTTATCCGATACAAGATTTGGATATTTATTGATCATTTCTTTTAGAGCTCTTGTTGTTTTAAGTTTGATATCAAATCCATCTTTAGCCAAGACAGAGAGTTTGTGTTTCCAATCATTTATTTGGAAATAGTTCACGTACATATGTGCTTCGACTAATGTACGAAGAAGTACTGTGGCTGCGTTGTAGTTACCTTTTTCGTATAGATTAATTATTGATTCTGTGTAATCAAAGAAAGGAAAGTATTGAAATGATAAATAATTTTGTAAATAAGACTTATTTTCGTTTTTATTTATCTCAGAATCAAGATACTGTTTTAGCTGAGAAAACTTAAAAATTAATTCTTCTAATAAAGGGTCCATGCCGATAATTTAAATGCAAGTTTTCACAAAATTCGTTAGGCTATCCTGATAATTTTTTTCAGCTATAGATAATAAATTATCTTTAGATAATTCCTTAAGATGCACCTTATTTTCTTTAAGCATTTTGAAAATCATATAGGTTCTTCCTATAATAAAATCCTCATAAGTTTTTGCTTCTTTACTGGTTTCTTCGATGAGCCTATAAGCCTTATCTACATAGACATCAATATCAGGGCCACTAAATATTTTCTTCATCTTCTTGATCAAATCTTGCTTATCAACGTTTTGCAGTGCTTTAACATGAGGATCATCTGCTTTTTTAATACGATCAAAAATATCGAAAAATACTTGTACGCATATAAAAACATACATTTTCATTGACCAATCAAAGTCACCTTCACCTAAAGTTTTGTTCGCCTCCACCTCTTTTATAAAAGTATTAATTTCATTCGTGGCATTCTCACACACGGTACGTAATAACAATTTTTCTTTATCCGAAAGAACTCCATCTAGATTTAATTTAATGATTTCTTCAAACGAATGGTTTCTGAAACTAATAAAAATACTCTCTAATTTCATAAATTTATTTTAGCTTAATTAGATGTATTTAAGTACTCGGGTCACTCCGATACTTAGTTTTCTTGGCGGAGACGGCGAGATTCGAACTCGCGAGGGCGTTTAAAGACCCTGCCTCTTTAGCAAAGAGGTACGTTAGACCACTCTGACACGTCTCCAATGTGGCGTAATTTAGCATATTCCACGCCTTTTTACTAAATAAAAAACGACTCGAGCGAGTCGCTTATCTGGCTTCTTGATTCCACTTCGAACCGGGATTCGGCTCGAGATAGGATTGGATCAGCTCCTTTTCTACGCCAAGCCCGAGCGTCAAGTTGATAGCCCGCGCCATCTGATCAAGGCTTTCTTGATCGTTGCATCGAACGATGGCGTACGGAGCCGGAGTTCCATCAGCGCAGCTCCTCGTCTGTATAGACAGAACAGTCACTACGCTATCCTGATCAAGCTCGAGTTTCTTGGCCAGCCTGTTGATCTCGCGGCGCAGCTCATCAATAACCAACATATCAAACCCGACCAGCACGATGTTCGGCATACCGCTCCCGGAAAAGGTTTCTTCTCGCACCTTACCACTTTCATACGATGATGTCACTACTTACAAGCTTCCCTCCAGCACTCCTTGCTTAGGTCCTAATAATATTGTATTGTCTCGCCAGGTTGTTCCCCGCAGTCTCCCCAAACAAAGAGAGTCATGAGCACCCCCCACAACGAAGCCAAGCCCGGCGACATCGCCGAGACCGTCCTTCTCGCCGGTGACCCCCGACGGGCAGAATGGGCCGCCGACGCGTTCCTCCGCAAGGTCACCAAGTACAACTCTGTGCGCAATATGTCCGGATTCACCGGACTAACCGATGACGACAAAAAAGTGTCGGTGCAGGGTTCGGGCATGGGCATGCCATCCCTGAGCATCTACGTGCACGAGCTTGTGGTGAACTACGGGGTCAAAAGGATCATCCGTATCGGCAGTGCAGGCAGTCTGCAGAAAGACCGCTTGCCGCTACGAAGTATCGTCCTCGCCCAAGCAGCCTGCAGCGATTCGGCGCTGAATCATCGCCGATTTCACGGGATGAGTTTCGCGCCGACGGCTACCCCGTCCCTTCTCTGGGCCGCGCAATGCTCGGCCAGGGATCTCGGCATCCATGTGAATGTCGAGAATATCCTGTCGAGCGATACCTTCTACGGAGATGGAATCCCCTTTGATGCTGCGGCGTGGAAAATTTTTGCCGAGTACGGAGTCGGGGCCGTGGAAATGGAGACGGCCGAGCTTTACACTCTCGCGGCGCTCCACAAATTCGAAGCCCTTACGATCTTGACCGTGAGCGACATCGTCGAAACTCTTGAGGGGATCTCACCCGACGAGCGGGCGACTTCTTTCGAGAGAATGCTACGGCTCGCCCTATCTCTCTGAGGCGTGGCTAGACGGTTCCAAAAGGACCGTCTTTTTATTTATGAATTTATTTTGTTTTTAAGAAGATCGCGGAGCCGAGGGCTTGCGACATAGAGGCCGGACCAGAGAAAGATAGCCGTCACGACCGGCAGACCGATGCCGAGAAAAAGAGGGAGGGCTCCGGTGATGATGTTCGCCGCTACCGCCCCGCCGAGATACCCGGTGATAAGAAGCGCCCCCATGAAAGCGGTACGCGGAATGACGAACAATATAAGCAGGACGAGGAGAAGGATGCCGATCGGCAAGAGGATGGCCGGGTCCATCCCGGAGGCTTTTGTGGCGGCCACCAGGGACGCCGGACGGAGGATGTGGTTAATACTATCGAATGCGAGGAACAGCGTAGCCGCTCCGCTCATAATTCTCCCCGCCCAGAGGGCGCCTTTCGACATTGTTTGATTTTGCATACAGAAAGTATACATCAGGCTCGGCGGCCGACCACAACCCCTATGACCGAACCGATGATGGCTCCGGCCACGGCTTCAGAGAACCAGTGGATCCCGGTCGAGACGGCCACAGCCACATAGAAGGCATAGATAAGAGCGAGCCACTTCACCCACGCCTTCGGGTAGAGATAGATAAGCGCGACGGCCATGGAGAAAGCGATGGTCGTATGCGAGGACGGCCAGCCCCAGAAGATCCCGTGCTTGAGAAAGCCGAATTGAAAACTGTGGCTCACATCGATCGAAGAGAAGGTGTCCGGCTGGATACGGCCGGTGAGAGCTTTGTACAAGGACGAGATCATCGAGCCGAGGAGCGCCGCCTTGGCCAAAACGAAGCCGGGCCTCAACAGAGCCTCGCTTCCTCGAAACCTGCTCAAAGCCAAGAGTGCGGCAGGAACAAGGATCGGCAAGAGCCCTCCGAGGACGAGGGCGGGCACCGAGAGCGGACGGAGGATCGGGATGCGGGTATGAAGCGAGTACCACCAATCGAACCCGGACATCAGGATGATATAGGTCAAGAGGATGGCCAGTCCGTGCCAAAAAAGATTCCTGCCCCGAAAGATACTAAAGAAATCCGAAATAAATTCGAGGAAGAAAACTTTCATTGATCTTTTTTCTCAAATTGATGAAGGATAAAGTTCACAAGAGCGAGGATGATGCCAAAGAGGAAAGCCGAGAAGAATCCGTCGACCGAGAAACCGGGAACAATGCGGGCCGCGAGGAGGATCAGGAGCGCATTGAGGACAAGAGAGAAAAGTCCGAGGGTGATGATGGTGAGCGGGAGGGTCAAGAGAAGGAGCACCGGTCGAATAATGGTGTTGATGAGGCCGAGGACGATCGCGAGCACGAAGGCGGCGGCTACTCCGTCGACGTGCGCCCCGGGCAAGAGGTAGGCGGTGACGGCTATAGCGAGAGCGGAAACGATCCAGTGAATTAAAGTTTTCATGTGTGATTGATTATTCTTTTATTATACCTGTATCTAGGTAGACGCACGAAATGAATATCTCTTTGCATTTCTTCCGACTGATCCCCTCGCCGTACAAACGGCGGGTTTTTATTTACCCGATACGTTGGTAAATGTATACTATAAAAATGGAACCGGAACAAAAGAAACAAACGGGATTCTTGCACTTTATCCGCACCCAGGGCGTCGTGGGACTGGCGGTAGGATTCGTCCTCGGAGGCGCCGCCCAAGACATCGTCAAATCGCTCTCCCAAGACATTCTCACCCCGACCATCGGACTCGCGACCGGGAAGTTCGGGAACCTCGCCACAGCTTCCTCGACCGTCCTCGGACAGACCTTCGGCTGGGGCCACTTCATCTATTCGATCATTAACCTCGTCCTGATCGCGTTCGTGGTCTACCTCGCCGTCACCCGTTTGAATGCAGTAAAGTTCGATGCCAAAAAAGACGAGTAAGTTTCAGAAGACCGTACGGGATTTCTATGCAAAACACGGGCGGCACACCCTCCCCTGGCGGCGGACCCGTGCTCCGTACAAGATCCTTGTCTCCGAGATCATGCTCCAGCAGACGCAAGCGGATCGGGTGATCCCCAAATACAAAAGTTTTCTGAAGAAATTTCCCACTGTCGAGTCGCTTTCTCGAGCGAGCCTCTCAACTCTTTTAGCCGAGTGGCAAGGATTGGGATACAACCGCCGCGCCCTGAACCTCAAGCGGGCGGCCGAGAAAATAATGAAAGACCACACAGGCAAGTTCCCCGTCCTCTATGCGGACATCTTGGAACTGCCCGGCGTGGGGCAAGCGACGGCCGGCGACATGATGGCTTTCGCTTACAACAAGCCCGCCGTCGTGATCGAGACGAACATCCGCACCGTATTCATCCATCATTTTTTTAAAGATCGTGAAAATATTTCGGATCCGGAGATAGCGAAGCTTGTAGAAAGAACTTTGGATACAGAAAATCCCCGAGAGTGGTACTACGCCCTCATGGACTATGGATCATATTTGAAAAAAGAACTGGGAAACAATACCCGCCAAAGCAAGCACTACAAGAAACAATCTGCCTTCAAGGGCTCGAGGAGACAAAAGAATGCGGCCAGGCTCCGCGATATGCTCGCCCGAGGTGAAAGCGAGAAAGAATTATTGAAACTTCTTCTGCCTTCTCACGTCTCTATATCCATGCCACGCACAAAAACAACAGCACAAAAGAAAGTCGGGAAGGTCATGCATGAATACAAGGAAGGCAAGCTCAAGATGGGGCGGAGCGGAAAGAAAGTGAAAAGCCGCACGCAAGCCGTCGCTATCGGCCTCTCCGAAGCCCGCCGAGCGGGAGCGAAAGTACCAAAGAGATCTTCAAAAAATTGACCTTCGCCTCCGGGTGCGGTAGGTTAATCGCAGACCAGAACCGGAGGCCAATGAAGATCCATGAGGTCGTCGAGGGGAAGTGCGGATACGGCCATGCCCCTCCCGATGACTGTATCCGTTGCATACCCTGCAATGATCAGATCGTCCGCCAGCCCTGGATGGATGACACAGATTGGACCGCCAGATCCGAAAGGTTCCGCACCCGACACTCAAAGGAACGCATGAGCAAACCTCTGCATGATGTGGTCGTCGACCGCGATTACGCTCGGTATACCTGCTACACGGCGGGATGCGAGGAGGCCACCGTCATCCGGCATGCCCACATGAGCGACAGCGCGTGGGAAACCGCTCTTCATCAGTTCGGCGAGAAGCATCCGCATCGCGTCGCTCACAAGGAGAGAAAAGCTGTTTCGAAAGCCTGATCCTCGATCAGGCCTTTTTCTTATCAATCAGGTAAAATACACCTATGAACCCCCTTGACCTCCTCTCGGCCCGCTTTCGGATACTGCCCGTGCAAGCAGGGGCCTTGAAGCGCCTCGGGCTTCACACGGCCGAAGACCTCCTCTATCACTTCCCGGGCCGCTACGGAGACACGGCCGAGGTCGTCCACATCGATACATTGAAAAAGGGCGATGAGGCGGTCGTCTACGGCAAGATAAGCGGGCTGAAAACTTCCAAAGGATACCGGACCAAGATCCCCATGAGTGAAGCCTGGCTCGAAGACGAAACGGGGAAAATAAAGATCGTCTGGTTCCATCAGGCCTACCTTGCGAAGATGCTCCAAGACGATTCGTTCGTCCGGGTCGAAGGCAAAGTTTCCGAACGCAAAGAAAGCTTATATTTCTCCAATCCAAAGGTCGAAGCTATCCAGAAACTGCCGATCGGCGTCGGCCAAAACCTTTTTGGAAATGAAGGAGAATCTCATACCCTCTATCCGGTCTATCCCGAGACCCGCGGCCTCACCTCAAACTGGATCTTCCACAAGATCCAGAATATCTTTACTTCCGGCCTCCTCGACGTCCTCCCTGACCCGATCCCCGCAGACATCCTGAAGAAATATAATCTCCCCACTCTGAAGAGCGCTCTCATCTGGATCCACGCTCCGCAAAAAGCGTCGGACGCCGAAGCGGCGCGCAAGCGATTCGCCTTTGAAGAGATATTCTTCATCCAGCTCGACAAGCAGAAAACGCGAAAGGAATTCAAAGATAAAAAAGCCTTCATCATCGAGAAGGAGCCTGAGACAATGGAGAAATTTATTTCTCGGTTCCCCTTCGAAGCCACCGAGGCTCAGAGAAAAACGATCGGGCACATCCTCGGAGACTTCGCCCGAGGATATCCGATGTCTCGGCTCCTCGAAGGAGACGTCGGGTCCGGGAAGACCGCCGTGGCTGCGGCGGCCGCCTACGCGGTCACCACCTCGCGACCTAATGATAAGAACGGGCAGCAGCAGAACTTCGGCACGCTCCAAACGGCGTACATGGTCCCGACCGAGATCTTGGCCAAGCAGCACTTTGAATCCTTCATTAAATATTTCAGGCACCTCCCGATCAATATCGCTCTCATCACCGGAGCCGGCGCGCGCAAATTCCCTTCGAAGGTGAATCCCGAGGGCTGGACGGACATCTCCCGCCCGCAGCTTTTGAAGTGGGTCATCGGAGGAGAGATCGCCATCGTCATCGGCACCCACGCCCTCATCCAAAGATCCGTGAAGTTCAAGCACCTGGCCCTCGCCATCATCGACGAACAACATCGGTTCGGCACGGCCCAGAGGCAAAAGCTTGTCGGGAAAGACGAGACGATCCCCCACCTTCTCTCCATGACCGCGACCCCGATCCCCCGCACGCTCGCCCTCACGCTCTACGGAGACCTCGACCTCTCGCTCCTCGACCAGATGCCCGCCGGAAGGAAGCCTATCGTGACCGAGATCGTCACTCCGGACAAGCGAAAGGCCGCCTACGAAGAGATCCGAAAGGAATTGAAAGCCGGACGACAGCTCTATGTGATCTGCCCGCGCATCAACGAACCCGATCCGGACAAAGAAGGCGCCGTGCTCGCAAAATCGGTGAAAGAAGAGGCCAAGCGCTTAAAGACTGATGTCTTTCCCGAATATGAAGTGGGTATCATGCATTCAAAAATGAGCCCGGCTGAAAAAGAGAAAGCTATGCTCGATTTTAAGGATCACAAGACCGATATTCTCGTCGCCACATCGGTCGTCGAGGTCGGGGTGAACGTGGAGAACGCCTCCCTCATCATCATCGAAGGCGCGGAACGATTCGGCCTCGCCCAGCTCCACCAGCTCCGCGGGCGAGTCTTGCGAGGCACGCACCAGCCGTATTGCTTCGTCTTCGCCGAGACCAAGTCCGCAAAGACCGTCGAGAGATTAAAAGCGCTGAAGACCGCGAAGAACGGATTCGAGCTCGCAGAGTTCGACCTCAAGCAGCGAGGCGTCGGAGAATTGTACGGCCGCAAGCAATGGGGCATCTCCGACCTCGCCATGGATGCCATCCAAAATTTGAAAATGGTCGAAGCCGCCCGCGAAGAAGCAACACGGATCGTCGAAGAAGATCCAACCCTTTCCCGGCACCCTTTGCTCAAAGCCCGCATCGAATCCGAGAAGGACAAGATCCATTTTGAATAACCCCTCGGTTTGCTATAGTATCGGTACTTCCGCCCTTAGCTCAGTTGGTTAGAGCACAGAGCTTATACCTCTGGGGTCCATGGTTCGAATCCATGAGGGCGGACACGAAGTGTCCCACTCGTGGATTCGAACAGGAGTGGGGTCGGGAGAACACTTGTTCTCCCGCGGAGGAAGGCAGGACCGGAGGTCCGTTGGAAAACCGTGGGTTTCCAAGTGGTGAAGATTCCATGAGGGCGGACAAGCTGTTCCACTTATTGCTGAGCTTGTATATACTAAATACAGGTTATTAATAATAAAACCAAAATGCTTCACAAGATCGCATTCGTGCTTCTCATTATCGGAGGTTTGAACTGGCTCCTCGAAGCCTTCCACTACGGCGTCGGGAACTACCTTCCGCCTACAGTCTCGATGATCCTCTACATTCTCATCGGACTCTCCGCTCTCTACGAAGCCTTCACTCATAAGTCATACTGCAAGAACTGCATGGCAAACGGCCAAATGTAACCAGGTTTCCGGAACAAACAAAAAATCCTCGGCCGTAGCTCGTAAGCTGCGGCCGAGGATTTTTTGTTTTTAAAATCCGAGTTTGGCGATGTATGCCTTGGTCAAAGGCCCAAAATATCCCAATGCAGGAGATATGCCCGCACGCTGCTGGAATTCAGCCAGGGCGCTTCGAGTCATCTGACCGAAGAGACCGGTAGCTCCGGCGGTTGAGAGGGTGAAAGACGCACTGCCTTTGTTCTGTGAAATGAGGAATTTCTGAAGCTCGACGACGGCAGCTCCTCTGGATCCGAGAGTGAGATCCGGAGATCTGGAAACAGAGAAGGAGGAGGCGGTGGTTACGGTTGGCTGTGCGTTCAGGTACGCGAGGACTTCGAGGACGTTTTGGGGAAGGACGATGCCCAACGCTCGTGCCTGGTTATAAAAGCTTTTGTACGTAGCTATAAAATCCACAAAGTCTTTCGGGTATTTTAAGAGAGGAGAAGTGGGAGCGGGCGCAACGACTGCCGGCGTCGGGGATGCAGGGGGTCGAGGACTTCCTCCGCCTCCGCCCCCACCACCCCCTCCGCCCGAAGAGCCCGGACGAGAGGCGCTATTAGAAACCGTCACCGTAATGGGGCTTGAGGTGGCGCGATTTCCGCCGAGATCTCGGGCGACCGCAAGGAGCGTATAGTTCCCGTTCGAAACCCCGGTCGTATCCCAGGTAATACCATATGGAGACGAAGTATCTTCCGCGTTGAGGACCGCGCCGTCGAGCTTAAACTGAACGCCGCTGAGACTGATATTATCCGAGGCGGACGCGGTGACGGAGACGGCCCCGCCCGAAACGGTCACCCCGTCTCCCGGAGTAGAAATGGACACCGTCGGAGGCGTAGTATCCGAGTTCGACACCGTCACGGTGATCGAACTCGACGTGGCGTAGTTACCGGCAGCGTCCCTGGCCACGGCGACGAGGATGTGGCTCCCGTCCGTGGCGCTTGTGCTGTTCCAGGTAATGCCATACGTCGACGTGATGTCTTCGAATCCGAGATTTATATTATCCAATTTGAACTGAACGCCTGAGACGCCGATGTTGTCCGATGCATTCGCGGTCACCGACACCGAAGAGCCAGAAATTATGGCTCCATTCGTC
This sequence comes from Parcubacteria group bacterium, assembly GCA_028286565.1. Classification (GTDB taxonomy): domain Bacteria; phylum Patescibacteriota; class Minisyncoccia; order Phycocordibacterales; family Zambryskibacteraceae; genus JAIFWN01. Next base: position 112,598 of record JAQBRH010000004.1, read on the forward strand.
GGAGCGGTGACGGAGACCGTCGGAGCGGTAGTATCAAGAACAACATTCGACACCGTCACGGTGATCGAACTCGATGTCGCATAGTTCCCCGCCGCATCTCGCGCCACAGCGACGAGCGTATGAGTACCGTTTGAAGCTGATGTGCTGTCCCACGTGATGCCATATGTAGAAGTTGTATCTTCGGAGCCGAGATTCACGCTGTCTAACTTAAACTGAACTCCGCTGACGCCGATGTTGTCGGATGCGGTAGAGGTGACAGACACGGAAGAGCCTGAGACAGTGGCGCCGTTCGACGGAGCCGTCAAGGAAACCGTCGGAGGAACGGCATCCGCATTCGACACAGTGACCGTGACAGAGCTTGACGTCGCATAGTTCCCCGCCGCATCTCGCGCCACGGCCACAAGCGTGTGGCTGCCGTTCGTCGCCGAAGTGGTGTCCCACGTGATGCCGTAGGCCGAAGTTGTATCCTCGGAGCCGAGATTTAAGTTATCGAGCTTGAATTGAACTCCAAAGACTCCCACGTTATCCGAGGCGGTAGCGGAGACGGCAACCGAAGATCCGGAGACAGTGGCGCCATTCGAAGGGGCGGTCAGAGAGACAGTAGGAGCGACGGCGTCCGTATTCGACACCGTCACAGTGATCGAGCTCGACGTGGCGTAGTTACCGGCAGCGTCCCTGGCCACGGCGACGAGGACGTGGCTCCCGTTCGTCGCCGAAGTGGAATCCCAGGTGATGCCGTACGTCGACGTGGTATCTTCGGATCCGAGATTTATGTTATCGAGTTTGAATTGAACTCCGGACACGCCAAGGTTGTCGGCGGCGGTGGCCGTAACAGAAACCGATGATCCTGAGACCGTGGCTCCGTCCGCAGGGGCGGTAACGGAAACGGTCGGAGCCGTCGCATCCGTCACCGGTTCGTTTTGAAATATTTCCGCAGGAAGATTGATCGAGCTTGAGTCGGTCGGCATACTCACCCCGATCCCCGTGTTCATAGTAGCCAAGTTCACCGTAGTCGCTCCGGTGGCCGCGCTCGAAAGGGTCAGCGTGATCACTCCGTTTGCGGTGCGAGTGGCCGAAGAGATGGTTTTCACTCCGACAGAATCAGTGACCGCAAATCCGCCGATGGTACTTGCAGGCAGGAGCGGCAGAGTGTCGTCCGTAAAGGTAGCCAGGATCTGAGCTCGACTCGTACCCCAATTTAATGATGCGAGTCTTGGACCTCGGCCATCGGTCCCGCTATAAAAATCTTTTTTGAGAGAAGCCCATAGACGGTTCGCTTGAATCAATTGATCGCTATCAGATTTAAAATGGATCGTATCCCCGCCTTGGTCCGCCAGGTTAACATCAGGAAAGGCCGGACCGGCCAACACATTTCCTCCGGCATCCCAGGCGTCTTTTTGAGCCAAGCGAACATCATCAAGATACGTAACATGAGGCGGCGCTCCGCTATACGCGAGTTGCGTCACTATAAGCTTAGAACCGAAGTCGGAGTTAACATTGTTCGCAAGAGCCGTGAGGTCCGCGAGGTAATTCGCTCGAGTCGCCCCTAGGCCAGATCCATGATCAACTCCATGATCCGCATCACTTTCGCCTTGGAACCACAAAATCCCTTTTATGGAACCGCCCGCAGCATTGATGCGCCGATACATAGAACCGTACAGAGTGGTTGTGGCGAGGCTCCTCGCCCACTCGCTCATGGACGAGCCTCCCTTGGCGACGGGGATAAAAGCGATAGGCACGCTTTGGTCAGCCAAGAAACTCGTCGCCACGAGAGGATACGGACTGCCCATCTCCGAAAAAGTGTCAGTGCTGATCGAATCGACCTGGCCGGTGCTGCTGTCGAGAGGGTCCGTCAGGTCCGCCCAGGTATCATTGTTCCCGAACATCGTCGCCTTCAAGGAAGCATGGGAATACGAGTTATTGGTTACGCCTCGCCCGCTCGCGTTGCTTTGGCCGGCCACGACGAAGATATCTCCGATGCCGACATAGGAGATCGATGTGGAAACAGATGTGTCATTCGTAAGCCGTACGGTTAACGTCCCCTGGCCCTGAGTTTGGTTCGAAAGAGTGCCCGCAAAGGTCCCGCCGGAAAGCGAACCGGCGATCGTCGCATACGCGCCTCCGTTGAAGCTCGCTTCCATCGCGACCGGCGTACCCGAATAGGTATACGTGCCGGCAATTGAGATGTTCGCGAGACCGCTTCCATTCCTTTGGATGACCTGATATGTCTTCGGGGAAGAAAGAGTGATGGTCCCCGATCCTCCCGCTGCGGTGAGGGTTTTTTCGGTGGATGTCGATATGTTGCCGTAGAAATCCGCAGAAACAACGACATAATAATACCGAGTGGAGGCGGAAAGGCCCGTCAGTCCGACCGAATGAGAGGTGCTGTAGGCGGCCGTGGTAGAGCTTATGGTATAGCTTCCCGAAGAAGTGCCGTACGAAACCTTGGAATTAGAATTTTCATCGGTTGTCCATGTCACCGTCGCGGTGGTAGAAACAGTAGTAGAGGCGATAGAAGAAATGACGGGGCCCGTCGTATCGTTAAAACTTGCGACCCCTTGGGTAATATCATCGACATACGCGTCGCCGTCCACCGCCGTACCGGAACCGGTATGATACTGAACCCCTCCGCTGGTAAATGTACTGTCCGTGCTTGACGCGGCCACAACCGTAAAGTTCACGCCGTCATCAGAATAATAGAATCCGAGGCTTGGTCCGGCGACGACGGCTCTGTACCAGCGCGGAGAAACACTTGTAAGGGCCGTCGATTGGAGAATGGTGAACGTAGAGTCGTAGCGGTATATGCGCAGCATGTTGGCTCCGCTCAAAGCTCCTCCGTGATTCACCTGGAACAGATACCCCTGCTTGACGGTAGGCACGGCGGAATCAACGGTCTGCGTGCGCAACATGAACCCCTGTCGTCTGCCCGTCGTATCATAGGCGTCTTTCCACGTCACGGAATAATCGGAACTCGAGGCGAACCCGTCGAGCGTTATGGCATTATCTCCGCCGGCCTTCGTGGCATGAAGCGATTTTCCGAGAATGGATTGGTTGGCCACGACGAATGTACCGGTGGCCACGGTCATGTTGAGCGGAGGCTGGCCCACCGTGTCGTTGTTGAAGTTGTAGACAATGTTCATGGCTTTCGCCTGAGGGGCAAAAGCCAGAAAGAAAGCGAGACAAAAAAATACCGCCGTATAGGGTAAAAGCTTCCTGAACTGTGGGAAAACGAACTCCATACAGACAATTATACTATGCTTGATGCTCAAGGTCTTGCTTCCTCTTCGGAACGATTCCGTTCGCCACAAGGATCTCTTCGAACTCCTTCTGTTCGATAGTTTCGACCTCAACAAGGCGCTCGGCGATGACGTCGAGAAGCTTCCTGTTCTTTTTGATGAGGGTCTCGGCGTTCCAAAGAGCCTCGTTCACGATCTTTGAGACTTCCGCGTCGATCTCCGCACCGACCTTTTCTGAATATTCCTTAGTATCTCCGCTCGGATTGACCGGGCGCCCGCCGGCCGCTTCATAGGCGATCGGACCGAGCTTTAATGACATCCCGTATTTGGTGACCATGTCCCGAGCGATGCCCGTCGCCACCTGGAGATCGTTCGAGGGACCGGTGGTCACATCTCCGTACATCATGTTCTCGACGACGAATCCTCCGAGGGTGACGGTGATGTCATCGATGAATTCTTTTTTGGATTGAAGTTTTTTGTCTTCGATCGGAAGCTTGAAGACATAGCCGAGCGCTCGGCCTCGGGAAATAATAGAGATCTTGTGGACAGGATCAGCGTACGGGAGGATCGAGGCAAGGACGGCGTGCCCGGCTTCGTGGTAGGCGGTCAATACTTTTTCTTTCTTTGAGAGGATATGCGAACGGCGCTCGGGGCCGAGCATCACCTTTTCGATCGAGCGGATGAGGTCGAACTGGCTGATCTTCTGCCTGTCTTCTCGAGCGGCGAGGATGGCCGCTTCGTTCATCAGGGAATAGAGGTCCGCGCCGGAGAAACCGGGCGTACGTTCGGCGATGAGCGGCAGGTGGACATCTTCGGCAAACGGCTTTTTGCGCGCGTGTATTTTCAAAATTTCCTCGCGGTCCGCGCGGTCCGGAAGGTCGAGGGTGACGCGGCGATCAAAGCGGCCCGGGCGAAGGAGAGCGGGATCGAGAACATCCGGACGGTTAGTGGCCGCCATGACGATGACCTTTTCGTTCGGCTCGAAGCCGTCCATCTCGACCAAGATCTGGTTCAAGGTCTGCTCGCGCTCGTCGTTCCCTCCGCCCATGCCCGCTCCGCGAACGCGCCCGACCGCATCGATCTCATCGACGAAGATGATGGCCGGGGCGGACTTCTTGGCTATATCAAAGAGGTCGCGGACGCGAGAGGCGCCGACACCGACGAACATCTCCACGAACTCGGAACCGGAGATAGAGAAGAAAGCTACGCCCGCCTCCCCCGCCACCGCTCGAGCGAGCATGGTCTTGCCCGTGCCCGGCGCGCCCATGAGGAGAATACCTTTGGGAATGCGCGCCCCGATATCCAAAAACTTTTTTGGATTTTTCAAGAAATCGACGATCTCCGAAAGCTCTTCCTTGGCCTCCTTGGCTCCGGCCACATCCTTGAACGTCACTTTGTTCTTCGGATCATCGGGAAGCGTCATGCGGGCCTTGGATTGTCCGAAGGACAGAGCTTGCACGCCGGCTCCCTTCATCTGTCGCGAGAGGAACCAAATAAAGAATACGATAAAGATGATCGGCAGGATGATCGGAGTAAGGGAGAGGAGCCAATACATGAAGCCTTGGTTGCTCGTCACATCGATCTTCACGGTCGAGAGCGCGAGCGGAGGAACGTCATAATTTTTGAGCGTAGTGGAAAGCGCGGTCCCCTCTTCTTTCTTGGAAACTTTTTCCGTCCCGTCCTTATAGGTGATGTCGAGCTCGTCGCCCTTTATATTGATCGTGTCAACGAGCCCGGCGGAAATGTTTTGGGCAAGTTCGGAAACTGGAATGACCGTCGGCTTCTTCGACCCCGAAAGATACGAATATGAAAGGATAAGGAAAACAAAAATGATCACCGCGAGGGCGCTTTGGTTCATGAGGCCCCTGCCCGGACCTCCTGGGACCTTGCTCACGATCACCTTAAAAGCTTTTTTGGGATCCTTCGGAAGTTTCGGATCGGCGGGAGGATGTTTCTCGGGAAGTTTAGACTTTGACATTTGGGTATTATACAGAAAATTTCGGGGTTTGCCTGCCCGACCCGAGGCGGGCTATGATGCTCATATGAGCGTAGAGAATAGAAAAGCCAGATTTGATTATGAGATCCTCGAGCGCTTCACCGCAGGCCTCGAACTTTTGGGCACCGAAGTGAAAGCGGTGCGGGCGGGTAAGATCTCCTTGGTCGGCGCTTTCGTTATCATCAGAGGCAAGGAAGCCTTCCTCCAGGGCGCCCGTATAGAGACGTACCAGCCGAACAATCTTTCGGCGGAGCACGATCCTGATCGGCCGAAGAAGCTCCTGCTCTCCACAGAAGAGATCGCGACCCTTGAAAAAGCGGATAAGACCAAGGGATTGACAATAGTGCCTATTAAGGTGTATAATACTGGCAGATTCCTCAAGCTCGAGCTCGGGATCGCCCGCGGAAAGAAGGAATTCGATAAGCGGCAAGCGATCAAGAAGCGCGACACCGAGAGGGATCTGAAGAGGACTTTATAATACGGGGATGATCGGCCTCGACAAGATGAATGCGCGCATGACGCGCGAGAGAGCTGAAGTGACTCTCTAATCCGCTTCAAACCCAACTGCAAATTCATTTGCATCAGTTGTCTCGCCTTTTTTCAAGGCAAGCGACTTCCAGCCTGTGTACGTTCGAGCGTAAGCTCGCGTTCCGTCTGGCGTGCTTCGGGAAGGGTTCTTGATACTCTCGAATGTGCGTAATAACCCCAAGATAGAAACTAGGTTCCTCGACTACGCTTCGAAACATAGAGGATAGGAGATGAAGAGCTTTCGTTTATTTTGTATCTTCATCTTTGAATCTCATGAAGTAAACTACCTCGCGTAGACCTCATGCGTTCACCATCTTGCACCCGGGTTCGATTCCCGGCATCTCCACTTGTTAAAACATTAGCGCCTTCGGGCGCTTTTGTTTTTTAAGTGGAGATGAGCGAGGCATCTGCTTGCCTCGCGTCCGGGAATCGAAAGGGTTTTCGTTATCGAACCTGTGAGATCGAAAACCACCCGCGACGGTAGTCGAGATTCCCGGCAATTGTATCTAAATAATCTGTGACCGATGAACCCCCCACGGCAACGGAAAACCTCCGTGCGGTTCGGCGGCGGTTTTTCTTTTGTAATGTAACTTGACATTCTATAATAATATGGCAAACTGGAAACAGACCAGAAACTCTTGTTATTTAACTCCGAACCCTTGAGGTGCGAGATCATGAAGTCCATCCCATTTCCTATCGGCGATGTACTCACCGACATCGGGCTGTACGATTCCCGGAACGGCAACACGCTGATCACCGAAAAGGCGATCGACATCACGGAGAAGTGCCCTCTACTCAAGGGAACCGAGAGAGCGTTACTCCTCTTCACGACCGCAGAAGACGGCCGGATCGTGCAGATCTGCCGCTCGCCCCTCGGAAAAACTTTCCTGAGATCGAGGATACACTTCTTTGTCGATTCCCTGGAGAAAGAAATGGCTGTTGCACCTCGAGACGACACGTTCGGCTCGTGGGCATTACGACTCGGTCTTTCGAAACAGGAACTGCGAGAGCTCATCGAAACATCCGCACCGACTTCTTAAGTCCGTGCGGTTTTTCTTATCCTTTGCATTCTTCCGTGCATACCATACAATTTAGTGAGGCTTACCACTACCCGCGAGGATGACATGGCTGATGCGACCGGCTGGATCATTCACGCACTTTCTCCTGAAAAATTGAAAGAAAAGCAGAAAATCGCTTTGTGCGAATTCACTCCCTATGCGGCAAGTACATGGTCGACAGTACACAAGCATACGGTGATCGGCAGTCCGATGGTCAACTGCAAAGACTGCCTCGCCAAGACGCGAACTCTTCAGGAGAAACGTGCGTAGCCGTTCCCCCAAGGAACGGCTTTTTATCTCGACAAGAACGGGGGCGATGAACGTCTAAAGGTATATACCCATGAAATTCGAGCCTCTACAGTCTCTTCATGCCTTTTCAAACTCAAGCCCAAAAATGACCCTTGCTCTTATCCTGATCGGCATCCTTGCCATCCTTCTCACCATCTTTGTCTGGTTCACGCCGTGGAGCGAGAACGGCGTTGAGACACACACCAAGCGGCTGGTCTCCCTCGGGACAAGCGAATTTTATACGGCTATTGAGTCGGTGGCTCATGGTGTGATCACCCCCATCCCCGAAGCGGAGAATATCGAGATCTTGAACAACGGCGACGAATTTGTCCCGGACCTTTTACAGGAGATAAAAGGAGCCGAACACTCGATCACCCTCGCAAACTATATCTGGAAAGAAGGGGCCCTGACGAACGATCTGTTCGATGCGCTCACCGAGAAGGCCAAAGAAGGCGTCGAGGTGCGGGTCCTCATGGATGCCAAAGGGAGTCTCAAGGCTCCCAAAGACAAGATCGAAGCTCTCGAAAAAGCCGGAGGCAGAGTCGCCAAGTTCAGACCGCTCGGCATCCGCACCATCACGCGCCTGAATAAGCGCAGCCACCTGAGGGCCATCGCGATCGACGGCAAGGTCGGGTACACGGGCGGGGTCGCCTTCGACGATGAATGGCTCGGGGACGGCACCCGGCCCGACGAATGGAGAGATATGATGATCAAAATGCGCGGCTACGGAGCGAGAGCCGTACAAAATATGTTTGCGGATCTCTGGAGACAAACAACAGGAGAAGTGCTCGCCGGATCAGACTTCTATCCCCCGCTTCCGGCCATCATCGTCTCCGATGATTGTGCGGGTTCCTGCTTCATCCCGCTTTTTCATACGCCGTCTCCGGATGTGGAGAAAAACCTTTCGGATTTTTTGTGGCTCTCGATCATGGGAGCGACGGATCATATTATCCTCGAGACTCCCTATCTCCTTCCAAACTCGGACATCTTGAATGCTCTCAAAGAAAAGGCCGCCGACGGAGTGCGCGTGGACATCATGGTGCCCGGCCCATATGTTGATTCGCGGATCGTTCAAGTGGCGAGCCGCTCGTATTACGCGGAGATCTTGGCCGCCGGCATCCATCTCCACGAATACCAGCCCGCTCACCTTCATTCAAAAATTTTTAGCGCCGACGGGCATTGGTCGATCGTCGGTTCGGCAAATCTCGATAACCGCTCATCCACTCTCAACATCGAAGGGGTGTTTGGGATCGAGAGCGCGGCGCTCGCTCGCGACCTGGAGAAAGAATTTGCAATAGACAAAAGCCGCTCCGTCGAAGTCACCCAGGACAACCTGACGCTCGGGATCACGGACAAACTATTCGGACAAGTCTCTCGCCTCTTCGCCAAACAATATTAAAATACCCTCTCGTGTCTGGAGAGGGTCTACTCAGTGAAAATTCCTTCATTGTAGAGCCTTTGGATGAGCTCTCGTTGATCGGGGTTCCACTTGAACATATTCTTCTTGATCAGAGCGCCATCGAGAACTCCCTCATCTTTTAATTTATCGTTGGTACGATGGGAGGCATCGAACACATCTGCCAAGGAAAGAAAACGCCCGTACAACGGGATAAGAATACTGGTCCCCCGCGAATAAGGGACGAGTTTCTGCGGTAAACGCTTCGGGTAACTGTTCAACTGGAAGCGATGATGCCACAAAAGAATCTCCGCCGAGAAATTGAACTTCTCGCGGATGAACTTGTAGCCATTCATCACGTGCGCTTCCATTTCTCGGCTATCGCGCTCGGTCCACCCACTCATCTTTTCAAGAAGCTCGAGACGAACTTGTGCCTTGCCCACATCATGAAGCGTGCCTGCATAGAAAAGGGCGCGTTCGCTCATGTGGGTAAAAGCCCCGATCTGCCGAGACAGGAACCCAACCCTCACCGAATGATCAAAAGTGGGAAGATGCTTGATCCGAAGCGGCTCGAGGAAAGCCACAATCGCTTCGCGGTTTGAAGGCTCGATACCAAGCTCGTCAAAAGATCGTTCAAGGAGCGTGCGACTGTCCACGGATCCTCCGGGGTATAGATGTCTAGTACCAGACTACCATTATTTATAGAATTGTCAAACCTGTCTCTTTCCTAAGTGCGGTCTATCTTTTCGGCGAGGTTGAGGAGAAGATCATTCTGGTTCTCAAGGTGAGCGATGATCACTTCGATCTCCCTTTCCGATTTCTTGTTCACTTCAAAGTCTTCTTGGGCCCGGCGATCGGCGACCTTTGCTTCGATGTTCTGCGAGACCATGACGAGAGGGAGGAGCACAAGCTGGATCATGTTCGAGGCAAAGAGCCACACCACGAAAGCGGGGGCCGGATCAAAGCGCATGTCGACCGGAGCAAGCAGGTTCCAAGCGAGCCAGCCTATGGTCCAGATAGAGAGGATAATGAAGAATCCCATTGATCCGACGTGCCGGGTGATAGCGAGGGCAAAACGCTCGAGCGGAGAAAGAGAGAGCTTGGTTTCTTTGACCGGATTCCGGAGGATCGGACGCTTGTCGCGAACTTCTTGAAGCGTCGGAAGCTCGTGTTTGTATTGCATACAGTAATAGTAGGCGGTTCTCGTACGTTAGTAAATAGGACAATATGTGCTATACTCACCCTAATAAACAAAGAATTGCAGACGACCCGCATTAACCATCGCATTACCGCCCGAGAGCTACGCGTTATCGGACCCGCCGGAGAGAACTTCGGCGTTATCCCTCTCGAGGAAGCCCTCCGCAAAGCCGGAGAGCTTGGCCTTGACCTCATTGAGATCTCCCCTAACGCAAACCCTCCTGTAGCCAAGATCTCGGACTTCGGCAAGTATCAATACGAAGAGAACAAGAAGCAAAAACTGGCCAAATCCAAATCCCATTCGGTCGAAGTAAAGACAGTCCAGGTCAAGCTCGGCACCGGAGACCACGACCTCAGCCTCAAAGCCAGGAAGACCTCAGAGTGGCTCGCCGAGGGTAACCGGGTCAAGGTGGACCTCTTTCTCCCTGGACGAGCCAAGTACCTCGATGAGAAGTTCCTCAAGGAGAGGATCGAGCGCATGCTGAAGCTCCTCACTGTGCCCCACAAAGTGGCCGCCCCTGCGGTCAAAAGCCCTAAAGGCATGACGGTCATCGTCGAAAAGGCCTAGAGAGTCTACATAAACGGCCAAAGCTGGACAAAATCCGGCAAATCCGTAATATATACAACCTAGCCCCACGAGGGCCACTTCTAAAAATATGGCTATGAAGACCAACAAATCCTACGCGAAACGCCTCAAGGTCACAAAGACCGGTAAGATCTTGGCGCGCAAGACCGGACAGAACCACTTCAATTCCAAGGAGCGCCGAGCCCAGAAGCTCGGAAAGAAGGGAAAGGTCGAATTTCATATGTCGAACAAAGAACGAAGCCGCTTCCTCGTGAACATGTAATCTATTATTTAATCCCATGACCAGAGTCAAAAAAGGCGTAAACGCCCTCAAATCCAGACGAAATATCCTCCGAAAGGTAAAAGGATACAGACACGGACGATCGACCAAAGAGCGCCAGGCGAACGAGGCCATCTTCCACGCCGGCACTTACGCCTTCGCCCACCGCAGAGACAAGAAGGGAGATTTCCGCCGACTCTGGAACGTCAAGATGAGCGCGAGCCTCAAAGAGCTTGGAACCTCATACTCGAAGTTCATCAATGCGTTGAAAAAGTCCGAGATCGCCCTCGATCGAAAGATCCTCGCCCACCTCGCCGAATTCCATCCGGAAACATTCAAAAAGATCGTCGAAACAGCAAAATAAAAAAACTCCGGGAAACCGGAGTTTTTTATTTATCGACTGATCTTGAATCCTATATAAATGCCGATGATGGCGCCGATGGCGCTGCAGAAGACGCCGGAAAAAGAGAGCGAGCCCGCGCCCCAGAGAGCCGGGACGAAGTTCCCTACCGTAGAACCCACGAACATCCCGAACCATATCATTTGTTTTTGATCCATGATTATAGATCTAGTTCATAGTGCTTCCCTCTTTCGGGCTGGACGGCGGTGACGCCGAGCTCGTCGTGAAGGCGCTGACAGAGGAAGGCCGCGGCCCTCGGCTCGCCCATAGCCACGAATACTTTCTTCACCGTCTCCGCTGTGTGAGAAGCAAATTCGACGAGGCCATTCGAATCTTTATGCGCGCTGAATCCGTCGATCTTCTCTACGTGAGCGCGAAGCGGGATCCGCTCGCCTTTGATGAATACCTCCTTGCCTCCCTCTTCGATGATGCGGCCGAGGGTGCCGACGGCTTGGTAGCCGACGAGGAGAAGGGTGGCGTTCGGATCAGGGAGAAAGGTCATCTCGTGGTTGACGATCCTGCCCGCGGTCGACATGCCCGATCCGGCCATGATGATCTTCGGTCCGGGAATGCGGACAAGCTCGTGAGACTCGCGCGCCTGGGCGATGGAGCGGAGCTTTGGGAAGACAAAGATATCATCTCCGGCTTTGATGTCCGCCTGGACCGACGGCTTATATTCTTTCGAAACCCGTTCATAGATCTGCGTCACTCGGATGGCGAGCGGAGAGTCGAGGAACACCGGGACGGTCGGGATCTCTTTTGATTCAAAAAGTTCGTTCAGCTTGTACAAGAGGACTTGAGTCCGCTCGAGAGAGAAAACCGGGATGAGAAGTGTGCCCTTCTTCTCTATGACTCGTCTGAGGACATCCTTGAATTTTTGGTCCCTGACGGCTTTGTCCTCGTGGTTCCTATCCCCGTACACCGAATCCATAAGGAGATAGTCGAGGCCGGAAACGTTCTCAGTGTCTCGAAGCAGGGCCGAAGGAGAGTTGCCCAGATCTCCCGTGAAGAGGATGGATCGGCCCGAAGAGAATGTAAATTTGTACATGGCCGACCCGAGAATGTGGCCCGCATCAAAAAGTTCGACAGAAAAGCCTTCAAAGTCCTGTTTTGCATGATACTCGATCGGACGCCACATATGCATAGTCCGATCAACGTCGTGGGCGGTGTAGAGAGGCAGGGTGCCTTCTCTTCTGGCATTACCTTCGGTGATCTTCGCCGTATCCATAAGCATCAATTCGGCGATGGCTTTCGTCTCAGGCGTCGAATAGATGATCCCTTTAAAGCCGTCCTTCACGAGCTTTGGGATCTTGCCGATGTGATCTATGTGAGCGTGTGTGATGAAGAGAAGATCGATAAGAGTAGGATCATAATCGAACTTCGAAGCGTTCACTTCATCCGCTCCATGCACGCCCTGAAGCAACCCGCAGTCGATAAGACATTTTTTAGATCCGGTCTCAAGCAAAAAATTGGCGCCGGTCACGGCCCCGACCCCCCCGTAGCATGTAAGGGCAGGTTTAGACATATCTTTTTATTCCGGCGAGGAACCCCGCGAGCGCGCCGCCGAACGTGTCCGCCAAGAGATCATGAAATGTATCGAGCGCATATCCTTCGGTCGACTGGGTCAGGCCGTTTGCATACTCAAAGAGCTCCCATCCTGCTCCGACGACAACGGTCAAGAAGAGCGAGGTAAAGAATATTTTCTTCCTGCTCGGCAGCTCCGAGCCGAAGATCCCCGAATACAGAGAGAGCCACACCATGAAAAATCCGACGCCTACCCCTCCGGTGAAGTGCACAAGGTTATCGAACCACCACGCCGTCCAATACAGATACAGATAGCTGCCCAAAAGGTGCAAGATGAACATAAGAAAAAAGAGCCCGAGAGAAACAAAAAGGAATTTAGACTTCATGTGATCATTATAACCCTTCGACAAGCTTAGGGTAAACAGATACTAAAAATCTGCTCCGAAGAGCAGAGTTTTAGTAGGGTTATTTTCAGTATACCCTAGTTATAAAACTAGGTGGGTGCCCGCAATTCGTGACCAAGATCTCGAATGATGTAAGACTCCCTGAAAAAAGTTTGCTAGATAATACCTCAAATAACCCTTGCCATATTATACTCTCCCCGTCCTTCTTGGGAACCTGAAAACCTCTGGATAAGAGAGTACGAAATTATTCGAGAATGCCGTCAATGTTCGCATCGTAGAGTATCTTCTCTTGGATCGATGTATAGCCGATGAGCTCTTCGGGTCTCCACCAGATCTGTATCTCCCGCTCGGCTTCTTCTATCTTGTCTGAACAGTGCATGAGGTTCCTGACCGCTCGGCCGTCGACGTTGGCTATCTCATATGAATCGAGGGTAAGGTCTCCTCGGATAGTGCCGACGTCGGAGGTGGTAGGTTCGGTGCCACCGACGAGCTTTTTCACGATATCCACCGCCTTGTTGCCTTCTACAACGAATCCGACGATCGGCCCGAGAGTGAAGTATCTATAAAGAGCGTCCAAAATGCCTCGACCGTATTCGAGAGCGGTCTTTTCTGCGGTTCCGCCGTTCTTAATGAGAGCATCAATGGTCCTCTGCCCCGCCTTCTCACACCAAGCGTCGTCCTTGCCATAATGTTCGACGGTTTTGTCCATAGCCGGGACGAACATCTTGAGCCCGACGATCTTGAGACCGGTCCGCTCGATCCGGCTGATGATCTCCCCTACGAGTCCCCGCTGTACGCCGTCGTGCTTCACCACCACGAATGTCCGCTCTTTCTTTGGATGATTCATATGATTTTGTTAGAAAATGAGTATACCAGACCCAATAAAAAAAGCTCGCCCTACACGGAGACGAGCTTGGAAAGAATGCCCCCGACGAGCTGCTTGGTGGGGAGCTTCCCGAAATGAGGCTCGGGGATCGGATCGATGACGCTGACCATGAAGGCCACCTCGAGGAGCTCCTTCCTAAGGGCGGACAAGAGGGACGGGGCCGCGTTCTTGTCCTCATCATCATACGGTCCGCAGGTGAACTCCTGGCCTTTGAATTCCACGTGTATGCAGTACATCGGACTCTCCGGAGGGGGTGTCTCGCGGTAGCTTACTATACCCACAACGCTCGCGCCAGCAAAAGAAAAACCGCCAAGCACGTGAGGTGCGGCGGCTATTAAGAAGGACATAACTCTAAATAAAAGAAATTGTGCGCTCGAAGAAACTCAACCAGCTCTCCTGAAGTGAGGCTGCGTCCAAGCTCCTTCTGAACAGCTAGCACCTCAGCGGCAATTAAGGCACGCTTAGTGTGCCTTGCAGAAAAACCCTGAGCTTGAAATTCTTCTACTCGGCTCGCCCACTCTCTGGTCCAAATTGAGAACCTGGACATAGGACGGAAACGGTTATTCGCGTCATCCCACACACGCACAGCGCGCAATCCCCGCAATCTGTCATGAGGGTTTATACCGTGCTTGTTGCATTGTTGTCTTGCCCACTCTCGTGTTCGGTCAAAAATAAGTCCAATGTCGTGGAGGGAATATTGCTCTTCCTCAATCAGCAACCTAAGTGAGGGCACGAAGTCTTTATGGCTCACAAGAGAGCTCGCCTTACGTCCCATGAGGCTCCTATGGAAAAGAACGGGGGAATTTTTATCTAAGGTTATTATATCACACTTATTATAAAAATCTAGTCCCTCGTCAAAACGATGTTTCCTTCTTCGGTGATGGCCACTGTATGCTCAAAATGGGCGCTCCTTGAGCCGTCCTTGGTCTTTATCGTATATCCGTCGTCCGTCAGTTTGATGCCCGGCTTGCCGATGTTCACCATCGGCTCTATAGCTATGACCATGCCCGGGACAAGCTTCTCGCCTTTCCCCGCCCGTCCGAAATTCGGCACGTAGGGATCCTCGTGGACCGCATATCCGACGCCGTGTCCGACCAGATCTTCGGCCAGAGAGAACCTGGATGCATTCACAACATCGGTGATAGCTTCGCCGATATCTCCGATGTGGCTTCCCGGCTGTGCGGCACTGATCCCCGCTTCGAGCGCGACCTTCGTCACCTGGAGAAGCGTTCGGGCTTCATCGTCTATGGCCCCTACTCCGACCGTGATCGCCGAATCGGTGAACAGCCCTTTATGAATGATAGAAAGATCGATGGTCACGATGTCCCCCTGCTTCAAGACCTTCGGGACTTCGTTCGGGATACCGTGCACGATCTCGTCGTTTATTGAAACGCAGAGCACCGCGGGGAACGGCCGTGAAGCGCCCTCGGGCCGATAGCCGAGATGAGCCGGCTTGTCCCCTCCTTCTCGGACAAGTCGCGCCGCCTCTTCTTCGAGGATAAGGGTCGACATCCCCGGTTCGACCATTTCGGCGAGGGCGCGAAGAATTTCCGCGTGGCGCTTGCCTCCTTCGCGGAGAATTTCTATCTCTTCTCTGGTCTTAGTTTTTATCATACTGATATTTGGCAATGATGTCCGAGTGGACCTTCTCGATCGGCTGTTCGCCGTTCACTTCGATGTAGAGGTAGTCCGAATTATGCTTATAGTACTCGATGGCCGGCACGACATCCTTCTCAAACCAATCGAGCCGCTTGTTTATCTTCGCAAGCGTCGTGTCGTCCATGCGCCCTCGGGCGAGGAGATGCGTCTCCGACCATTTCCTGCCGACCTCGATGTTGATGACCACGGGCCGTTCGCGCTTGTAGAATTTGATCGCCGTATCGAGCATTTCCGCCTCCGGCCTCGAACGAGGCGCTCCGTCGAAGATAAGATGCATATCGGCTTCGAGCTCGGAGAGAAGCATGTCTCCCCACATGAGCCCCGCAAGGAATGCCGGCTGAAGCGTGCCCTGCTCGTAGATATCTTTGGAAAGCTTGGCGGAAAAGGTCTTCTCGCGGATAAATGAGCGGAATTTTTCTCCTGTTTCCACATAGAGGATCTGCCGCTTCTCTTTGTCCAAGAGATTAATGCGGTTGCGAATGAGCGTGGCTTGCGTGCCCTTGCCCGAGCCGGAACGGCCGATAAGAATAATAGTAGTGAGTTCCACCACCTTATTCTACCTTACTCTTAATATTCTTTAACGGAAATTTGCGCATCGATCTTCTTGACGAGATCGATAACCACCGACACGACGATGAGGAGCGCGGTGCCTCCGATAGCGAGCGACTGAATGCCCGTGATCGCCTTGAGGATGAGAGGGAGGACGGCGATGAATCCGAGGAAGAGTGCTCCGACGAGGGTAAGGCGGGTCAGGATGCGAGAGATATAGTCTGCGGTCGGCTGGCCCGGTCGAACTCCGGGGATGAAGGCGCCTGATTTCTGAAGGTTCGTTGAGATCTGATCCGGATCAAAGGTAACGGCGGTGTAGAAGTAGGTGAAGAGGAAGACCAGGATGAAGTAGGCGATAGCATAGAAAAGCTGATTAGCCAGAAGGCCAAGAAGCACCGTCGAGATGTGCTTGACCGCCGCAACCGAAGAATTAACCAAGAACTGGAGGATCATCTGCGGGAAGAGAAGGATCGAAAGGGCGAAGATGATCGGAATAACGCCGGCCTGGTTCACGCGAAGCGGAAGGTATGTTGATACTCCTCCTGAAGAAGCACCGCCTCTTGCCTGCTTGGCATAGGTGATGGGGATCGGCCGCTCGGCTTCGGTGATGTAGACCACCCCGAAGATCACAAGGAGGGTGACGACGATGCCGACGGCGTAGACCGGAAGGAGGGCGGGGGTAAAGGTGATCTGAAGCTGGGCAAGGCTCGCCGGAAGGCGCGAGACGATACCCGCAAAGATGATAAGGGAAATTCCGTTCCCCGCTCCGAATTCGCTAATGAGCTCGCCGAGCCAGACGAGGAGCATCGAACCCGCCACGACGACCAGGATGTCGAGGGCAAAGGCCGAGAATGAGAGATGAGGAAGCACTCCCTGTCTTTGGAAGAGAACGATGAAAGAGAAGGCCTGAAGAACCGCCAAAGGGACCGAGAGGAGGCGGGAGTATTGCGCAAAGCGCCGTCGTCCGGCATCGCCTTCGTCCTGATACATGGCTTTCATCTTGGGCACCATGAACGTCAGGAGCTGCATGATGATCGAGGCG
Organism: Parcubacteria group bacterium; assembly: GCA_028286565.1. Lineage (GTDB taxonomy): Bacteria > Patescibacteriota > Minisyncoccia > Phycocordibacterales > Zambryskibacteraceae > JAIFWN01. Next base: position 129,606 of record JAQBRH010000004.1, read on the forward strand.
GTGATGAACGGGCCGACCCCGAGCATGACGACCGAGAGCGTCGAGAGGCCGCCTCCGGAGAAAATATTCAAAAGGTTCAAGAACTGGCTGCCGTTAAAGAGGCTCTGCAGACGAGCGGCGTCGATGCCCGGGATCGGGATGACCGCCAGCACTCGTGAGGCGACCAAAAGCCCGAGGGTAACGATTATCCTACGACGCAAGGTATCGTCCATAAAGACGAGCCGTAATTTTTCAAAAAAGGCCTTCATGGTAGTTAGGCGTTAGGAGCCTTCTTCGCACGCTTCTCGGCGAGATGAGCCCGGAGCGATGCGCCGACAAGCTTAACCTCTCGTGACTTGAATGAGTTTTTGCCTCGTCCGCGAAGCTTTGGGAAGCGCTTGATGAAATCGCGAAGTTCAGGGCGCTTCTTGCGTCCGGCTCGAGCGTTCTGACCTTTGGTCCCCTTTCCGCTGGTCTTTCCGCGAGTACCGCCTCGTCCAACCTGCTGAGAGGTTACGCGCTTGGTCCTGGCTTTAAGTGTGTGAGACTGCATAAAATTATGTATAGTGAAAACTATTTTGAAGGTCTGATCTTCGTGTGTTCGAGCTGCCTCAAAGCTTCGATGGCAACATAGGCATTGTTGATGCTGTTCTTCGATCGGGACAAGAGCTTGGAAGAAACTTCCTTGATGCCCGCGAGTTCGAGGACGGTTCGGATGCTTGATCCGGCGAGCATTCCCTTGCCCGGAGCGGGCATGATCTTCACTCGGGAAGCCGCGTACTTGGCCTCGATCTCATGAGGAATGGACATGTTCGCGGTGGTGTTCACTTTGATCATGTTCTTCTTTGCGTCTCGGAAAGCCTTCTCGATAGCGAGCGGAGTGTCCGTCGCCTTTCCTTGTCCGACTCCGACGACGCCCTTCCTGTTACCTGCAACGACGCAGACAGAGAAAGCGAATCGGCGTCCTCCGGAGGTCACTCGAGTCACGCGCCTGAGGCTCACGATCTTTTGATCAAATTCGGGCTTCTGTCTTGTGTCTCGGCGAGGGCCTCGATTTCGTTGGCCGCTCTTTCCTCCTCTGCCTCGATCCCCTCCTCTGTCGCCTCCGCGTCCGCGAGATCGATCGAATTCAGGAGCTGGGGCAGCGGCCTGGACCAGAGGAACAACCGCTTCGGCGATCGGAGCTTCGGTAACTGCTGCGGTTGGGATGATTGTTTCGTCCATTGTTTTAAAATTTAAGTCCGGCTTCTCGGGCGCTGTCTGCGAGGATCTTTACCTTGCCTGTATATACATACCCGCCTCGGTCGAACACGACGGCTTCCACTTTCTTCGCGAGTGCGCCCTTGGCGATCTCTGCACCGACCTTCTTCGCATCAGTGCCTTTGGCTGCGGCGAGGGTCACTCCCTTGGTGTCGTCGATGATCTGAGCATAGAGAGATGTGTTCGATTTGAAAACGCAGAGGCGAGGGCGCGCCGCTGTACCGGATACGGTTGATCGTATCTTCTTGTGGTTCCTATCTCGTTTTTCTTTAGTGGTAGCCATTGTTGTGTATCACACTATGCCGACTTCTTGCCCTGCTTCCTCTTGATCACTTCGCCGTCGTATCGCATACCCTTGCCTTTATACGGTTCGGGCTTCTTCAAGGCGCGGAGCGAAGCGGCGAACTGGCCGACGGCTTCTTTGTTGATACCGGAAACAGTGATGAGGTTCTTCTCTGCGGTCACCTTGATCCCGGCCGGGATAGCGACGATAACGGGGTGAGAGAATCCGAGAGCGAGCTGGATGGAATCCCCTTTTACCTCTGATTTAAAACCGATGCCTTCGAGAATGAGCTTCTTTTCGAACGGCTTGTTGACCCCTTCGACCATGTTCTTCAAGTGCGAAGCGTAGGTGCCCCAGAGTGCGCGGGATTCAAGCGTCTCTCGCTTTGGATGGAGGGTAACCAAGTTGCCTTCTACCTTGACCACGATGATCGGATCAAAGATCTTTGAAAGCTCCCCTCCCGGACCCTTGATGGATACGGTAGAACCCGAGAGATTGATCTCGGTCTTCGGAGGAAGGGTGATGATTTGTTTGCCGATTCGTGACATAAATATGAAATTACCAGATCGAGAAGAGCACTTCTCCGCCGAGCTTGTTCTTCTTTGCCTCTCGGCCGCTCATGATGCCCTTAGGAGTTGATATGACGAGTGACCCATAGCCGCTCTTGACCGGGCGGATCTCGGACGACTTCTTGTAGACTCGCTTTGAGGTCTTTGAAAGCCGCTTGATCCCTTTGATCTTTGGAATGCGGTTTTCGAGAATGATGCCGACTTCAAGCACCGGTCGATTATTGGCCATCTTCTTCTCGACCGACTTCACGAACCCTTCGGACTTCAAGACGTTTGCGATGTTCTCTTTGACCGCCGAGTATGGGACAACGGCCAAATCTCTGCCGGCCTTGCCTGCATTGGAGAGCTGAACGATCATGTTTGCGATAGGGTCCATAGATGATTTACCAAGAAGCCTTCTTTACTCCGGGGATCTTGCCTTCGTTGGCAAGCTCTCTGAAGCAGATACGGCAGAGACCGAAGTCTCGCATGAATCCTCGTCCTCGACCGCATCGAAAACAGCGGTGAGTGGCCCGAGTGCTGAATTTCGGGGTCTTTTTGGATCGTGCGATGACTGAGGTCTTTGCCATGTGAATAGAAAACGGCTTCAAAGCCGATGTGCTAGCTTATCATAGCCAATCCATATATTGCAAGGCCGTTTAGGAAAGGTCTATACTCAAGGGAGACCCCCTGTTCCCTGTCCTAAGGACCCCCGTGAATGTACATATAATTATCGAGCTGGCCCGAGGATTTGAGCCCGAGATCGGGCTTCTAGCCCTGATGTTCGCCTTTTGGCCCATCCTAGAGAAACCCAAGCCCTGGCTTCCCAAACCAATTTCTCGTCACCCGGACTATCCCATGCTCAGATCGCACGCCGACCTTGTAGCCGAAGAGGAGGAAGAGAACAAGAAACGCCCAAAGCCGCCCGAAGGCGGTTGTTCATTTCTTCTTTTACTTTTTGAAAGGAAACCCGAGATGTTCAAGGAAGGCTTGGACTTCCTTCTTTGACTTCGCAGTGGTGACGATAGTGATGGCCATGCCGAAAACGTCCTTCAGTTCTTCATCGGCGGTTTCGGGGAAGATGGTGTGCTCCTTGATGCCGAGGGTGTAGTTCCCCATATCGTCGGCGGCGTCTCGTGAAATGCCACGGAAGTCCTTGGTTCGAGGAAGGGAGATGTGGATCAACTTCTCGAGGAAGTCGTGCATGCGGGCTCCGCGAAGCGTCACCTGGTAGCCGACGAGGTCTCCCTCGCGTGATTTAAAGTTCGCAATAGCGACCTTGGCGGTTCGGGCGGCGGCCTTCTGTCCGGTGATCTTTGAAAGGCGGTCTTCGATCAATTTGATCTTGGCCTTGTCCTTCACCGAGCCGACGCCGACGGAAATAACCACCTTCTTGATCGAAGGAGACTGCATCGGGTTCTTGTAGCCGTGCGTCTTCGTCATCTCCTCATACGCCGACTTAGTTTTGTGTTTAAGAGTTTCCATTTTATTTATTCGATACTTGCTCCGGACTTTTTCGAAACGCGGACCATTTTCTCTCCTACTTTCTTCATCCCTACTCGAGTAGGCTTTTTGGTTTTTGGATCAAGGATCGAGACGAGTGAGACGTGCATCGGATACGACTTCTCGATGATCTGGCCCTTCACCCCGGACTTCGTGGCCTTCTTGTGGACCTTGCGGATGTTCATCCCTTCGATCAAGACCTTCATTTCTTTAGGCAGCGCCTTCAAGACCTTGCCGGTCTTGCCTTTGTCTTTGCCTCCTCGAACTATGACTGTGTCTCCTTTTTTGATCTTCATAAATTTATTTATAGTGAGGGTCTCGAACTATACGACCTCCGGGGCTAGAGAGATGATCTTCTGGAATCCCCTTTCTCCGATCTCCCGAGGGATAGGTCCGAAGACGCGTCCGGCCTGTGGTTCTTTCTTGGCCTTATCCAAGATGACCACCGCGTTCTCATCAAAGCGAACATACGAGCCGTCCTTCCTGCGGAAAGGCGCCTTCTGGCGAACGACAACCGCATAGAGGACATCCTTTTTCTTCACCGCCTTTCGAGGCTCGGCCTTCTGGATCGAGAGAACGACGATGTCTCCGAGCTGCGCATAGCGCTTCTTCGAGCTGCCGAGCACCTTGAACACTCGTCCGATCTTTCCTCCGGAGTTGTCAGCGATCTCGACGATGGTCTGGGGCTGTACCATAAATAGTTATATGACTTTGAATTTCTTGTCCTTGGAGATCGGCTTGGTCTCCGCGATGCGGACCTTCTCGCCGATCCGCTTGGTGTTGCCGGCGTCGTGGGCCTTGAACTTCTTCTTGTGCTTCACGAACTTGCCGTATTTCGGATGCTTCTCGTAGCGTTCGATCAAGACGACGATAGTGTCCTTCATCTTGTCCGAGACGACAACTCCTTCGAAGATCTTTGTTTTTGTAGCTTTAGCTTCCATATTATTTGTTGCGATTGAGCTCGGTCATGATGCGGGCGATATCCTTCTTTGCCTCTCGGCCGGCCTTCACATTCTTCTTCGCGCCCGAAGCTCCGAAGCGGAAATCCCGGAGAGCGACTCGCTTGTCCGCGAGGGCTTTCTGGAGTTCAGGGGCGGCTTTGCCGATGTATGAGGTCTTTTTCATAGTAGTTATATGCGGGCAACGATCTTCGTCTTGACGGGCAACTTAGTACCGGCCTTTCGAAGGGCTTCCTTGGCCACAGCCTCGGGAACTCCGTCGACCTCAAAGAGGATCCGGCCGGCTCGAACGGCGGCTACATAGCCTTCAAGTTCTCCCTTACCCTTTCCGAGCTTCACTTCTGCAGGTTTTTTAGTATACGGCATGTCGGGGAAAATGCGAATCCAGAGGCGGCCGGACTTCCCGATCGATCGAGAGAGCACTTTTCGAGCGGCTTCGATCTGGTTCGAGCGGATCCTCTGGGGAGCCATGGCCTTCAAGCCGAAAGATCCGAAAGCGACGGTCACTCCGCGGGTATCGGCGCCGACCTTTAGAGGGTTCTTCCTCATCGTGTGCCACTTTCTGAATTTAACTTTCTTTGGGAACAGCATGATAGTGAATATTATTTCTGAACGTTAGCGTCCTTTTCGAAAATATCTCCCTTGTAGATCCAGACCTTCACGCCGAGAGTACCGTACGGCATGATCGCTCGAGTCGAGGCATAGTCCACGTCCGCGCGGAAGGTCTGGAGAGGGATCCGGCCGAGCTTTCTGTCTTCGGTTCGGCTCATGGTCGCTCCGCCGAGTCGTCCGGCGAGGAAGATGCGGACTCCGAGGACATCGCGGTTCGCCATGACCTTTTCGAGCGTCGACTTCATGACGCGCCTGAATGGGAGGCGTTTCTCAAGGCCTTCAACTACCATCTGGGAGACGATGGCGGCGTTCGATTCTGGCGAGCGGACTTCTTTTATGTCGAGCTTGAGGTCGACCTTCGCATCATAGAGCTTATGCTTTATCAAAAGCTTCTTCACGTCTTCACGGAGCTTGGTGGCGCCGTCTCCCTGTCGGCCGATGATCATACCGGGACGAGAGGTGCCGATGATGACGCGGAGGGCCTTTTGATTGCGTTCGATCTCTATATCGGATACAAAAAATCCCTTGAGCTTCTTTTCAAGGAACTGGCGAATAAGGACATCCCCCTTGAGGAATTCCTGATATTTGCCCTTAGGAGAGAACCATCGTGACTTCCAGTCGCGGAGGATACCAAGGCGGTGTGAATATGGATGTACTGTGTGGGACATATTATTTTGAAATTTTCTTCGAAGACTTCTTCTCTTTCTTCGGTGCTCCTTCCGCAAGGATCACGTTCACGTGAGCAGTTCGCTTCCTAAGGACGAATGCTCGGCCTCGGGACATCGGCAGGCGCCTATAGAGGATCTTTCCTCCGTCGACCCTGATCTCCTTGACCACGAGGTTGTCGAGCGAGAGCTCGAGGTTCTTGGCATTGGCCAGGGCGGACGCGAGGAGCTTCTGGAGAGGGGCGGCGGCGCGCTTTGGGACGAACGACAGGGTGACCAAAGCATCCTCGACCTTTTGGCCGCGGACCATGTCAGCCACCACTCGGACCTTGCGAGGAGACTGTCGATAATCTGAAAGTGTAGCTTTTGCTTCGGCCATAATGGTTATTTCTTATCTGCGGACCCCTTGGCGGCCTTAGCGGCGGAGACTTCTGCCTCCTTTTTCTTGATCTCGAGGTCCTTTTGCATCTTTCCTCCGTGCTTGGTGAACTTCCTGGTGAGGGAGAACTCTCCGAGTCTGTGGCCGACCATGTCTTCGCTCACGAAGACCTCGATATGGTCCTTGCCGTTGTGGACGCCGAAAGTAAACCCGACCATCTCAGGAGCGATCTGCGAGGCTCGGGCCCAGGTCTTGATAACACCGGTTGTACCGGGTTTCTTGCCCTCTATCTTTTTAAGGACGCGAGGGTCGACATATGGGCCTTTTTTGCTTGATCGTGTCATGAGAAATAAAGAAAGCTCGCACGAGCTTCGGGAAATATAGTATAGAAATCAGGCTTTAATGTCAAATTGGGCCTCTCTGCATGCTATGATATCCGCATGGATTCGGACCGCATGAGGTTAAAAGCTCTCGAAAGGGAAAAACTCGAGAAGGAAAAGGCTATCCATCCTGAGTTTTTCCCCGAGCAGGCCTGGGTGGACGATAAAGAACTCCTCGAAACCTTGGGTATTCATATACCGAACAAGGAGAACCTCCCAAGTGCTTATCTCAAGCTCCTTCCGAGTGACTTCATAGTGGAAGAAGAAACCCAGACCGGGTACCAAACTGACACCCTCCCTGAACGTACTGCCCTAACAGGAGAAGATGGAGGCACTGTGTATGCGACGCTCGTCAAATGCGGGCTTTCGACCATTGAAGCGGTGGATGAGCTGGCTAAGCTTTTGAACACAACCAAAGACAAGATCCAGTACGCCGGCATCAAAGACAAGGACGCCGTCACCTCTCAAGAAATTTCTTTTAGAGGCTCTTCGCTTGAAGCGATAAAGAATATGCGCTCTCCCCATTTCTTCCTCAAGGATGTACGCCCGGGCAAGGGCATCGTGATGCGAGGAGGACTTAACGCAAATAGATTTACTATCCTCCTGCGAATAGGAGAAGACATGGAAGATAAGGCTAAGATGAAAAATGCCCTCGAAGCTCTTGAGAGGGTAAAGAATGAAGGGTTTTATAATTATTTTTATCTTCAAAGGTTCGGTTCTCCGCGTCTCAATAACTACAAATGGGGGCTTTCTATACTTAAGGGTGACTACGAAAAGGCTGTTCGAGGGCTTATCTCGGATCCGGGACTTCGAGAGATACCGTTTTTCTTGAAACAAAGAGAGGAGATCATCGCTCTGGCTCCCGATTGGGCCAAGGTGCTCGCCCGACTGAATGAATTCCCTCTCGTCTTCCCTAGCGAGATCAGGGTAGTAGGGCATCTCGTGCAAAAACCGACCGATTTTCTTGGAGCTCTGATGAAGATCGAGGAGCAAGTTGTACTCTGGGTAAGCGCGGTCGCGTCTCTCATGTATAACCGCAAAGTGAGCGCATACCTCATGGCAGGAATGGAACCCCCCCGCACGCTCCCCCTCTTCCTCAGTCCGGACAAGAACGATTGGCTGCCCTATATGGAAGATATGGAAAATGTGGGGATCTTCCCTCCTAACTTCAATACTCTTCGGTCATTCCAGCGAATATCCATTATGCATAAAGAGATAGAAACCAAGGACAAACCGAAGATCCATGCGGCAGAGGTCATCGCCGAAGGGATCGTGGTCAATTTTTCTCTTGGAAAAGGAGAATACGCGACCACTTTCCTCTCTCATTTCGTAAATTTATTGAACGGCTGGCCTCCGAAAGAAATGAATGGCGAGATCATCGACCTCAAAAAGCATTTGGGCCAAGAACCTCTTGAAAAGACTCTCAAGTATTTCGAGACTGTAAATCTATCCAAGAAAAACGAGTAAAAGAAGAGGCCGAACCCGTAGGTTCGGCCTTTGTCCATTGAAGGACCCTTCTCACTTACTGAACTGCCGCCGCGTGACGACTGTCCATCTCGGCGTCAGCCGGCCGGTCGATGCGCTCGATCCCGGCGGGAACTCGCTTCTCGTTCGTGAAGAAGAACTTCACGAGGACAAGCTTGATCTCGTCGAGCCGGACACCGTCGGTAACCGGGCCTTCGAAGCCGGCAGGGACGATGCCGAGTACGTCATCGCGAACGGTGACGTTCTGCTTCGGCGAGCCCTGTTGGACACCGACGAAGTTGATCGTCAGCACGCCGTTCGGATTCAGCCAGATGTGGCAGAACCAGGGCGTCGATGCGAGGTCGCGAAGCGCTTCGGTCGTCGCACGGCTGAGCTCCGCGATCGGAGTGCCAGCCGGCGAGTACGCGAGTGTGACAACGAACTTGGTAGTGGCGCCTTCCTTCTGCTGCTTGTGCATCTGAGCGCGATCGAGGCCAAAGCCTGCGTTCGTGAGTGCTCGACGGACGAGCTCTGCGCTCACCATCTTCTCGTTGTTGTAGATCTGCACACCGGTGTCGACGCGTCCATCGCGGATACGTCCGACTGCTGCGAGATTCTCGGTCATGCGACTTCCTCCGGGCTTCTGCCCTAGTGGTAAGTGAGGAGTGAATGTACATCAGGTACCTGCCTGATTTGTTAATCATATCATATTCAATACCCAATGTCAAGAACAACTAAGGCGCAGAAAAGGGCCCAACTGGGCCCTTTTCCGGCTATTTCGGTATTATCTAGCGTATACCGAGTTAGCGCTTGTCGCTCATTTCGCCGCGAACGCGTTCGATGAAGCGTCCTGCCGCTTCCTGTCCGCCGAGGCCGAAGGAGAGGCCAAGGGCAAGAGAGATAGCGATCACGATGCCTGTGAAGAGAGTTTGCGAGAATGCCGCTGCGATACCAAGCTGTGAAAGAGCGACGAGGATGGTGAAGATCCAGATTGCCCACTTGGCGATCGTGCCTGCGAAGTGCGCTGAGGTGATCTGAGCGCTCTTTGCTGCGGTGACGACCACTCGGTCGACCACATCCCCTACCACGCCTCCGACGAGGAGGATGAGGGCTGCGACGATAACACGAGGGAGGTACGCAATGACAACGTCCTGGAGGAATACGTTGACCTGGTTAAGGCCGAGGACGTTGAAGGCTGCGATAAGGAACACGAGGATCACGAACCACTTGACGAGACCGCCGATGAAGGCGCCTGAGTCGAGGTTCATGCCGCTTCGTCGAAGGAATGTTTCAAATCCTGCTCGGCGAAGCGCTTCGTCAACACGGAGAGATCGGAACACCTGCCAGATCGCTCGGCCAAAGAGTGCGCCGATGAGCCATCCCAAGATGAGGATGATGATCGCGATAATAAGGTTTGGAACAAAGCTGACGATCCCTAACCAAAGATTTTGGAAGGAAAGAGTCAATACTTGTCCCCATGTAGTCATAATCATATATTCTGGACTGTAGACCGTTACTTATTAATTACCACCCGATGTGGTTATGCCCTATTATACACCTCTATTTCTGATTTAAATCAACTCTTGGCCCGACTGTGGATAGGAATCGCCTAGAGCCCGAGTTTGTTGTGGATCTTCTTGTGGTTAAAATCGAGAATATCGCGGACAAGCTTGTCGTAGAGGCCCAAGCGATAGTGGAAATCGGCGGTCTCAAAAGCCGCATAGCGGATCTCTCGGCCAAGTTCGGCTTCGATCGACTCTATGGCGTGGATAAGGATCCCCTTCTTCAAATGGTCGCCGACAACAAGGAGGTCGACCCGAGCTTCGGGGTCATGAAGGAATACGCCGGAGATGAGCACGAGCTTGAGGGCGCCGCCGCGGGCCAGCTTTTTTATGAGCTCCTTTTCGGTGATCGGGGTCGCATCGACGAGGAAATGCTCGAGGGGCTTTAGGTATCTGTATACGGTGTTCAAGGTGTAGCCCTTGGCCCTCTTCCTGATGAGGCCGGAGCGGTGGAGATTTCTGATCTCTCGGGCGACGAGCGGGCGTCGTTCTTGGGTTCGTTCGGCGACGGTCCCGGCATCATAGACGGAGCCCGGATTAAAGACAAAGAGGCGCATGATCTTTACTTTAGCCTCTCCGCCGAATATCTGAGCAACCGATTTGGTCATGGGGCCATTCTACACATATCCCCTGCGAGGCGCCAGGGCAATAAAAAGCTGGCATAAATTGCCAGCTACCCCTTCCGATTTGGTTCAGGTTCCAAATATAGCGTTGACTAGTCTCCTGGCATCAGCATCTCGAGCAGCATCGGCATCTCGAGCGGCATGAGCAACCTGAGCTTGCCACCTTATGGCATCTTGAGCCCAGCCGCAAGGCACATACAAATGCTCAGGCTTGAAGTCATTGCAGAGTTTGGCTAGGTTATCGACCTTCACCTTAACGAAATCGATCTGCTTTTGCTCCTGATCGAAAGTCATGACCCACAGTTCCTTGCGCACTTTGCCTTTGTTCTCGAGATGCATCCTGCGTGTGTCGAGCAGAACGTGTGCACTCTCGGTGGTCTGCACCAGTCCTCTACTACGTAACAACTCCCAGACTTCGCTTAGAAGACACCACCCCCAGTAGGCCATCTTTCCCGCACGTTCGAATTCGTCTGAATTACCGTGGAGGTGATATGTCTGGGGTAACACCGGAAGAAGTTGCACGATGGATCCTTCCTGCCTTGGGCAGGTGGCTTAAGGATAATGGGTGCACGGGGTGTGCAGTCCGAAAATTAAAATATCACAACATTATAGGTTAGTCAACACAAAACCCCGCCATGCGGGGTTTTGTCCCCTCTCCCTACCTAGGAGAGGGGAGACACGGCGTACGGGTGAGGTTATTTGAGTGTTACTTTTCCACCAGCCGTCGTCGCAAGCTCCTCCTTAAGAACCCTCGGTTCTCAACGAAAAATGCCCATATGGGCATTTTTCTGCTTTCCTCCACGGGAGACCAGATGTTCTCCCGACCCCTCTCAAGCTGTCGTAAAAGTTACTTTAAAGTAACTTTTCCTCCAGCTTCTTCGATTCGCTTCTTCAATTCTGCGGCTTCTTCGTTCTTCATATCGGTCTTCAACATAGAAGGAGCTGCGTCGACGAGATCCTTGGCTTCCTTGAGGCCGAGTCCGAGGATTTCCTTGACCACCTTGATGACGGCGATCTTGTTCGCACCGCCGTCGGTGAGCTCAACGTTCGCGGTCGACTTTGCGTCTTCTGCAGGACCCGCTGCGGCGGCCGGGCCGGCTGCGGCGACGGCGGTAGCCGAGACGCCGAACTTCTCTTCGAATACCTTGACGAGTTCGTTAAGGTCGAGGACAGACATCTCTTCGATCTCCTTTACGATCTTTGAGAACTTCGCAGGAACTGCGACTTCTTTCTCCGCCTTGGCTTCAGGCTTAACTTCCGCCTTAGCCTCTGCTTTGGCCTCGGGAGCGGGAGCGGCAGTTTCCTCCGCCGGTGCTGTGTTTGTAGTGTCGTCCATTGTGGTAATTTTAATTTATTAAGACTTCTTCTCTGCTATCTGACCGAGCGCGATAGCGAAACGCTGTATCGGAGAATTGATGATGTTCACGAACATGCCTCGGAGCACCGGAGTGGTCGGGATCGTAGCGATCCCCTCCATCTCGGACTTCGACATGTATCTTCCTTCGAAAACTCCGCCGAGGATCTTCAATCCTTCAGGGAATTTCTTCTGGAATCCGTAGACTCCTCTCGCCGGAGCGATGAGGTCATCGGACCAGGCCATAGCGAGCTCGCCTGTGAGTTCGGGCTGAGCGCCTTCGAACTTTTCGGAATCGAGCACGCGCTTGGTCAAGGATTTCTTGGCCACCGAGTACGACACTCCCTCTGTTTTGAGGGTGCGGCGCATGGCGGAAGCCTGCGAAACCTTGAGGCCGTGGAAGTTGACGAAGACGAGGGACTTGGCGCTCTTTAGAGCATCCGCGAGCTTGTCTACAATTTCTCCTTTCTTGGCTTTGGATATTGCCATGCTGTTAATGGTTAACGAACAAAAAAAGACCCATATAAGGCCTCGACATCCACATATGAAATGGGAGTGAGAGAGATCTCGGAAGGAGCTTAGTACCCTTGCGGGCTGCCTTCTGTCTTCGACCTTACGGGGATTACTTTATAGGAAAACGGAGAAAAGTCAAATAAAAAAATCCTGACCGTAGTCAGGAAACTTGGGATACAACTCTCAGGCCCAGTCGCGCCGCATGGAAGCGCCGATAGGAAGAAATGTTCGGGATAGTCTCCGTAAGCTCTCGGAGCTTTTTGTGAAGCTCATCCGGATTGTAGCGGATAAAAGCTCTCCGACTACCGCCTCTTCTTTCTACGCACCAGAGGCAGAAGTCGAGATACAGCCATTCCGCAAGACCGAAGATCGCAAGGGCAAAGAATACATAAGACGCAGCCAATGGGCGCATACGCTCCTCTCTGAGAAAGGACATGGGTCTAAAGCCAGACTATCTTAATTAAAATAAAAAGCAAATAAAAAAGCACGAAATTATTCGCGCTGAGCGGGAACGTAATGTTCGACGGTGCAGGCAGAAACACTCTCGATCGCAAGGGGGTTTTTCGCCCGCAGCGTATTGCATCGCTTGAGCAGAAGTTCTGCACGCTGCTGAATGAAGACTGTGGGCGCGTCCGTCTGAGCGAGGACGAGCAAGTGGCCAATGTCAGAGATGATCTTGCGCCGAAGCTTGAGTCTCTCAGGATCAGCTCTGTTAGCCTGAGCATCCTCTTCTGCGGTGGGCATTTCGTCGATATCGGGACCGGGCATTGTGTCCTCACTGGTAAAAGAGCGTGTACCTTACTCCTTTAAGAAATATCATTTCAACCAACTAATGTCAATCAAAAAACTCGGGGATTTTTGAATTTTAAACGTGTATTACTTCGGTTCAACAATTACCGCTGTGCCGTAGGCGAGGACTTCGGTGACGCCCTGCATCAGCTCTGTGGTGTCGTATTTGAACCCTATGACGGCGTTTGCGCCCATTTCTGCAGCATGGGTGAGCATCAGGTCAAAAGCATCTTCTCTGGTCTTCTCGCAGAGTTCGGTCAGGATCGTGATGTTCCCTCCGATGAGAGTCTGGAGCCCCGCTCCGATCGATCCGACGATCGAACGCGAACGCACAATGATGCCTCGAGAAATACCGATATTCTTTACTACCTTATACGCATCGAGCTCGAACGCTGTGGTCACCATGTTGTGGGGTATTGTTGTCATAAACCTATTTTAACACAAGCAAAAATCAATTTTTACGTGAGATATCCCAGGAGAGAAGGGATAAATTAAACCTCAGGAAGTCCAAATGGAACTGATAATCCAAACTGAACCGAGGATCAGGATGACCGCAGAGACTCCAAACAAAGTAATAAATCTTCCCTCTTGTTGTTTTCTGACTTCACTCACCAGTCCCACAATCAGTCCAAGAATTGCAACAATAGCTACGATTATCGCAGCACCGTAAATGCCAAAAGCGACTCCGAAGCCTTCCGCACCGCTAGCTGTATTGCTTTCGTATATCCAAAAGAATAAATGCACAACTACCACAGCTATAAGTGAAAGAAACACCTTGGTAATTATTTTCATATATACAGTATATACACAAAATCCCCTTGCGGGGACTTTTGTCTCCCTCTCCTTTCGTCTAGGAGAGGGGTGGGGTGAGGTTATTTCTTTCCGACCTTTCGTCTTCGGACGATGAATTTGTTCGAGTATTTCTTTGCTCGGCGGGATTTCTGGCCCTTTCCGGTCGGCTTGCCGTAGATAGAGATCGCTCGGCGTCGTCCTCGACCCTGGCGGCCTTCTCCTCCTCCGTGCGGGTGGTCGACGGGGTTCATGGCCGTACCGCGGACGGTAGGGCGAATGCCAAGCCATCGTGAGCGTCCGGCCTTCCCGAGGTTTGTGAGGCGGTTCTCATCGTTCGAGACCTCGCCGATGGTTGCCCAGGCGTTCTCAGGGACCTTCCTCACTTCGCTCGAAGGCATCTTGATGTCCACGTAGCCTCCGTCCTTGGCCGAGACCTCGACATAGTTCCCTCCTGATCGAGCTACTCGCGCGCCTCCTTGAGACTTGAGCTCGACGTTGTAGATAAATGTTCCGACGGGGATGTTTTTGAGGGGAAGCTTGTTGCCGGGAACGAGCGGAGCATTATCTGAAGCGATGAAAGTATCTCCGACCTTCACATTCTTCGGGAGAAGGGCGTATCGCCTCTCTCCGTCCTTGTAGGCCACGAGTCCGATGAATCCCGAGCGGTTCGGATCGTATTCAACGGTCTTCACGGTGAAGGGGACGTTCGGCTTGTTGTATGTAAAATCAATGTCTCGGAACAATCTTTTGTGCCCGCCACCCTTGTGTCGAGTAGTGATGCGCCCGGTGTTGTTGCGTCCGTTCGCTCGGCGAAAACCGGTGGTAAGGGACTTCAAAGGCTCGCTCTTCGTCAAGAACTTCTTGAATTCGACGTGAGTCGTTTGTCGGTTCGATTTGGTTGTGGGTTTGTATCGTTTCATCGCTGTTTTTTATTGCTCGCGGGCTCGCAGATTATATGACGTCGATCTTATCGTCCTTTTTCAAATAGACGTAGGCCTTCTTGCCGCCGCCCTTCACTCCCCGCTTGCCGCCTCGAAAGACCTTCTTTGTTGGGATGGCGAGGAGGCGAACCTTGATCGGAGTGACCTTGTAGGCGTCCTTGATCGAAGCGATGACGGATCTATGCGTCGCATCTTCGGTCACTTCGAATACGTAGACCCGATCCTTGTCCGCCTTCAAAGCCGCCTTCTCGGTGATGCGAGGGCGAAGGAGAACGGTAGCCGGTTTGATGTGGATCTGGGTCATGTTATTTCTTTGAAGCGGTTACCTTCTTGGCCTTGCTCTTCGAAGCCTTTGGCGTAGTAGGGGCTTTCTTCTCCCTGCCCGCAACGCTCTCGCTTGCGAGGCGGGCGGGTCCTCCAAAATAATTCTTGCCCGGAAGGAGGTCGATCGAGACCGAAGGGTTTTCGATCACAACGTATTTATATTTAAGAAGCGCAAGCGGATGGAGGTTTCGGGTTTCAACGACCTCGAAGTTGCCGAGGTTGCCCATGGCTCTCTCGACATCCTTGTTCTTCGTTGAAAGGGCGACGATGGCCGAGTTGTTTCTCTTTGAGACCAATGTCTCGAACCCCTTGATGCCGGCGAATCCTTTCATGAGCGCGATCGCATTTTTTGTCTTTGGTTCGGTCATGCCGATCGAATCAACAAAGAGCACTTCCCCGTCCTTGAACTTGCGCGAAAGGAGGGTGAAGAAGGCCTTGGCCTTCATCTTCTTCGAGATCTTCCTCTCGAAGTTCTTCTCGTTTCGTGGTCCGTGGGTGATACCTCCGCCGACCCAGATAGGAGATCGAGTAGATCCGTGTCGGGCACGGCCGGTTCCCTTCTGCTGCCACGGCTTCTTACCTCCTCCGCGGACCTCAGAACGATCCTTGGTATGAGCGATGGCCTTGCGCTTCGAGGATTCGAGCGAGGTCGCTACCTGGTGGACAAGGTCGGAGTTCCAGTGCAAGCCGAAGAGATTCTCCGGGAGGGAGACTGAGCTGACCGCTTTGGCATTCTTGTCGTAGACTTTTGCTTCCATGTTACTTGTTTATTTTTGGAGAAAGGGATTTGATCTCGACGAGGGTTCCGCGTCGTCCGGGAACGGCTCCGCCGATCATGATCTCGTGCGTTTCAGGCACGATCTTCACGATCTTGAGGTTCTTGACCGTCACACGGTCCCCTCCCATGCGGCCTGCCATGCGCATACCGGCCATGACTCGGCCTCCGGCTCGTCCGCCGCCTCCGATGGATCCAGGCTCGCGTTCGGAGTGCTTCTGACCGTGTGAGCGTCGGCCTCCTTTAAAGCCGTGCCGCTTTACTACTCCCTGAAATCCCTTGCCTTTGGAAATGGCAGTCACTGAGACCGTATCCCCTTCGGCAAAGATCGAGAGATCGATCGTGTCCCCGACGTTCAATGTTTCCGCATCCGTCAGGCGATACTCCTTCAGGTGAGCGTGCTTCGCTCCCTTCATGTGGCCGAGGATCGCTTTGGTGATGTTCTTCTCGCGCTTTTCACCAAACCCGATCTGGGCCGCTTTGTATCCGTCTCTCGTCATGTCCTTCAAAGCGACGACGGTCGAAGGGGTCGCCGAAAGCACCGTGACCGGATAGGTCAGGCCTTGTTCGTCGAAGACTTGGGTCATCGCAACTTTTTTGGCAAGAAGAAATTTCATGGCGGTGGAGTCTGTAGAGTTCAGACGTTAGATGAGTTTAACGTCAATGTTCACTCCTGAGGGAAGACTGAGGTTTGTTAAGGACTCGATGATCTTCGGGGTCGGGTTCACTATATCGATGAGCCGTTTGTGTATTCGCATCTCGAATTGTTCTCGCGCGTTCTTGTACACGAATGCAGCTCGGTTCACCGTATAGATCTTTTTCTCCGTCGGCAGAGGGATCGGTCCTTGCACTTCCGCGTCGAAGCGGAGAGCGGTATCGATGATCTGCTTCACGGAGACATCAAGGATCTTCGACTCATATGCGCGAACGCGTATGCGAAGGAGCGAACGGTCAGGCGCTGCGGCCTTCGCTTTCGAAGCTTTCTTTTCCTTGGTTGTTTCCTTGGTCATTGTAAGGTGCTAGTAGAGGATGCTTAGGCGATGATCTTCGTTACCACTCCGGCTCCGACAGTCTTGCCTCCTTCTCGGATGGTGAAGCGCTGCTGGTCCTCGATGGCGACCGGGGCGACCAATTTTACCTTGAAGGTAACGGTGTCTCCTGGCATAACCATCTCAACTCCCTCGGCGAGGGTCACTTCTCCGGTCACGTCAGTCGTACGAACGTAGAACTGAGGCTTGTATCCGGTGAAGAATGGAGTGTGGCGTCCGCCTTCTTCCTTCTTCAAGATGTAGACCTCTGAGGTGAACTCGGTGTGAGGAGTGACTGATCCCGGTTTTGCAAGCACCTGTCCTCGGTGGAGGTCTTCTTTCTTCACGCCTCGGAGGAGGACTCCGGCGTTGTCTCCGGCCTGTCCTTCCTGAAGCTGCTTATTGAACATTTCGATACCGGTGACAGTCGTCTTAGTGGTGTCTTTGATACCGATGATCTCGACTTCTTCACCGACCTTGACCATACCTCGCTCGATACGTCCGGTCACCACAGTTCCGCGTCCTTCGATCGAGAAGATGTCCTCGATAGGCATAAGGAACGGCTTGTCGGTCTCGCGAACAGGGATCGGGAAGTAGGTGTCGAGGGCGTCGGTGAGCTCAAGGATCTTCTTTGACCATTCGTCATCGACTCCGGTAGCTTCGAGAGCCTTGAGGGCCGAACCTCGGATAACAGGAGCGTTCGCGCCGTCAAAGTCGTATTTCTTCAAGAGATCTCGAACTTCCTCTTCGACGAGGTCGATAAGTTCGACATCGGGGACCATGTCGCATTTGTTCAAGAAAACGATGATCTTAGGCACTCCAACCTGCTTGGCGAGGAGGATATGCTCTCGGGTCTGAGGCATAACGCCGTCAGTAGCCGCCACGACGAGGATAGCTCCGTCCATCTGAGCGGCGCCGGTGATCATGTTCTTGATGTAGTCGGCGTGTCCTGGAGCGTCGACGTGGGCGTAGTGTCGGATGTCAGTCTCGTATTCAGAGTGTGAAAGGGAGATCGTGATGCCTCGAGCCTTTTCTTCAGGGCTTTTGTCGATGTCGTTGACGTTCTTTACGGTCGCGACCTTTCCTGCGCGGTGAAGCACATTCAAGATAGCCGCCGTGAGAGTCGTCTTGCCGTGGTCAACGTGTCCGATGGTACCGACGTTGATGTGTGGCTTTGAACGAGTAAATTCTGCCATTGTATTTTAAAGTGAGTTAATGAGACGAAGAGAGCGCGCGAGAACTGTTGCTCTCTTCGGCCCAGAACCGGTAATAAGCGCGCAGTAAAGCCATATACATCTGATTCTTATAAAGATTAGATCTCAAAGAGCCAAACGAACATAGCACATAACGCGTAAGCGCTATCTTAGCAGAGGGGTCAAAATAGTCAATGCCTTACGGGCTAAAACGGCAGGATAAGAAAAAATCCCAGCTTTCGGCTAGGACGAACGGCGGCGGAACATGAGCGACCGAGAGCTGAACGGCTCTTTGGGCGAATCTCCATAGACCTCGAAGGGAAACTCGGCGGCTTGAAGCCAGATATTCGTGATCCGGACATGCTCTTCGGTCATGCCAGGGGATCGGCATACCTCGCCGAAGCCATAGGCGGTGATGAGTACCTTGCAAAGGTCCAAGTCCCCTTCAAAGTGGACGAGCATATTCTCGTACGTCTCCTTGTCCGGCTTGCTCGGTGCTTCTGCGCGCGGTTTTGCGACAGCACCGCAGTCCGAGCCCACATATGTGGCCACTTCATCTGATCCGGGGTTCGACATGCATACCTCTCTTTGGAGTGCGAGTCTGCAGCTACTCTATACCAAGTCAGAGGTAAAAGAAAAGACCCCGTTATTCCGGGGTCACACGCTTGAGGATCACCTTGCCTTCTCTGGTAAGGCGGACTCGATGGGGCTTCTTGTGCTGGACAAAAACCCCGTTCATCCCTCCAACAATGGATCGCGCCCCTGAAGGAAGGTCGTTGATCTTGCACTCACCGGTCTTCGAGAGGAGGGCGAGGACAACGCGCGCGCCCTCCGCTTTGAAGAATCGGCTATAATCGGCCAGTTCATCAGGAGTCGGAAGGTCATCCTCGTCCGGGCCTGCAGATGTATACATATGCATGTCTCCACAAAGGGTCTGGGGACACTGTACTGAAACAAAAGACAAAAGAAAAGCCCCTCTCGGGCTCTTACAACCTCTGCCTCCTATTTATCTCATAAGCCTGAACTTGAGGAATTCCTTGATGGTCATACTTAGCTCCTCTCCCGCCGGCTTAAGGGTCTCGAGCGCCAAAGCGCTCTTAACGGACTCATCGGATGCACTCGCGTCGGCGATCTTCTGCAAAGCCTCGGCGACGCTAGTGTGCTCCGGATCGATCGAATTGTAGATGCTTTCCGAAACCCCGAGCTCATGGCTCAGTTCTACAGGACTTACTTCAGACAAAGGAAGGATAGGTTCATGCAGATCTATAGAATTATCCATGGCCTTCGATATTTCCGGCTTGGTATCCATAAGGCCGTGGAGCTTATTGACCTTCTCTTGGACGAGATCAGAAATTTTGTACGCGGGCTCGGGAGGAGCTTCGTGGATAGGCAGGACCGGTCCTGCGTGAGGCAAAGCAGTTACAGTTTCTGCCTCGGGGACGGCTTCATGCACTTCTACCTCCGGGACAAGAGCAGTGTGGGCCGTATCTACTGATGAAAGATCGGCCCTCGCTTCGAGAGCGACCGCTTGGACATGCGCTAAATTTTCCCACAGACGATAGAAAGAGGTGGTAATGGTTTCGACCGTGGCCGCAGCTACCAAGGTCTTGCCTGCGAACCGAGCATATCGCGCCGCCATGGCCAGCCCGTCGACGGTTCCATACTGAGTGACGATCTTATCGAATTCCTGGAGGGTTTTTTCTTGTTTGGCAAAAAGGGCTTGTTTCTTTGTTTCTTTCTCTCTGGGAGAAAGTTTTGGATTGTTTTCTATTTTTGAAATTTTCTTTTCAAGGCTTTCTACGATCGAACTCACTTCCCTCTTCAGCATGCCTTGAACGAATTTGTTCGCTTCCGCCGGAGTAGCTCTGCCCAATCTCTCCATGAGGTCTTTTGGCATCTTCTCTGTATAGGCCTTTTTGAGGTCTTCCGCCGTGATTTCATGACCTTGGGATTCATCTTCGGCCTTTGTATAAATATTCCAAGCTTCTTCCTCTGCCTTATCCACATCAGCAAGTCTTGTCTGCTCGATCACCTCTTCGTTTTGCAGACGGACTTCTAGGGCAGCATCTCCGCCTCTGGCCACTCCGGCGCCGGCAAGCATCACGTAGCGGAGCGGAGAAGCGATGGCGTTGCCCGCAAAGTCGGCCGCGATACGTCCGTATTTCATCACATTTCCGGCCAAAGAAAGGGCATTCGAGATACGGGCGGTCTTCCCGTTCTTTGCATCAATGCCTTTTTGATACGCGGCATCGGCATCTTTAGTAAAAGAATCCCTGAGGGCGCCGCACCATTTGTTTACCGGATGATCCTCGCCGATCTTTTTTATCGTGTCCGAATTGAACCAGCCGGCAAAGATCCTGTTCTTCTTTTCATCGAGGTTGAAGCCTATCCTATTCAGTCCCCACCCGATCTTTTCCCTTTCCGGAGCAGGGATAGCCTCTATCTCTGCCGCCGCCTTATCCTCCCAGCTTTCTTCCGATCCTTCTGAGACTTCTGAACTTCCGCCGAATAAAGACTTAGCCTTTCCCCAAAAGGTTTGCTTCTTGGATTTTTGTCTTTCAGCTACCTTGGTTAAAAATTCCGCTGAAGAATACGTAAAAGCTGGATTCGGGTCCCATGTCTCACCTTTATGAGGGTGTTTAAGTTCAGGCCCGGTCGGTTCAGGAGCGGGCGCTTCATCTTTTTTGGCCTTTGGCTCTTGTTCGATCGGCATTGCTAGAGAGATCTCTCTTTCGAGCATCTTCTCTGCTTCTTCTTGAGTAACAGGAATAGGAACTTCCACATCCCTCGGATTTTCTGGAGAATTACTCGAATTGTTCTCGAATCTTTCGGACATGGCAAATATTTTGTAGTTTTAATATAACACAAAAGCCCCGAACGGGGCTTTTGCTATATCTCGATCCTGTGGTTAGGCGGCCTTGGCCCCGGTACGGGTCTCGATGATGGTTGTGGCCACGTTCACAGGCACGACCGCATAGTGGTCGAACTCCATTGTGCTTGATCCCCGGCCTTCGGTCATCGAACGGAGGTTCGTGACGTATCCGAACATTTCCGAAAGTGGGACCATGGCTCGGATGACCTTGAGCTCGTTCCTGTCTTCCATGGCTTCGATCTGGCCACGCTTGCCTGAGAGGTTGCCGGTGATGTCTCCCATGAACTTCTCCGGGACGACGACCTCGACCTTCATGATCGGCTCAAGGATGACCGGTTTTGCTCTCCTCGCTGCTTCCTGGAAGGCCTGGCTCGCGGCGATCTTGTAGGCGATCTCCGAGGAGTCGACGTCGTGGTATGAACCGAAGGTCAATTCTGCGGAGATATCGGTCATCTTGTAGCCGGCGAGAATGCCTCGCTCCATAGCTTCCTTGATGCCCTTCTCGACTGCGGGGATGAATTCCTGAGGGATGACTCCTCCCTTGATCGAATCGATGAATTCGAATCCTTCTTCTCGATGAGCGTTCTTAGGCACTTTTTCTTCGGGATCGTACTGGGGAAGAGGCTTGATCTTGATCTTGACGTGTCCATACTGGCCCTTACCTCCTGTCTGCTTAATGTATTTGTTCTCGACCTCGGCTTCGCCCTGGATGGTTTCTTTGTAGGATACCTGAGGCTTGCCGACGTTCGCTTCGACGCCGAACTCTCTCTTCATGCGGTCGACGATGATCTCGAGGTGAAGCTCACCCATACCCATGATGACGGTCTCTCCTGTATCCTGGTCGGATTTAATGCGGAAGGTAGGATCTTCGTCCGAAAGGCGCTTGAGGGCAAGGCCCATTTTCTCTTGGTCGGCCTTGGTCTTTGGTTCGATACGAAGGGAGATAACAGGCTCTGGGAAGGTGATCTGGTCGAGGATGATCGGATTTTCTTCGTCAGAGAAGGTGTGCGAGGTCTTCGCGTCCTTCAGTCCGACGGCGGCGGCGATCTCTCCGGAGAAGACCTTCTTCACTTCCTCTCGCTGATCGGCCTGAAGGCGTACGATACGGCCGAGGCGCTCTTTCTGTCCGGTAGTTGAGTTGTATATATACGAACCTGATTCGATCGTTCCAGAGTACACGCGGAAGAAGGTCAGCTGCCCGACGAATGGATCGGCCTGGAGCTTGAAGGCGAGAGCGGAGAATGGCTCCTCATCGGAGGCGTGGCGCTGGATCTCAAGTCCGGTGTTAGGGTCGAGGCCGGTGATAGGAGGGATGTCGAGAGGAGACGGGAGGTAGTCGACGACGGCGTCGAGGACGAGCTGAACTCCCTTGTTCTTGAGCGCCGATCCGGCCATGACCGGGAAGATCTTGTTATCAATGACCGCTTTTCGAAGAGTATCCTTCAAAGCGGTGATGTCGATCTCTTTGCCTTCGAGGTAGGCGTTCATGAGGGCTTCGTCGTTTTCGACGATCCTCTCCACGAGTTCCGCTCGATATTTCGCCGCGTCAGCCTTGAGGTTGTCCGGGATCTCCTTTTCGACCACCGTGATACCCATGTTGCCTTCGAAGTAGTATGCCTTCATTTTCAAAAGGTCGATCACTCCGTCGTGGGCGTCTTCTTCTCCGATAGGGATCTGGAGGCGGACGGCTTTCTTTGAGAGTCGATCGAGGATCGATCTGTATGAGCGTTCAAATGATGCTCCGGTTCGGTCGAGCTTGTTGATGAAGCAGATGCGTGGCACATGAGCTTCTTCCGCGTATCTCCAGTTGGTTTCTGATTGAGGCTCAACTCCGGCCACGCCGTCAAAGACGACGACCGCGCCGTCGAGCACGCGAAGAGATCGCTTCACTTCCACGGTGAAGTCGATGTGTCCGGGGGTGTCGATGACGTTGAATCTGACCTTTTTCTCTTTCTTCAAGCGATCCGCGTCTGAGAAATAGCTAGGCGCCCAAAAGCAGGTGATGGCCGCGGCGGTGATGGTGATGCCTCGCTCGCGCTCCTGTTCCATCCAGTCGGTGGTCGTTCCTCCGTCGTGCACTTCCCCGATCTTGTGCTGGGCTCCGGTATAGAAAAGCACGCGCTCGGACGTGGTGGTCTTGCCGGCGTCGACGTGGGCTACGATCCCGAAGTTTCTGACCCTCTCAAGCGGATAATCTCGTTCCATAAAGTGATAAATTTCGGCTAAAAATAAAAAGCTCCTACGGCTTTGATGGCATTAGAATACATGATTTATCCCTTTTGGGCAATAGAAAAAGCCCTATTGAACGCCTGGGCTTTTTCATACCAAAATTCACGCTCAGAATTTCTCGTCCTAGCCTGCGAGATTTGTACTACGCGACTTTATAATAGCCTTAATCTGACTAATATCTTCCGGAGACAAATTTGCTCTTTGTATATCATGAGCAAGACCCGCTCTTTCCTCTTCATTATCCGCTAGCTCTCCAAAAAATGAAGGATTCTCTCCTTTATCTGTTTTTTCTGCCGCTTTTGTACGAAAGCGATCTCCAGCAATTGCCATCTCCTCGGCCTTCAAAGAATTGTCTACCAAATCATCTGATGATTCTATTCCCATAATCTTTGATTAAATTGTTATATAAACAGTATACCAAACAAAAAACTCCCTTTCGGGAGCTTTTGTTTGTATCTATATAGTGAGGATTACCAAGCGAAGTGAGCGAAAGCCTTGTTGGCTTCGGCCATCTTGTGGGTATTCTCTCGCTTCTTCACCGCTTCCCCTTCGTTGTTCGAAGCCGAGATGATCTCTTCGGCGAGCTTTTCATGCATAGGCTTGCCTTTCTTCGATCGGGCGGCGTCGATGATCCACTTCATGGAGAGCTGCTGGCGTCGCTCAGGGCGGACTTCTCGAGGGATCTGGTAGTTCGCGCCTCCGACTCGTCGGCTTCGGACTTCCATAGTAGGGCCGGTATTCTTGAGCGCAAGCTCGAAGAGTTCCAAAGGATCCTTTACCTTGGCCGTTTCTTTGATCTCGTCGAGGGCTCTGTAGACGACCGCTCGGGCGGTGGTTTTCTTGCCTTCGAGCATCACATAGTTGATGAACTTGGCGACCTTTTCTGATTCATAGACCGAATCAGGAACGATGGCTGGCTTTGTTTTAAGTTTGCGTCTCATTGAAAATTGTAAATTACTTCCCTGCCTTAGGTCGCTTGGCTCCGTATCGGCTTCGAGACTGGCGTCTCTTGTCTACGCCCTGGGCGTCGAGAAGCCCTCGAACGATGGTATAGCGGACTCCGAGGTCCTTGACGCGTCCTCCGCGGATAACGACCACCGAGTGCTCCTGGAGGTTGTGGCCCATGCCCGGGATGTAGGCGGTCACTTCCGAGCCGTTCGAGAGGCGGACACGGGCGATCTTTCGGATAGCCGAGTTAGGCTTCTTTGGGGTCTTGGTGGTCACCTTGGTGCAGACGCCTCGCTTGAAAGGAGAGTTAAAGAATACGGGTCGGTTCTTGATGGTATTGAACCCGCGCGTCAAAGCGATCGCCTTGGATTTCTTGGCGGTCTTGGATCGCTTTCGTTTGACTAGCTGGTTGATTGTAGACATAAAAAACCTCCCAAAAGGAGACATACACTGTACTAAATCAATCTTTAAAAGGCAAGCCCCGCTTAGGAAAGCGGCAAACCGGTGATGAGGGTGAAGAGGCCCCCGACGATCGGCGAGACGAACCCCCAGCCGTAGAATATAAAGAGAAGGACCAGGACGAACCCGTATCTCTCGAAAAAGTGCCTCATCTTGTACATCCTCTCCGGAAAAAGGGCGAACAAGAGCTTGGAGCCGTCCAAGGGAGGCAAGGGCACGAGGTTAAAGACTGTGAGGACGAGGTTGACGAGGACGATCATCATGGTGATCTCTGCAAATCCGGCGTTCCCTACCCCGTGAACTAGCGAGAATCTGAGGAAAAGGCCGAAAACAACGGCCAAGATCAGATTCGAAGCCGGTCCGGCCAGGGCGACGAGAGCTTCCGGCCACCTCCCCGGACGGAGATTGTATGGGTTATACGGCACGGGTTTGGCCCAGCCGAAGATGAATCCGCCCGTAAAGTAGGCGATGACGGGTACGATAAAGGACCCAACGAGATCGAGGTGCTTTAAGGGATTCAAAGTGAGTCGGCCTTCGAGCTTGGCCGTCGGGTCCCCGAGGTAATTTGCCATGTATCCGTGCGACACTTCATGAATGACCACGGACATGATAAGGATGGCTATCTGGAAGATAAAAGCGGTAGTCATAGATAGGTAGTATATCAGTTGCTTCTTTATGTTTATATGGTAGGATATCCCGACTATGGCAAAGATTTGTCCGGTAACAAAAAAGGGATCGATGATGGCTGGAGGCTACTCCAACCGGACTCGTGCTACCCAATTCAACCCCACCGGTTCGGTCCGAAAATACACGAACCTTCAGAAAAAGAGGATCTACGTTCCCGAGCTGAAGAAGACGATCACCCTTACCCTTTCGACCAAGGCTATAAAGACCATCCAAAAGCGCGGAGCGCACTCGGTTCTGAAGAAAGCGGGCATCATCTAATCCGACCTTGGTCGGATTTTGATTCTTTATATAAAGCATGGTATTACAGTTGTAGAGCTGTACCGTCTCTCACTCTAGGAACCATGAGGAATCTTGTCATCGCCGCCGGCGTCTTCGCTCTCGCCATCGGATACGCGGGGCTCACCGACTCCCACAAGCGCGGCCCGCGCGTCACCCACCGCTTCAAGACCCACCAAGTCCGGAGGAATGCCCTCTTCGTGTAGCTCTCCGCTCGATCATCTCTGATGTTCGGGCTTTTTTATTTTGTTACCAGGACTATCCCATCCGTCTCGAATTGAATGGTGCCGAGCTCAGCCGTCGACAGGATCTTTGCGCCGATCTTTTTTAATATATCGAGCGTCTCGGCGTGAGGATGGCCGTATGGATTATTCTTGCCTGCGGATATGATCGCGTACTCCGGAGCGACAGCCTCTGCATATGGGAGAGAAGTTGATGTGCGGGATCCATGATGCCCGGCCTTCAGAACCGTACTCTTCAAAACGGCTGGATCTAATCCAAGCAAAATGTATTCGGCTTTCTTGGTCGAATCGCCGGTGAGGAGAAATGATGTATTCCCGTACACGAGTCGAGCGACGATCGAAGCGTCGTTCGTCTCCCAATTCGAAACGTCCTGATCCGGGAAGAGGATCTCGAGACGAACTCCGTCTCCGAAGTTCACGACCATCCCTCTTCTCGCCAAGAGATGAGGAATATTTTTCTCATTGATCCTCCTCCGCAGTTCATCGTCGACCTTGTTCGGGGATTCAACGCCGGGTTCGAGGAAGGCTCCGACGTCGAAGCGCGATACCACGTCGGGCAATCCTCCGATGTGGTCTTTGTCCGGATGCGATTCGATCACCATGTCGATCCGCGTATCTCCAAAGGGCAATATCTTCCCGAGCTCAGTGAGAACTTTTGCATTCGGACCGCCGTCGAGGAGAATGCGCCCGTGGGTCGGTGAATCGATGAAGATCGAATCGCCCTGGCCGACGTCGAGAAAATACACATGGAGGAGATCCGATGGCTGCTTCTGCCATACGCAGATCCACACCGCCACCGAAGCCAAGAGAAGCGCCCCGAGCAACGCTTCTCTCCAATATCGTTTTAGAAGATCCATCTATTCATTATAAAAGAAAAAGACCCTACCCTGGTGTGGGCGGGTCTTGACGACGATCACCCTGGCGACGGTCCGTCTGTCGGCGATCGGTGTCTCTACGCCTCTCTTCTTTGAGAAGTTCGTCGACTTTGCTGCCGCGGCTTTGTATTCTTTCTTTAGTATCAGTTGAGAAGACCAGAAAGGAATGCCCATCTACTCGCACCCTTCTGTATTCTCCCCTCGCTAACCCGCCTACCAGGCTAAGGATCTCTTCCCAAGTCTTCTCGCAATCGAGTGTACCCTCCAGATCCACCAGAATGTCTGACGGATAACGGTTCTCGAAAGCCCTTCTCTGTTCGGGCGTCAACATGCCGCACCTGCATCGATGAGGGTTCTGCGTACCGATTGTCTACCCCTATATGTACCATACTGGCGGGCCTCTGCAAGCAAAAGCTCCGGAAATCGGTGTATAATAAAAGCCTAAAAGTAGCCCTACAAATATGAAGATATTCGAAGAAACAAAATTTAATATTCCCGAATTAAAGGGGATCTCGGCCAAGTCGGTTGAAGAACACCTCAAGCTCTACTCGGGGTATGTAAAGAATGCGAACACCATCCTCCAAAAGATCGACGAGTATGCGAAGGATTCTGAAGCGAATGCCTATGCCCTTGGAGAACTTCAACGGAGATTCGGGTTCGAGTTCGACGGCATGCGAAACCACGAGATATATTTCTCTCACTTTGAAGGAGCTCCAACTGCGCTCAGTGCAAGCGGATCCTTATACAAAAAAATAGAAGAGGAATTCGGATCATTCGACGGATGGCTCGCACGGTTCAAATCTATCGCTCTCACCCGCGGCGTTGGCTGGGCCGTTCTCTATGTTGATCCGAAGACCGATCGCCTCTTGAACGCCTGGATCGACGAACAGCACCTCGGCCACCTCACGGGGCTCTCCCCCGTCCTCATGCTCGATGTATGGGAGCATTCGTTCGTTTTGGATTATCTTCCGAGCGGCAAGAAAAATTATGTTGAGGATTTCTTCGTCAACCTTAATTGGCAGACGGCTGAAGCGAACTTCGCAAACGCCAAACGATAGCTCCGAAAACAAGATAGATGAGTACTGCAAGCCACCACGAGAGGTGGCTTATGCGTATGCTCGCCCACGGGAGAGAGCCGAGAGTATGAGCGACAAAGAGAATGTATGCGAGAAGTATGTGAGAAACATACGCGAACGGCAGGGCGATATACGGATGAATGAAAGCGAGCAGCGTCGCAAAAAATCCTGCGAGCATCGTGAACGGCACGAACACCAAGATCAAAATATTCGAAACGAGAGATACGACCGAAACACTCCCCACCGAATATACGAGGTACGGCAGGACGGTGATCTGCGTCGCGACGGTCGTGGAAAGGATGGACCGCATCCCCCACCGTTCGGGCACGCGTACAAAATATTTCTTGATGATCGGTTCGACATACACAAGCGCGAGTACGGCAAGGAATGATAGCTGGAACGAAGGATCGAAGACGAGGATCTTCGGATTCAAGACGAGCATGAGGAACGCCGCCGAGAGAAGCGCCCGGGGCATCGAATACCCGCGCCCCAGCGTTTTGCCCATAAGCACGATGAGGGCCATGACGGCGGCGCGGACAACCGTGGCCGTCGCTCCGGTCATGAGGGTAAAAAGAATGATGCCTACCCCGGATATCACGGAGGCCCTGCGGGAACCGAGAAATCCGAGGAGCAACAAGAAAAATTCGGCGATGATGGTGATGTTATACCCGGAGAGAACGACGATGTGCACCACGCCCGCCCGTTTGAATTCATCAAGGACCGAAGCGGGCAATGCTTGTTTGCCCGAAACAAGAAGGCCGGCAAGGAGCGAAGACTCGGGTTCCGGCAAAATGCTGTTCATCCTATTTGTGAACGCGGATTTGATGCGAAGGAGAAATGCTTTGAGAAAATTCCCCTGCCCGGATCCGAGAACTTCGACCTTGGCGAAACTTTCCGTGTAATAGATATCATCCTTGGATAGGTACGCGGCATAATCGAAGGTGCGCCCCGTGTCACTCTCGATGATCCCCGGTTTCTTTAATTTCCCCGTCACCCGCGCGCGATCTCCGTACGAGACGCGTGTGAGCAAGGGCGTACTCACGAGGATCTTGTCCGTATCCGTCTTCAGCACAAAGCGCATGTCGTTCTCCCTGTTCTCCGGCTCGCTTACCACCACTCCTTCTCTCGTGATGACGGTATCGATGCCCGACTCGAGCAGAGGCTCGGGAGTGTGAAAATCTTTTATATCGAACCGCACTATTCCGGCTCCGAATGAAAGAAAGAACAGAAAGAGAAGAATATTTCTCCTGTCCGCACCATAGATCGCTCCGCCGATGAGCATGATGAAACACGCGGCCAGAGGCGAGATAGAGAAGAAAGATGAAACGAGGACGCCGAACATGAAGCCCCATATGAAAAGAAAAACGCCCCTCTGCGGGTCGTCCTCGAATTTCTTATAAAGCTCTTGGAGAGACTGAAAGCGGTACATAATATTCATGTCGTAGTCCGTCGAAGAGAAGCGGCTCGTGCCCGTCCGCGAACTCGGTGGCGATCTCGTCGCACCGCTCGTTCGCATGAACTCCGGAGTGCCCCGGCACGACGACCCATCTGATATCTTTATCCTTTGAGGCGGCGAGCAGCTCTTGCCAGAGGTCTTGGTTCAAAACGGGCTTCTTGGCTGCGGTTTTCCAATTATTGTTCTGCCAGCCCTTCACCCAGACAGTGATGCCTTTGACGATATATTCGGAGTCCGTATGAAGTTCGATGTTCCCGTCGGATACCTTGAGCGCTTCGATGACCGCCCGCAGCTCCATTCTGTTATTTGTGGTTTGAGCCTCTCCGCCCCCAAGCTCTCGCACCCGGTCCGCTTCGGCTACGATCGCTCCCCACCCCCCGGGCCCGGGGTTCCCTCTTGAAGATCCGTCGGTAAAGATTGTGATCATGCTCCTATAATATCAATGATTCGGAGGCGAAGCTCGGGGCGGTTCCTAAAATACGACTTTTCGAGATGGGCAGTGACGGCTACCGAATTCCCCGGATCGAGAGGCACGCCGATCGAGTCGAGAGTGGTGAAGAAAGAGATGGCCTTCACATCCCTCCCGCCCGGAGAGCGGAGAATAACTTCGAGATGGTCGCCGGTCTTTCCAAAATTCTTGGCGCTCTTTACTTCGGCATCAATATGAAAAATAGGCTTCGGGTTTCCCGTGCCGAACGGAGAAAGCTTGTCGATAGTGTCCCACAATCTTTCTCCGATGTGAGCGAGGTTAAGGGCGATGCCCTTCGTTTCTTTTTTGGATTCCCCTTCTTCCAATAGTTCGATCGCTTTCGAGAGTTCTTTTTCGAGGCGAGAGACATTTTCAAGCGTGAGGGAGAATCCCCCCGCCCCCGCGTGCCCGCCGTATTCTATAAAACATTCCGCCGCGCCGGACATCAGATCATGCAGATGATATCCGTTGTAGGAACGGCACGAGCCCTTGAGCACGCCGTCGCCGTCCCTTCCCCAGACGAACACGGGGCGGGAATATTCTTCGACGAGAGTGTTCGCCACAAGGCCGAGGAGTGACGGTCTCCACTCCGGATTACCTATGACGATCACTTTGGGCAGATCTTGGCGCGTGGCCAAATGAGCCTTGGCTTCCTTCACGAGCCCTGCGACCACGCCTTTTCGTTCGTTGTTTATCTTTTCCAAATGGAGCGCGAGCTTTTCGGCTTCGAGCGGACTCCGGGTCGAGAGAAGCCTGAAGGCGTCTTCGGGCTTGCCCATCCTCGAGGCTGCATTGATCCTCGGGGTGATCATAAAGGCGATGTCGTCTTCGGAAATATGCGCCTGATCCATATTCAGCTTCTTGAAAAGCGAGGCGAGGCCCGGGCGCGGGGACTTTTTTAAAACATCGAGGCCGTACTTTGCAAAGATCCTATTCTCCCCGACAAGCGGGACCATGTCCGAGAGCGTGGCGATGCCCACCATGTCGAGGGACCATTTTTCCATCCCTTCTTTGATGCCGAATCGCTCTTTCATGAGGACCGCCTGGATAAGCTTAAAGCCGACGGCCGCGCCGCACAGCTCCGGGAAGGGATACGTTGAATCTTTTCTTTTATGATCGACGATCGCAAACGCTTTCGGCAACAGTTCCCGTCCATCCGCCTGCACAGGCAAGTGATGGTCCGTGATGATCACCTCTATGCCCTTTTCATTCGCATACTCGACCTCGTGCAGATCGGCTATGCCGCAGTCGATGGTGATAAGGAGCGTCGCTCCTTTCTCCGCCGCGGCGTCTATGGCGTCGCAGTTGAGGCCGAAGCCTTCGTCGTGCCGGTGAGGAATATAAAACGACACCTTGTCATAGTCCGCTCTATGAAAAAAATCCGAGAAGACAACCGCTCCGGGAATGCCGTCCGCATCATAGTCCGAGAAGACCATGATGTGCTCTTTGTCCCGCATGGCCCGTATCACACGATCCCGGGCTTTCTCCATATCCGGCAAAAGCAGCGGATCATGAAGTTTTTTGTAGTCAGGATGCAAAAAATCCTCTACTTCGGAGGACGGAAGACCTCGTTCAAGGAGCAGTGTTTCAAGGATCGAATCGAGCTCGGAAGGCGACATCCGGCTATTCTACCACGCGGGTCTCCCATGCGAGATTGACGCTCTTGTATTATGATGAACCCATGAGATCAAGACTAAAACGGAGCCTCGACCGAGGCGAAGCTATGGAAGGGTTGGTAGTGCTTGTGGGGTTATTCATCATTATTTTCGCCTTTGTCATCCCGCGCAAGGGTCCTCCGGCCGCCCAAAGCATCCCTTCTCTCACGGGAGGCAAGCCCCAGGCCGCCTGGACGACGACCGGCTCTCGATCATCCGGCACACAGGGAGGAGGTTCGAACTCTTCCCTTTCTATATACAAAGGCAACGCCGCGTATGAATACGACCCTCAGAGCGAATACATAGAGATAGAGAACAGAGGCACCGGCTCCGTCGACATCACCGGCTTTCGTTTAAAGAACGCCAAGGATGCCAAGACGTTCCAGGTCGGCTCGAGCGTACAGCGCTTTGCTTCGGACGTGGCCGAGATACCGAACGTCGTGCTCAAGGCCGGAGGCAAGGCGGTGGTCGTTTCCGGTCCCGCGCCGCAAGCCTCTCCGTATAAGGTCGCGAATTTTGAAGAGAATATGTGCTCGGGGTATCTTGCTCACATAAACGGATATTCCTTCAGCCCGGGCCTCGCCGAGAATTGCCCTCTTCCGAGACAAGAAGCGGGCTACCAAGGCCTCGACCGAGGATGCCAGGATTTCTTGAACAGCTTCACTTCCTGTCATATCCCGACATACGAAGGACTCGACCAGAATCGCCGGTCGTGCAACGGTTGCATCGACGGCGTCGGCGGGCTTTCGAACTCATGCGTCGCTTTCATCAAGAGCCACTTTGATTATCCGTCCTGCCTCTTGAACCATGGGAGCGATCAGAATTTTAAAAGCGGAGTATGGCGCGTGTACCTCGGCCGCACATGGGAAATGTGGGCCAAAGATCACGAAACTATTTCTCTCTTGGATCGTTTAGGGAACGTGGTGACCTCAATATCGTACTAGTTCGACAGGCTCACTATAAATAAAATGGAAGACTGCATCTTTTGTAAAATTGTAAGAAAAGAGATCCCCGTTGAGATCGTGTATGAAGATGAGAATTTCGTTGCCTTTCTTGATATTCATCCCGAGTCCCCGGGGCACGTACAAGTGATCCCTAAGGCGCATATCCGCTGGGTATGGGACGTCCCAAATGTCGGGGCATATTTTGAAGCAGCAAGGAAGATCGCTATCGCACAGCGCAAAGCATTTAACACCGATTGGGTCCTCTCGCGAATTGTCGGAGAGGAAGTCGAGCATGCCCACATATGGGTCTACCCGGATTGGAACGTCGAAGGAGATAAAACCGATCTTAAGACAAACGCAGAAAAGATCCGAAGTGCTATAGCTTCTCTATAGTTTCTTGAGAGCGTCGATGCCGGGAAGACTGCCCTTGGAGAGGAAATCGAGCATCGCCCCTCCTCCGGTCGAGATGAAAGAGAACTTCCCAAAGAGCCCGAGCTCTTTGATGGCCGCAAGCGTATCCGCTCCTCCGACGATTACTTCCCTCTCGCTCTGAGCAAGCATCCGCGCCAGGGCCAAAGTTCCTTCTTTGTATCCCTTTTCATAATTTCCGAGCGGTCCGTTCCAGAGGATGAACTGAGAATCATGGATCTTTGTGCGGAGCGCTTCAAGCGTCTTTGGGCCCGCATCCATGATAACGTCGTGCTTTTCCATATCGGCGGGCAAGATCCCGAGGCTTTCTTCTCCGCGTTTGACGAGGACATCTTCCGGAAGCACAACTTTGCCTGAAGCGAATTTCTCCTTGAGGGCAAAATGTCCTTCCGAGACCAAGGAATCCCCGATCGGCTGCCCCAGCTCGACGAAGAAGTTGTGCGTCAGGGCTCCTCCGACGAAGATCGAGTCCGCGACGGTGATGAATTTCTCAATAAGAGGGATCTTGGTATCGAACTTCGCACCGCCGAGGATAAAGAGGAAGGGACGCTTGGGATAAAAGGCCTTTGAAAGCCGCTTCACTTCTTCGGTGAAATGCAGCCCGGCGAATCCCGGCAACAGCTTCGGGATGCCGATGATCGACGCATGTTCTCTGTGGGAGGCGGAGAATGCCTCATTTATATATATATCTCCCAGTTCGGAGAGGGCTACGGCAAAATTCCTATCATTGTCTTTCTCGCCTGCGTGCTTTCTGAGATTTTCAAGGAGGATAACCTCCCCTTCTTTCATCGAATCGATCTTTTTCTTCACCTCGTCCCCGACGGTCTCTTTGGAGAAAGAAAGATCGAGAAGCGTGCTCGCGTGCTCGTAGACCGCTTCGAGCGAATCGGTTTCTTTAGATTCGAGATGGGAAATAAGAACAACCTTTGCGCCCGCTTTCGAGAGGTGCTCGATCGTCTGAAGCGACTGCCGGATACGATAGTCTTCTCTCACTTCGCCTTGCTGAAGAGGCACATTCCAATCTACCCGTACGAGTGCTCGTCTGCCTCGAAGATCCTGCGCTTCAAAAAGGGTCTTAAAATCCATTATATGTACCTTCCAGTATACACCTAGGCGTGGGTTTCAAGGGCGGCCGCGATCTCGCCGAACATCTTCGGATCAAGCGAGGCGTGTCCCACCAAAAATCCGTTCACTCCGGTCTCGATAAGCGCCTTGGCATTATCGCCTTCTACAGATCCTCCATAGAGAATGGGGATCATCTCCGCCGCTTCTCGGCCGAAGATATCCGTCAGCACCTTCTTTATAAAAATAACCATCTGCGCGAGGTCGGTCGGCTGCATGGCCTCCTTTGAACGCTTGCCTATGGCCCATACCGGCTCGTAGGCGATGATGAGCTTGCCTGCATCATCTTTTCTGCGGACGCCTTCCAAGGAAAGCCTCAGTTCCTCGCGAATAAATTCAAAATGCTCGCCTTCCGCATCCCTCTCTTTTTCTCCTACGCACAAAAGCGGCGTGATCCCCGATCGGAGGGCGCATTTGATCTTGTCCGATGCGACCTCGTTCGTCTCGCCGAGGGCTCTTCGCTCGGAGTGTCCGATGATCGAAAGCTTTACTCCGAATGATTTGAGGATATCGGGCGTTGTAGCCCCCGTGTACGTTCCCTCTGGGGCAAAAAAGATGTCTTGAGAGGCAAGATTCCCGAATCCTTTGATCTTTTTTGACACCGTCTCAAGATACGGAAGCGGAGGCGCGATATACGTAGCAAGCTTTTTGTACTGAGCGGACTTCTTGGCGAGCCCGCTCGCGATCGAAGCGGCCCGAGCAAGCGAGTCGGGGTGATTCTTCCAGTTGCCTACAAGTATTGGTTTCATAAAGATAGTATACCAGTAGAGACGTACGGCGGCTTAATTATTTTCAACTTCCTGCCACGAGATGACCTGATATTGGTCGGATGTGAGGGGAAAAGATGGAGGAGGGGCATATAAGAGGTTCGGATCGTAGACAATGGTTCGTGTCTGATAGCCCGTACCGTCCGTGTAGGCAAAGCCATAGCGAGTGGCGCTGCCGATCATCCCGTAGAGAGTGAGCGAGGTTCGGGTGTTATACGGAGAACAGCCTGAACCGTAATAATAACGCCCAACACGGCCATTTTGAGCCATAAGCGCCGCATCGATCCGGAGGGTAGTGAGGCCTTGCATGCCTACGTTTATATCTCCTTGGGACACAAGCGACAGCACATCGAGGCCGTTATAGTTTGTATAGAGGAGATTGTTGTTCACGGTAATGGACGGGCGTGTCGAGGGATTGTCCGGGAAGCGGGCGGCTGCCACAGTCACGCGCGCGGTATTTATCTGCCCTTCGACCCAGGCGTTGTCTTCGACAAAGACAATGCCGTTCGCCGGATTCGGATAGTTGCCCACAAAGGTGGTGCTGTTCGGCATCCATGTCCCCCATCCCGTCTGCGAAGCTGAATTCGTACAACTGCCGGCGGGGCTGATGAGGTTCGTGACTTTGTAGACATCGAATGTGTCATTTGTTTTGAAAATGATCTTGTATCCCTGCCTTCCCGAACTTGAAAGATATTTCCCCGCGGCCTGCGCGTCCGTCTTCATCTGGGAGAGATTGGCGGTAATGCCCGTGAAGTCGACCGCAGGAACCGGGAACTGCCTTCCGGCGATAAACACATCGGCGCGGGGAGTTAAGGAGCTCGGAGGAGCTTCAAGAGGGCGGAAGTTGTCATCTACCCCGGATGCGGGAGGAATATTCTTGTGCGTATGGACGCCGAACTCGACGGCGCCCGTATGATCGGGGTCATTGTAGGTAGAGAGCGCGCTCGTTACCACATTGTGGGCGATGCCGTCAAAATGGATGCCCCCGTTCGAATGGAGAGGGCCGAACACTTCGGTGTCCTCGCCGATGCGGAGATCCGAGTTGCCTACGACCGCGAACTTGGCAAAAGAAGGAATGGCAAATTTTGCGATAATGGTTCTCTTGGCTGAACTATCGAGCGCGGACACCCCTACGGATCTGATAGTGACGAGCGTAGAGCCGAGAAGCGGAGGCGTAATGGTCAGGGTGAATGTACCCAACAGATCTCCGCTCTTATCATAAAAATTGTGGACCGACGGAGTTGAACTGCCCGTACCGTCCGTATAATCGGTCTTTGCGTGCGCGAGGTGCCAGCGATAATACTCGATCCCCGCTTCCGCCGCCTGGAAAGCCTGCTCTCGGAGGATGCCGATCCTTCCGGCCTTCATGTTGGTGTTCGCAAAGGTGATAAGCCCGCTGATCACGATCACCGCAATGCCCGCAAATACGAGCATCTGGATGAGAAAATATCCCTTTGAATATGTATGTTTTTTCATAGGTTATCTTTAATGTTGCGAGGCGCAACTTCCGTCACGATCGAGATGGTATTCGGAGAGCGGTTTGGGTCCTTATCGATCAGGACGGTCACCTTTATTAAGCGGACCGCCGACGGAGTAACCGGGATGGACAGCGGGGTCGTAGTGCCCGCATACGTCGAGTCGTAATAATCGAACATCGGGGTCGAGGTGCCG
The DNA here is from genome assembly GCA_028286565.1 of Parcubacteria group bacterium. GTDB lineage: Bacteria > Patescibacteriota > Minisyncoccia > Phycocordibacterales > Zambryskibacteraceae > JAIFWN01. The sequence goes on from JAQBRH010000004.1 coordinate 165,709, forward strand.
TTCACGATCTCCGTCACAAGCGTGGTGACGGTCTCGGAATTGAGGTTGTATGAAGATGGATTTCCGGACGGAGAGACAACCCCTTTTTTCAAAGTGCGGCTGCCTTGATCCAAAAAATACCGGATCCGATCCATCGATCCGTTGCCGTTGATGTCCGCGTAGAAGATGAGCGTACTCGTCGCCACCGTATCCAGAGGATATGAGCCGAGGGCCGAAGGAGCGATAGTGCGCAGCTCAGCCACCATGATCTTCAAGATCTTCCGGCCTTCGAGCTGGGCGGTAAGGCTGTTATACACGCCTGAATTCAGGATAAAAATATTTCGTATAAATTGGGATACGGCAAACCCAATGACGATCATGATCCCGATAGAGATAATAAGTTCCGCGAGGGTAAATCCTTTTGTGGGCGAATGCGACATGGTTATGGGGCGAGGATCACTGAGAGCGACTGCCAGGCGGAACTCACGCTCACAGAACCCGTATATGTAGTATAGCCCGGCTCCGAGACGGTAACGGAGTACGTTCCCGAAGAAAGTCCGGAGAATGCGACTTGTCCCGGAGGCACGCATCCGGAAGTAAATGTGAACGACACATCGGACAGATTCGGGGTAGCGGTGCTCGAGGCGGTGCTGAGGAATAATTTGTACTTGGCATAACGGGAATTTGCGTGCCGGGTCGAGAGATCGCGCTCTGAAAGCGTATAGTAGCTGCCCCCGGTGCCGTCCGGACCGACGAACGCATACGCTCCCCCGTCGTTGTTTGAAGCGAATTGGAACTTAACGCTATTCGGCCCCGCAGCGGCGGGCTCGGAAGTAGGATTCCAGCTTATTTCTTGGAAGGTCGAGGTCGTCCCCGTGTCGAAAGCTGAGGAGATCAATTCCCCGCTCGGAGCATAACTGCCAAAGACTTGAGAGATCTTTACGTCCCCTGCCGGGCTGCCGGTCGATACGCTGAGTGAGCTTTGATACTTGGTCGGATCGCTTGAGGTGGCTTGACCGGATCCTCCTGACCAATCACTTTGAGTAATGGAACCGCGGCCGGTAAGCAGGGTTTGCGGCGAACCGTTAGAGATGGTCACTGACGCTCCTGAGATCGGCAGACCGGTGGAAGAATCAGAAACGGAGACAAGGAGCGTATTCGGATTTTTTGGTCCAAATACAAGCTGCAGGGGTTGATTTGAGTTCGGCAGCACCGCGAGTGGCAAGAGCGGATTGGTGCCGATAAGCTCCCAAGTCGCGCTCGTATTGGTGAACGAATATGTATCCCACTCGAGATTTGAGATGGTTTTCTGTCCCGCACTGTCTGTCGTGAGATTTTGATTATATTTATACACCGAAGGAGTGCCTATAAGCTTTGAACCCTTCATGGTAAAAGGAATGGAGGAGACCGGGGAACAGGAAGAATCGACGGTGGAAACATTGAGAGTGCTTGTTTTATCTATGGCGAAACTCACCTGTGTCACTTGCTGAAGAGCGACCGTCGCATGGGGCTTGGTCGGATTCGAATTCCCCGCTCCCCCAAGAGGATATGTTTGATCGGTCGAATACCCGGGCTTTGAGACGCTGATGCGATAACTCGAAGCAAACGGAGGAACATCGACGATCTGAAGTATCCCCTGAGCATTCGTGGTGTCATCGATCGTTAGGGTCGGCGTGGTCGATGAGTTTGCAATGTGCACGTCCGCATCAGAAACAGGCTGGCCGTTCGCATCGAATGTCTGAACGAAGAGAGCCCCGTTCGTCGAAGCCGTTTCAAGGTTCCGCGGCGAGACCCGCCCAGTAAAGATGACCGGTGCAAAGTTTTTGCACGTCCCGCACAGCACTTCCACCTCAACGAGCTTGTAGTCGGCAGGAGACGTATCGTTTGGAGTAGCGCCGATCCGGCCGTCAAAGGGGTCGTCGACGTTTCTGATCGTGGTCGTCACCTGAAAGCTGATGTTGTCGCGGACAATGGTTTGCACATGCGGAACGATGCCGTTCGGGATGCCGCCCGGCTCCCCGACGTTCGCATACGGCAGATTTCGGACGACTTCAAATTCTTCGTTCGCAAGATCGGACGCTAGGATCTTAAAATGCGAGGACGAGACCGTCGCATAGACCGAGGCATAGCTTTGATAGATAGCCATGGCGACGATAACGAATATCGTCACCCCGACCAGGATCTCGACCAGAGTAAAGCCTCGTTGTTTCATATTAAATATTATTGACCAGAGAATACGTAGGCGCGAGCATCGAGATGGCAAAGACCCCGACGCCCGCCCCGATGATGATCATGAGCACGGGCTCGATGATGGTCGAAAGGTCCTTGGTCTTTTCCTCAACCTCCGCTTCGTAGTAGATGGCAACTTGGAGAAGCATATCCGAGATCTTGCCCGTTTCTTCTCCGACGGCGATCATCTCCCCGACGAATGGAGGGTACAGGCCCTCATATTCCATGAACACCGAAGACATCGGCTCTCCTTTTTGGATGACCGTGCGGGCCACGTCGAGGGTTTTTTTGTACAAAGAGTTCTGCACCACATCGATCGTGACGCCGAGAGCCACCACCACGTCTACTCCGGAAGAAAGGAGCGAGGAAAGAGTGCGCGCGGCGCGAGCGCTTTGGACCTCCTTCACGATCTCTCCGATGACCGGGATGCGGATAGAAACGATATCCATGACCCGCTGGCCGGGAGCGCTCTTTAGCGCGAAGGTCCCGCCGACGATAAGCCCGAGAAGCGCGCCCAGCACGATAAAGGTATGGTTAACCATGAAATCGCTCGCGGCGATGATCACCCGAGTAGAGAGAGGGAGCTCTGCGCCGATACCCTTGAAGGTAGCCGTCAGGGTAGGCACCATGTACACGAGCATTAGGATGGCGATGACGATCATGGCCGAGAGGATGACCGCCGGATAGATAAGCGCACCCTTGACCTTTTTGGTCAAAGCAAAGGATTTATCCATCTGGCTGGCGACGATCTCAAGCGAGTTCGAGAGGTTCCCCGACTCTTCACCGGCCTTCACCATCGAGACGAAGAGGGACGAGAAGATATGAGGGCGCTTTCGCATGGAGTCCGAGAGAGTTTCTCCCTTGCTGACGTCGGAGGCAAGATCCGAGAGGAGCTGCTTCAAGTTCTTGTTCTTGGCCTGCTTTTCCATCACGGCAAGCGCTCGGGTCACCGAAAGACCGGCCTTGATCATGGTGCCCAGATTCCTGGCAAGGAGGATCTTGTCATGGGTCTTGATGCCTTTAAAGAGACTGTTGAAAATACCCCCGAGAGAAATCCCCGGGCGCGTTTCTTTGACCTCGATAACTGTCCCGCCTTCTTCTCTGATGGCCGCATAGAGCTCCACTCGGCTTGCGGCTTCATGGGTACCCTGATATGACTTCCCTTCTTTATCTTTGGCTGTGTATGAATATATGGTCATGTGTGTGATGAGCTCGAACTATTCAGATATGACGCGGAGCACTTCTTCGATCGTGGTGACGCCCTCAACCGCTTTGAACACCCCGTCCTCGATCATAGTCATCATACCGTCTTTCTTGGCTTGCTCTTCTATCTCATGGATAGATGCGCCCTTGATCACAAGATTACGAATGGTTTCGGTTACTTTCAAGGCTTCATGGATGCCGATCCGGCCCTGGTAGCCGTCTTCGCTGTCCGCGCTCGCTTTTGGCCTCCAAAACGGGACTTTGTCCCAATCGGCTCCCTTCTCAACGAGCTTCTCTTCTTTCATGAGCGCCATCATGCGATCAAGATCGACGATCTTTCCGAGGGAAGCGATCTCTTCTTTATTCAAAAAATATTTTTCTTTGTTCTCTCCGATCTTCCTGATCAGACGCTGGGCGATCACCACATTCAAGGTCGACACGAGGAGGAACGGCTCAACCTTCATGTCGACGAGTCGAGGGATGGCTCCGGCGGCGGAGTTGGTGTGAAGGGTCGAGAGCACCAAGTGCCCGGTCAGGGCCGCGTTCACCGAGAGCGCGGCGGTCTCATTGTCTCGGATCTCTCCCACCATGATGATGTCCGGGTCCTGGCGAACGAGCGTACGCAACCCTTGGGCAAAGCTGAATCCGATCTCCGGACGCACTTGGGTCTGGTTGATCCGCTTCATTTGGTATTCGATCGGATCTTCAATGGTAGAAATGTTGACGTCCGGCGTGTTCAACACATCGAGCACTGTGTAGAGGGTCGTCGTTTTACCCGAGCCGGTCGGACCGGTCGTGAGGATAAGTCCGGTGGTCGACTTCATGGCTTTGTGGATCACTTCGAGCGCATAGCCGTGGAATCCGAGGCTCTCGAGGGTAAATCCGGATACGGATTCTCGGAGGAGGCGCATGACGGTCTTTTCTCCGTAGTAGACCGGGAGCGTCGAAACGCGGAACGAGACCTTTTCTCCGTTCATGTCTATTTTGAATCGCCCGTCCTGAGGCACGCGCTTTTCATCAAGCTTCAGATTTGAAAGCACCTTGATGCGCGCGGTGATGCCCGAAGCGGTGTTCTTTGGCAGAACCATGGCGTCGTGGAGAAGCCCGTCGATCCTATAGCGGACCAAAACCTGCAGCTCTTCGGGCTCTATATGGATATCGGATGCGTCCTGGATGATGGCGTGCTTCAAGAGCGTGTCGACGATGCGGACGACGGGCACGTCTTCGGCAAGCTTTTTAAGATCCTTTTCATCCGCCTCTTCCCCTTCCTTCTCGGATACGGCGCGGAGAGAGCCCGCTTCCTTTTGGATAATGTCGCCGAACTCCGCCTTCAGGCTCTTTTGATACAGGAGAAGCGCCCACTTCATGGATTCGTTGTCGGTTAGGCGGGGCAAAATTCGGAGACCCACCTTTTTCTTGACGAAGTCTATAGCCGTCAGGTCTTCGGTATCGAGCATGGCCACTTCGAGCGTCGCTTCGCCTTTTTTAAAGGCTACGATGTTGTGGTTTCGGGCGATCGGCTCAGGGATGAGAGAAAGGACTCCGAAATCGAGCTTCTGGTTTTTAAGGTCAACGAAAGGAATGCCGAGGATATAGGCCTGCATCCGGCGGAGATCATCGTCGGTAATAATGCCTTTTTGGGCCAAGAGCTTCCCTATGTTCGTTTTCTTCTCGAGAGCCTCTTTGGCCGCTTCTTCTATCTCTTTCTTCGAGACAAGTCCCGAATCAAGAAGAAAATTTTTTAACTGAGTCTCATCAATGTGCATTGAAAATATTTTATCACGATTATGGATATTAAAATCAACAAAAGAAAAAGGCCCACGCAACTTCGCGTGGGTCCGTACATCATTTACTTCATGGAGCAACCGGCTCATATACATCCACCGGCTCTTCAGCACTCGCTCCGAACTTCTTTACCCGCTCACCCTGGTGAGCTTGGGGAAGCGAGAGACGTGTGTTGAGCGTACGCTCCGCAGCTGCGACAGCATCCATGAGCTGGATGTATGCCACGTCTTCCAGACTGAAGGTGCTGCTGGACCACATCACCGAGGCCCATGAGTTGGTGTGCCCAAAGCTCAGCACATGGCCGATTTCATGGCGAACGGTGCCGCCGTTATGGAAGTCGTCCCCCGTACGGGCGTTGACCGATCCATAACTGAAATCACGGCCAGATATGGCGCCGAAACTTCCTCCTGCATGCGTTCCACCTGCGATTTTCAGCTCGATTGATCCGATAGGACCCGTGCAAGCTGTCTGGGAACTCGAGGCGGCAAACACCACCCTGCCCACAATCTGTTGAATGACTGCGGCAAAGGACCAGAAGCTTGCCGAATCATCGGCAGACATGGTTCCGAGAGCCGTTGTGCAAGCAAGAGTGGGTATGGCGCGGGGGTAACTGCCTACCGTGTATTTCCACGGCTTTCCTACCTGCCGACCACGTGTATAGAACCCAGAAACTTCTCCCGATCCAGCTGGCGGAGCATAGGCGGCCTCAAGATCAACTGTGATCTTGGCGCCACCGTAGAGATCTCCCTTGATCGTCCACACCGCCGGAATACCGACAATGTTGAACGAAGAGAAGTACCGCTTTGGCACTCGGCCGAAGAAATCCTTCATCCTGGCACTTGGATCGATCGCCCGGAACACAACAGTGTCTCCGAGAGCGAACTTGGTCGGAAGCGAGAAGGTACAATCGTTATGCACCTGAGTCGCATCTTCCTTGTTCTCTCCGGCAAAGACCATCGTACCCGTCGGGCATGATGAGCCGTCTGCCATTGCAATCTGCCCAATGATCAGAGGAGCGGCAACTACCACTTCAACGGAATCGACTTTCGTGACACCGCTCGCCGTGACTGCCGCCTTGATCACATGCTTCCCGATGGAAGCAGTGACACCTGAGCATAGCGTGACGGGGATACCGTCAACTGTGCACGAGATCTGAACATTCGATAGCGTACTCGGAGAGTACCCTACCGTTACAGGGATCGTGGCGTTCGGCCACGTTGCCTGGGTCGGGTTCACTACGGCTGGCGCCGAGATGGAAGCTGACACGAGGGCTTGTGTAGCCGTTGTGTCAACCGGATCGATACGAGGCTTGGTAGCCCCGTCCCCGCCGCAAGCGACGAGTGCGGCCGCCACAGCGGTCGCGAGACGCGCGAATGTCGGACGCATGGAACACCCTCCTTATGAGTTTATGAAGCAAACGATGACGAAGATCAGTGGGATACAATAATCCCAAGCCTAAGTCAATAGTACTTTATATATAGGAATGTGTCAAGACTCTTACAACTCAAGTTGTGGATTACTGGCGGACGACAAAACTGAGGAGAACGTTCATTCTTTGATCATTTGGTGTGATGGTGATGGTAAGTTCCCCATTACCTTTTGTCGCAATATAGGCGGTATGCGAAACCGACTTGTCACCTAAGGTTATTTTATACCCCTTGTCTTTAAGATAGTTTGCGTAAATAACCGAGAGTTCTTCCTGCTGTTTCGCCGAAAAATAGCTTACGTTCGAAACCGTTGCCTTTCTATCGGGATACGAAAGGGTTTCAGACTGAGTGACATTCTCTATCTCTATAGGAATATCACTTGGTAAACCCGCAGGAAGCTTGCTTTGTCCTTGGACCGATGCGACATCCACGGGATCGTAGATTACATTCTCGCTTGAGAACTTTGTTGCTGGCGTGCTTGATCTATATTTCATGAACAAGAGAACTCCGGCGACGACCAGAACCGCTACCAAGAGAACGGGCAGGATGGGTTTAGTTTTGTTTTCCATATATGTTAGATTTCTTGGAATCGAGGATTAAGGTTCACTTGGATGGTCCCTGCCGGACAGGTCCCTCGTGATCCGTTCCTGTCCGTCACAGTTGCTTGAGCGGTCTTTAAACCGGAAGTTGTGTATTGAACACCGAACGAGGCAGTTGTCGGAGACGGGCTCGGAAGGCTCGGTCCGGACCATGCATACGTATACGGGGCAACTCCTGTGCCGGAGACGGAGGCGTTCCACGTCACCGTATTCCCAACGATGGTAGTACCGGAAGGATTAGAGGTACAGGAGACTGAGATGGCCGCAGAGGGAGTAACGGTCAGGGTGAAAGAAGTTGTCTTGTTGGGAGTACCGGCGGAAGACCCTGTTACTGTGATCGGATAGTTCCCCGTTGCCGTTCCTGCCGCGATAGACATGGTGATATTCGAACTACACGTCGGAGTTGCGGGGAAACAGCTCGAAGGAGTGGCGGTGCTTCCCGGAGGCATGCCCGATGCAGACAGGGTCACCGGTTGAGAACTGCCCGAGATCAATGTCTCAGTAATGGTGATCGCCTGCGCACCTCCTTGAGGTATAGAGACACTTCCCGGGCTTGATAGAGAGTAGTTGAATGAAGGGCCGGAAGCAGCGTAGGTAAGAGTGTATGTACCGCTTTGTCCCGGAGAAAGAGGCATTGAAGCTCCTCCGGAATTAACGCTGTTTGTTACCGTAGGGCCGGTATACCCGGACACTGCAGCAGGAGAGATCACGTATGTAGACCCGCCCGCGGCCGGAGTGACTGTGTACGATCCGCTTGTTCCGGAACCGGATACCCCCCCGGGAGCAACCGTCCACGATGTAGCCACATTCGAAGAGACGTTTATGGCCGCAGTGGTAGGAGCAGAAACGTTGACCGTCGCGCTTGCGGACGGATTCGATCCGCCGACACTTGATATACAGCTGATGGTGTACGTGGTGTTCGAGACCGGAGAGACAGCCTTGTTTCCGTTCGTCGCAGAAGAGGAATTCCAGTTTGCGCTTGGTGCAGTGCCTGAGCACGAGCTCACGTTAGTTCCGGACCAGGTCAGCGTAGCGGAATTCCCGCTTATGATCGTTTGAGAAGCCGGGGTCAAGGTAACCGAAGCGACCGGATTGACGGTCACCACGGCCGAGGCGGTATAGGATATATTGTTAGTACCAGTACACGTCTTTGAATACGACGTATTCGATCCGGGAGAGACGTCGGTGAATCCGTTCGTAGCAGTACCGCTCCAGAAGTTAGCGTCGCACGAGCTCATACCTGTTGTAGCCCATGTCACTCTTGAAATTCCGCCCGAAGAAATAGTAGGAGGATTTGCAGTAACACTTATCGTCGGAGTGGAGGCACAGCTTGATGAATTATTTCCTTGGTATGTACAGACGGGGCCGCCGTAAGATGGATCGCCGTTAACACTGACGTTCGTCCAGGGACTGCAGTTATTCGCTTCATCGGACTCAGAAACAACCCCTGTACTGTCCGCACATGATCGAACCGAATATACATACGGCTGATTTGTAACGACGGTATATGTCGAGGGTGAAGTTACAGAGGTTGATTGGGAAGTATTAAGGATAGGCGTCGGAGCATCCCAGAGAGTACTTATCGTTCCGGAACCATTTGAACCTGACGCAACCTGGAAATTGGTGTATGAAGCTGCGGCGTCTGCAGCACCCGCGTTCGAGACCTGAGCAACAAACGTATTAGCTTGGCCGGAAGTAACCGGGCTCGGGGCGCTGACTGAAGTTGCAATTAAATCTGGAGATTGAACACGCTGGCAGTTAAGAATAAAGGAAGATGAACCACCTGGATATATTAATTGAGAATTTGGAGTTGCCCCTAAGTAATTCCATCCTGCCGGCACAGAAGCAGAGATACTTACGTTAGTGCCTCCCGCAGCAGGATTGAATGTAAAGCCACCATCATCTACTCCGCCTTGTGAAAGCCCTGAGCCCGTAGCCATCCATGAAGTACCGAAGGGACAAGTGCCCTGGGCGCTGTTTGCATATATTGCCACTGTTGCAGGAGGAGGAGATGCCGGCGGGGAGAACCATATAATTTGATAATGAAAATCAGTACCGTTGTTCCACAACTGACCGTCTTGAGGATTAGATCCAAAGTCTTCGCAATATCCCGTATAAGTTGTAGTGGGGTCAGAGTAGAGCGTATCGCACGGTGGATAACCTGGCCAAGGAAAAGGATTAGGATTTTGCGCATGTACGGAAGATCGCACAAATCCGAGGCCTCCGATAAGCAAAACCCCAAAGATAGCTACAGGCAGACAAATATTAAAAAACTTGGAACTAGACATTTTTTTCATTTATCTTTTTATTAAATTCTTATTATTATAATAACAGAAAAAGGACAAGGAAGTTTTGACTATCCCCTGCTCCGTGCCATACTTTGAACATGTCCCCCCTCTCCAAAAATGAATCCTCCCGATTCTGGAGGTATCTGACGAACATTTGGACCCTTCTCTTTTTTGCCCTGATTATCGACGACTTTCTCCACCGTGGGGCCTACGAAGTGCTTATCGGACCGGCGGCGGCTATCTACACGGCCTGCCTCACCATATATAGCGCCGAGAAGGAGTTCGAAAGGTGGCAGTTCTACTTCATAGGCAAGCACCCGGGTGAAGTGTACGTAGCCCTGTGGACCCTCCTCCTCTTTGGGATCTTTGCCGCCGACATTGCGACCGGAAGCGACTACAGGGTCAGCCCGGAGATCATCGCTACATATATAGTAGTTCTCGGAGTTTTGGCCATTACCAAGAAATCCAAGGCGATCTTTAAGGAACGCTGCGAGCCTCGCGAATAACATGACCTCGATCATCACCTGGAACGTGAATGGTATCCGAGCCGTACACAAAAAAGGCTTATTTGTGCCCTTTATAGAGGAATACAACCCGGATATCCTCGCCCTTCAGGAAACCAAGGCCGAGCGCGGCCAAGCTGAGATCGATCTGCCTGCATATAAAGAGTACTGGAACTCTTCGACCAGAAAGAAAGGCTACAGCGGGACGGTCATTTTCACCAAAGACGAGCCCGAGGCCACGAACATCGGTTTCCCTATGGATATAGTAGAGAAATATGGCCTAGATAAAGACTCCTACGGCGATCCGAACGCCGAAGGCCGGGTCATTACGGCCGAATATAAGGACTTTTTCCTTGTGAATTCTTATACCCCGAACTCCAAACCCGACCTCTCTCGCCTCTCGCTTCGGCACAAGCAATGGGACCCGGCTTTCCTTGAATATGTAAAACGACTGGACGAAAAGAAGCCCGTCATCTTTACCGGAGATCTGAATGCCGCCCACACCGAGGACGATCTGGCCAATCCAAAGGCCAATGAAGGCGAGCACGGCTTCACCAAGGAAGAGCGCGAAGGGATAGACAAGATCATCGCCGCAGGGTTCGTGGACGCCTTTAGGGAGTTCACAAAAGGCAACGGGCACTACACGTGGTGGAGCCACTTTGCCTATGCGCGAGAGCGAAATGTCGGCTGGAGAATAGACTACTTTTTCGTTTCAAAACGGCTGATGAAGCGGGTAAAAAGTGTTGAGATCCTTGATCATATTCTCGGTTCTGACCATTGTCCGGTTCGAATTGTCCTTGACTGATTTCCCCTCACAAAAGGACATCAAGTTTTGTTATTTGTGGAGTTATCCACAGTTTTTATTTATTTTTGTCCTTTAAGGAGTATACTTCTATCCAGACGCAAAGCAGTGAATGTGGTTCCATCTGAACAACGCGAACTGCGGCATGGCACCTTGGGGTTAGTCGACGAACCCCTGAAAGAAGTGTTTGGTTTAAGAAGTGGGCCAACGCGAGGACGACATATCGACACCTTTATTTATGCGATATAGTCTGTACATCGCTCCCCTCTTTTGCTGAGACTTCCTTTCCCTGGTCAGCCAGCAGCTGACAACCCCGCCCCGCAGTTCGCCATGCGTGGCGGTTTTTTATTTGCCCAGAGCGGGAGATCAGGAGGATTGTCCTTCACCCGTCCCTTATACATAAGTGCTAAACTTAATAGGTGTCTTGAAAGCCCTTGGTTGAGCGGTGACTATACAACAGTTCTCGAATATGTGGATAACTATGGGGAAACTGTGTATTACGGACAGTTTTATAAAGTCATATGGCCTTAAGTCCCTTATTTTAAGCCATATTTTGGAAATAGATTTCACGTGAAACTATACACATAGGTTACACATGGAACAAGATAGAAGAACAGCCAAGCGTAAGCTTGGGGATATAGGAGAGTCTATAGCCTGTGATTATCTCACGAAGCATGGCTTTGCAGTCCTCGAAAGGAACTACCTGCGCAAATGGGGAGAGATCGATATCGTGGCCAAGAAGGGCAAGATCCTGCGCTTTATAGAGGTAAAGAGTGTTTCGTGTGTAACATTGCCTCCAATCGTTCCACATGTAACCTTGGGCCGTAGCCAGGCGGGCGAGGCGGATGGGTATAGGCCGGAAGACAATGTTCATCCTCAAAAGCTCCGCAGGCTGGCTCGGACCATACAGACATATCTCTTAGAGAAGAGGCTGGACGGGGATTGGCAATTGGACATCGTCACGGTCAAAATAAGCGAAAAGGACCGGATGGCCCGGGTAGAGATGATCGAGAATATTATTATCTAGGTTTCTTGTGTAACAGCGTCAACCTTGAATATATAAATACCAACGAGTATTTTTCTTCCCATTTATATAAAAGTCATACCACTGCCTCATGAATTTGGCCTTGGTCATGCGTCGGAAACCTCCAAGCTCCGGATCCATCATCCAGAGAGTCCTGCCTGTCATCTTGTATACAACCGAATAATGGCCGTCTGCAGGCGCCCCATAGTCAGACCACCAATTGACGAGCACCGGGGTGTCCGAATCCACGAGAGTTTTCAATTCATTCCAAGTGCCCTTGTCCTTTGTTTTGACCTTAAATCCGAGCTTTTTGAGGCCTTTGGCAAGAGCTTCGGGCTCCGTCCCATTCTCAGTCGTGGTACCACAAAGACGGCCAAGTTCCGGCTCGGTCATATTTTTGCCATAGTATTGGACCAAAGACACAAGGCTCGCCGGCCCACAGAAGCTCGCGCTTTGGCGGATAGGTTTGAGGCTGATCATAGAGTATCGAATGGTGCGGGATGGGGGAATCGAACTCCCGACCACAGTTTGGAAAACTGTTGTTTTACCACTAAACTAATCCCGCAGTTGTCCTAATCTAGCAAACTTAGGACTTTCTATCAATTTTGGTCGGGGCGCTGGGAATCGAACCCAGACCACATGCTCCCAAAGCAAGTATACTACCACTATACTACGCCCCGATTATTCACTGGGTCGGGCTGCTGGGAATCGAACCCAGGTCTCACGAACCCGAATCGTGAATACTACCGCTGTACTACAGCCCGCAATACAGTATCCTACCATCCGACCTTAGAGAAAGCTATACTATGTCCGTGAGATCAACCGTCTTATTCCTGGTCGGCATTCTCCTTATCGGGGGATCTATTTTTTACTTTCTAAAGCAGCCGGCTCCGGACCGCCGAGCTTCGGCTTATGCATATGATTCGAGCGTATGCAACACCGACTCGGACAAAAGCGCCTGCCTCAGCACCTTCTATGCCCACCTCGTCGACGCGTACGGAGCAAAGACGGCGATCGAGGACTTGAAAACGCGAGGCGGGGAAGATCAGAGCGTGATGGGCCGATGCCACCCCTACATGCACACCATAGGGGAGAGCGCTTCGGAAAAATACAAAACCGTTTCTGAGGCCTATCTCTATGGAGATCCGTTCTGCTGGAGCGGGTATTACCACGGCGTCCTCGAAGGCGTGACGGCGAAGATCGGGGAAGAAAAGCTCCTGGCGAGCTTGAATTCGATCTGTGCGGACATCCCGGGCAAAGGAACCTACAGCTTCAACTACTACAACTGCGTGCACGGCCTCGGCCACGGGATCATGGAGCTCAAGGGAGACGAGCTCTTTGATTCGTTGAAGACCTGCGACAGCCTCATCGGAGATTGGGAACAGCAGTCCTGCCAGAGCGGGGTCTTCATGGAAAATGTCATTTTGTATACGAACTACGGCAAATCCGCCTACCTGAAGCCCGAAGAACCCCTCTATCCGTGCACGGCGGTCGAGGACAAATATAAATATCAATGCTACCTCGGGCAAACCTCGTTCGCCTTGGAAGCGTCTCAGTATGATTTCAAGAAGGTGGCCGATCTCTGCACGACGGTTAAAGGACAATATAGAGATATATGTTTCCAAAGCCTCGGGCGAGATGCGGCGAATCAGGCAGGCCATGGATCTCCTAAGACAAGAACGACCTGCGACCTTGCTTCCATCCATACGGACAGAATGAATTGTTATGTAGGAGCAGTGAAGGAATTTATCTCATATTACCACTCGATAACGGAAGCCAATGGCTTTTGCGGAGCGCTTGATGAAGCGGATAAAACCTCATGCGTGCAGACGGGGGAAGAGTACTACAAAGCCTTCTGACCCTCGATTTTTTAGCCTAAATACGCTATTATCTCTTTTCGAGCGGCTATGGTTTAGTGGTAGAACACGTCCTTGCCAAGGACGGGATTCGGGTTCGATTCCCGGTAGCCGCACACGGAAATATTGCCTCCGTAGCTTAATGGATAAAGTACTTGTCTTCGGAACAAGTGATGTGGGTTCGATTCCTGCCGGAGGCACCAAAAGTTTTCAGGGCGTATACTAATTTCAATGGTTACACTAAAGATCCCCAAAGAGATACACGCTGTTTCAACTATTCTCAAAAAAAATAATTTTGAGGCTTTTGTCGTGGGAGGATCCGTTCGCGATCTCTTGATCGGACGAACTCCGACGGACTGGGACCTCACGACGTCCGCTACTCCGGAGAAAATAGTGGAGCTTTTTCCCCACACCTTTTATGAGAACGATTACGGCACCGTCGGAGTAGTAAACGACGAGACCGAAGATGAAACTCTTAAAACCGTAGAAGTAACTCCGTACCGGATCGAATCCGGCTATTCTGATTTCCGCCGCCCGGACAAAGTTGAATGGGGAAAGACGGTGGATGTTGACCTCGCGCGCCGAGACTTCACCATGAATGCGATCGCCTACGATGTGGATACAAAGACGCTTGTGGATCCATTTCACGGAGAAGAGGACATCCGGAAGAAGCTTATCCGCACAGTAGGGAAGCCGGATGAACGTTTCAGCGAAGACGCTCTCCGCATGCTGAGAGCCATCCGCCTCTCGGCCACGCTCGGCTTCGCCATCGAGCACGACACTCAGAAAGCGATCGAAGATAACAAGCAGCTGCTCGCCCATATTTCCAAAGAACGCATCAGAGATGAGTTCATAAAGATCATTTTGTCCGAAGCTCCGGCTCAAGCGCTCGACCTCGCCGCACGACTCGGCGTGCTCAAATATATCTCTCCGGAACTTTTGAAGGGCATCGGCGTCGAACAGAACCGAGCGCACGCGTACACCGTCTGGGAACATCTTCTGCGTTCGCTCCAGCACGCCGCAGATAAAAAATATCCGCTTCATGTTCGGGTCTCCGCTCTTCTTCATGACATAGCCAAGCCCCACACCAGAAAATGGTTGAATGATCAGTGGACCTTTTACGGACACGAAGTGGTCGGAGCAAAGATCGCGAAGAGCTTACTGAACGATCTGAAATTTCCAAAAGAGATCGTGGACAAGGTGCACAAACTCGTTCGCTGGCATATGTTCTTCTCGGATACCGAAGAGATCTCGCTCTCGGCTGTTCGTCGCATGGTGCGAAACGTCACTCCGGAGCTCATTTGGGACCTCATGGATGTTCGTGCGGCGGACAGGATAGGCACTGGCAGGCCAAAGGAAGCTCCGTACCGCCTCAGGAAGTACCACGCGATGATCGAAGAGGTCATGCGCGATCCGATCAGCGTAAAGCAGCTCAAGGTGAACGGGGGAGATATCATGAAGATAACGAGCGCTCCGGCGGGACCGCATATCGGTTTCATCTTGGAAATTTTGCTCTCAGAAGTGCTTGAAGATCCAAAGTTGAATACAAAAGAATATTTGGAGGACAAGGTCCGGGAGTTACACGCACTTTCTCCGGAGGAACTTTCACAGCTCGGAAGGGAAGCGCGAATGAGGAATGAGCTCGAGGATGAGAAGGAGGTAGAGAAGATCAAAGGCAAACACGGGGTGAAGTAGTTGACACTCATAATAAAATAGGTTATTATCCAAATAGATCACTCTTCCCTCGAGGCTCCATGAAGAAAGTTCTTCTGATCGAAGACAACGAAATGTTCGTCAAAGCTTTCAAAGCTCTGACCAAGCACAAAGCGCCGGAGATCATCCTCCTCACCGCAGAATCAATCTGGGATGGACGCGCGCTCATGGACACCCACAAAGATTGGGATCTGGTGATCCTCGACGGGTCGATCAATGCTCCGCTCGACGGACTTGAGCTGATCGAAGAACTGCGTACCTGGAACTATGAAGGACCCATCCTCACTATCGCCGGGACAGGAACCGACCGTCAGAAAATGCTCGAGTTCGGAGCTACTGACGAAGCCGACAAAACTCTCGGTCCATCTAAAGTGATCGAGAAGGCGCTGGAGATACTCGCACGAGCCACATGAACATTGCTGAATGCCGCAACACACCGCGGCGTTTTTTATTTATACACAAACAAAAAATCCTCTTTGCGGGAGGATCTTTTGCAATGATCTGTAAAAAGATTATTTGACTGCGTCTTTCAGGGCCTTTGCGGGGCGGAACTTGGGAACGCGCATTGCGGGAACCGAGATCGATTCGCCGGTACGAGGATTTCGCGCCATGCGAGCCGCTCGAGTCTTCGTCGAGAAGATGCCGAGGCCAGCGATCGATACTTCGCCTCCTTTTTTCAAAGAAGAAACGATCGAATCGATGATAGTGTCGACGACTTCTTCCGCTTGTACCTTCGTACCGCCGAGCTTGCCGTGAACTGCTTCCACGATTAATGCTTTATTCATTTTGCTTGCTTAAACCGCTGATAAACGTTTGATCAGGATTTGGAATCCTATAAAAATTATATAGGAAGCCATTTTTTAAGCAACAACCTTGAAAATCTGGAACTTTATTGTATAAAAATCAGTTTATCTGGCGAACTCGATGGCGCGCTGTTCGCGGATGACATTCACCTTGATCTCGCCCGGATATTTAAGATCGCGCTCGATCTTTAAAGCTATATCCCTGGCCATTTTCTGAGCTTCAAGGTCGGTCACTTTCTCCGGAGTGACGAAGACTCGGATCTCTCGGCCCGCCTGAAGGGCATAGGCCTTTTCGACTCCGGGGAAGGCAAGAGCGATGCCTTCAAGGTCGCCAAGGCGCTTCAAATAGTGCTCAACTGTGTCCCGGCGGGCGCCCGGGCGGCCTCCGGAGATAGCATCCGCGGTCTGGACGATGATCGACTCGATAGTTTCGTACGGATATTCTCCGTGGTGAGCTTGCATGGCTTTGATCACATCCTCGGATACATTAAATTTCTGCAGGATCCTGCGTCCGATCTCCACGTGCGTGCCTGAAACTTCATGATCGAGAGCTTTGCCTATGTCGTGGAGAAGGGCGCCGGCCTTGGCCACCGCGACGTTCGCTCCGAGTTCTTCGGCGATCATGCCCGCGAGGTGGGCCATCTCGACCGAGTGGTTAAGCACATTTTGTCCATATGACGTTCGGAAGAAGAGGCGCCCGAGGATAGCAAGGAGTTTTGGATCAAGGTTATAGACTCCGCACTCAAAGGCCGCGGCTTCGCCTTTCTCTTTGATCATCTTATTTATTTCAGCGCGAGCGTTCTCGACGAATTCTTCGATCTTCGCCGGCTGAATGCGCCCATCGACGAGAAGATTCTCGAGAGCGAGCTTCGCGACCGCCCGGCGCACGGGGTCGAACGAAGAGAGGGTGATGGATCCGGGAGTGTCATCAACGATCACTTCGACTCCCGTCGCTCGTTCGAAAGCTTTGATGTTGCGGCCTTCCTTACCGATGATCTTGCCCTTGAGCTCGTCCGAAGGAAGGGGGACAGAGGTGGCCATCACTTCGCCTGTGACAGAAGAAGCGAGGCGCTGGATCACGGTAGATAATATTTCTCGAGCTCGATCGGACAAGCGCTCTTCGGCCTGGCTTTCGAGCTTTTGCATGCGGACCAAGAGATCCTCCTCTGCGTTCCTCTCCGCGAGGGCCAGAAGCTCTTCTTTTGCCTCTTCGACCGAAAGACCCGCCACCTTGGCGAGTTCTTGGTTGCGGAGCTGGATCAGCTCGTCGGCCCGTTCGCGAATGGCGCGGATCTCCGAGGCTTTCTCTTTTATATATTCGGCTTCTTTATCAATATCGACCTGGCGCTTGTCCAAGAACTCCTCCTTTTTGACCAAGCGGTCCTCGGTCTTCTTGGTTCTCTCTTCGCGCTCGCCGATGACGGTCTCTGATTTATCCAAAAGCTCGCTCGCCTTTGCCTCTGCCTCGTCAATGACCGCTTCGGCCTCTTCTCGGGCCCGAAGTTCCATCTGTTTGATGTCGAGCTCCATCGAACCCTTGCGGCCGAGGGAGATGATGAGGCGCAGCAAATAGCCGAACCCTGTACCGGCGGCGGCGGCGAGCAATGCTAATAAAAAAGCTAACTTAAGCGACATTTGCGGAATGGATCCGCTTTCGAGTCTCTATATGGTGGGGTTGGAAAGGAAGGCGAGGCGGTCAGACGGACGTGGAGGGAAGGACAGAGGGTACCGAAAGCGAACAGTTTCAATTAATCGTGTAGAGGGGAACAATTAGAGAGTACCCTACCTAGAGAACTTTGTCTATGATGCCGTACTTTTTGGCGTCATCCGCTCCCATAAAAAAGTCTCGGTCAACATCCTTCTCGACTTTTGATACTGGCTGCCCTGTAGCCGAGGCCATCATTTTAATCAGACTGTTCTTGGTTTTAAGGAGCCATTCGGCGCGAATAACGATGTCGGAGGCCTGCCCCTCGGCTCCTCCAAGGGGCTGGTGGATCATCACTTCAGAATTAGGGAGAGCAAATCTTTTGCCCTTAGCCCCGGCTGCTAACAGCCAAGCTCCTCCGGAAGCTGCCATGCCTACACACAAAGTCGAAACATCCGGTTTTATGTGGTTCATAGTATCGATCATCGCCAAGGTGGCAGTTACCGAACCGCCGGGAGAATTGATATACAGAGAGATGTCTTTCTTCGCATCTTCTGACTGGAGAAAGAGAAGCTGGGCAATGACGATGTTGGCCGAATCATCGTCGATAGGACCGGTGAGAAATATGATCCGCTCCTTGAGGAGACGTGAATATATATCATAGGCGCGTTCGCCGAGAGGGGACTTCTCTATAACTGTGGGTACGAGGTAACTCATGCCGACACTATATATAAAAGGAGGAAGAGAATCAACTTTAGTGGCCGAGCTTGAGGGCGCCGATCTCTTTTTCGATCTGGGCGAGCTCTTCTTCGAGGGCGGGGAGCTTGCTCTCATGCAGGACCTCATCATGATCCGTACCGTTGTTGAGCTCGAGGGAAACGCGATGAGCTTCGGCTTCGACCTCTTCGTTCAATTTCCGTGCCTTATCTGCGAGAGTGTCCATTTCTCCTTGTCGCAGGGGATCATGAGCGGCCGGAGTGTTTTCAAGATAAAACTTCGAATACGATTCTGTTTGTTTTTCCATACTAGGCATTATATAGATAAAAATAAAAAAAGCCCGTACACGCGTACGGAGCTCATTTGACGACAAATCCGCTTATGTGCTCGGCCATGGCGCGCAGAACGAGGGGATCGAGAACCTCGGCCGACTGACCCGAGATCTGCAGCTCGAGAAGCCGGTTGTTCAGGGCCCGATTGTAGTCGGTGTACCTCACCAACAGAGCGTTGCGAGAGATGGTTCTGCTTTGTAGATAAGCGTCGAGGTGCATTAGGTGATCTCTACACGCTTCATCCCCCAGCAAGTCTCTCACCAGGGCAAGGTTTTTTGAGTCTATCACCCCGAGCCCGTCGACTTTCTCATGACTAACGGCAGACATGCACGCCTCCGAAGGTTCAGCTCTTTAGAAACTATGCTCCGGCTTCTAGTCTAAAGCAAGCAAAGAAAAAGCCCCGCGCAAAGCGGAGCAGGATACTAAGGAACTTTCAGGAGCGTGAAACGACGTTCCGGACTCAGCCACTTTAGAGCTGAACGGACATCCTCCATGGTGAGCTTGCGAAGCGAGTCTCTGCTCTCTTTACAAGTAACCACCTTTTGCTCTTTTTCAAGATCTTTGAGAGCGCTGCCTCGGATAGCCGTCCCGTTCAGATCGCTCATGTCATAGGAGGCAAGCGACTGGTTAAGGGTCTTTTCAAAGAGATCTTCACTGCTTCCTACCAGAGCAACGGACTTGGTTATGACTTCCTCGATACTGTCGACAGCCTTCAAGACCAAGGCCGAAGAGAATACCGAGAAGTCAATGACATCCTGGTGGTAGGAACGCTCGGCTCTGATCTCATAGGCCCATCCGCGAGTTTCTCTCACTTCGTCAAACAAGATCCGGTTTAGCATCTCGCTCATGATGTACACAGAGAAATCTTTGACCGATCCGGCGGGAATCACGCAGGCGCTGCCATAACTAGCAACTTCCCTCGCAGCATTAGTAACGATGTGCTTAGAAAATTCAAACACGTGGCGGCTCTCGGACGGAGCGGGATACGCTTCGAGTGGTGAGAGCAGGGGCTGGCGATCTCCAGATCTGATACGGCCCAGTGGGCTTTTTTCAAGAAGATCGACCGCCTTTTCCAGCGAAAGTCCGCCGACGAACACCATGCTCATGTTTCGAGCTGCATAATGTTCATCATGGAAAAGCTGCAGATCCGATTGAGCAATGCGACAGATCGACTCGGGCGATCCCATAGGCGAAAGATATCGACCGAGCCAGTGCGCCCCATACAGAACCTGGTTGAACTTTCCTTGGAGGTCAGCGAGCACCTTCACGGGATTTCTGCGCTGGTATTCGCCGAGAATTACTTCGCGTTGAATTTCTACAAAATTTTCTATTGGCCTCTCGGCAAATATCGCCCCGAAAATATCCAAGGCCTGACGCAAAATTGCATCATGTGTTGGTACAAAGAAGTGATATTTCGTCGCGTGATAATTCGTGGCGCCGAGTCTCACTCCGCCGCCCGTACTTTCAAAGAACTTGCGGATCTCGAGGTAGGGAACTGGTGTGTTGCGTGACACCAGGTGCTCTACAAAATGGGCAGAACCCTCAAGCCCGACAGGGTCATGTCGAGCCCCGCTATGGACGATGAGCCCGCCGGAAACCCAGGGTCTATCAGGCCAATGCAGGACATGAACATCAAGTCCATTCGACAACGTAGCCGATTCGAAATCAGCGTATGGATCCCACATGTAGAACCTCTTGTGTATAGTTGAAAGGACGATTTCTGAATGGACAATACAACTATTTTAAACTGTAGTCAATCTACTTCACGTTCTCCAAAAATTCGAATACTTTTTCGTTTCTCATCTGAGTATAAACGTAGACGCGGAGGCGGAAGGGATCGGAGTCTGGGTAGTGGGCGAGCATGTGGGTCGCTTCGTGTTCGACCTCTTCGGCGCTCGGTTCGATCTTCTCCGCTTCGGCGATCTTGATCACGATGAGTTCGGCTTTGGCTCGCTCGTTTGCTTTATCTTTCCACTCTGCTTGAATATCATCCTCGGCTTTTTTTATCGACTTCAAATACTCGTCCCATTTGATCCCGGCGCGGGCGACGTCGTCCTTGAATCCAAGCATCATCTTCTCAAGCTCCGAATCAATGAGGACCTTCGGCACGTCGATCTTGGTTTCATTCACGAGCTTCTCGATGATCGAGAGACGCTTCTTTTCTTTAGCCCTGAACTTCTTTTCGTGTGCGAGACTCTCTCTTATTTTCGCTTCGAGCGTTTCACCTTCTTTGAGGTCCGGCTTCATCTCGCGCTTGTTGATCTCTTCGACCACGTCCGCAACTTCTTTGTCCGTGATCTCTTCGTCCAGAACATCGCCGGTATCCTTGGCGATCTTTTTATAATCAGGGAGATCGAATGCGGGTTCGACCGCTGTCGTGATCTTGAATTCAAGAGGAACTCCCGGTGCGAGCTTGGTGATGGTGATTGTCGGCCGGCCGATCGATCGTATGTTCGCCTCTTTCATCAGAGCGGGGAACTCCCGACCGAGCGCGACCTCCGCAGCTTCTTCGAGGATAGCCGTTTCACCGACCTGCTTGATAAGCATCGATTCGGGAATGTGGCCTTTTCTGAAACCCGGGATATCAATGCGGTTGTTCAATTCTTTGATGGCTTCGGTTCGGCATGACTGCAAAAACTCGAGCGTGATGGCTCCGGTGATCTCCGCCTCCGAGTTCGGGAGTGTGGCGGTCTTTATATCGGTGAAATTTTTTGACATGAGGAGAGTGTAAAGAAAGAAAGTGCTAAAAGCAAATCCCGCCGGAAGGCGGGATTTGTAGAACTCTGTGGAAGGGAGATTAGAGGCTCTGGATAGAACCGTCGACCGAGGTCGTATCTGTCGAGCGAAGATCCGCATCGATCGAATTCGTATCATCGGATGACGACTGGCTTTCGATGGCTGAGGTCGTGTTATCGACTGTTTGAGCGGGAGCGGTTTCCTGAGGATTCATATCCGCGCTTCGCTGTCCCCAGAAATACAATCCTCCGAGAACGATCACCGCGAGGATGATGATGGTCGCGATGACCGGTCCGGCCGAGCTCTCGGGAGCCGGGCTCGGAGTGTTCATTGGTGTTTCTCCTTCCATAGAAATTTATTTAATTGATTAATGTAGTTCTATCTTAGCACCGGTCGTAGTGCTTGTCTCTCCGATCTTAGCCTTCTCGATCTCGCGGATCACCTTGAGTGCGGCTTCGAGGTTCTGTCGGGCTTTGGTCAAACTTTCTCGTGCGGCCTTTGCTTCGGTTTTCATTTTGTCCATGGTGAGCTTCATGGTCGTGGTCGAAGTGGTGGTTGATCCTGAAAGATCAAGAGCGGTGATGGCCGCAACATGAACCTTTACATCCGCAAGGTTCACTTTGGCTGCAGTGACCGAAGCCTCCGCAGTGGTCGTGTTGCCTCCGGCTGTCTTCAACTTCAAAAGTCGCGAGGTGATCCGGTCGGCAATGAGCCCGAGCCGATCGGCAGTAGCGGTGATAATGCGAGTCGCAGTGTTCACTTCTCGTTTCATCCGTTCTGTCTGTGTCTGGGTTCGATTGTCTTTGATCTCCTGTTTCACTTCTTGGCGCTTTTCTTTGACAGCTTCGGTTGTTGAAGATCGCGCATCCTTTCGATCTTCTGTAGTCGAAGAATTATGATCTTTGATTTCCGCTATTTTGTTCTTGATCTCGACCTTCTTTGCTTCGATCTTCTTTTTTATTTCGACGCGAGGCGGAGTAGTGGTCGAACCGAGCTTCACTTCGACGCGAGCTTCTTCGGCAAAGGCCGGAGCGGCGATCGCGAGGATAGCGGCGAGAGTAAGCGCTGTGTGTGTAAGTTTCATTAGTACGTTATTTATTGGTAATCATCGGGAGTGACGGTAATGCAGGAGTCTTCTCCTGCCCTCCTATTATAGCAAAATCCGAGGGGCTTAGCCCTCGGATCGTGTGGTGAAACGCTATTGTGAGAAATCTTATTCAGCCTTTGGATATTTCTCTTTATAGATCTTCAATCCCTCTTCGAAGGAAGCTTCGGCGACTTCTCGGCCCGAGAATCCTTTGACCTCAACAACTTTGTTCTGCAACGACTTGTATGTGGAGTAGAAATGCTCGATCTCTTTCAAGGTGTGAGGATTTATATCCCCGAGGTCACTCAGATTGTTGAAGCGGGGATCATCTACAGGAACTGCGATCACCTTATCATCTCCTTCACCCGAATCAATCATATGCATGATGGCCACTGGACGGGACTTGACCAAAATGCCAGGAAAAAGAGGATGCGTAGTAAGAACGATCACATCCAACGGATCCCCGTCATGCCACAGAGATTGAGGAACGAATCCGTAATCGAAAGGAAAATCTTGTGCGGTATGAGAGACGCGATCAAGAGCGATGAGTCCGGTCTTTTTATCTATCTCATATTTATTCTTTGATCCTTTGTTGATCTCGATGATGACGTTCATCGCATCCTTTTTCCCCGGATCAATATCGTGCCAGAGGTTCATGATTCTATTGTAGATTAATTTTTATTCTGCGGGAACTTCGAGAGGCGCCTCTGCGGTTGCAAGTTCTTCTCCCTTGGCTGATTGGATGTCGATCTTCCATCCGGTGAGTTTGGCTGCGAGTCGGACGTTCTGTCCTCCCTTGCCGATGGCGAGCGACTGCTCCGCTTCGGCGACGTGCACCGCCGCTGTCTTCTCTTCTTCGTTCAATTTTATATCCATGATCTTTGCGGGAGAGAGCGCTTCTTCGATGAATTTTTTAGGATCCTCGTTCCACTCGATGACATCGATCTTTTCTCCGCGGAGTTCGCTCATGACGGTCGAGACGCGAACGCCTCGCTGGCCGACGAGCGCACCGACAGGGTCGATGTGAGTATCGACTGCCTGGGCGGCGATCTTCGACCGATACCCGGCTTCGCGAGCGATGGCCTTGATCACGATCGTGCCGTTCTGAAGCTCGGGAGCCTCGGCTTCAAATAATTTCTCCAAGAATTTCGGATGGCTTCGAGAAAGGCGGAGGAAGACTCCTCGTGGAGATTCTTCAACGCGATAGAGGTAGGCGCGAACTCGCTCGCCTTGATTGAATCGTTCACCGGGGATCTGCTCTTCGTACGGAAGGAGGCCCGTGGCGCGCCCCATGTCGACGAAAATATTTCCGCGCTCGATCCTTTGGACGGTGCCGGAAACGATCGTGTCTTCACGCTTCCCGAATTCAGAGACGACGGAAACTTTCTCCGCTTCGCGGATCTTCTGCATGATCACTTGCTTGGCGGTCTGAGCGGCGATGCGGCCGTAGTCACCCTTTGATTCGATGGGGAAGACGATCTCTTCGTCGAGTTCGGCGTTTCGCTTGATGCGCTTGGCATCCTCAAGCAAGATGTGCTTTTCAGGATTGTAGACCTCGCGTTCATCCGCACTGGCCTCGGCGGTCTCCGGTTTCTCCGCTTCAAGGGTGTCGAGCTCTTCTTCGAAGATGACGCGCGACTTGTCGACGACGGTCTTCACCTGGAAGAAATCGGTTTGGCCCGACTTGATATCAAAGGTGGCGCGGATGACCTGGCCTCGCTTGCCGTACTCTTTCTTATAGGCGGTGGCGAGGGCGGCTTCTATGGCCTCGATGATCTTCTCACGAGGAATACCGCGGACTTCTTCGAGCTCGCCGAGAACGCTGTTGATGACTTTAAGGTCGAACATATGTGTGTTGTATTAAATCTTTTACGAAAGAAGTCCGCCCAAGGGCGAACTTCTCATGCTCACTATTTACCCTTCTACTATACCAAGAGTATTACAGATTTGTCAACTTATTAGATTTTTATATAAAACTTACTATTTATAAGTAAGAAACTACTAAAATTACATTTTATTAATGATTATTATCCACATATTGTTAGATGAACTAAATCATGAAAGTTATATAAACCTTTATTTAAAGCCATTTTTTATAAATGACCAACATGTTTCCTAACAAAAAGCTTGTTAGGACCAGTAAGCAGTGTAGTATACTACTCCTAGCAACCGGTCTGGTTGCCAGTCATCAGTTCCGTATTCTTTCCACAAAAAACACCTTGTAGGTACAGGGTGCCGGGGAGGGGATTTAAACCCCCGTCTACGGTTTTAAAGACCGCTGACCTTGATCTCTAGTCGACCCCGGCACTCTACACCCAAAGGTGTTTTTTGCTATCTATTTTGTCTTTACTGACACGCCCCGTTTCATATCAGTCCCGGCTCCTCTTTCCGTAGTCGCCGTTGTGCGTATTATACGAAGAGCGCGAGCATAAAAACTGGGGATAACGTTAAAATTTTTTCCTAAAATATAAAAACCACGTCTTGTACAGACGGTCAATAGATGAGCTTGCGGCTGCAACCTTTTTAAAGAAGTTTTTTCTTAAAAACCCGGTTTGACACAGAAAGAATCGCGTATCTTTATGTTTTTCTATCCTTAAGTTAGTCGGAAAAACTTTATTTTCTCCTCGAATGGAACTTTTGGTGGGTGTCGCGGAGGGCCTTGTCGGTGACGTGGGTATAGATCTGGGTGGTGGCAATGTTCGCATGGCCGAGGAGCATTTGGACCGAGCGGAGATCGGCTCCGTTCGAGAGGAGGTCGGTCGCGAACATGTGCCGGACGACGTGAGGAGTGACCCTTTTCGAGATCCCGGCCTTGATCGCATAGTGCTTGATGATCCTTTGGATCGAGCGGGAGGTAAGGCGGGGCTCAGATTCGGGCCTTTTTACCTTTTTTTCCTTTCCTTCGAGGGACTTTGGCGGATCAACCCGCACGAACATCGCGTCATCCATATCCTTTCTCTTATTAAGGTACGCTCGGACAGAATCCTTGGCTTCCGGAGAAAGGAAGACGACGCGGATCTTTTCCCCTTTGCCTCTGATCGAGAATTCATCCGAAGTAAGGTCGAGGTCCCGCGAGAGGGAACAGAGCTCGGCCACACGGAGCCCGGTCGAGAAAAGAAGTTCGAGGATGGCTTTATCCCGCAAACCCTGCAGTGTAGCCGTATCCGGCGCATCAAGGAGGCGCATCAGTTCTTCTTTAGTAATAAGGTCGATGTGCCTCTCACCGACCTTGGCGAGTTCGATCACCTCGGGAGACACCGTTTTAATGCTTCTTTTAGCCAGATATTTGAGAAAAGCTCGGAGCGCGATGAGGTAGTAGTTCTGGGTCTTCTTTTTTAGGGTCTCGTGGCCGAAATTCGAAGCCCTTTCTCTTGTGGTCTGCCGATTCAACCACAGCCTGTACTCCCTTATAAGATCGGGGGTGATGTCTCCGGGCTTTGAAACTTGGGCGAATTCCAAAAATCGCGTGAGGTAGTGGTTATAGTTCTCGACCGTCTTCAAGCTTCGCCCGCGCTCGATCTCCGTATATTCGAGGAACTCTCTTTTCAAACGTTCAAGTTCAGAAGAGTTGGCCATGTCGCAAAACATTATACCATCGTCCAAAAAGCAGAAGGGAGCACCCTAGTTGACAATTGAGTACAAATGTGATAGGGTACAGGAAGCAGTACGCTCTTTCACAGATTGTTTTGTTGTATCGGCCTGGTTCGAACGAACCGGCCGCCTTCACCCCAGCAGGAGATTCACATATGCGGCATCGCATTCGCTGGTGGACCTCGTCGGTCTTGGCCATCATGGTCCTGATCTTCACGGGTCCCACCACCCTCTCGGCACAGAACTCTGCGCCGCAGCGACCCGACACCTCCTGGCATCTCTTTGAGGTGACCAAGAACTCGTACCTGTACGCGTTCGCGGACACCATCTATGGAGATGGGGACAAGTGGATCAAGCTCTTCGACGTGAACGTGGCGGCAGGCCTCCTCAAGAAGTCGGATTACCATCTGCGCGCCGACGGGATACCTATGGTGAACCTCGCCGTCGGCCAGAAACTCTACCTGCCTCGCAAGGGAGCAGAAACTCTGCGGTCTGTTGCCGCAGTTCCAATTCCAACTCCGCCGACGCTCGAGCCGGCGGTCGTTACCCAGGTCGAAAAGGCCGAGGATTCGCGATTTATCTGGTACAGCCTTCTGGCTATGCTCCTCACGATTGCAGCGCTCATCCTCATCTGGGCGATCAAGCGCAAGCTTTCGAATCCGGTCGGTTCCGGACCTCCGATGCGTGCGCAGGGCCTCACCAACGATTCGGCGCCGGATCGCTTTCGCGAGATGGCGAGTTCACGAACCGGAACGGTTGGCAGCCCCACCTACGTCTCGCCCGAGCAAATCCGTCTCCTGAGCATCCATCGTGGAAGGGGGTACGGCATCATGCGGGTCAGCTACGGCGACGGGCGGCAGGAGACCAAGCACCTCAACGGTGAAGCGGTCTACGAAGCACGAGTCGAGTTCCCCGGCGGCAGGCAGGAGACAATGTATTGTCTCCAGGCGTGCGCGAACGACCTCGTGTATGCCGGTAACCGCTACCTGGCCGATCGCCTCTTCCGGTTCGAACCGGAGGGCGCATCGATCCCGATCCCGCAGCCGGACATGGTGGCGACGATCGGGGGAGTGCAGGTGAACATCGGCAACGATGACCTCACCCTCACCCAGAACGGCCGCACGATCACCGTCGATGCCGACGGACTCCGTAAGGGGCCCGACGGCGGGCTCATCCTCACCAAGGAAGGCCACAACGACGTGATGTTCCAGAACGGACGCATTACCGGAGCGCCAGTCAGGAAGCGGACCACCCAGCCGCGGACGGCTGTGCCAAGCACGGAGTAAGCAACACGAACAATCTGTACCAGGGCCGAGGAGCACACCGCTCCTCGGCCCTTTTCCACGCCTTTTCCGCTCGTTTTATGGCCCCCTTGATTTAAAAACCCTTATATGCTATCGTATTTTCATGATTTCAAAGACCAAAAAGCAGAAAGCTATTAAAGTTGCTCAGATCCACGACACGGATTCGGGTTCTGCTTCCGTTCAAATTTCAATACTGACCAAGCGCATCGAGGAGCTCGCAGCTCACTTGAAGAAGAATGCGAAGGACAATCATTCACGACGAGGACTTTTGGCCATGGTGGCAGACCGCCAGGCTCATATGAAATACCTCGAAAAGAAAGACCCCAAGCAATACAGCGCTATCATAAAGAAACTCGGTCTCAAGAAATCTGCTTAAAGCCCCCGCGGCCTTAAGTTCAGCTAATTCTTAATTTACATGACAGTTATCAAACACAAAGCCCAGCGTGTAGGCATTTTTATCGACACCGCAAACATTTATCACTCAGCCAAGAACCTCTACCACGCCAAGGCGAACTTCGGCGCCATCGTCAAAGATGCGCTCGACGGACGAGTCCTCGTACGCGCCATCGCCTATGTAGCTTCCACTGAAGGAGGGGAGGAGAAGGCATTCTTCGACGCTCTTTCTAAAGTAGGCATCGAAACCCGCACCAAGCCTCTCCAGATCTTCGCCGGCGGAGCCAAAAAGGCCAACTGGGACATCGACTTCGCTATGGACGCAGTCAAGCTCGCTCCCAAGCTCGACACTACCATCCTCATTACAGGCGACGGCGACATGGTCTCCCTCGTGGAGTACCTGCAGAACACCCACGGCACGCAGGTCGAAGTGGTCTCGTTCGGAAAGTCTTCTTCATCAAAATTGATGGAGTCGGCGGACGATTTCCTCGACCTCGATATGAACCCGAAGAAATATCTTTTAAGCTACGCAGACTTGAAACCTCGCGAACGAGCACAAAGATAAGATAGAATAAGGGAATGAATCCCGAACACGATCCTTCGAGAACTCCGGAAGACCCGAACGCGCCTCGCCTTAAACAGATCCGCACTTTCCAGGGCGATGTTGCCGCCGCCCTGCACACCCAGAACGAATCTATTGTTTCTATTCAGCATAAAGAAGTGGTGCGAACACTCGATCGCGAGCGCGCCAAAGAGGCAGAGCAGGAAGTGGCCCAAGAACTCGAGAAGCTCGCAGTCGTTACTCCTCCGTCTTCGGACATAGAAGTTCCCGCAGGATTCGTGCCGGAGAAGCCCGCGCATCAGTCCGCCAACATGGAGCCCTTAACCGTCGTTCCGATCGAGCGGCCTGTCCCGGTAACCATCGAGAGCTCCGAAGAAGTAGCGGCGAGAAAACACACCCTGCTCCTCGTCATCGGAACTCTGCTCCTTATCTCGATCGGAGGAGGAGCGGGGTGGTATGCATATATAGGGTACAAGACCAAAACAGAGGTCCCTGTGGTGCTGGATGTGCCGAACAAGTTCCTCGCTTACGAATCGATCGTGAACATAAACGCCCTCGCTCTTAACCGAGACGCTTTCATACAGACCGTTACGGCGGAAAAGGAGAAAGGGTCAGGCACGAAATTGATCGAGCTTCGCCGCGGGGATGCCCTTAATTCGCCGGTCATGAACACGGACACATTCCTGGCGCTCATGCAGTCCCGCGCCTCCGGGAGCCTTGTTCGCGCGCTTGATCCGCTCTTCATGCTCGGCCTCATCGGCGCGAACCCTCGGCACACCTTTATCATCATAAAACTTGATTCGTTCGAGAACGCATACCCGGGCATGCTCAACTGGGAGCAATACCTCGCAGGCGACCTCCTGCCGCTCTTTGCGACGATCGATGTGGTAAAAGCTATCCCCGAAGGACAACTCTGGAGCGACGTCACTATACAAAACAAAGACGCTCGTGTCTTGAAAGACCTCGGCAATAAAACCGTCCTTATATATTCGTTCTTCGACAACAATCGGCTCGTCATCACCGACACCGAAGAAACCTTACGAACGATCATTACCCGGCTCAATTCCGAGAAATTAGCGCGCTAGCTAAAGCTCGGGATTTTGTTAAAATAGACATATGCCTATAGATACAGAACACTTCAAACAGAAGCTCGAAGCCGAGAAAGCGTCCCTTGAAACCGAGCTCCAAAAGGTCGGCCGCAAGAACCCCGACAACCCTTCCGACTGGGAAGCCCTCCCTCCCGAGCGAGATACCTCCCAAGCGGATGAGAATACCGTCGCCGATGGTATCGCCGATTATGAGGACAACAACGCCATTGTGAACACTCTCGAATCCCGCTACAAGGATGTCAAAAGCGGCCTCGACAAGATCGCCAAGGGAGTCTTCGGAGTCTGCCAAGTCTGCAAGAAAGAGATCGACTTCGAAAGATTGGAAGCCAATCCTGCCGCCCGCACCTGTCGCGAGCACATGAATTAAATGAACGCGCTATGAGCTTCTCAAAAGTTTATAGCGCTCAAACGATTGCTCTCACGGTCAACACCATCTCCGTTGAAACAGACATCTCCAGAGGCCTCTATGCCTTCGCCATCGTCGGACTTCCGGACAAGGCGGTCGAAGAGGCGAGGGACCGCGTCAGTGCGGCCATCAAGAACTCCGGCTTCACTTCTCCTAAATCAAAGAACCAGAAGATAATCATCTCTCTCGCCCCCGCTTCCGAAAAGAAGGAGGGGGCGTCTTTTGATACGGCGATCGCGCTTTCGTATCTTGTCTCGTCGGAAGAGATACATTTTGATCCCGAGGGAAAGCTGTTCCTCGGCGAACTATCGCTCGACGGCACTCTGCGTCCGGTCAGGGGAGTGCTTCCCATTTCACGGTTCGCCAAAGAAAAAGGCTTCAAAGAATTATATGTGCCCGTCGAGAACGCCGAGGAAGCGGCCATCATCTCGGGCATCGACGTCTACGGAGTGCAAACCCTCGCCCAGCTTTTGTCTCACCTCCAAGGCGAGAAAAAGATACTCAGATCAAACCAGACGGTCTTCTCGCGATCCGAGAAGACTATGAGCATCGATTTCTCGGACGTCCGCGGACAAGAACGCGCCAAGCGCGGACTCTTGATCGCCGCGGCCGGCGGACACAATGTGGCCATGTACGGACCGCCGGGCACCGGGAAGACCATGCTCGCCAAGGCTTTCGCTGGCATCCTCCCGCCGCTCTCCTTTGAAGAATCGCTTGATGCGACGTCGATCCATTCAGTGGCCGGAGTGCTCTCCGGATTTGTGACCGAGCCGCCCTTTCGCTCTCCGCACCATACATCGTCGTACGTTTCCCTAGTCGGAGGAGGCGCCGTGCCAAAGCCGGGAGAGATCACCCTCGCGCATCGCGGAGTGCTGTTCATGGATGAATTCCCCGAGTTCGAAAGACGGGTGATCGAGAGTTTGAGACAGCCTCTGGAAGACAAGGTCATCAGCGTCGCACGCGCAAAGGGCACGGCGCACTTCCCGGCGGACGTGATGCTCGTCGCAGCCATGAACCCGTGCCCATGCGGGAACTACGGATTCAGAGGCAAGCCGTGCATCTGCACTCCGACCTCGCTTCAGCGATACAGGAGAAAAATGAGCGGACCGATCATCGACCGCATCGACATCTGGCTCGAGGTCGACCGCATCCTTCCGCATCAGCTTTCTGACGCCGAAGAAGGAGCCAAGAGCGAATATTTTAGGAACCGAGTGACCGACGCGAGGAACCTCCAACGAGCGCGCTTTACTTCATCCCTCCAAGGCGGAGGAGTCAAAAATAAATTAAGCAGGAACGCGGAGATGAGCGCCCGCGACCTTGTGAACTTCATTGATCTCGGAGAAGAAGCCAAGTCCGCCTTGAACCTCGCGGCCGAACGGCTCGGCTTCTCTCCCCGCGTTTATCACCGCATGCTAAAGGTCGCCCGCACTATCGCCGACCTCGACAACTCGCCGGAGATCACAAGAGGCCACATCCTCGAAGCGGTGGAATACAGGCCCAAAAAATTTGATGTATAAAAAAGACGCCTGTTATTTGGGCGTCCTGATCGCAGAGGCAAGGGCGAGGAGCCCGCGGCGGGTTTGCGGAGTAAGATCGTAGTCCAGCAGAGCTTCCTCGAGGGTCGCCCAAATACATGCATCGTGCTCGTCGCTTAATTTCACCGGATCAGACGATGCATCATGAGCAGTGGTGAAATACGTGATGAACGTGGTGCCCGCATATTTCCCCTCGGTCACCGCATGGCGATCGACCTCAACGAATCGGTCGGTGACCGTAACAAACTCAAGGTCCGTCTCCTCCGGTATTTCCATGATCAAAGTGTCGTGAAGCAGGTTTTTTTCCACAGACTTCCCGCCGGGACACTCCCATAATCCTTGCCCTGTAGCGTTCTCTTCTGTCCGTCGCAGGAGCAACAGCTTCTGTCGATTCTTCGAGAGGAGCACGCATCGAGCAACATGTACCTCTTTCATAGTTCCCCCATGAGTGATTCTAGGGAGAGACTACGCTCTGGGGGATGATTTGTCAAAAGGATGCAAAAAAACCGCTAGGCCACGGCCGAGCGGATTTTCTTTGTTGTTAGAAGGGATTTTTAGCTCCGCGGACTTCGAAGTGAAGATGAGATCCGGTGGACTTGCCGGTGTTTCCGACGGCTCCGATCACTTGGCCCTGGCTTACGTACTGGCCCACAGACACATTGTTCGAAGACATATGGGCATAGAGCGTCTGGGTGCCGTTCGGATGGCTGATAACCACGTAGGTTCCGTACCCTCCGTTGTATCCGCCGGTTCGAGAGATGATGACAGAACCGTTCGCGGCGGCAAGGATCGGAGTGCCGTTTGGCGCACCGAGGTCGACGCCGTTGTGGCCATGGATGCCCTGGGTCTTGCGTCCTCCGACGATCGGCCGCATATAATAACCGGCATAGGAAGGATACGACGAGCCGATCGGCTTCACCGTACTGCCCGCGCTTGGTGCGGCGATTTCTCCGTCGGGAACGATGATCACATCTCCCGGAACAAGCTTGGTGCCTATCGCTGTGTCATTGAAAGCGAGGATGTCTTGGAGGTCTGCATTGTATTTCTTAGCTATAGACTGGAGGGTATCGCCGGATTTGACCGTATGCCGTACTCCGGAGATGGGGAGAATAATGAGCTCCTGGCCTTCCTTGATAGTGCCGCCCTTGAGGTCGTTCGCCCAGGCGATAGTATTCGTGGTCACGCCGAACATTTTGGCTATAGCAGGCAGGGTGTCTCCCTTTCGTACTATATATACAGAGATCTGTCCGGTGCCGGACTTACCGATCTCGGTAAAGGTCTCGCTCTGGTCTCCCTGAGCAGAGAGAGCGCTGTTGTCCACGATAGCCAGCTGCTTGGCTCCGGAGGGGATAGGGTTCGTGTTGAGATGCCCCTCGAGGAGGGACATGGTTTGGGAGTTCTTGGACTCAACGACGAGGGGAGCTCGGGAAAATTTTATCCCCTGAGAACGCGCATGAGCAAAGATCGGCAGGGACCCGATGACGAAAACGCCGACGATGAGGCTGGAACGGATGAGAAGCGCGATATGGGGATTACGTTTTCCAAAAGAGCGGGAACTAGAGAGTCTCTTCCGGGGGTTTTTTGTAGAAATAAAGTCTGGTTAAACTTTTAGGGATCAGTCGCTCAGTCGTAACTGTAGTGTTTCAGGCGTCCATATATTATACCAAAAATGGGCCTGGCGGAGTACCGAAAGGTGTGGTGTTGTTGATAAGCAGTAGAGCCACATTAACGTGGTTGAGCCATATTTTTGAGCTATTCTATCCTGTTTCCTCTACTACGGCTTAACCAAGCCACGAAATAAGCATGTTATAGTTAATCCACTCATGAATATTGATCCTTTATCCAATCTAAACGAGCGCCAGAGGGAGGCTGTCCTCTCGACCGAAGGGCCGCTTCTTATCCTTGCGGGTGCCGGAGCGGGCAAAACGAAGACCATCGCCGAGAGGATCAGGCATCTCGTCAGGCAAGGAGTCGCACCTTCGGCAATACTCGCCATCACCTTCACGAACAAGGCCGCAAAAGAGATGCGCGAAAGGGTCTCGAAGATGCTCGCCGAGGACACGAGCATCAACAAGCCGGTCTCCATGAACGAACGGCCTTTCGTCTCGACCTTCCACGCCCTCGGCGTCCACATCATCAAGGAGCAATCCGCCAAACTCGGTCTGTCGAGGCACTTCACCATCTTTGACCGCGATGATTCGAAGAAAGCGGTGAAGGAAGCGCTCGAGAAGCACGGATATGATCCGAAAACCCACGATCCCAACAAGATCTTGGGAGTTATATCCAGGGAAAAAGGGAAGGGCTTTGAAGCCAAGGACTTTGAAGGACGAAAAGAGCGCGGACAATTCATGGACATCGTCGGGCTCGTCTGGAGCGAATACGAAAGGATCTTAAAAAGAGACAACGCCCTCGACTTCGACGACCTCCTCTTGAAAGCCATGATCCTTCTGAAGAGCGATAAGGGCGTGCGCGAGTATTATCGGACCATCTGGGATTATGTGCACATCGACGAGTATCAGGACACGAACGGCGTGCAATACGAGATGTCAAAGCTCTTGATAGGGGAGAAGCAGAACATCTGTGTGGTGGGGGACATCGATCAGAATATTTATTCGTGGCGCGGAGCGGACATCAAAAACATCCTGGCCTTTGAAAAAGATTACCCTGAAGCAAAAGTAATTTTGCTCGAAGAGAATTATCGATCATCAAAAACGATCCTGGATGCGGCGAACGCCATCATCGAGAAAAACAAGATCAGGAGAAAGAAAACTTTGTTTACTTCTCAATCTCTGGGGGACAAGATCGGCATCTTCCAAGGCTTCGACGAAGTGGCTGAGGCGGAATTCATCGCGACCAAAGCCGAAGACCTCATTAAAAAGGGAACTGACCCTTCGGAGATCGCCGTTCTCTATAGAGCGAATTTCCAATCGCGAGTTCTCGAGGAAGCATTCATGCAGCATCGATTGCCGTATCAGCTTCTGGGCACAAAATTCTTCGAACGGCGCGAGATCAAAGATATCCTCTCCTATTTGAAAGCGGCCATTAATCCGGACTGCCTGGCCGATGTAAAACGCGTCATCAATGTCCCAACGAGAGGCATCGGCAAGTCGACCATCGCCAAGCTCTTCTCCGGGCTCGACGCGGATCTCCCGAGCGCCACGAAGAAAAAGATCTCCGACTTTTATGAGCTTCTAAAAGAGATCAAAGAATCAGCGGAAAATAACCCTCCTTCGCAAACCATTGCGACGATCATCTTGAGATCCGGACTCGAGAGGGAATGGAAGGAAGGGAAGCCCGAGGATCAGGAACGGCTCGAGAACGCCTATGAACTCGCGGCCTTCGCCGGGAGGTACGACAGCGTCGCCCCGCTTGAGGGCATCGAATCTTTCCTCGGGGACGCCGCCTTGCAGAGCGATCAGGACGAAATGAAAGAAGAGCAAAAAGCGACTCGCTTGATGACCGTCCATGCTTCAAAGGGGCTCGAATTCGACTATGTGTTCGTCTCGGGGCTCGAGGACGGATTGTTCCCGCATCAAAAGATCACCAGGGAAAATATATCTCCCGAGGAATCCGAGGAAGAGCGCCGCCTCTTCTATGTGGCCGTCACTCGAGCAAGGAAAAAGGTCTTCCTCTCGTACGCACAAGTGCGCATGGTCTTTGGAAAGAGGGAGGTGAATATTCCATCCGAATTCGTCTTTGACATACCTGAGGAATTGACCGAGGAGGAAACCTTCGACGCCGAGAACAGCTGGCGCCGAAAGCCGTTACTTGATATACCTTTTGACTAAGACAATTTAAAAATGAGACCAAAAAAATCCCTCGGCCAGCACTTCCTCACTTCGACGGGCGCGATCGATGATATTTTGGATGCCGCAGACATCACTGAAGAAGACCTCGTCCTTGAAGTCGGCCCGGGCAAAGGAGTGCTCACCGAAAAACTCGTCGAGTATGCGGAGAAAGTAATGGCTATTGAAAAAGACAGCGAACTGATCCCACTTCTGAAAGAGAAATTTAAGAAAGAAATAAAAAATAAAAAACTTGAGATTGCCGAGCAAGACATCCTTGAATTTGATCCGAGAGAAATTAAGAAAGGAGAATACAAACTCGTCGCGAACCTTCCGTACTACATCACGGGCCTTTTCATCCGCAAATTTCTGGAAACCGAATTCCAGCCCGAACGCATGGTCCTCATGCTTCAAAAAGAAGTGGCCGAACGCATCGCCCGTTCGGAGAAAGAAAGCATCCTCTCGATCTCGGTCAAAGCCTACGGCACTCCGCGCTATGTGAAGACGGTGAAGGCCGGATCGTTCTATCCCGTGCCGAACGTCGACTCGGCCATCCTCGCCATCACCGACATTTCCAAGGAATTTTTTACCGGCTTCTCCGAGGAGCACTTTTTCAAGCTTCTCCATGCCGGATTTCAATCCAAGCGCAAAAAATTGTCTTCGAACCTATCCCTGGTGGCGCCGAAAAGCAAAGTACTGGAAGCATTCAAAAGCCTCAAGCTCGATGAAAACGTGCGGGCGGAAGACGTCGACCTCGAAAATTGGAGACGTCTCGCCGTCGCTCTGGTATAATTTTGGTTAATGAATCGCCCCCGCGTTTATATCGCTCTTTGTGCATCCGCGCTTTTGATCATCGGAGCGATCTGGTTTCGCTATTCCTCGACCCACAAGCAGGAGACACAGGGGCTCGTGGCCATCAACCAAGAAAATATCGGGTCGGCTGAAGAGTATAACCAAGCCATCACAGATTACCTCGCCTCAGCTTCGGGCACATCCACCGCGCCGGTTCTCTCGAAGAGCGATGTGCTCGGCCGAGAACTCATTCTTGATTATGTGAATTTGGCTACGAGCGGCAAAGCCACCGACGAAAGCGTCCAAGCGCTCGCCGACAAATATCTCGACAAGGTTCCGTCCTTGAACCAGGCCGCCACCATCAAGATCGGAGATATCAAGACCACCTTTACGAGCAAGGCGAGCCTTCAAACATATACAAATGAATTTGGAAAGATCGAGAGAGATTACGCCGCTCGGATCAACAAGGCATCCGGCAAGAGCCCGAGCGCTGAAATAGACGGCACCAAGTTCGCGGAGATCGGCGCCGCATATACCGAGGCGGCGGCGGGACTGAAAGGACTCTTGGTGCCTATCGCCGTTCTGCCCCAGCACCTCAAACTTATAAACTCGTATCTCTCGAGCGCCGCAGCAATGCACGCCTTATCAGAAGTGGATAAGGATTCATCTTCCGCCTTTGCTGGTATAATTGCGCTGAAGGCGAACATTGATGCCGAATCTTCTTTGGTACAAGAGATCGGTCAGATTTTGACACAAAATGGAATCAAGATTTAAAAACTCGTTTGCAAAAAGATCCATCGTATTTCTTCTTTTGATATCGATAGTTTCTTCGACGGTCTACCTGCCGATCTTTGCCCGCAAGGCCGATGCGCTTTTCGGGGTCGGGGACTTTGGGATCACGATCGACGTCAAGGCTCTCCTCCGAGAGATAGCCGACGGCGCCGCTATGATCCTCGCTCAAAAGATGATCGATGATATCGTCAAATCGACCGTCACCTGGGCGAACAACGGCTTTAACGGGAATCCCGCCTATATAACGGACCCGAAGCGTTTTATCACGAACATCGCCGATCAAACGGCGGGAAGCTTTATCCAAGGAACCGACCTCGGGTTCATGTGTTCTCCTTTTAGGGACACGATCCGGCTCTCTCTTGCCCTCGAGTATTACCAGCCTCCGGAGACACAATTCCAGTGCAGCCTCACGGGCATAAAGGGAAATATCGACGCATTCTATAATGATTTCTCCGCCGGAGGATGGGATGCGTGGTTCTCGATGACCCAAACCCCCACGAACAATCCGTACGGCGCATATCTCGCCGCCAAGACTGAGCTTGATTCCCGCATAGCCAGTGCGGTCGGACAGGCAGAGAGCGAATCGGCGGCGAACCAGGGCTTCTTGAACCTCAAAGATTGCGCCGCAACCAACCCGTCTCAAGACGTGATCGACGCGTATGAGACGGGGGATTTCCAAAAGTACACGTCTCCTGCGATACAGCAAGCGGCCAGAGATATAGGGAACGGCAAAATACCCTATGATCCGACGAAGCCCGCCGGAGCATGTATAAAGGACGGACCGATCAAAACGGCAGGGACCACCATTAAAGCCCAGCTCGATAACGTCCTCCCGAGCGGACTTCAGAAACTCGTCACCCTAAACCACGTAGAGCAGCTTGTGGGCGCCTTCGCGAGCGGACTCCTCAAGCGATATGTGTTCGGCAACAAGGGAACGTTCTCGGCCGGATATTCGGATTATCTCAGCACCTCGAATGCTCCGGCCATGACCAATCCTGAAACAGGAGGTACGCCCGCACCCACCTCCGGAGCCACCACCACGAGCCCGTTCCTCTCATGTGTCGGCGGACCTTCACAGGTTACAATGAGCGGAGGGATCTCCGAATCGGTAACATGGTCATTCGCCGGTAATTTTGGGCAGGCCATAGACAATTCCTCCGTCCACTGGACCTTTGACCCGGATGCGAGCGTTATAAGCGTAAGCGACACGACCTCGACGGTCGTCTACTCCGCACCGGGATCGAAGCGCGCCACCGTCACCGTTGCGAGCGGCGGCTTGGATTTCGTATATGCGAACTGCCTGAACAACGTAACAGTCCAGGGGAATACCTCGTCGAGCACCCCGCAATAACATGAAGAAATTCTTTTCACATCTTGCCGTCTTCACTCTCCTGCTTAGTTTTGTCTTTGGTGCAAACACCCTACTGCTTCCGCTGGAAACGCACGCCCAAACTATTCCGTTACTGGTAGATGCGTCTCTTGCCGTAGGAAAAACCGCAGCCGAATCGAGCACAAGTTGTGCGATACCTTCAAATTGGGCTTCATGCGCCCTTACATACATTGCGAATCTCGTTCTCCAAATTGCCGCACTTCTTACCGGGCTCGGAGGAAGGATCCTGAACTTTGTGGTGATCAAAACGGTCGTACACATGGCGGATAATTATCCGAAAGCTGTGATCGACAACGCCTGGACCGCGATCAGGGATATCGCCAATATGGGATTCATCTTCGTTCTCCTTTATACGGCGATCATGACCATCTTCGGGCAAGGTAAATATAGACAGACCATCGTTAACATCATTATCGCGGGACTCCTCGTCAACTTCAGCCTTTTCTTCACCAAATTCATCATAGACATCGCGAACCTCATCGCCCTGACGTTCTATAATGCCATCGCCCCCGGTGCCGCCGCGTCCTCGGGTATTTCCGATGTTGGCATCTCAAACGCTTTCATGCAGGCCATGCACATTAACACTCTCTACAAGGCCGCTGGGACCATCAGTTCGGCAAATATTATTTCCATCGGAATCCTCGGATCGATCGTCCTTATTATCGCCGCTTTCATATTCTTCGCGATCGCCATCATGTTCATTGTCCGCTACGTCGTCCTCATTTTTGTCCTGATCTTCTCTCCGATCTACTTTGTCTCGATGGTTCTGCCAGGCCTCGGAAGCTACAAAAAGCAGTGGGAGCAAGCCTTGATAGGGCAGGCCTTTTTTGCTCCTGTCTATTTTTTGATGACGTGGGTAACGCTGAGCGTATTCAAGGGCATATCTGCAGCGATCTTTCCGGCTCTCAACAGCGGCAACATCAGTGTGGCGGCAAGCGGGGTAATAAACTCGACTACGGGGGCAACAAATTACTCCGGAGGATTCATAGAAATGCTTGTCGGTTTCGCCATCCTCATCGGATTCCTTGTTCTCTCTCTCATTGTT
The DNA here is from genome assembly GCA_028286565.1 of Parcubacteria group bacterium. Lineage (GTDB taxonomy): Bacteria > Patescibacteriota > Minisyncoccia > Phycocordibacterales > Zambryskibacteraceae > JAIFWN01. The sequence continues at coordinate 205,141 of JAQBRH010000004.1, forward strand.
TCAAAAGGTGTGGCAGATAGCTCGGGCAAGGGAGTATCCAAACTTACAAGCTTCGCCACAGGCGCGGTCATCGGCGCCACGGCGGGCGCAGGACGACGCACGTTTGGTAGGGCTGGCCAAGCTCTCAGCGAGAATGAATACCTGAAATCTAAAGCTCCGGACAGCAGGCTGGCCCGACTTGCTTTGGGCGCAGCAAATAAATCTGCGGGAGCAACCTTTGACGTTCGGGCTACGACTCTCGGCGGTTTGGCTGGTGGAGGCAAAGCAGGAGGCAAGGGAGGATTTGCGAAGATGGTTAAGGACAGCGCAGATGAAAAGAAGAAGTATGCTGATAACACATTTAAACCTTCTGATCTTGTGGTTGCAAGCGCCGAAGCTGATCTCAAAGCAGCACAAAAGACTCCTGTTACGGATCCTGAGCGAGATAGAAAGATCGCCGATGCACAAGCCCGGGTTGATCAGCTAAAGGGAGCAGATGAAAGTGAAATGAGAAAGAGAAAAATCACAGAGATGCGACGTGCTAATCCTGGCATGGATGAAAAACAAGCAAAGAAGGATCTGCAAGTAGAGGAAAATGCTCGCTATACAGAAGTTGTACGTATTATGCGAGATGAACAAAAAACAGAAGAGGAAGCGAAGAAACTTGCCAAAGAACGCAACATTGGATGGGCCCCTGAGGAGGTTAAGAGCGCGGCAAACGATCGAAAAGAAAGATATGCAAAAGGTATTGCTGAGCAGAAAACATTTGGTATGGGCAACAAATATGCAGGATTTGATGTTACTGGACGTATTATGATGTTTGGACCCGTAAAGAGGGAAAGGAAAATGGAAGCCCTTGCAATCCGCAAGAGCATGAAAGAGAAGAGCAACAAAGATAAAATAGCAGAAGCTGCGGCGGCAATGGCAAAGGAAGATAGCGACAAGGATGATTCGACCCCTGCTCCAACTACACCCCCTAGCGGAGGTACCCCAGCTGGAGGCAGCCCCGCAGCTCCGACACCAACCCCATAATCAAATGGACGCAAACAAACTCATCGATGATCAATTTAAAATTTTAGATCCTGCACTACAGGAGGCTCTTAAGACTACCCCGTGGAAAATAACGGTGGGAGAAATAGCCTCCTCCAATGACCTTGATCCGCAAAAAGCGTCCGGACTTGAAGCAGAAACAATGTTTGTGATGTATTGCTTTGAAGAGCCTGCTGATTTTCAGAAAAATCTTATATCAGAACTCGGGATAGATGCGCTTAAAGCCAAGATCCTCGAAAGTAAGGTCACCGATCTCGTATTCAATCCGGTCCTAAGTAAAATGGAGGAGCTCAAAAAAAGCATGCCGGCAGGAAGATCACCGGACCCAGCGATCGAGCCTATTCCTACTCCTCCTATCGATCTCTCTAAACAACTAGAGATAGAACCTCCGAAACCGGAACCGCTGATCACACCATCAATAGATACCGCCCACACTACTCCTCAAATTATTCCGAAGACAGAAATAACACCCGAAGCGCCAAAGGTAGAGTACAAAGGAATGCCGGATCCGTACAGAGAGCCGATAAACTAGTGTAAAATAATAGGAACATGCGATTTCAAGTTCCACAATTTATCGAAGTAGAGGACAAGATATTCGGTCCCTTCACCTTCAAGCAATTCATCTACCTCGCCGGAGGAGCGGGGATATGCGCGGTGCTCTTCACATTGCTGCCCAAATTCATCGCGATCCTCATAGCTGTGCCCGTCGCGGTCTTCGCTCTATGCTTGGCATTTTATAAAGTGAACGAGAAGCCCTTCGCCGAAGTGGTCGAAGCGTTCATCGCCTACACCCTCGGAGGCAAACTCTATATCTGGAAAAAGGAGGACAGGCAACCGACAGCAGACAATAGAGAGCCGGGCCAAGCTCCGGCCCAGGTCTACGTGCCGAAACTTTCTCAATCAAAATTAAAAGATCTCAGTTTGGCTCTTGATATTAGCCCTGCAGAGAACTCGGAAGGCAAAGATAGGATATAATACACATATGGCAGAGAGTTCGACCTCCACTCAAAGTTTCGTACCCATAAAAGAAGTGCGTGACGGCGTCCTTATTCTGAAGGACGGAGGCATGCGCGCCGTCCTCATCGCTTCATCGTTGAACTTTTCCCTTAAAGCCGAGGACGAGAAGAACGCCATCCTCTTTCAATTCCAGGATTTCTTGAATTCCCTCGATTTCTCCGTAGAGATCATCATTCAATCAAGGAAGCTCGATATACGGCCGTATATAGCACTTTTGGAAGAACAAGAGAAGAAGCAGGTAAACGACCTCATGAGGATCCAAACGACCGAATACATCCAGTTCATCAAAAGCTTCACCGAAGGCACCAACATCATGACCAAGCAATTCTTCGTGGTCATCCCATATTCTCCAGCCACGCTCTCAACAGGCTCTGTTTCAGGCCTCAGCTCATTGTTCGGCTCAAAAACCGCCAAAGAAAAGGTCTCTGTGTCCGACGCGGTGTTCGAAGAGAACCGCACGCAGCTCGAACAGCGGGTATCGGTGGTCGAACAGGGATTGATCCGAACGGGCATCCGGGTAAAGCGGCTCGACACAGAATCGGTCATCGAACTTTTTTACAAAGCGTTTAATCCGGGGGAGACGGAGAAGCCTCTTAAAGCAAATTAATATGGGAATATTCGACAAACTATTAGGAAAAGAAGAAAAGAAGCCTGATATCTCTTCTATCCTGCCTCAGGAGATCTTCCAAGCGGGCATCCTCGAACTGAAAGACATCATCGCCCCGAGCGCTCTGAAGATCAGCCCGAAGGAGCTTAACCTCGGCGAGAAGATCGTCCGCAGTTTCTTCGTCATCTCGTATCCGCGCTTCCTCTCCGAATCGTGGTTTTCCCCGATCATCAACATGGACAAGGTCTTCGACGTCTCTATTCATATCCATCCGGTCGAAACCTCCAAGGTGCTGAGACAATTTCAGAAAAAGGTAGCCGAGGTGCAAAGCCAGATCCACACGAGGGAAGAGAAGGGGCTCGTGCGCGACCCGATGCTCGACGTAGCCTATCAGGACCTTGAGAATCTTCGAGACCAGCTCCAGCAAGCACAGGAGAAACTTTTCGACGTCGGACTTTACATCACCATCTATGCTGACAGCGACTCCGAGCTCGATAAGGTCGAATCAGAGATCAAATCCATCCTCGAAGCAAAGCTCGTGTATGTGAAGCCTGCGCTCTTCCAGCAGGAGCAAGGCTACAAGAGCACGCTTCCGCTCGGCGAAGACCAGCTCAATGTTCACTCGAAGCTGAACTCTTCGCCTCTGTCATCGCTCTTTCCCTTTACTTCGTTCGACCTCACCGACAACAAAGGCATCCTCTATGGGATCAATAGGCACAACTCGTCCCTCGTCATCTTTGACCGGTTCTCTTTGGAAAACTACAACTCCATCATGTTCGCAAAGTCCGGAGCGGGAAAATCATACGCGACCAAGCTCGAGATCCTTCGAACTCTCATGTTCGATACGGATGTGATCGTCATTGACCCGGAGAGGGAATACGAATACATGGCCGAAGCGACGGGGGGAAGATATTTCAAGATCTCCCTTAACTCCGAGCACCACATCAACCCGTTCGATCTCCCGATGCCCGCTCCGGATGAATCCGGAGCAAACGTCCTCCGCTCGAACATCATCAACCTCGTCGGGCTCTTCCGTCTGATGATGGGAGGTCTCACTCCAGAAGAAGACGCGATCATCGACCGCGCGATCACCGAGACGTATGCCTTGAAAGACATCACCGCGGACTCTAACTTCGCCTCGGTCGAACCTCCTCTCATGTCCGACTTTGAGCTCGTCCTGTCGGGCCTCGAAGGCGGAGAGTCGCTCGCCCAAAGATTAACCAAATACACAAAGGGCACCTGGGCCGGGTTCATCAACAAGCCGACGAACGTCGATATCAACAGAAAGTTCGTCGTCTTCTCCCTCCGCGACATGGAGGACGAGCTGAAGCCGATCGCCATGTACATCGTCACCCACTACATCTGGAACGCCGTGAGAAAAGAGCTGAAGAAACGCCTCCTCGTCATCGACGAAGCCTGGTGGATGATGAAGTCCGAGGATACCGCCTCGTTCCTCATGGGTCTGGTGAAGCGCGGACGCAAGTATTATCTCGGCGTGGCTACCGTCACCCAGGACGTCGGCGACTTCTTGAAGAGCCCGTACGGCCTGCCGATCATCACGAACTCCTCGATCCAGATCCTCTTGAAGCAGTCTCCGACCACTATCGACAGCTTGCAGACCACCTTTAACCTCACCGATGAAGAGAAATATTTGCTTCTCGAGTCGGATGTGGGGGAGGGGATCTTCTTCGCCGGATTGAAGCACGTGGCCATTAAAAATATCGCCTCATACACCGAAGATCAGATCATCACCTCCGATCCGTCGCAAGTCTTGGCCCAAAAGCGCGCCCGGCAGGAAGCGAAAGGGGATCAAGGAGCGCCTCAGCAAAAATAATGGAAAAGGGACAGATCAGCAACACGATGAGCGTCTTATTGATCGGGCTAGCCCTCTTTTTTGACGGAGTACAAGTACTTATGACTTTCCTATTTTTAGGCTGGTTAGTCGGATTGGTTGCATTTATGACATTTTGGCTTTTGTTTAAACTTTTAGGAATTAGCTTCGCGACTCCAAAGAGAGCCGGCATAATGGGTGGAGGTTTTATAATAGAAATGATCCCATTTATCAGCGCGCTTCCCGCCTGGACCCTCGCCGTGACACTTATTATTCTCGATACAAAGATAAAGAAAGTGGCGGGTAAAGTCGCTGGGATTACTGATATAAGCGAAAAACAAAAGCCACAGACCTCCCGCCCGGAAGACCAGCAAAGAGCCGCCTAAAAAATGAAAAGCGTATATAATAGAAATATGAAAATTCGCGGTTTTCTTCTTCTTTTCTTTTTCTTCTCCTTTGCCTCTTTTGCACACGCTCAAACCGTTTCAGTCGATCTGCTCTGGAAGGGAACCGGATACACGCCGGCGTTTTATAAAGGGAAAGATCTGTGGGCCAAGCAGGGGCAGATCGTCTTTACCGCCATCCCTCACGGGTTTTCTAATCCCGCATCGTTGATATACAAGTGGCGCAGGAACGGGGAAGTGCTCGGCAGCGCTTCCGGGGTTGGCAAAAGCTCTCTTACTCTCGCCGACTCGATACTTTCCAAACCGATAACCATCGCGATCGAGATAGTGGACTCGGACGATATGATACTGGCCGAACGATCGGAAGCCCTGAAGCCGACCCCGGTGAAGCTGCTTATCTACGAAGATAACCCTCTCTACGGACTCATGCTTCATCACGAAACAGGCGCCTCCTTTCTCCTTCGAGAAAAAGAAGTCTCGTTCTCCGCGGCGCCTCTTTTCTATAGCGCCGGTTCAAGAAATTCGCCGCTTCTCCGGTACGCTTGGAACACAAGCGGGGCCGGTGCGGACCAAGCGACCAATCGCGTGACGTTCAGGATCCCCGAGGGATCCGGTACCGCAAATATTTTTGTGAATGCAAAAAATAGCAATAAGCTGCTCCAAAGCGCGGAGGCGTTCTTTGCGGTACAATTTGGAAGCCAATCAACAATTTAAATGAGAAACTTTTTTATATCCATAGGTATCTGCCTGCTCATGCTAGGCTTCAGTCCTTCCGCTTCAGCGCAAACAACTAAGCCGGCGGAGTATAAAATGCTCGCCCCCATACCTCAGCTCCAAAACTCCTCGGGCAAAGCCGATCTGAATACTTTTATCCCAAACCTCATCAAGCTCACGATCGGGATCGCTGCGGCGCTTGCCGTCATCCAGATCGTCATAGGGGGATTCCAATACATTTCCTCGGAGGCCTTCGGAGCCAAGTCCGCCGCTAGATCCACCATCACTAACGCGATCATCGGCCTTATCTTGGCGATATCCGCGTATACGATCCTCTATACGATCAATCCGAAGTTAGTCGAACTTAATTTAAATCTCGAATATGTCGGTTCGAGCGAGGTGCTTCCCTCGGATGTTGGGGGGGTCGGAACTACCACTGACCCCAACGGGGCTTCCGGAGGAACGGGATGCAGCACATGCGTCACAATAGACATGAGCGCCGTCCCACAAAAGGGCGTTGCGCCCCAAGGCACAACAAATGGTGCATGTAAATATCCAGGACCATGTGTGGTCGTGCCTGCTTTAGCAGCAAAGCTCATTACACTTAATAAGTTGCTAAGAGGAAAAGTTACGTGGCAAGTCACGGAAATGTTTCCCCCCACAGTTACTCATAAAGACCCGTGCCACAACAACGGAACATGTGTTGACGCCACATTAACAGCTGTTACCACCGGAAGATTATTAACTTTTTTGACTGAGATAGATAGAATCTTTGGTGGAAAATTTGAATACGAAACATGTAATCAAACTCGACTGACTCAACTTCAAAATGATATACAGCTAGCCAGATTTAAAGACAAATTTAGGTGTGAAAGCACAACAGTGGGGGGAGAAAGTGTTCATATAGAACTATGACCCGTAAACCCCTCATTATCACCATATCGGTCGCGATCCTCATCATCCTCGGGGCTGTCGGGTGGTACTTCTATTCGAGGAACGCCGTTCCGGCAGGCATCACCTCGGTCACCGGCGGTCTCCCGTTCGGAGCGGGAACAGGGAACGTCTCTCCGGGAACCCCGGGAGGAGAAACCGCCTCAAACCCCGGCGTCTCCGTCAACGGCAAGCCTTCGGCCAAGCTTTTTCGCATCTCGGACACTCCGGCAGCCGGATTCGTAAGCTTTCTCAAGGGAGGGTTCACGTATGTCCGCTACCTCGACCGAGCCACCGGACACATATACGATGTGAATCCCGCAACCTTGGAGAAAATTCAGATCACGAACAACACTCTGCCGAAGATCTATGAGGCATATTTCAAAAGTGATGCGAGCGGAGCGGTAATACGCTCTCTAAAAGAGGGGAGTGATGTTGTGGAGACATCCATTCTCACCCTCACTCCTCCAAAGGCCACCTCGACAGCCGAACTCTATACCGTCGCCTCATCGATCCTGAGAGGAAACATCGGAGAGATCGGGGTTGCAAGCGACAACTCGCTCCTCTACGCCACGAACGACACGGGAGCCATCATTCGATCCGCCTTCAACGGAGAGAAGCCCGTTACGCTTTTTTCCTCCGCCTTCACCGATTGGAGAATATCACCAAGCGGGATCGCCACTACCAAGGCAGGCGCGAATGCGCTCGGATATTCATATATCCTCGGATCTAAGGGCGGTCTTTCGAAGCTCCTCGGGCCTCTCAGCGCGCTCGTCGTAGCTCCAAGCAAGGACGGCAAGCACATAGCCTATTCATACAAGGACGGAGATACGAACGTGCTCCGAAGCCTCAACCTCACCACCAGCGCCGCTTCGGAGATCGTCCCCGGTACGCTCGCGGAAAAGTGCGCCTGGAGCGCTCGTTCAAGCGACACTCTCTATTGCGGAGTCCCGGTAGGGGGGATCGGCGCTCTCGAGCCTGATGCGTGGTACCAAGGATCTACCCACTTCTCGGATCGCATTTGGAGATTCAATGCCTCCACCGGATTCACCGACGTCCTCGTCGATCCGAAGAAGGATTTCAATACAGAAATAGATATAGAAAACCCCGCCCTGACTCCGGACGAGGATTACCTGGTGTTTATGAACAAGAGCGACCTGACGATCTGGGCACTGAAACTCGATTAAGCGGTCTTTAATTTCTCGATCTTTCTCCGAACGACCAATTCCTGGCCGATAGTGAACACATTCGAGGTGAGCCAGTAGAGAGCGATCACGCCGGAGATCTTGTATGAGATGAAGAATACGAGGATAGGGAAGAGGTATTTCATCTGTTTCTGCATGCTCTCCGCCAGATCCTCTCCGAATGATCCTTTCGCGCTTGGAGCAGAAGACTTTGTGGCAAGTTTCAATTGGAGGAAGGTCGTAATAGCCGCGAGGAGGGCGAGGAGGGCGCTCTTCTGTGTGATGTCGATAAGGCCGAGGAACAGAGTATTAATGTGGCTCGGGACATGGATGAAGCCGTATAGAAGCTCTGTATTCACGTTTGGAAATCCGGACTGGAGAAAGATCCGATACAGGGCCCAGATGATAGGAAGCTGGATGATGAGGACCAAGACCCCTGAAAACGGGTTGACCCCAGTCTCCTTATACAGCGCGAGTGTAGCCTTGGCTTTTTCTTCGGCGTCGTCCTTATATTTTTGGTTGATCTCCTTGATCCGAGGATTGATCTCCTGCATGCGAACCTGGGTCATCACCGCCTTTTTCGAAAGGGGATAGAGGATAAGGCGAACGATGATAGTAAGGATGATCACCACCACGCCAGCATCCGCCCACGGAAGAACGGTAAAAAGAGCGATCAGAAGATTGTAGAGGGGATTGAAAATAACCGCGTGGTAGAGAGAAGACATTTAAGGATTGTATCTTTTTTAGACGTATTAAACAATTAACGGGAGATCCCTTTGATCAGCGGTTCGAGTTCGGCTCTGAGATCCTCTCCCTGTAGACGTTCCGCCCCGATCTTTGCCACAAAAAGGTATGCGCCGGCGGGCAGATCATGAAGATGCGAACGGAGGGCCGCATACACCCTTCTTCGGGTTCGATTCCTGATAACGGCCGATCTTGAGACCTTTTTCGAGACGGAAACCCCGAAGCGGGCCTCGGCTCCGACTTTCTTGTATCGAACGGTGAAAAACCCCGAATTTCTATATTCTGAACGAACAAGGAGCTCGTTGAAGAGCTCTCTCGGTATCCTCCTGCGTTGTGGAAGCATAATTAGACGGTAAGCTTGGCTCGGCCCTTGCGGCGGCGGGCTTTGACGGTCCGGCGGCCTCCTGTGGTCTTGGCGCGCTTCCTGAAACCGTGGGCTCGGGCTCGTTTCCTCTTTTTTGGCTGGTATGTTGTAGACATTGACCTCTTCTTAGGGTTATTCACACATTATAAACAGTTTTACGCCCTTTAACAAGTTTCTCTTGTATCTCAGCACCGATATACTACTTTCACATCTATGGACTACTCGCGATTATGGCAAAGCGTTCTAACCGAGATCGAACTTGCTGTATCGAAGGCTAACTTCACCACCTGGTTCAAAGATACCCGCATTGTGAAAGAGGTGGACGGCGTGATCGTTCTCTCTGTACCGAACGCCTTCGTCAAAGAATGGCTGGTCCAAAAGTACCACCATACTATTTTGAAATCGCTCCGCGCCATGGATCCGAACATCCACGCGGTCGAATACGTCGTGAACAAAGAAGAATCGCGCCGCCGAGAGAACCGGGACACGGGAGGAATGGGAATGAAGGAGCTGCCGCTGCCCGAGGTCATTGTGAACAAGGACGACAACCTTAATCCGCGCTACACCTTCGAGACCTTCGTCATCGGCCCCTTCAACGAGCTCGCCCATGCGGCGGCCCAGGCGGTCATCAAATCTCCGGGGCTTACATACAACCCGCTTTTCATCTATGGATCGACAGGGCACGGCAAGACCCACCTTATCCAAGCGGTAGGGAATTATACAAAAACCATGAATCCCGGCAAGAAGGTTTTCTACATGACCTCGGAAAAGTTCGGTCAAGACTGCATGAACGCCCTTCAGAACCAAAAAATGAGCGTTTTCAAAGAGAAGTATAGGAAATACGATGTGCTGATCATGGACGATATCCAATTCTTCTCCGACAAGCAGAAATTCCAAGAAGAACTCTTCCACCTCTTTAACACCCTGTATGACAACAACAAGCAGATCATCTTCTCCTCCGACATGCATCCGCATTTTATCCCCGGCCTCGAAGAAAGGCTCCGTTCTCGCTTCTCGGCGGGGATGATCGTGGATATTCCTCCTCCGGACGAAGAGTCTCGGGTGGCGATCCTTTCCGCCAAAGCCAAGAGCCAGGGGCTTAATCTCCCCGAGGATGTCATCAACTATCTCGCCCATTCCTTGAACGGGAACATTCGCGACCTCGAGGGGGTCATCAACACCCTCGTCATCCAATCTCAGCTGAAGGGCAGAGAGATCACCATCACCGACGCTCGAAGCTTCGTGAAGAACAACGCCAAGCCGAAGCGCTCGATCGCCATCAAGGATATCGTCAAGATCGTCTCGGACTTCTATTCGATAGAAGAAGAGAGCATCTATGAGAAAACAAGAAGGAAGGAGGTGATCAAGCCCCGCCAGGTGATCATGTATCTCCTCCGAGAGGACTTCAACATCTCATATCCTTCGATCGGGCAGAAGCTCGGAGGCAGAGACCACACCACCGTCATCCATTCATGCGAAAAGATAAAGGTCGACATCAAGGAGGATCCGATCCTTTCCCAGGAGATAAATCAGATCAGGAACCTCTTGGCTGTGTAAAACCTTGGGGATAAGTTGATGAATTATATAGGTTTTGGGCGGGGACAGGAGCGGACAAAAGAAGAATAAAGGGGGATAATTAAGGAAGGAAGGAAAAGTTGTACCCGGCTATCCCGATCTATCCCCTGATGAATTTTTGAAAAATTCCAATTAAGGGCTACACTCGAGGACGAAAATATTTATCCCCATATCCACAGCCCTAATAGTAGTAATACGTATGTATATATGAAAATAGAATGCATTAAGGAGAAGTTATCAGAAGCGGTCGGGAAGGCGGAGAAGATCGCAGGAAAAAATCCGACGCTTCCCGTACTCGCGGGCCTCTATCTAAAAACCGAAGGCAACACGCTTTCTATTCGCGCCACCAATCTTGATCTCGGCGTATCGACTTCCGTATCGGCAAAGGTCATCGAGGAAGGAGAAGCTGTTGTTCCCGCACAGATCCTCTCTCAACTTTTAAATTCTCTCCCGAAAGAAAAGAACATCACCATCTCCCTCGAAGGACAAGTGGTTAAGGTGAGCACCGGCAGTACTGAAGCTCTTATTAAAACTCTGCCGACCGAAGACTTTCCTATTATTCCCGAGATCAAAGACGATGAAGGGTTCTCTATGCCGGCCAAAGATCTTGTTCTCGGGCTTCGCTCCGTTGTTTATGCAGCGGCTCAAGGCAGCATGAAACCGGAGCTCTCCTCGGTGTGTGTCGCGTACGAGGGCAATGAGCTTGTGTTCGCCGCCACAGACTCGTTCAGGCTTGCTGAGAAGAGGATCAAGGTAAAGAATATTCCTCACTTTGCATATATCCTTATTCCTCACAAAAATGCGAGCGAGATGATCCGAATATTCGATTCTGTCGACGATGATCTCTCGGTTTCCATCAAAGACAATATGGCTGCGTTCGAGGGAGGAGGGGTGTATCTGACCTCGCGAACGGTCGATGGGGTCTTCCCGGACTATAAACAGATCATCCCCAAGGAAACAACATCCAAAGCGATCGTCTTAAAACAAGACCTGGCCACCTCGCTTAAAACAGCCCTGATCTTTTCCGATGCGTTCAACCAGCTCCACCTCTCTCTTTCCCCGGGAAAAAAGATGTTCGAGATCGAATCAAAGAATTCAAGCGTCGGAGAGAATACATACGCCCTTCCTGCGACCATCGAGGGAGAGGACCTTGAGATAAACGTTAATCATAAATATTTCACCGACTGTTTCCAATCGATCCCTTCGGACACTATCAATATAAAATTCAACGGCCAGGCGAAGCCGATCGTTCTCGAAGGAGTGGGGGATAAAAGCTTTATGTATATCGTTATGCCGATGAACCGCTCGTAATGAAAGACCTCACGTCTCTCCTCGGAAGATTCCTCAGATCTCTCGGCGTCGACACGGGCTCGAGGGAAGCGGTGAAAGAGATCATTCGGGGTCTTTCGGGGATCACGCTTACTTTGGAAGAAATATCGATCAAAGAGGGGGTCCTCGTTATCACCTCGACTCCGGGCAAAAATAACGCCCTGCGCCTAAAGGAAGACCGCATTCTTGAGGCTCTTCGTGCTCAAAACGGCCTCCATGTGAACAAGATCTTGTATAGATGACTACTGGGTCCCTCCAGCGTTCTGAGCCGCGCCTTGAAGCGTCTGGCCTTCTTGGGGAATGATAACGGGAACGGCGCCTCCCGGAGTTATAAGAGGATTTATGATAGGAACCGCTTGAGGCTGGGGAGCACTGTATCCGCTTGTGGACATCCAATGCTGAACGCCATACTCCCAATTTTTAAACTGAGGATCGGCACTCGGATTTGAAGGAGCCGGACCCAAAGGATCGTTCTTGTTGACGTAATAGAGAATGCTGTGCGCTTCGCCTGATGGAACAGAAGAGATCGTATTCGTCGTCGGATCGTATATTTGGGTCGTTCCTCCCTGCCAGACTCCTCGAAGCACCGGCTTGATCGTTTGGTCGGTCGGAGCGGCGGGTGGAAAATTTTCGACGGGGAACGATGACAACGTGGCGTCCATGAGCTCTCTCCACATCGGAGCCACGATGAAGCCCGCGATCTTTTTAACCATCGGAGTGTTGTCGTTGTTTCCTACCCAGGCCCCAATGACGAGATTTGGCGTATATCCCATGATCCACGCGTCCTTTGAGTTGTTCGTGGTACCGGTCTTTACCGCTACCTGCCGATCGGGGATGTTGAGGGGGCTTGAGAGTCCGTATTCGGCGCTGCGCGCGTTATTGTCCGAGAGAATGTCAGATATCTTGCGGGCGCTGTCGGATGGCAATACTTGAACCGGAGCGGGAGTGAATTCCTCGATCACCCTGCCGCTGCCGTCTTGGATCTTCATGATCGGATTATAAGGATTCCGTACACCATCGTTCGCAAAGACCGAGTACGCGCTCGTCAGATCGAGGGGGGACACTTCTCCGCCTCCCAGGACCAGGGTGAGTCCGTATTGTGCCGGATCACCGAGATCTTCGATCCCCATCGCCTTCGCGAGATCGAGAGAGTCCTGGATGCCGTTCAGATACAACCCCTTCACCGCGGGCACGTTGATGGAGAGTGCGAGCGCTTCCCTGATCCTCATCGGCCCACGGAACTTGCTATCGAAGTTTCCCGGCGAATAGCAGCCGTTGTCCGAAGTGAAATTATCCTGGGCGCAGTTCACGGAAAATTGGGTCGGTACGTCAAAGAGGATGGTGTCCGGGGTGTATCCCTTGTTGAACATGCCGGCATAGACGAACGGCTTGAAGGTCGACCCCGGCTGGCGGTGGGCGGTAGCCACATTGAAGTTGCCGTTGATCGTATCGTCAAAATAATCCCGCGAGCCGGTCATGGCGAGAATGCCGCCGGTCTTCGGATCGATCACCACGAACGCGTTATTGTCCGCATTAAAGTTTTTCTGGTTCGTAGCTCCATATTTCTTGGCGATCGCTTCGGCTTTGGCTTGGATATCATAATCGAGAGTGGTGATGATCTTCATTCCGCCTTGGGAGAACGTTTCTTCTCCATATTTCTTGGCCAGATAATCCATGACGAAGAAGACGAAGTGGGGCGCTCGGAGGCCGCCGTTGTTCGCCTTCGGGCTGAAGGTGATCTTTTCTAACATGGCCGCATCGAATTCGGCTTGAGTAATGAAATTATTCTGGAGCATCTCGCGGAGAACGAGGTTCTTCCTCTCCTCGAGCTTATCTTTATGAAGTCCGTACGGAGAGTAATAGGTCGGAGCTTTGGTCATGGCCGCAAGGTAGGCCGCTTCGCTCACCGTAACGTTCTTCGATTCTTTGCCAAAATATGAAAGCGACGCTTCCTCAACGCCGTAGATCGCTCCGCCGTACGGGCTTTCGTTCAGATAGAGGTTCAAGATCTCGTCCTTCGGGAGAGCCTTGTCGAGCTTCTCGGCGAGGATCCACTCCTTGATCTTTCGAGTGGGGGTCTTGTCGCCGTTCAAGATCACGTTCTTCACCACCTGCTGGGTGATGGTCGAGCCTCCCTGGCTATACGAGAGTGTGGTGATGTTGACGAGAAGGGCGCGCAAAAACGACGACACCTTTACTCCGCCGTGGCTATAGAAATCCTTGTCCTCGATGGCCAGGGTAGCCTTTTTGATATTCGGAGAAATACTTTCAAACGGCACCACCGTGCGCCTGACGTCGGAGGACATATCGTAGAGGAGGATCTGCCCGGTCCGGTCATAGATCTTGGTCGACTGGATAACCTTCCTATCGGCGAGGTCGGAGAGGTCGGGGATGCGCAAGGAAGCTACCCACAAAAAGATCATCCCCAAGAGGAAAAGAAGGCCTGAAAAGCCTATTAATACGCGGTTTCGCTTCCTATTGTCCTTGCGGCGCTCTTTCATAATGGCATTCTAGCATGCTACATTGTCTCTATGAATGATACAGACGTAACAGATGTGCTTTCTCGCGCCGTGGCCGAAGTCATAGGCCAGAAAGAGATAGAAGAAAAGCTTCGCTCCGGGGCTTCTTTGCGGGTCAAGCTCGGGATCGATCCGACGTCCCCCGACCTCCATATAGGGCGCGCGGTGACGCTTTTGAAGCTCCGGGATTTCCAAAAGCTCGGCCACACCGCTGTCCTCATCGTCGGAGACTTCACGGGCCTTATCGGAGACACTTCCGACAAGGATTCGGAGCGCCCGATGCTTTCCGAAGAGACGATCGAAGAGAATAAAAGAACCTATTTCGATCAGATCGGGAAGATCATCGATCTCTCATCGGCCGAGCTTCACTACAACAGCTCATGGCTTGCTCCTCTGACGTATAAGGACATCGGCAAGCAGGCCGACCTTTTCTCCGTTGCCGATTTTATCGCTCGAGAGAATATCGAGAAGCGCATGGATGCGGGAAAGAGAGTTTCGCTTCGGGAAGTGCTCTACCCGCTGATGCAAGGGTACGACAGCGTCGCGGTGAAGGCGGACATCGAACTCGGCGGCACCGATCAGCGGTTCAATCTCCTTGCGGGCCGCACCATGCAGGCCGAATACGGCCAACATCCGCAAAACATCATCATGACCCCTCTCATCGAAGGGCTCGACGGGCGCAAGATGAGCTCGAGCTGGGGGAATACGATCAATTTGAACGCTACTCCGGACGACATGTACGGCAAGATCATGAGTCTCGTCGATTCGGAGATCGTCCGCTACCTCGAACTTTGTACGCGAGTGCCGATGAAAGAGGTCAAGGAGATCTCCGAAGATCTCGAGAGCGAGAAGCTTCACCCGAAAGACGCCAAGATGCGCCTGGCTCGCGAGATCGTCGCTTTGTATCACAACAGCGAAGCCGCACAAGCGGCCGAAAATAATTTCATCGAAACTTTTTCAAATAAAGGAGTTCCTTCGGATATTCCAAATATACAAGCAGATGAGAACGCCAAGCTCATAGATACACTCCTCGCGGCCGGGATCATTGAGTCCAAAACCGAAGGGCGAAGACTCATCGAAGAAGAAGCCGTCACCAACACCGAAAGTGGAGAAGTCGTTTCTACCCCCGACGCCCCCTCGCTACCGGGCACATATAAGATCGGCAAGCGCAGATTCTTAAAAATAGTCTAAAGAAAAAGCCCCATCAGTGGGGCTTTTTCTTATTCGTATTCGGCGAGTTCTTCGTCGATGTCGAGGCCTTCCTCTTCATCGTCGACGTCAACAACATCGTCATCATCATCTCCGTCGTCCGAAACTTTCTTTCGCGCTACGGGAGCGAGCTCTTCTTCTCCGAGCTTGTCCGCGCTAAGGTGGCCTTCATCGAGGTCTCCTTCGGCGAACAATTCGTCTTTTCTTTCGTCGTCCATCGTGAATTTATTGTGATATGAGTAAACGTGTATATTTGTATCAAATGCCTTTGTATGTGGCAAGGTGAGTTATACCCACCGCCACCGCATCGATCTCGTCATCATGCTTCGGTTTGTGGTCCAGAGCCACTAATCGGAGGACCATGCGCTCAAGATCTCCCTTACTCGCCTTGCCGTAGCCCGTCACCGCAGCTTTGATTTCCTGGGGAGTATACTCGAAAACGTCGAGGTTTGCTCGCGCCGCCTCGTAGAGGATCACTCCGCGGGCTTCGGCTACTCGGATGCCGGTGGTGACGTTCTGGCTGAAAAAAAGCTTTTCCATGGCGAGGGTCGAGGGCGCATGTTCCTTGATCACTCGCAAGAGCTCCTCGCCGATCTGCCTCAGGCGCTGTTCCTGCGGAGCTTTGCGGTCGGTGACGATGCAGTCCGAATATAATACTTTTTCTTTTGAGTTCTCTTTTTGAAGCACGGCGATGCCGACGCGGTCGAACCCCGGATCGATCGCGAGGACCCTGCCTCGCGAAGCCGAAATCTTATTCGGCATTCGTGTAGACGCCTTGGACCTCGTCATTTTCTTCAAGATCATTTATAAGCTTTTCCAAAGCAGCCTCATCTTCGGGAGAAAGGGGAACCGTCATCTTTGGCGTCCACTCGTGGTTCACCTTTTCGAATGCCCAGGCGGCCGAACCTTGAGCGGCGAGGGAACAGCCGTTCTCCGACAAAATAAATTTTACTTCTTGGGCGGCCTTGTTCCTGTTCGTGGTCAGGGCGTCGATCATGAGAGCAGATCCGCCGGGGCCATAGGCTTCGTAGGTGATGGCCTCAAAGCTCTCCGCGTCTCCGCCCGTGCCTTTCTTCACCGCGCGGTCGATGTTGTCCGAGGGCATGTTGAATTCGCGGGCTTTCTCTATGGCTGCGCGGAGTGTCGGAGACGAGGTGTCTCCCTTAGCTTCCTTGGAGGCGGTGGCGATCAGCTTTGCGAACTTGCCGAACATCTTCGACTTCGCCGCATCGGTCGCGCCCTTCTGCCTTTTGATCTTTGACCATTTGTTATGTCCGGACATGCCCTTAGCTTATAACCTATGCTCAGGACAGTCTAGGTTGGTTGACTCAGGCTAGAAATCCTGATTTACTCAGTCCAGAAGTCCTAACGTCAATCACCATCCTACGTAGGAGCGGGACATGTCGCTATTTGAATTTTTACTACGTAATGCTGAGATTCCTGAGGCTACAGGAAAAGAATGTAATTGCGGCGGCCGCATCATGAAGCATATTGAGCGAACGCCAGCAGGCCCAGCCGAGCCCGACTGGCGTGGTTTGTTCGGGACCAGACGCAGGCCGCCGGATACTGTCCGGTGGAAATATGAGTGCGAAAAGTGCAAAACAGAATTTTCTAAATAAGTATCTCCAGTCCTACAAGGACTGGCTTTTTATAAAAGTTTTTCCTGTAGATTTTTAGGAACCGGTAATCCGAGGTGCTCATAAGCCTTTTGGGTCAGGCAGCGGCCGCGGGGAGTGCGTTCGATGAACCCCATTTGGATCAAATACGGCTCGTTGAATTCTTCGATCGTTCCTTCTTCCTCCGAGAGCGCCGCAGCGATGGTGCCGAGCCCGACCGGACCGCCTCCGAATTTCTTGGCGATCGTTTCAAGAAGCGTGCGATCGGAAGGGGTGAGTCCGACCTCGTCGACTCCGAGGAGCTTCAGGGCTTCTTCGACCGTATCCTTATCGAGGTTCCGCTTGTGCACCTGGGCATAGTCGCGGGCGCGCTTCAAAAAGTAGTTGGCGGTGCGGGGGGTGAAGCGCGAGCGCTTGGATATTTCTTTCTCGGCCGAGCCGTCGGAGGTGACGCCAAGGATCTTTGCCGAGCGTTTGATGATCCTCTCGATCTCTCCGTGCGTATAGAACTCGAGTCTGAAAAGTCCGCCGGAAAAGCGAGAGCGAAGAGGGGAGGAGACCATCGAGAGGCGAGTGGTCGCCGCAAGGAGAGTGAACGGAGGCAGTTCGAGCTGGATCGTCCTCGCGCTCGGGCCTTTGCCGATGATGATGTCGAGGACGCCGGACTCCATGGCCGGGTAGAGGACTTCCTCGATCGACTTGTTCAATCGGTGGATCTCGTCGACGAAGAGGATGTCGCCCGGCGCGAGGTTTGTGAGGATCGAAGCGAGGTCGCCGACCTTCTCGATGGCCGGGCCGGAAGTGATCTTCATCGAGCGCCCCGTCTCCTTGGCGATCAGGTGGGCGAGAGTGGTCTTGCCAAGGCCGGGCGGGCCATAAAAGAGGATGTGCTCGGGCGGAGTACTGCGCTCCGAGGCGGCGCGAAGAAGGATGCGGAGGTTTTCTTTGATGGTCTCCTGGCCGACGTAGTCTTCCCAGCGCGAAGGACGGAGCTCTTCTCCGACAAGAAGGACTTCGTCTGGTTCTGTATGCGGATCTTTCTCCTTACTTGACATAAAAAGTAATGTATGCTAGGATACTGGCAGTGATAGGAACTACCCGGTCTCGGGTCATTTTTATCCAAAACGTTCTCCAAATCATAAATCTCTAAGCAACAACCGCCTTCACAGGCACTTCGAGCGATTCTTTGAGGACGTTTTGGTTCGCGCTTGCGCGTGCTGACTCCATCCTAAAAAGTTTCGTTTAACTTTTAGCTTCCGGGTTAAAAGTGTTGCTTGGAGATTTATGCCTTGGAGGCACTTGTCTCCACCTCATTATCCATGAAAAAAGAGCCCTCACAAGGGTTCTTTTTTATGCAACAGCAGTTTGTACAAGTTTCAAACTCGTGTCTTATTACACGCTTGAAAGGTCGAGGACTCGGGCGAGTTCGGGGAGGGAGGTTTCGCCCTTGAGGACCTTCAAAATGCCATCCTCTGCGAGGTTTAAGAGGTGTTGAGGCTTGGCTGCGGATTCGATATCCCGCTCGGAAGGGTTGTCTATGACCGCCTTTTCGATGTTTGCATCAACAAGGACCGCTTCATACACCCCGATGCGTCCTTTGAATCCGAGATTGTGGCATGCCTCGCAGCCTACCGGCTCAAACGACTTTTCTCTTTGAATGCCTTCGAGATACGTCGGATCGGTGATGCCCGCGAGCGCCCGGTCGACGATCTCTTTCTGCTTGCCTTCGAGCAGGACCTCCTTTTTGCACGTGTCACAAAGTTTTCGCACCAAGCGCTGGGCGATAGCGACGTTGAGGGCGCTTGAGATGATCTTCGGATTCACTCCGAGGTCGATGAGTCGGGGGAAGGAACCCGCGGCGGTGTTCGTGTGGAGGGTCGAGAGCACGAGGTGTCCGGTCAGAGCGGCGTTCACCGCCACTTCGGCCGTTTCGTTGTCTCGAATTTCTCCGACCATGATCACATCAGGATCTTGTCGGAGAGCGGAGCGGAGTCCTTCGGCGAAGGTGTAGTCTCCCTCGGAGTCGGTCTGGGTCTGGACAATGCCGTCGAGGTGGTACTCGATCGGGTTTTCGATGGTGATCACCTTGATGTCCGGCGTGTAAATTTTACGAAGGAAGGCGTAGAGGGTCGTTGTCTTTCCTGAACCCGTCGGACCGGTGGTGAGGATCATGCCGTTCGGCTTAACCACTTCTTTCATCAGGACCTCAAGGAGGCGCGGGTGGATCCCCAGCTCTTCAAGAGGGACGGAGATCGCTTCCGGCGTGAGAACTCGAAGGACCACGGACTCATCGTTCGGTCCGGGGAGGAGGGAGGTTCGGACCTCGATCTCTTCGTCGCCGAGCTTGATCGAGAATCGTCCGTCTTGAGCTTTACCCTTGGTGTTCAATTTCAAATTGGAGACAAGCTTGATGCGCGAGAGGAGGAGTTCGAAGGTTTCCTTGTCGAAGTGGAGGATATCGGTCAAGACGCCGTCCAGACGAAAACGCAGTCGGACATTGTCTTCCTCGGGTTCGAGATGGATATCCGAAGCCTTGAGGGCGACGCCTCCGGCGAGGATGATCTCGAGGATCTTTGAGATGCGATACGCCTTTTTCATGGAGAGCACTTCGGTGATGAGCTTTTCGATATCCGCGAGAGTGGTCACTTTTTTCATGACATCGAGGATTTCTTGGTTCGAGATGTCGAGGGCGCCCGCATTCGTCTCGAACGAATAAGAGAGGTCCTTGTATCGGTCCCAGACCTTTTGGAGCGAAGCGTGGGAGACCATGTAGAGGGTGGGGACATATCCTCGGCCCTCGAGTTCGGCCATGGCGGCGGCGGTCTTGTCGCTCGACGGAGAGAGGGCGGCGACGTCCAACTTCTTGTCCGTGATATTGAAGACCGCGATCTCGTTCGATCGCGCATCTTCTTCTTTGATCACGCGGAGAGCGTCGATGTTTATCGGATGAGCGGAGAGGTCGAGGTAGGGGACGCCGTGCCTTGAGGACATCATCGAGGCGAGGCTTTCCTCTTCCTGGCGCTTGAGCATTTCTGTTCGCTCGTCGGATTTTGTTTCGTCGAATTCAACCATGGATATATTGTATCCTATTCGCGCCTCCAAGGCCCAGTAGAGGGCTATTTCAGCTATTGACATTAGACAAGTTTGGGTGTATAATACTACCAGAACAATCAACCCACCAGGAGGTGGACCGTGCGGTACCTTCCCATGCTGTTCCTCGCGCTCGCGACTGCGTGCGCCTCGTCTCGGGTCATCCCGATCGTCACTACCTTCAACTCATGCCCGAACACTCGCGTGGACGTGTATCACGCGAACGGGCAGCGGCTGGCAAGCCTCACGTACGGCGAGGGGCCGAAGGTCATCCAGCTCGACGACAACCCGCAGAACCAGCGGCTGAATGCCTTCGCCTTCGCGCTCAACGGGCACACACCTGTCGGTGCATGGTGGCAGACGTTCCGTGTGGACGTCTACCAGCCGAACTACTCCGGCTCATACGGCATCACCGCTCCCCAGCCGAGTTCGACCCCGAACGGCTACACGTGGACGTTCGGTTCGGAGAACGGGTCGTGCCGATCCGTCTCGGACGGAAGCAGCGGAGGCAACAGCGCCTGGGGTTCCGGAGGACCGGCGTGGAATGTCATCCCGCAGGCTCGCCCGGTTGTCCGTCCCGCTTGGGGGACTCCCGGTCCCGCTTGGGAGTAGAGGCCCGTTCTCGGGCAAGGCAGAGCTTCGCGCTCTGCCTTTTTTCTTTGTCTAATACGTCTACAAATTCGTAGTGATATAATGACACATATATGAAGTACGTATCCAAAAGCCTTGAAGACACAAAGAGTTTTGCCAAGACGTTCGTCGAATCGCTTACAACGGAAGACGACGCGATCGTCGTCGCTCTCGAAGGCGACCTCGGCTCGGGGAAGACCACCTTTTCTCAGCTTGTCGGAGAGGCGCTCGGCGTCCGGGACGGGATCCAGAGCCCTACCTTTTTGATCGAGAAGATATACGAGTTGTTCGACAAGCCGTGGAAACACCTCGTTCATATCGACGCCTACCGGCTCGAGAAGCCCGAAGAGCTCCTTCACCTCGGCTGGCAGGAGATCATCTCGCGTCCGGACAATCTCGTTCTCGTCGAATGGGCGGACAAGGTACGTGATATCATGCCGGATGACGCTCTGAGGATCTCCTTCACCTTTGTCGATGAGACCACCCGCGAGATAGATATTCATGAAAGTTAAACCAGATATACAGCGCCTCGTCCTCCTCGACGCTCATGCGATCATCCACCGGGCCTTTCACGCGCTCCCGGACTTCGCCACTTCGCAGGGCGAGCCGACCGGAGCGCTGTTCGGCGTGGTGACCATGCTTACGAAGATCATCGAAGAGCTCGCGCCCGACTCGATCGTCGCTTGCTACGACCTCCCGGAGAAGACGCATCGCCACGAAGCCTACGAAGAGTACAAAGGGACAAGGCGGGCCCTCGATCCGAACCTCGTTCTCCAGCTCGAACGATCCAAGGATATATTTCGCGCCTGGAACATCCCGATCTATTCGTGCCCCGGATTTGAAGCGGACGACATCCTTGGGACGATCGTCGAAGATCTGAAAAAAGACAAAGCGATCGAGATCGTCATCGCCTCGGGGGACATGGATACGCTGCAGCTCGTCGACGGCAAGAAGGTCCGGGTGTACACCCTGAAAAAAGGCATCAAGGACACGATCCTCTACGACGAGAAAGCGGTCTTCGAGCGATTCGGGTTTGGTCCGCTCCTCCTTCCGGATTTTAAGGGACTCCGCGGAGATCCTTCGGACAACATCATCGGGGTGAAAGGCATCGGGGAAAAGACCGCCACCTCGCTCATCACCGCCTTCGGGACGATCGAGAAAATATATAAAGCTCTAAAGAAAAAGGATGAATACAAGAAAGCCGGCATCACCGAGCGCATAAAAGATCTGTTGCTTGAGAACGAAGAAGAAGCCCTCTTCTCAAAGACCTTGGCCACTATTCGCCGCGATGCGCCGATCAATTTCACCATGCCCGCGCCGTGGAAAGAAACGCTCGTCATGGAAAACTTGCTCGAGCTCTTTAAGACGCTTGAGTTCAGGACGATGGGTGAGAGGATTAAAAACCTGCTTGCGAGCAAGAAAGATGATAAAGCTAAAATTCCTAAGGATAAAAAAAGTCCGAAGATAAAAAAAGAAACGCCCGCTCCTGTCGAACTGAGCAAGGGCGACAAAGAGCTTCTCCTCATGCTCTGGATCGTTGATTCGAATTTCACCCTGCCGACGCTCGAGGATGTCTTCGCCTTCACGAAGACCGAAGACAAAAAGGAGGCGCGCGCGATCCTCGAAGCGGAGCTTGATAAGCGCAAAGTTCGATCCGTGTACGAGGAGATCGAGAAGCCTTTGATGCCTGTGACCGAGCGGATGAACGCGCGCGGGGTAGTGGTGGACAAGGATGAGCTCAAGAAGCTTTCGGTGACGTATCACAAAGAACTCTCGCGCCTCGAAGGAGAGATCTGGAAGCACGCGGGCGAGGAGTTCAACATTAATTCTCCAAAGCAGCTCGGAGAAATATTGTTTACAAAGCTCGATCTCGGAGAGAAGAGGCAAAAGAAGACGGCGACCGGAGGATTTTCTACCAAGGAATCCGAGCTTGATAAGCTCGCGGACAAGCATCCGATCATCGGCTGCATCCTCGACTACAGGGAACTTTCTAAACTCCTCGGCACATATATAGATACCATTCCGCTCCTTCTCGACGCCGAGTCCAGGCTCCACTCGACGTTCACCCAGGAGGGGACGACCACCGGACGCATGGCGTCGAACGATCCGAATTTGCAAAATATCCCCATTAAAACTCCGCTTGGCCGGGCTATCAGGCATGCCTTCGTCGCACCGAATGGGTTTGTCCTCCTTTCCCTCGATTATTCGCAGATCGAGCTTCGCATCGCGGCCATCCTTTCCAAAGACAAAAAACTGATCGACATATTCAAAAAAGGCGAAGACGTCCACACCGGAGTGGCCATGCGGGTGTTCGGCGTGAAGGCGGAGGAGGTGGACAAGGCCATGCGCACGAAAGCCAAGACCATCAACTTCGGCGTCCTTTTCGGGATGGGAGTGAACGCTCTGAAGACAAACTTGAAGACTGACAGAAAAGAAGCGCAGGAATTTTATAACAACTACTTTAATACCTTCAGCGAACTCGCGGCGTATCTCGGTCAGGTGAAGGCCGAGGCGGAGAGGAAGGGATATACGGAGACCCTCTACGGGCGCCGCAGGTATTTCGCCGGGCTCAAGTCTCCGCTTCCTTTTATCCGCGCCGCCGCCGAGCGCATGGCCATCAATGCTCCGATCCAGGGCACCGAGGCGGACATCGTGAAGATCGCCATGAAGCGGATCGACGATCGTATATATACAAAGGGCTGGGAGGATCAGGCCTTTCCTGTCTTAAATGTTCACGACGAAATAGTCTATGAAGTGAAAAAAGAGATCGCCGAAGAAGCGCAGAGAGAATTTAAAAAGATCATGGAAGAAGTGATCCCCGAGGAAAAGACGCTCGGCGTGCCTATCGTCGCCGAAGGGAAGACCGCTTCTAATTGGGGAGATATATAGTTCGCTATACTACGCATATGGAAGAAGAGTTTTATCATAAAAATTTGTTCGCCGAAGTGGTGGACAAAAACTTCAGCGAAGCGGATGAAGAAAAGGCTCCGCTCGGGAAGAAGGGAAAATTCTTCCCGGATTTTGCCTTTACGGATGCCATCACCGCCCGGAACAAAAAGGAAGCTTGGATCCAGTACCAACGAGAGCTCGCTTCGGGGCTCGCCGCCGAACAGCTCTTTTGGGCGACCGCGCGGCATTTTAAAAATTTAATGCTTGCTAAACGTACGAACTCTGCCGTCGAGGCGGATTTAAATCCTTTTGTCTATAAAAAACTTCAAGCGGGACTCAAAAATTATAAAGAAGGAGAATTAGAATCTCTTTCGGAATCTCTGGTGATCGGATACCACGAAGCGAGAAGAGGGGAGGCGGAGATCGAGACGCTCCTTGAAAAAACGCTTTTAAAGTTATAAAAAAGGCCCGGATTCCGGGCCGCCTGCTTATCGATCCTCGAACGTCTCGTCCCAATGGGCGATGCAGTACCGTTGACCCCTATGGCCGACGAACAGGAAGGGGTCTTTCTCGAAGCTCATGACCGTGAACCTTGCACCAGGCAGATGTTGGTGGATCTCCATTGCCGTCCGGCGGGCCGCCTTCGGTATGCGCGGCGAGACGGTGGGCACTTCCTCCGGTGTGGTGACCCATCGCATCTCTTTGCATCGCAGGAACGCTTCGTTCATGCAGACGGCAGCCAGACCTCCGAATCCCACCGCCACGAGCGCGAAGAAGATCGTAAAGATCCACCCGGCGATGGTCGCGGGCAACGTTACCGAAGCCCAGACGAAGAAGACTGCGGCCACAAGATCTACTGCGCTCCAAGCTGCAGCCGTCGCCAGAACGAAGAGAGCTGTGTTTCGGAGGAACTTGTTCTGGAATTCCTCGACCTGTTCGGTCGGGAATATTGTTATCTCCAGATGCACGAGTGTGCCTGCTAGAGTCTCCGGGGCGCTTGGGGCGGTGATCCTACTGGGTTTCAATAGAGTCGCGAGCACGAGGTCTCTCCTTGTGGAAGTGGAACTGCATACTACAGAAAAAATAACAGCCTAATATCATAAAATCATTTTATTTAAGAAAGGTCAAATAGGTGAGGAAAAACCGCCGAGGATCTGAGACGCTCCTCGAGAAAACTATTTTGAGATTGTGATGTGTGGCCTCGGATAATTTCCTCGCCGCCGCTTGGAAATTTCCATGGCCTTGCCTCACGGTCCTTCAAGCTTTCAGGACATCGTTCCGGCTGGCACAAAATCATAAAATCCCGAGCAGTCGGGATATTTATGTATTTTGTGCCCCCGGCAGGAATCGAACCTGCGACCATCTCCTTAAAAGGGAGCTGCTCTACCGACTGAGCTACGAGGGCAAAATGCCTTGAAAATATAACTTAAAATCTAAGCAGTGTCGAGATTATAGCGGGATGTCGAAAGCGAAGGCGCCGGCGCCGGTGAGGAGAAGAGAGAAGGCGATCGCACAGAGGAGGACATAGAAGACGATGTTTCGCTTCAAGAGCGCCGCTTCCTTGTATTCAAGATAGATCTCCATGCCGGTGAGAATGATGAAGCCGAGAGCGGCGACTTGGGTATAGATGCCGATGAGGAGCATGACGCCCCCGAGGACCTCGAGCGCTCCGAGAACGGAGACGAATATTTCTGCGGAGCCGAACCCGAGAGCCTTGAAGGATTCGATCCATCGCCCCTTTTCGCTTTTGAACTTGAGGAGCCCAAGGTCAATGAAAATGAGGCCTATGACCACTCGAAGAAGAAACGGAGCCATTTGCGAGTAGGTGAGGAGTTCAGGGAACGTATTAAGCATGGACCTATGATAGCATGGCCACATGAAAACCGGGGTCCTCATTTTGGATAACGTTCGTAGCGTCGAGAACACCGCTTCGATCTTTCGCACGGCGGAATGTTTAGGCGTATCCAAGGTCTACCTCATAGGCACGACCCCGGCGCCGACGGACCGGTTTGGGAACAAGCGCGCCGATTTCGCCAAGGTGGCCCTCGGAGCCGAAGAGCTCGTCTTATGGGAGTATCAAAAAGAGATCCTGCCCGTGATCAAAGAATTAAAGGATCAAAATTTCAAGATCCTTGCCCTTGAGCAAGATGAAAATTCAAAAGACCTTTCTTCGTTCAAAGCGCCGGAAATGTTTGCACTTATCCTTGGGAACGAAGTCGAGGGTGTATCAAAGGCTGCTCTTGATATCTGTGACGTGATCCTTGAGATAAAGATGAAAGGGGAGAAGGAATCGATGAATGTTTCCGTGGCGGCCGGGATCGCTCTCTATGAGTTACTGAAGTGATATGATCAGAGCATGCTAGAGAGCCTATTTCTTCGGCGGGCAACTGCTGATCGGATCGAAAACATTCTTAAAAAGGATAAATTTATTTATACCGATGAAGATGTCCATAATCTTCTCCAAGGAAATCAAAAGGGAAAAAGGTATGGAAATGCGGTTCTTGTTCGGGAGGAAGAGGGGGAAGCCCGAAAAAGATTTATAAAAATAGTTTTAGACGGCAGCCGGAGGACGCTCGCTCTCTTTAGGCGCCACGTAAATGTTGCAGACGCTCTCGCTCATGATGCTCGGTACAATCTTCCAACAATGGGGGTTCTTACCTTCTCTTTTGCTCCGCCTCTCCCGTATGCAATATTTGAAACAAGGGAAGAAGGAGAAGGATTCGGGTTCATGAATGATAAGCGGGAGTTCTATGAGAGATTGAATGAGAAGGACCTCCACAGTCTGGCGAAGGCTATCTATGCTTTTCATCAAGCCGGGTCTGCCGTAGGCAAAAGCGTCATATCCCATACCCGGCATATTTCTTCGGACTTCACCTACTATCGAGAGGGAATTCTAAAGTCTCTGCATACGCGAGTCACTCACAAGCGAAGCGACGGCAGTGTTGTAGAGAAAACGATCGAGCAGTTAATCGAAGAATATACGGGAGGCTCCCGCTGTAAGGAAAAGGCTCTCGATCTTTTAAAGAAAAATTGGTTTGTGGGAGAAAACATGAACCGAGACGATATCTTTTTGGTGCATACCGACTTGGCCATCGACAATGTTTATAAGCATTCGAGCGGCGAATTCGAACTCCTGGACTTTGAGTGGGTCGGGCACACTGACGATCCTTACATTGCTCTGATGTGGGATTATGGAAATCTCTGGTCCCGAGCTTGGTCGTCGCCCAAATTTCAAGATCTGCTTGGTCAGGCTGTGGTAGATGCGAATCCATATACAAACGCCAATCCGGATGTTCTTAAAAAAGTTATTATGATAAGCAAGCTTCGTTCTGGATTAAAAATTCTCCGCTACCATTTTGATTATCTTCACACCACCAAGAATGATAAGCGAAGCGAGGCCGAGTATCAGGAGATGTATCCCAAAAGTCTTGCGCGAATACGAGAACTATTGGAATAATTTTTGATGTACAGGACAGAAGTGCGCCGAGCGGCCTCCGACGATCATGCGCTCGAGGATGCCCGGGCAGCCGCGCTTCTTGCATTTCTTGTTATTCATTTGATACGCATTGTGCGTAGCTTGGAACTTGCCCCGCTCTCCTTTGATATTTCTATAGTCCGAGGTCGAGTCTCCGCCGAAGTCGATGCCTTTCTTCAAGGTGTCTTTCATGGCGGTGAACATGAGTTTCATATTTTTCTCCGGGATCTTCTCGACGATCGAAAGCGGGTGCACATTTCCTAGCCACAAGATCTCGTCCGAATAGATGTTCCCGATCCCGGCCACGACCGTTTGATCCATCAAGACGGACTTTATTTTGCCCTTCGGCTTTTTCATCAATCGAGAACGGAAGACGAGGAATTGAAAATTTTTATCGAGCGGCTCCGGTCCGAGGTGCGAGAGGTGAGGAGAGTCGGAGAGGGTCGCGGTGTCGAGAACGGTGACCTTGGCAAATTTGCGCATGTCGGAAAAGACCAGGTCTTTGCGGTTGTCCAAATTAAAGATCAAATGCACGAACGGATAGCCGGGCTTCGGGTCATAGACGAAGTGTCCGGTCATCTTCATGTGGACAAGGATGGTGTGTCCGCCGGAGAGGTGGAGCAGAATATTTTTGGCTCTCCGCTCCGCCTTGAGTATCTTTTGGCCGATCACTTTCTTTTTGAAGCTCCTGAAGAATGCGGGCTCTTTTATGCTGCCCTTATGCATTGGGTGAGCGCTTTTGTATTCGGTCCACACATTTATGATCCTCCTCCCTTTGACGGTCTTGTTCAGACCGTTCACGGTGGTTTGGACTTCAGGCAGTTCTGGCATTGAGTACTTTTTCTAATTCCTCCTTCGCCACATCATAGTCGGACCACTCGAGGCGCTTGCCGTTCGCGAGCATGATGCACGGATCGGTGCCTTTGCCTGTGATGAGGACGACGTCGCCCGGTTCGGCTCTGCGGATCGCTTCAGCGATTGCCGCGCGGCGATCCATGATTATGTGCGGAGTGTGGACGGTAAAGCCCGGGAGCATGTCAGAGATGATCGTGTTCGGATCCTCATCGTACGGGTCTTCATTTGTGAGGATGATTTCTTCACCAAAATAATCCGCTACCTTGGCCATTTCCGGCCTTTTCCATTTATCTCGGCCTCCGCCGGTGTTCCCGAGGACGCAGATCTTTTTCTGATCCCCAAAGGCCTTATAAAGTTCGCTCAAAGATTCAGCCGTGTGTGCATAATCGATAACCACATCAAAGTTTTGTTTTTCATGAAGAGGATTGTCTTCGGGAAATTTCACGAACTCGACTCGTCCTTTAATAAGAGATAACTTCTCGATACCTTCCTTGATCGCAAGGAGAGGGATGCCGAAGGCTTCAGCGCAGACTGCCGCGCCGAGAAGGTTGTAGAGGTTGAAGACGCCGCGGAGAGGGGATCGTATCTCCGTTCCTTTATATGTAAAACAGATCCCTTTCCCATCCACCGTGTACGGCTCGCCGTCCTTCAAGGAGTACGGATAGCTCTCCGAAGCGCCGCATTTCAAAAAGAGGTCCGCATTCGGATCGTCCGCGTTCGCGACCACGACGCTTTTGTCCTTCAGTTTTCGTCCCAAGGATTCGGTTATCCTGAGTTTCGCCTCTCGATACTTCTCGAACGAGCCGTGGGACTCGATGTGCTCGGGGGAAAGATTGGTGAAGACGAGAGCATCGAGATAGATGAATTTATGCCTGTACTGCTTGGCGGCCTCGGAAGAGATCTCGACGACCGCGACGTCGCAGTCTTTCTTCACCGCTTCGCGGAGGAACTTTTGGACGAAGAATCGTCCGGGCAGGGTCATCTTTTGTTTGTTCGGGGTCGACTCATCTCCGATCTTGAAGCGGATAGTGCCGAGGAGGGCGGTTTTATATCCGGCTGCTTCGAATATAGAAGAGAGCATCTCCGCGGTCGAGGACTTGCCCTTGGTGCCGGTCACCGCAAGGACGGTGAGCTGTCTTGAAGGGAACCAGTATAAAAGAGCGCTCGTCACCGCGAGCCCGTAGTGATAGACGGGAGCGAGGGCGTCAAAAAGAGAACGAGGGATGAATCTTTTTATAAAACGGAGAATTGAGTTCATGGTTATTTTTGGGCCAGGAGCTTTAGCGCCTGCTTCACGCGCTCGCTCGTGTTCGTGATCTCTTTTGGAACTTTTTTCAACGCGTCGCGTGCATCGCGCTCCGGATAGCCGAGAGAGACCAGGGCTTCGAGGGCGTCGCCCTCGGCCTTGAGGTTCATGCCTCCGTCAGCCACGGTGGTGACGAGCTTGTCGCGGAGCTCGAGGACGATCTTCTCGGCGTTCTTCTTGCCGATCCCGCTGACGCGGGTGAGGTACGAGGTGTCGTCTTCGGCCACGGCCTGGCGGAGCATCGAGGGGGTGGCCACGTTCAAGATCCCCAAGGCGGTCTTCGGTCCGATGCCCGAGATCGTGATGAGGAGCTCAAAGATGTCCAGGGTCTCTTTATCGGAGAAGCCGTAGAGGTCGAGGGCGTTCTCTCGAACAGCGAGATAGGTCCAGAGAAATACGGGCTCTCCGGGCAGGGCGACGAGGGAAGTGTCGGTCGTGACCGATACCTTGTAGCCGATCCCGCCGACGTCGACGATGAGGGCGTGAAGATCTTTGTGCTGTACGGTGCCTCGGAGCGTTCCTATCATGGGACCATACTATCAGATTCAGGCACGCGGTGCCTTGGTAGATAGTATTGATTTATGCGAGGGCATCATGTACTATCTCGCATATGCCAATCACACGCTCAGCCAAAAAGGCCCTCCGCACTTCGTACAAGAAGCGCGTCTTCAACCAGATCCGAAAGGACAACGTCCAGAAGACCGTAAAGTCGGTCAAGAAGCTCGTTTCCGAAGGGAAGAAAAAGGATGCCGCCTCGGCTCTCCGCCTCGCCCAAAAGGCCCTCGACAAAGCGGTCAAAGAAAAGACTCTGAACAAGAACGCCGCTTCAAGAAAGAAGTCCCGACTCTCGAAGATGATCAAAAAGATCGCCTAACAAAAAACCGCCGAGAGGCGGATTTTTGTACAGTGTGGTATATTCTCATTTGTTAAATGCTCCCGTCGTTCAATGGATAGGATGCGACCTTGCGGAGGTTGTGATGTAGGTTCGATTCCTACCGGGAGCACATTTCTGAATAATGGTCGAATTATGAAAAAGAGCGCACAGGTGTGCGCTCTTTTTTGTTCTAGCAAGTAGTGAAGAGGGATTCGCCGAATGGCTTCATGTAGCCAAGCGAGATTTGGAGGGTTGTAGGAATCGAACTTTTGACAGAAAAGGTGGGTGTGGTAGGGTGGGCCTAGAACTTCAATTGGAGCCCCCCATGTTGAATCTATGGCTGATTGTTCTTGTCGTAGCTGGAACCTTTTGGGTGATCGGCTACAAGTACGGCTGTGACAATGGAATGCGCTGTGCACGTCACATGCTGACGCACATCACCAAGCAAGATGATGGAATGACCGGTACGGTCGTCGCGATTAGAGGCGATCGTCACGCCGGTGTGCAATATGTGATTGTTGGGGTGTCTCGTGTAGCTGTGCTGATTGTGCGAGATACTAGCGTAGCTGGAGGTCCCTTGGAAGTAGGGGTACCGATCCTCATCAGAGGAAACAAGATTCATCGGCTTGATGTTAATAGATTACTCACCGAGCGCCTTGCATAGGTGCTCTTTTCTTTTGCTATCCTCTCCCCGTGCCCCTCGCAGACAAAGACATAGAAGACTTCATCGAAGCCTGGAGACAAGATTTTAACGAGACCCTCATACCAGAGGTGGCACGAAGTGGGACGGTAGGAATCTACTCATGTCGTCGTCCCATCCAGACACCTTCAACTATGGCCAGCGTAGCAACTATTGCAATCGCCAGGGCCACTCGAGCGTCGGTGACTCGGAGAGCATGGAATAAGCGCGTTTCGGCATCGATGAAATGAGAATGGAGGGAGATCGGTGAGATCATCCCTCCATTTTAGCACGTGCCTGTCATCAATCCTTCTGCTCAGTCTTCTCATTACTGGTACCCGTCTACGATTGCAGGCGACTGTTTTATTGCGATAGTCAAGAAGAAGAGGCGTGTAGTTCGCTATCGACCAATTGAATATCGCCAAATTTCCGGCCGATCGCGAGGACAACGGTAGATATGTTGTCTGCAAAACTGTACGAGAAAAACACTCGTGGTCGCATCGTGTGCCGTTCGTGGAGATAGTCCTAGTAAGCTTCTTTGCCGCCTTTGTGAGCACAATAGCGCAAGTATGTGTGTCGTAATGCCATAGCGCCATGATACCACGACGGTATGACGGGCGGTACTTACACACTAATAGAATAGGCAAATCAGCACATAGATACTCCTGTTGATATTGAGGATTCTTTTTCATTTGAGCGAGTCGATGTGGGGACGTTGTACGGCCCGGGTCTCGTATGATAGGGGGAAAGAAGAACCCTTACGCGAGGCAACCGATGCCCGATCTACATGAAAGCATTCACGGTCTGTTCTGTCCTCGACAGGAACGTCCAGTAGTGCTAACTCCGTCATTTGAGCTTGTGCCACTTTCTCTGATCAGCATGCAAGATTGACGAGTCGAACTGAATGACGACGGTGACAAATGGCGCGTGGTCAACGGCAGTAATTATAAGCCGATGTTTGCTGACTTCGGAGAAGTGATCTTGACCCTGCCTTTGCGCGAACTTAGGCTCATCACCGTAGTTGATCTGAACAAGCCCAAATCACTCTCTCTGGCTCTAGGGATCGCTTATAATACCGGCAGAATTGACGGCGAAGCGGCCCACATGCACAGTCTTGGTACCTCACTACTCGCTAAACACGATGAGAAAAAGCTGAGAGGTGGTGGCTCGATTCAAGCATGTGGTGATTGACTATTGCGAGCGACTCAACCCGAGTCGCCGTTTTCTTTTGCTATATCGTGCGATGATGCGAGAGTTCGAGCATCCTCTAGAAATGGGCACTAGAAACCTAAATATTCGAGCAGGGATTCTGCGAAAGGCAATCGATGATATTCGGCGGGGAGGTAGCGGAGAAGGGTCTTCTCAAGCCGTTCCCATTCGATGTCTTCTCCGAGAGGGACGATGATAAGGGGCATGAGCATCTTCTTCGAACGGAGGATGATCTTTTTGTGCGGATGGTCCGTGTCGATCCAGAACGAACGGAGGGTGTCGTACGGGTATCGGGTCTTCTCTTTGATCACGCCCTGTTCGTCGATGACGACATGGACGGTCTCGGGGAGTCTATTTATAAAGAGAGCGAGAGAAAAGGCCGAGAGGAGAATGAGGATCGCGAAGATAAAGTTCCCGAGGACGATCGCCGCGACGGCAACAGCGACGGTGATGATGCCCACCGCCCAGAACCAATCCTCGGATCGCTGTTTGTGCTCGTATTCGTGGGCGTCCCATTCGATAGTAAAGGTCTGTCGTGTCATGCAAAAATTGTAGCACGAGAATATAAAAAGAAATCGCCAAGCGCGCGGTGCGCGCTTGGCGATGATTTCTTCTCACGTCTGCTTCGAACCCTTCTTGGGACCCTTCGTGAACCTGCCCCATTCCTCCGCGGTGAGCTTGAGCTCTTCGCGAGTGAACCGGAACTGATTGTAGAAGTAGGGGATCGACGTTTCGCACATACAGTCGAGCCAGCGTCCGCCGCCTGAGTACTTCTGGTCGCGCTTGATCTCGGCCGAGAGGATCTCGGCGAATTTAGCGCGAACGGCGGAGGAGATGAGACCCACTGAATTCGGATCGATGTTCGTCATCCGGACCCAGTCGATCACGCTCGAGATCTGTTCGAGAAGCTCGCCATCTCCGCACGTCGAGTAGACGTATGGGTTCGACAAGGAGTCCGAATAGGTGTTCGAGAACTTGCCTTGAATACTCAGAATGGTCTTTGCCGTGGCGCGAACCGCGTCGGTGAAGTGGGTCGTGACGATGTCCGTCCCCACACCTTCGATAGCGACCTCAGCGTTCTTGTAGTGTTGCTGAAATCTCTCCCACGCTGCGGCTCGTCCGTAGTGATCGCAGGCAGTCGGCTCCGCATAACCGAAGCTGCGCGGCGCGCTGGCTGCGCTGTCGTCTGCGAGGAGGGTCTTGAACTCCGTTTGGAGCTTCGCCGAAACGACCTGCTTCGCGTGCACTTCCAGCGATTCTTTGGCGAACCGAGCCTGGACGGCAGGTGTTTCCTCCCGGGCGACTTCCTTCAGGATGGGCTGTTGCTCTTCCTTCTTGCATGCGCTGACGAAGGCGAGGGCCAGTACGAGGACGGCGATGAAACGATTCATGGTGTCTCCTAGGGTGAAGTGAGAAGAATGAAAGGTACAACTAATCTACTGCATGTATTATATCACACATTGTATACAAAAGTCAAGTAAAGAATACGGCCCTGTATAGGCACATAAAGGAAATCGCCGGGCGCGTGATGCGCCCGGCGAGGGGTGGGGAAGGAGCCTTGAGCTACGGGCGTTTGACCTTGAGGACGTTCAGGACGGCGGCGAGAGCTGTCGCCTGGACCTCGGCTTCCGCCTCGGTGCGCTCCGTCCGGGTCCCATAGAAGACCCGGTGGATGAAGCGGCTGCGCTCGTGCCGGACGTTGATCGAGCGGTTGCGTACGTCGGGGACGACCTTCCAGGGTCCGCGGCCGGGGGTGGTCACATCGAGTCTTGTCAGATCTGCTGCCATAAATCCCTCTCTATCGGGTAGGGGTCCTGCGGGGAAATATTTCCTTTTTTAAACTAGCACATTAAATATAGAATGTCAACTGGTCGGTTGATTTAGGGTCATCAATATGATTTGATAGTGGGCACGGAGGAGTGCCAGAGCGGTTGAATGGAACAGTCTTGAAAACTGTCAGGCTCGAAAGGGTCTCGTGAGTTCGAATCTCACCTCCTCCGCCGATATAAAAATGAGCGCCGGAAGGTGCCATTTTTGTTAGGCGGAGGAGAGCAAAGAGGCGACTCTCTTTGCGTGTGGGATTCGAAGCCCGATTGAGCATAATTTATGAGTGCACGAAATAAATTATCCAATCGGGGTACTGGTCCTGTAAGGACCGAATCTCTGACTCCGCAGCGTTTTATTTCTCTACCACTTCGACCGAATATTTTCGGGCGATGCCGAAGAGATAGATGATCTCGAGGAGGCCGAGGGTGTTCAATACGAGGATGGCCACGAACCAGTTCCGATGCTGGAGCTGGGCAGCTTTCCAGAGAGCAAACCCTTTCCAAGCGAGAGCCCAGATGAGGAGAGCTCCTGCGATGAGAGGATTCATAGAAAGCCAATCCTGGATCATGATCATGTTGGATGCGACTGTCATCTACATATTGTACTATACTTACCCGATGAAGCTTTTGGCCGTAGATTATGGAGCAAAGAGGGTGGGGATCGCCTCGACCGATGAAGCGGGAGAGTTCGCGATACCTCGCGCCGTCCTGCCCAATGATGAAAAGCTTGTCCCGACGATCCTTGATGCGGTGGCGAAATATAAGGTAGAAAGGATAATCCTCGGCGAGTCGAGCAATTTTGCCGGCAAGCCAAACGAGATCATGAATGATGCCCACGTGTTCGCGGACAAGCTACGGCAACAGGGGGTCGAGGTGGTGTTCCACCCGGAGGTGTTCACCTCGATGGAGGCGGATCGCCTGCAGGGACGAACGGATATGCGCGATGCGTCGGCCGCCGCCCTTATATTAAAGAGTTATATTGATACCGAACATAATAAACAAGAGACCAATGCCTAACTACATTACGATCGACGAGTTCAAGAAAGGGGAGATCACTATCGGTGAGATCAAGAGCGCGGAGATGATCGAAGGATCGGACAAGCTCCTCAAGCTCTCCGTTGATCTTGGAGAAGAGCGTCCTCGCACGGTCGTCTCGGGCATCCGCAAATATTTCGAAGATCCAAGCGCCCTTGTCGGGGTGAAATGCGCCTTTGCCACTAACCTCGAACCTCGTCCGCTCATGGGCATTCCGAGCGAAGCGATGATCCTTGCCGTCTCAAATGACGAAACATTCTCTCTTCTCCGCGTCTCAGATGCAACGACACCGGGGATGCGCGTGAAATAGTAGAAAGAGTGCGCATACTGCGTGTATACTTATAGTATGTCGCATGTTCTTCGTGAGTCAGATAGGAAAAAAGGTTTTTTTGATTTTTTCCCGACGCCGCATTTTCTTTTTCTCACCACGGTGGGCGTTTCTCTCTCGGATAAAGAGCTCCACCTCATAGAGTTCAGACAGAGCAAGCATGCGGGGGAGCTCATCCTCTCGGAGTGGAATGAAGCAGGGCTTCCTCCGGGCGCGATCGATGCGGGCTATATCCACGATATTCCCGCTGTGGTGAAGGCCATCGCCGAGCTCAGGGCCAAGAATCCGTTCACTTTCGTGCGGGCGACGCTCCCGGAAGAAAAGGCCTATCTCTTCACGGTGGAAGTAGAAAAGGAGCCGTTCGAAAGCCTCCGAGACCGCGTGGCCTTCACCGTCGAAGAGAACGTTCCCGTGACCCTCGCCAAATCGATCTTTGATTTTGATATTATCGGCGAAACCCGGGGCAAGTCGACGATCAAGGTCGCCGTCTGCGTGCTTCCGAACAAATCCGTCGCTTTTTATACCCAGATCTTCGAAGAAGCGGGCGCCACTCCGATCTCCTTTGATGTCGAATCTCAGGCGATCGCCCGCGCGGTCATCCGTTCGGGGGATGCGCGCACCCACCTCATCATTAATACAGGAGAAGAAAAGACGGGGCTCTATGTGGTCGAAGACGAAGTAGTGCAGTTCAGCTCGACTCCTCCGTACGGTACTCGGGCGGACGCGAACGGGTATAGCGACCTTGCAAACCTCAAAGCCGAGATACGAAAGGTCTTTGCCTTTTGGAACACTCGGCTTGATAAGGACAGTACGCCGGGCAAAAAGATCGAGAAGGTGCTCATCACCGGAGCCGAAGCCAAGAAAGAAGACTTTATCAGCGAGCTCATGAGCGACATTGACGTCCCTCACGCCCTCGCCAATGTCTGGGCGAACGCTTTCTCGATCGAGGAATATCCGCCGGACATCCCGTTCGATGAATCGCTCCGATATGCGGCGGCCATCGGCGCCGCTCTGCCTAAGAAACAACCCCGCTATGTTTAAGCTTTTAAACGACGAGACGAGGATCATCGCGGTCAAAGAATATTCCCGAAGGCGGATGGTGGTCATCCTGTTCCTTTTCTGCACGCTCGTCCTGATCGCCATATTCGGAATATTTCCTTCATACACGGTCTCAAGCTCGAGAAAGGAGATCGCCATGTCTCGCATCGAGGTCTTGAAAAAGTCGCCTTCCTCCGAAGACGGGAGGACGCTCGAGAAGTGGCTCGGTCTGACGAATAAAAAGCTCACCGTCCTCTCACCGGATGCTTCGACCGACGAGCCGTATGAAATATTCCAAAAGATCATCGCCGCCAAGCCTGCGGGTGTTTCTCTCCTCGGGCTCCGCTGGGACAAAACGGGAACTGCGGTCACCATCTCTCTCTCCGGCATTGCGCGCGACCGCCAGGCTCTTCTCGCCCTCCAGGAAGCCTTGAACTCGTCGAAGAGTTTTTCAAAGGCGGTGCTGCCGGTCTCAAGCTTTGCCAAGGATAAGGATCTCGAGTTCGAACTCTCGATCTCTCCGATAATGAAAAAATAATATGCGCGATACCAAAACACTCCTCGTCTCGCTCTCGATCATCGCGCTTTTCTTCGTGTCGCTTCTCGGCTACGCCGTCTACGATCTCCGAGGCAAGAACCAGGAGACATCCCTCCTCGTCAACGCTGCCGATGCGTCGGCTCGCTCGACCGATTCGGCCCTTTCTCTCCGCACCGCGAAGAATAATTCAGAGGCGGCGATCGCCGAGCTCGACACGTCCATCCTCACCGAAGGGGAGCTCGTACCCTTGATCGAAGAAATAGAAAAAACCGGCAAGGACTTGGGACTCAAGACCTCGATCTCTTCAGTCACCGTCGACAAGGTGGATCCGACCGCCCACGGCAACGATCCGGACAAGGTCCACGTGGCCCTCGAGGCCGAGGGGCCGTGGGCGGGGAGCATCGCCTTTATCCACGCGCTCCAAAATCTACCCACGAAGATCTCTATCGATGACGTGTCTATCATCTCCGGCACCTCATCTGGCGTCAGTCCGACCGGCAAGCCCTTGGCGGCGAAGAAGATTTGGAGACTGCAGGCGGCTCTGACCGTGTATCTATTCAAGCCATGAAAAACGTAAATATTCAGATCAAAGGATTGAAGCTTCACAAGAACGGCAGGCTCTTTGGCTTTGGGACCAGCCCGAATGCCGACTGGAAGGTCATCTTTATCATATTCGTCCTTCTCTTCGTTATCGCTTCCGCCCTCTGCATCGATCTCTTTATCAAAGTGAACAACGGAGAGATCTTCGTGGTCAAAGAAAAGACCTCGACCCCGGTCCCGACCCTCAACACCGCCCTCCTCGATAAGACGGTCACCTACT
Organism: Parcubacteria group bacterium; assembly: GCA_028286565.1. Classification (GTDB taxonomy): domain Bacteria; phylum Patescibacteriota; class Minisyncoccia; order Phycocordibacterales; family Zambryskibacteraceae; genus JAIFWN01. The sequence continues at coordinate 242,805 of JAQBRH010000004.1, forward strand.
ATCGAGATCGCGCGAAGACCCTCGAGGATATAAAGGCAAATAGGGACGCTACCGTTGACCCTTCGCTATAATACAGTAGTATCTCTTGGTCGGTCCGAATTTGTTCCCGTAGTTCAATGGATAGAACAGAGCTCTTCTAAGGCTTTAATGTAGGTTCGATTCCTACCGGGAACACAAACAAAAATCCTCCGCTTCGGGCGGAGTGGTTTTGTTTGTGTAGAGGAATCGAACGAGGAGGGGTCGGGAGGAGAGACTCCTCCCGTGGAGGAAGGATTGGGAAAACCGAGGGTTTCCCAGGGGTGAGATATCCTACCGGGAACACCGTTATCAACAACTCTTGCCGAACGTCAAATTGCGTGGTTATTTTCATTGTATAATTATGGGGTCGAACTATTAAAATTAAAGGCTAAATATTCATTATGGGAAAGACATCAGCTTCTGTGTTCGGATGGGTGCTCGTCGTTGTAGGCGTTTTGGGATTTATCCCTAACCCGATCGTCGGATCTGGCGGCATCTTTGTCACCGATCTGCTTCATAACCTCGTGCACATTATCTCAGGTGCGATCTTCCTCTGGGCGGCATACAGCGCTCCGATGAAAGCGGGCGCGGTTATGAAGACCTTCGGAGTCATTTACCTCCTCCTCGCAGTTCTCGGATTCTTCTCTTCAGGAGACATGCTCCTCGGTCTCATTTCCTCGAATATGGCGGATACGTATCTTCATCTGGTGCTCGGTATTGTCTTCGTTCTCGCGGGCGTCAAGGCCGGCAAGGCCATGGCTCCTCAGCCAATGATGTAATCTCCTCGGACACCCTGCGGGTTTCCGACGCTTCGCTGCCTTCCGGCAAATCCGGTGCAAAACAAAAACCACCCTGTTGGGTGGTTTTTGTTTTAGTGAGCACGGAGGGATTTGAACCCTCAAGCCTTGCGGCATACGGTTCTGAACCGTACGCGTATACCGATTCCGCCACGTGCTCGTACCAAGAGAATACATTATATGCTAGTATCCTTCCAACGGGCGATTAGCTCAGTTGGTAGAGCAACTCATTTACACTGAGAAGGTCACAGGTTCGAGTCCTGTATCGCCCACACTCATATGGATCTCACGCCTTTTATCATTTATGAAGACGAAGATATTCTCTGCTTGAACAAGCCGGCGGGTATTGTCGTGCACGGAGACGGCCGGACAAAGGAGCCTTCGGTATCCGAATGGCTGGTGGAAAAATACCCGGAAGCCAAGGGAGTGGGAGAGATGATCCGGCTTGAAGCCGGGCTCAACGCGGACGGCTCCATGGCCGAAGGGAAGATCCTCGATCGTTCGGGCGTGGTACACCGCTTGGACCGCGAGACCTCGGGGGCGCTCCTCTTGGCCAAGACCCAAAAAGGTTTCGAACACCTTAAATCCCAATTCTTGGAGCGCACCATCCAAAAAAGTTATTTTGCCTTTGTGTATGGCAGCGTGAAGGAAGATCACGGCACTCTCTCGATGCCCATAGGCAAGAGCCCGGTAGATTTTCGCAGGTATTCGGCGAGCCGAGGCGCGTTCGGTGATATGAGGGATGCGGTCACTCATTTTCAAGTGATGAAGCGGGCCGAAGGAGTAACTCTCCTCGAGGCTCGCCCGAAGACCGGACGCACTCACCAGATCCGCGTCCATTTTCAGGCTCTCCAGCGCCCGGTCGTCTGCGACTCTCTCTACGCGGCTTCCAAGCCCTGCCTCCTCGGATTCAAGCGTTTGGCCCTCCACGCCCGCAAGGTCACCTTCAGTAACCTCGACGGTGAGCCGACGACGGTGGTCGCCGACTTTCCGGAGGACTTTTTACATGCTTTTGAGGAGATAGGCTATGTGCCAAAGGAGTTGTCATAGGGACGGGGTTGTGTTAGATTATTCGGACATTTATGAATACAGTGCATTCACCGGTGAAGGTAGACGAACGAAAGAAACTCGACTTTAGGTCGGGGGACACCGTTCGCGTCTGGCAAAAGATCCAGGAAAAGGGCAAAACCCGACTCCAGGCCTTCGAAGGACTCGTCCTCGCCCGAAAGCACGGCCAGGAAGCCGGAGCCACCTTCACCGTTCGCCGCGTCGCCTCAGGCGTCGGTGTCGAGAGGATCTATCCGCTCTTTTCCCCGATGATCGACAAGATCGAAGTGGTCAAGCGCTCATCCGTCCGCCGCTCCAAGCTCTATCACATCCGTGATAAGGCAGCCAAGGATATCCGCCGCCAGATGCGAAACACTCGTATGGCAAAGGATCCAGAAGTTGGGGCCGAGCCGGCGGTCGAAACAGAAGAAGCCAAAGCATAATCGCCCCTCGGGCGATTTGTTGAAATACGGGGTTTAATTTGGTACTCTTCACTCACGCTCGGGTGGCGAAATTGGTAGACGCACTACCTTGAGGTGGTAGCGCCGAGAGGCGTGCTGGTTCAAATCCAGTCCCGAGCACACTTCGACTCACTTCGTTCGCTCAGTGTAAACACTGGGCGAATTAGGTATGAGGAGAAGTACCCTGAGCTTGTCGAAGGGCATATAATTAATCCATGGGTTGGTATGTATATATTGCCAAAGCAAGGACCGGACACTATTACGTCGGAATAACTACAGATCCAGATTCTAGAATAATTAAGCATAATTCTGGGCAGGGTTCTCAGATGGCAAAACAGCAAGGCCCATTCGAATTGATGTATCGATCAAAAGATTTGGGTAGTAAATCTGTGGCGCGCAAGAGGGAAGTTCAAATAAAAAAGTGGACTAAGGAAAAGAAAGATAGATTAATAAATGGTGAATGGGCCTAATTTGTGTTAAAAAGATATGGTTTCTCTAATGGTGGCTATGGTGTAACGGTTAACACTCGAGCTTGTGGAGCTTGCAATCAGGGTTCGATTCCCTGTAGCCACCCCTAATGTTTCTTATTCTAATAGTGTCCCTAAAGGATTTATTCTTTTGGGCAAACATCCTTTCATGAGGGACGGGTTTGTGCTTGTTGCTGAAGCATATGGTCCCTGAGGCCACCAAAGCCTCAATTACAGGGCTTGGAACTGCCGTGACGAGTTTCCGGTTAGCCACCTCAAAACGTTCCCAGAATAGGCTTATGTAGATCCTCTTAAGCTCTGGTGGAGCCTCCTGGTAGGACTGACCTATATTCTTGGCAAGGTGAACTATCTGCTGGATTGTGTCCACTTTGATGTTCCTGCTTTTCTCAAGTTTTATCAGCTCCTCGTCGCAAGTGTAGATTGCTTCTCGCTGCTTAAGTTTGATCCGAGTGAAGTCGCTATCATCTAGAATGCCGGAGACAAGTTTTTCTTCCGCCACAGCAAGCTTCTGTTCCGCACTAGACTTAACAGCAAGAATCTTTCTTTTCTCTCGGATAACATCTCGCTTTTTTAGATCATATATAAACTGCACACGGGTAAGTAGCTTTTCAATAAATTCTGGCGAGAATTCAATGCCCGTGAATAGCTCCTCAACAGCTATCTCAATATCAGCTGCTCTGACGCTGCGATCCTCATCAGAGATGATTCCAGGCTTTTGTTTACTTGTAAGATATGGACGGTAATAGGTCTTGTCTTTCTTCGGATGAGTTTCTCCTATAAAGCGGAGTCCGCTTACTGAGGAGAATATATATCCCCGCAAGAGGAAGTCGTATTTTCTTCTTCTGCAGGCGTGGTGATTATGGTCATCGCAGACCTCTTGGCAACGATCAAAGATGTCTTTGGTCGTGAGTGGGGGATGTTTGCCGATTTGCTCCATCTCCCTCCAACGCATAATGCCGTAATAGAATGGATTGCGGATAAGTCGTAGTAGATTCGCAACGCTGAGCATCCCGCCAGTTCTCGACACAAGTCCTTTCTTCTTGAGTTCCTCACCAAGCTCGAGCATGGAGTAAGAACCGGTTGAATATCTTTGAAAGAGTTCGGTTATAAGAGAACCCTTCATTTCATCCAGAATAATTATTCTCTTGTCTGGGTTGTCTGGTGCTCCGGCATTGAGATATCCGACAGGAACTTTGGTAACCCACCAGCCATCTCTGAACCTCTGCTCCATACTTTTAATAGTTTTCCTTGAGGTAATCTGTGACTGGTACTGGTTAATCAACGCTATAACGCCATCTTGCACTTCGCCCTCAATTGATTCATCAAGGCCAGGTTGATTTACCGAAATAAGCTTTACCCCTTTCCGTTTCAGAAGTGCTTTGATTGAAAGATGATCAAGCATATTTCTCGCAAGTCTATCGGTGTCGAGAACGTATACTGCACCAACCCTTTCATCTTCTTGAACACGTACAAGCAGTTCTTGTAGTGCGGGTCTGTTGGTATTCCTCGCTGTTTTTCCTAGGTCTTTGTAGACTCCATCCTCAGCCAACTCATATTCCGTACTGGCTAAGATTGCCTTCTTTGAGAGATCAAGCTGCGTCTGGATAGAGTATCGACCCTCACCGGCCTGTTCCTCAGTAGAAACTCTGCAGTAGATAAGGGCCTTTTCCATATTAGGTTCTTAGTTTTCTCAGTGAATCGATACGCACCTGGTCTGCTTCTAGGAAGGGGACTACTCGTCGATTTTTAATCGCTGTGAGTTGATCAATCAGAACATTAATCTCGTTTGCCGATGAGGTCTTATTCTCTATAGCTTTATCCGCTCTTTCTCGAACAAGTTTGGCGTTCTTCTTTGCTCTTGGAAGTGTAAGTAGAAGCATCAGGAATCCGATTGACACAAACAGGCCCACCACGAGGAATATGAAGATGATTATTAGCATGAAGGGAGTAACAAGCGGTTAATCCCTTGGTGAGATACAAAAAGCCCACCACGGGTAGAGCCCGAAGGCTCTCGTACCAGTTTCCCGATACGGCAGGTCATGCGACCCCATGATGGGTTCTTTGAGCACGACCTGACTTTGAACCATGCCTTTGGATTGCTCCAAAGGGTTAGGTTCCCAACTGTTCCCAGCTGTAAGTTAATTATGCCTAATTTCATGGTTTTTGCTATAAGTGATCATTCCGCCCATATATGTCTTTAAATTGCCGATGACTGCCGATAAGAGTCCTAAAACTAGCAATGACTAGCAATGAGGGAGTCTGGCTACATGATTTCTGGTAATGATTCGTCCTGGTACTGCTCTATAATTTTTCGGTGCTTTTCTTGGTTAAATAGCTCTTCTAGTGCCTCGCTCACTATCTCGCTCATGGTCTTATTAAGATAAGTGGTGGCGATCTTACATAGGCGATGAGCTTTTTTGCTTACCCTTATTTGCCTTACGTAGCTAACTTGTCGATTTGTCATTTTCTTATGCTTTTGGCTTCTATCTCCCTCATAGCTTTTAAGAGAGGCTATTAATTATTTGGCGGACAGAATGCTACTGTTTCCAACCAGTCAAGGTTCTCCTAGGTCCTTGAATTTTTGTCTGGCGAAACGATCACATGTGTTCTTCCTGATGTGCAGGTGAGGTCCCCCGTTGAGAAGCCATTACTCAGAGCGGGGACTTGCATCCGCACACCAACAAGTTTTCAGCCCAAGTTTTTCAAGAGATGTGCTGACAGCTCTTTCTGCTCACTATGGTTAATCGAAGTCTTTTCTATCTGAAGAAGAAATAGTTCTGCCAACTGATCAATGAAAAGGTTCTCAGATTTCTCTGTTTTTTCTTTTCTATTGGTCTTTTTAATGGCTTGATACTTTTTCATACAACAAAAAAGACCCAGCCAGGAAACCAAACAGGGGTGTTTAGTTACTTGGCTGGGTCCTCTAAGTTCTTGCGAACTTCTATATAACCCGCACTTCAGCTATGAATGTTCTACGACTTAAATGCTATTCTCTATCTCGCTCTCTGTCAAATCTGCTGTAAACACCCCCTCATTGGGACCAAAGCGGATCACCTTCATGCCACCCTCAGTATCTTTTCTAGGTGGATAAACAATAGATATCGTGTGGCATTTCGTGCATCTTATTTTTCTGATATTTTTCTCTCCAAGGTGTGAGTCGCCCATATAGTGTGCACAGTTCGTGCAGATAATTCTCTTGACCCCGTCTTTATTAAAAGTTTTCTGTTTCATAAATTGATTATAAATTAATCAGTATCTAGTACATAGGGTCATTTCTTTTTGGAAAATCTTTCTTGAAGAGTGATATTGCATCTTTTTGATTGTCGGGCAGTTTATCTAATTTCACTTTATCTATTGTGGTTTTGATGTAATCGAGATCAAAAAATTCTTTGAGTGATGAAAATGATATTCTCGGTATTTGTTCAGTAATCATGCCAGATGATCTGAGAGATATTGTTTTAAACTTTGATACAAACTCAGCCAAAGCAAGTCTGCTCTTTTTATAAGTATTAACAAAAGTCCTCATATCTTTTTCACCACCCCATTCCTTCCATCTATATAAAATGTAGACAAGGTTTTCTTGTTTTTTTAGAGATCCGTCTTTATATGCTTTATTTATTTTCTTAAGACCTTCCTTCGATAGCTCTGTTATTTCTAGATTATCAAATAATTTTTCTCGGCCGGAAGATTCTTTTTCAGGTCTGGGGAAGTACGAGGAAATAAGGTGGATAGCCCCATATAAGGATTTAGTTTTTCGGATAGCTTCTCTGCTCGGTTCAAATATGGAAATTTCCCTATCTTTCAATGATTTTAGATAGAAATGGATTACCCTCATAAGATCTGTCTCGGCTCCGAAATCAAACATCTGATGGGACTTTATACCTGACACCTCATCTGCAATATCCAATAGAACAGTTAAGGTCTGAGCGATCTTATTTCCCTCGGTAGGGAATTCTTTTACGTGATCTAGGATCGTAGTGAGAAACTTCCTGATGTCTTTCTTCTTGTCTTGAGTTTTGAGATAGCCGTGCAGCAGAGCAGAAAATTGTTTGTAGTCTCTAACTTTTTCTAGTGCTGAAGTAATCTCAGACGACCGCATCTCACCCTCAGGGACATTCAAGAAGAAGTAGGTATCAAAATGATCAGCTGAACAAATCCTTCTATTCTGCCGCCACTCTTGTTCAATGGTATCGCCCATTGAGTAGTTCTCGAGCACCGATTTAAGGGGAGGGAAGAGTTCGACAAGAAAATCTTTAATAAATGGATCAACTTTAACTAACTCAATTCCAATATTTTTCCTTATTTCATCAAGCCTTTTTGATTGATAGTCTCTATGATGGTTTAGCGTAGTGAACTCCTCTTTATTGTTAGATATGTAATTGTATAAATCAGGATAGAAGTGTTCGAGGGTTCTTATTCCGAGAAAATCAACAGGATCCACCTCGCTTGATATTAAGCTTGCCGCCATCGTCATTTGGCTCAGTGGCCTCTTGATTATTCTGAGATTCCCTCTTTTAAGAAAAGCTTTACCTAAGCCAGAATGATATAGTGTTGCCCATCTATTTTTATCCCATTTGCTTTCGGAGAAAAACTTTATCAGTTCGTCTAATTGAGCGAATAAGAATTCAGACAATTTTTTGTCATCAGCTTTTGGAAGCGAGATGGGAATTTGCACAATTTTCTCAATATATTCCATTCCCTCAATACCGTCCTTACTTATCATTTTTCCTACGGTGCCTACGTCCATAACCATAAGATATATAAGATTTGGAAGATCTAAATTGATTTTTACTAGTTGGAATAGATTTCTTACCTCCTCCGGCGTGAGACGATCTATATCATCTATAATGAACAGAATTTTGCGATCTCTTTTAGATAAAGTCTCTCTAATATCATTCTTTAGTTGGTTAAGCGTTTTCTCTGTTAAAGAAGATTTTTTCTTATAGAAATCCTCAGCCATAGATACAAGCCCTTCGATAAAGGTAAGAGATTCTAAAATTAAAATAAGAATTATTGTTCCTACGTAGGCGATAGGGCTAAATGCAAAAATTTTATCTAGTATCACAACTCCCGTAAGCCCAAGAATTGGGAGCCATAGCCTGATAATAGGAAGAAAAGCTTTGTCTTTGATTTTAGTTATTGTTCCTAAATACAATTTTACAAGACCAAGCTGCCTAGCTATTTCCTTGTCTATTTCATTATTTTTCTGTCCCAGCTCTTTACCAACCTCTAATAGAAAATTCTGGACCAAGTCTCCTTGGTTGGAGAATATCCAAGGGTTAAACTCTATAATTGTTGGGATCTTGTCCTGATCGATATCCTCCTCAAATTTATCAGGGTGATTATAAAAATCTTTAATGAAATTGACGACAGAGGTCTTTCCATCACCCCATTTTGCATATAAACCAATTACAAGACTGTCGGAGTCCTTCCAAGATAGGATGTCTTTTGCGATACGCTTAGCAAAGCCTTTTCGGCCAAGGAGGTCTTCCTCAACTGTCTCTACCGCTTTATCAGAAAAAGCCATAAGGCCATACTACATGAGGAGTTTGGAATTACCACACGCAAGCTTCTCTTTTGTTCTATCGAGGTATATTCTGGCTATATGAAAAAGGTTGTTGTATATGTGCCCCTAACCCACACCGATCAAGTTCGGGAGGCTATCGGGCAGGCTGGAGGCGGGCAGCTCGGGAAGTACGCCTTCTGTAGCTTCTCTACACGGGGTATAGGGCGTTTTAAGCCTCTGGAAGGGGCTAACCCTCATATTGGCTTTGTGGGTCAAATGGAGGCTGTAGAGGAAGAAAGAATCGAGGTTTCCGTGGAAGATAGTCTGGTGGAGAGTGTGATATCCGCCATTAAAAAGGTACATCCGTACGAGGAAGTGGCTTTGGACATATATAATTTAGAGCAAGTATGAAAATCACCAAACTTGGTCATTGCTGCCTACTGCTAGAAACTAAGGGCCAGAGAATTCTTACAGACCCAGGTAGCTATACCGTAGACGCACATTCTCAACTCACAAACGTCGATTACATTTTGTATACCCACGAGCATCAGGATCATTACCACCTTGAGTCATTGAAAGTGCTTATTGGAAAAAATCCACAAGCAATTATCTACACTAATGATTCCGTAAGTGAGCTTCTTACCAAAGAGGGAATAGCTCACACGCTTGTCCGGAACGGAGAAGCGGTATCTCTCGGGGAAATTTCTGTGGTTGGTATTGGTGAAGAACACGCCCAAATGCACAGCTCGATACCTTTATCGTCCAACATTGGTTTCCTAATTGATGAGAGATTATGGTATCCAGGCGATGCCTTCACTAATCCAGAAAGAGAGATAGAGATCCTCGCCCTTCCCGTGTCTGGCCCGTGGATGAAGATAGGTGAGGCAATAGATTACGCATTTCTTCTTAAGCCTAAAAAAGCTTTTCCGGTTCATGATGGTACACGTTTTGGATCTGCACATAATCTCCCCGCGAAGCTTCTTCCGGCGAATGGCATCGAGTTTGTAGTAATGGCTGAGGGTGACAGCAGGGAATTCTAATATAATCAAAACCATGACTGAACTTGAAAGGAATTTCCAAAAATTTAAGAAGATTACAAGAGAAGAGTTCTTTATTGCTGAAGAAATTAAAAAGCATGTTGAGATTAAAGATACTGATACGATTTTGGATGTCGGCTGTGCTGATGGTAATCTCTCAAAGTCATTAACTAAAGACTCAACAAACATTACATTTCTAGATGTTGATGAGTTTAATTTCTCTCCTCAGGAGAAATTTATCCGCTCTTCGTTTGAGGAGGTAGAGTTAGGCGAGAAGTTTGATCTGATTTTAAGTTCGCATGTCTGGGGACACTTCTACAGGAACAACACCTTTGGTTTCTGCTTTAAGAAAGCCCATGATCTGCTCAAAGAAGGCGGAAAGCTGATCGTGGTGCATAACTCTAATAAAGACTTTACCGGGAAGCTCATCGAATTCTCGAAGACATTATTCGATCAAATAGAGTTCGATGTCTTTCTCGATGAGTTCTTAGAAGGTGCAGATTATGAGGAATCCTACTTCGATGTGAATTTGAAAGCGGAAACATTCAGAGAACTGGCAGAACTTGTCCAGGTATTATTGGTTGTTCCAGATGCTATCTATTACTCGAAGATCGAAGAGATGACCCGCTTCTTAGAAGCTAATCTGGAAAAACCGGAGTTCGCTATTAATCAAAGACTTTTAGTAATAAAGAAGAAAGGTTAGGCGAATGAGGCTATAAAATGACTTACGACAATAATTGGTTCAAACAACGGGCTCTTAATTCTTTCCGCAGGATAGGTCCTAACGTCTGGGATTATTCTGATTCTTTACTTCTTTATATTTCTTCAGGAGTGGAGAAATACGAATCTCTACAAGAGGAGGATACTCCTTATTTTAAGTTAGTGATTAAACCAGAACGCGAATATTTAGAATCAATAGCAAAGGATGTTATTAACGCCTTACCTTCGAATTTTGAGTATGTTGATCTTGGTCCAGGCACTGAACACAAGGAACAATTCTTTTTCGATGAGCTTAAGAAGCAGGGGAAGAAGTTTACTTATATTCCTGTAGATATTAGCGAGCATTACCTCAAGCTGGCTGAACAACACGCTATCGATCAAGGCATTCCTGTCAGCACAATACAGTCTTCTTTTGAAGAAGCGGCTGAAGTATTAGGAGAAGGAAGCGTGCCACGCTTTGTAAATATTGGGCTCACTTTCTCTAACTATGAACCTCAGGTAATTCTAAAACTACTTAAAACTATTGCAGGCAAGGGAGGGTTCGTTTTTATCAATAGCCAAATGAGAGATAGGTTAGATATAAATAGTTTACAACGAGTATATGCAGAAGATGCTTTGACTTTGGCGGACGATAAACTCAAGCTAGTCGGTTTAGATCCTAATGCTGATGTGACCCCAAGAAAAGCAGATGATGCTATTAAGGTATGGTGTTCAGTTATTAAGCCCTCTCTCGATCTTGAGACGATTGGAGTTGTGGAGGGCGATAAATTGCTTGTTTTTCAATCCCTCCGATATACACCAGAGAAGCTTAAGGAAGAACTAGAAAAAGCTTCGGAGAACTATCAAGTGTTTGATACAGGTGCTTCTTTCATTGCTGGGTTAATCAAAACCTAAACCAAAGCAGGGAAGGAGGAAATAAAATCCAGCTTCTCTTTTACTCCTTCCAGGTATATTCTGTCGGAGAAGATATCCAGAATAATTTTCCTATCGGGACCCAAATTTGCGAAGCTAATTTGGCGTAGGCTACAGGGAATCGAAAGACGGAGGCGCGAAGCCGATCCAGCAGGATCGCAGCCGAGTCGGGGTCGCGGAAATTTTCTGCCGAAAATTATCCGTGCCCGATGAACCCCTTATTCTGTAGCCACCCAAATTTTTAGGCCTATAAATAAAGGTAGTTTTTGGTACCCAGATGGGGATTAGAACCTGATATACTCACAAGATGAAAGAGGATATTTATTTTGAAAGTGGAAGTCTTAAACTTGTTGGCACTTTATATAAAGCGCCTAAGGAGAAAGCCTCAGCGCTTTTAATTGCAGGAGGGGGGAACACCCATCGACACAAAGGATATTATCCTCCGTGGCAAAACTTTCTTTTGGAGAACGGAGTCACAACATTCAACTTTGATTTTCGAGGGGTAGGAGATGCAGAAGGAAATTTAAATGAAAGCAATCTAAATACAAGAGCAGAAGATGCGAAAGCTGCCCTTGAAATTCTGAAGCAACATTCTGATACAGAAAATATATTTGTAGTCGGTGTAAGCATGGGCGGGCCTGTGGCGATAAGGATAGTAGATCATTCAATTAAAGGAATGCTTCTGGTTGTTGCCGCTGCATATTCAATGGAAGCGCGAGATAAGAATTTTGGCCCCGAGTTTTCAGAAGCGATACGAAAACCAGACAGCTGGAAAGATTCACCTGATTTTAAAGACTTAGAGAGATACATGGGCGACACATTTTTGCTATATACGGATAGTGATGAAGTAGTTCCTCAGGGTATAAGTTTGAACTACGAAGAGATCATAAAAGCAAAAGGGGGACAGGTGCTTGCCCTTAAGGATGCCAACCATCGAACCTGGAAGGAAGGGCAACAAGAATATGCCTTAAGGGAGATGTCGAATTTTATCCTTGAGAAGAGCCTATCAAAGGTATACTCATGAGTATGATAAGTTTCATTTTAAATCTTCCTTGGACTATTCTCGGTGTATTGGCAGGGATTGTGTCGATACCTAAAAAGTTTCAAGGCAATAAAAATCCTTTCGCTTTAGTATTTACTGTAAAAAGTTTCTGGTGGTATACATGGCAACCCAAGATGAGGGGAGCGCGAGCTATGACGATAGGGCATGTGGTTCTTTTGAGCCCAAATATTTTGGAGCACGATCTAGAACATGAACTTATACACGTAGAGCAAGCTGTGCGTATTCCACTTATACATCCAGTTCTCTATGCAATCGAAAGTTTTAGGAAGGGCTATCGAGAGAATAAATACGAAAAGGAAGCTTATGGTAGGGCAGGAAACATTTATATAGAAAAATGACTGAAAAAGAAATTCTCAAGCTTATCCAAGAGGACTCATGGATGATGGAGACTTTACGTAAAGCAGAAAGTTTGAATTTAAAAGATTGGGCTATTGGAGCGGGATTCATTCGAAATAAGATTTGGGATCACCTTCATGGATATACGGAAAGAGAATGGGGGAGCAGCGATGTGGATCTGGTCTATTTTGATGAAGATGATAAGGGTGAGGAATATGATGAGAAGTTGTCTGAGAAGTTAAAGAGTGAGACAGGGACCAATTGGGAAGTGGTAAATGAGCACCATGCTCACGTATGGAATAAGATTCCGCCTTACACTTCCGTTGAGGATGCAATTTCAAAGTTCCCTGAGACTGTAACCGCTATAGGTGTTCGCATAAGAAATGAAGAAATAGAACTGATTACACCCTATGGAATTGAAGATAACGTGAGCATGATCATCCGACCAACGCCCATATTTGAAGACAAGATGGATAAGATCCGTGAGAGGGTGGCAAAGAAGGGTTGGATGGAAAAATGGCCTAAACTAAAGTATGCGGAGACCGAATAAAGTTCTAAACCCATCCACCCACCGACCCAAATTTTTTCAGGGCTATAAATAAGGTTAGTTTTTGCTACCCAGATGGGAATTTAGAAATGATATACTGAATTCTATGAAAAGATTTTCAATCGTGATTCTTGTTCTCGTAGGTTTGAGCGCGGGTTACTGGTATAAAACCGGACATGTCGCACTGCAACCGGCGCTGTGGAAATCTGTTTGGATAGGTACAACGTACCCCCCGCTCTCTAATGGATTGTCTAGCAACGGCGCGCTCACAGTTGGAGACGCAAGATATGCCACATATGTTATAGACGAGATGAAAACTCCAGACGGCACCGAACTATGGTTAGCAAGCATGGTAAAGGGAGTGAACGGAAAGCCTATTTTTACCGTTACTGACGCCCTACCTTTTTTCTCTGGCGCTGATGAAAACGGAAATATGTCGATTTGGGGAGTATGCGGTTATTCGCCTGACAAAGTACTTAATATCGATAATTCAATTGTCGCTCAGATAAGTGCCAGAGACTATGTATCCAGTGGGCCCATTAATGCAAAGAAAGCATGGAAGGCGAATAATGCCACTGGAAAATTTGAGTCGATTCCGCCAGTAGGAATCTCCTGTATTAATGAAGGAGGGCAGGAGTGATAAAACACTCCCTTCATTCGAAACTAGTTCTAAACCCATCCGCCCGACGACCCGGTTTTCAATCTGTCGACCCAGGGGTATACTCTGAGTATGATAAGTTTCGTTTTAAATCTTCCTTGGACCATTCTTGGTGTATTGGCTGCTATTGTTTCAATGCCTAATAAGTTTCGTACTAACCCGAGCCCTTTCGCTTTGGTATTTACTGTAAAAAGTTTCTGGTGGTATACATGGTTACCAAAGAGGAAAGGAGCACGAGCCATGGCGATAGGGCGTGTGGTTCTTTTGGGCCCAAATATTTTGGAGCACGATCTAGAGCATGAACTTATACACGTAGAGCAAGCTGCGCGTATTCCACTTATACATCCAGTTCTCTATGCAATCGAAAGTTTTAGGAAGGGCTATCGAGAGAATAAATACGAAAAGGAAGCTTATGGTAGGGCAGGAAACATTTATATAGAAAAATGAACGAAGATCTTGTTTACATCGACCAATACGGCCTCCTTGGTAGTAATTTCTATTGGCACCATAGAGCGGATAAGGGACTGTCTGATCAAGATCTGATCGAAGCCGAACTGACTAATGATCGAGTGTTGGTGCACAGAGATATTATCGATAAATTAATTTCGATAGATAAAGAATTCCAGAAGAGGGGGTATAGGCTCTATATCAAAGAAGGATACCGTTCAAAAAAGCTCTACGAGATGATCTACAAGCGACGGGTAGAAATGTTCGGCAAAGAGGAAACAGATAGACTCTTGAACATGAAGGATATGCCGCATTCTTTTGGCAAGTCTATTGATGTATCCCTGAGAGATATTACCGGTACAGAAGAAGTGCCAATGCGTAACAAGGCGGATGGGACCGGTGCTTTATTTATTAATTTCTATAAAGGCAAGGAAGACGAACAAAGTAAGAAGTATCAAGAGCTGCAAGATTTTGTGCTTTCAGTAATGCGTGCTCATGGATTTAAGCTTGGAACTAAGAACGAATATTTCCACTTTGATCACAAAGAGTTCTAAATTCATCTCCGCGGGGGTATACTTCTTCTCAATCATATGGATGTACACGTAAGGCGATCTAGGAACGGGCAGGGCATTTTTGCAAATAGAGATTTTTCTGCACAAGAAGTTATATATGAAGTGAAAGGAAAATTGATCACATGTGGCGAAGATGAGGATATCGATCAGAGGGTCCGGGATAATACATTTAGATTCGACAAAGAGAAATATCTAAGTCCGGAAGGCGAATTGGGCGATTTCCAGAATCATTCGTGCGAACCGAATGCCGGAGTTTTCAAAAGTAAGAAAAAACTTTTTATTAAGGCGATTAAAAATATTAAAGAAGGCAAAGAGATCCTTATAGACTATTCCACGATCCTTGCTACAGACGACACCTGGACGATGAAATGTAATTGCGGAAGCGCAAACTGCAGGGGGATCATAAAGAAATTCAAGAATATACCAAAAGTAACCAAAGAAAAGTATCTCGCCTTAGGTATTGTCCCAGAGTACATCTTAAATTAAGGCGGCCCTCATTTCATCATCCGTCCGACGACCCGGTTTTCAATCTGTCGACCCGGGGGTATACTTTAGGCATGAAAAAACAACAAGGATTTGCCACCCCCCTTACGCTGGGGTTACTAGTAGTTTTGCTTGTGGGAGGGGGGTATTATTGGATGAATCACAGGTCTTCTTCGAATTCTCCGGCCAAGACGCTCAGCATAACCGCCTCGGACTGGAGCACCTACAAATGGATGGGAATCGAACCGACGCATATTTCCTTTGCAGAGGCGGCGACTCCCGCTCTTGCCATCACGGGGTGGAAAGGTTTTGTGGATTTTAATTCAGACGGTCCGGCGGGGAACCTGAGAGTTGAAACTTTTCAAAAAACAAATTCTGAAAAGGACTTTCCTTCATATGTAGCGGCCAACATGGGGATCTTTGAGTCAGTGAAGTTTTTCCAAGTCGCGGGCCACGATGCAGCAAGGATACGACACGCATCCAAAGATCAATACGACGCGGACGTCGCCTGGTACTTCATAGATGCGGGCGATAAGTCTATCATTGCCATCTCTACCAGCGGAGACAGCATGTATCTCTACGACGATGATCAAAACGGCATGTCATCAAGGGATAGGTACATCGCCGGGTACCAGCCTGCGAAGTAACCTGATATGAGGAAACTCCAATGGACCCAGGTCACGTGGTATTCCAAACTCGCCACCATTATTTTGCTGATGGGCGCCTTTCCGGCCCTGGCCTTCTATATAGGAACCCAATACGAAGAGACAATGCTTGCCACTACTCAGGAACAATATATTGACATTTCGAACATTTAAGGTAGTATAAAACAAGACCTCGTACTGCGAACGTCCCTTAGAAACAGGAGCTCTCTCATGTTTGCTCAGTTCTATCAACGGGTACGCTTTGCCGCAGCGGTTCTGATCGTGCCCTGTGCAGTCTCTCTGCTTTCTCTTCTGACCTTTCACTTCAGCAGCATCCTCGGATGCCTGGTGACGATCGCAGCAAGCCTCTTCGGAGCATTGATGGTGATCTCTGAGGAGGATAGAGACGGACGTATCAGCCTGGCGTACATCGTTTGGCTCGTGGCTGGTATCGTGATGACGACGGCGTTCTTCTTCCTTCATCCCTCCTACTCATACGCCTACTTTACGGTCGTAGTAGCATTCGGGGTGTGGAGTTTCGCCATTCTCATGTATCTCGCCGACAAGGTCCGGCAGATCCCTGTCCGGAGCCCCAGTCCGAAGTTCTGATCGCCATTGCATAAGCTCTGGCATTTTTTATATCAAAAAAGAGGTGAAATAATTTTTGAATCCCCGATGTACTAATAGATGAAGCTCGGATGCTCACTGCAAACGGCCTCACCATGGTTGTTATTCGCTAACGTACAATTTATGAAACCTACATTCAAAAAGTCTCTCATGACCTTCGGGGCCTTGGCGGCCATCGGTGCCGGAGCCGGCCTGACCGGACTCGTCGGCGCCCAAGGAGTGACCACTACTGCATCTACTCAGCCTACGGCAGCCGTATCGGCGCCCGCTGATGCTCGGCAGATGGATCACTCTAAGGGCGGCCACATCGGCTCGAACGGAACCAAAGAAACACTCCTGACCGGCGATACAGCCTCCAAGGTGACCGCGGCAGCTCTCGCCGCCGTGCCCGGAGGAACGATCGAGCGGGTTGAGAATGACGCCGAAGGTGCGGCCTACGAGGCTCACATGACCAAGGCCGACGGAACCCATGTCACCGTGAAGTTCGATTCGAACTTTGCGGTCACGGCGACCGAGACCGGTCACGGAAGATAATACCCGATGCTTCTCTTCACAAAACAGCTCCAATGGAGCTGTTTTGTTTTGAAATATTTCAGCTGTCCGGATTGTATACTAGAGAGGTGGGGGATATCTATGAACATCTAGCCGACGAGGAGTTGGTCTCGATGGTCCAAAAAGGGGACACACACCCGTTTGGGGCCCTGGTCGAGAGGTTCGAGCCAAAACTTCTGCGGTACGGCAGGAAATTTCTGGCTACTCCGGAGGACATCGAAGATGCCGTGCAGGATGTATTCATAAGCGTCTACAAAAATATCCAAAGCTTCGACCTCGGCCAAAAATTCTCTCCATGGATCTACAGGATCGCTCACAACGCGTTCGTCAACGCTCTCAAGAAGCATTCGCGAAATCCTTTTCAATTCATGGATTTCGATGTGCTCGTCTCGCATGCGGTCGACGACGATCCGGTGAGGAAGGAGGAAGAGCAAAAGGAGATGCGGCAGATGATCGACGCGCATCTCGAGAGGCTTCAGCCCAAATACAGGGAAGTGCTTATCCTGTATTATCTTGAGGATATGCAATATAAAGAGATCGGGGATATTCTCGAGGTCCCGACAAGCACGGTGGGCATCAGGATCAAGCGAGCCAAGGACGCGCTCAAAAAAATTTATATAGACGAGCACCCGACCTATGGAAAATAATCATACACAAAATCTCAAAGACAGCATTCTCGATAAAATAAATTCCAGGGAGCTTTCGATGCGTCCGCGTGTTTACTTTACGCTGAAAGTGGCTGCGACGGTTCTCACCGCCGGCGCGGTGCTCCTCGCTTCTATTTTCATCTTTAATTTTATTTTCTTCAGTCTCCGCATCAATCATCACGACGCGCTTCTTGGATTCGGACCAAGAGGCTTCAGAGCGTTCCTCGGCTTCTTCCCCTGGGCCCTCTTTTTCCTCGACATCGGGCTTTTGATCCTCCTCCATTTCCTCCTCAAGCATTTTAAATTCGCCTACAAGATCCCGTCCCTCTATCTCATCAGCGCGCTTCTCCTCGCGAGCTTCGCCGTCGGACTCGGGCTCGACAGGACTCCTTTGAACGATCACTTCCTTCGCCGCTCCGACGAACACGGGCTCCCCGGGCCGTTCAACGGGTTCTATGAACACGCTCGGAGCCCTCATCCTCAGGGAGACGGGGTCTGCACATGCACGATCACTGCCATAGAGGGGAATACGCTTTTCGTCAAAGACTCAAGAGGCGAGAAAACAATTCTCCGGATCATTCTTCCCGAGAACGATCCGAGGGCGACCACCACCTCATTGAGGGTGGGGGACACGGTACTCGTGGCCGGGGACGAAGCGGAAAGCACCATCCGGGCGTACGGCGTTCGCAAAATAGGCTCCGGCGCGATATAGTATTCCTCTATGAAGATTCTTCTTGTCTATTTGAAGCGCTACTGGAAGCTCTCTCTCCTGGTCGTCATCCTCGCGGCCGTTAACCAGGTTTTTTCTCTGTTCGAGCCGATCATCTTCCAGCGCATTATCGACAACTACGCTTTGCGTTTCCATGAGATCACCCAAGCGGAATTCTTCCACGGCACCATCCTCCTCCTCCTCGTTTTCGTTGGGAACGCCTTTATCTCCCGCATCGCAAAGAATTTTCAGGACTATTATTTGAATACTGTCAGCCAGCGGTCGGGGGCGGACATGTATCGCGAAGGGGTAAGGCATTCGCTCGATCTGCCGTACTCGGTGTTCGAGGACGAGAGGAGCGGGGAGACCTTGGGCAAATTGCAAAAAGCGCGCCAGGACACGGAGAAGCTCGTCATCGACACCATAAACGTTGTGTTCATTTCGGCGATCATCCTTATCTTCATCCTCGTATACGGGGCCATGGTGTACTGGCTCATCCCGATCATCTTTGTGGGCATGATGGTCGTGGTCGGAGGGATCACCGTTCTCTTCTCGAGAAAGATAAAGACGATCCAGCAAAAGATCGTGGCGGAGACGACCGCGCTCGCCGGAGCGACGACCGAGTCCTTGCGGAACATCGAGCTCGTAAAGGCGCTCGGCCTCGCCGGCCAAGAAGTGGATCGTTTGAACGCGGTGACAGAAAAGATCCTCAAGCTCGAACTCAAAAAGCTGCAGTATCTGCGCATGCTCGACTTCGTCCAGGGGACGGTGACGAATTTCATCCGGGCGGGGCTCTATCTCTTCTTGTTCTATCTCATCTTCGTTCAGAAGATAACCCTTGGGCAATACTTATCGCTCAATATCTATTCGTTCTGGCTCTTTTTCCCGCTTGCTCAGATCACTTCGTTCATAAGCACATATCGCCAGGCGGAAGCGTCCCTTGAGAACTATACAAAGCTCATGAACACTCCCGCAGAGCCGAAAGCATCAGCTCCGCAAGAACTCGGCCCTGTGACAACGCTCGAATTCAACAATGTGTCGTTCGGATACAAGTCGAGCACCACTCAAGCCCTCTCGAATATCTCTTACAGAGCGTCCCGCGGTGAGACCATCGCTTTTGTCGGACCTTCGGGGTCAGGCAAGACGTCTCTCGTTAAGCTTCTCGTTCTATTATACGAACCTACCTCGGGAGGCATCCTCTATAACGGCATCGCGCATACGGACATCGACAAGGAGGAGTTGCGGGCCCAGATCGGCTTTGTCACGCAGGATACGCAGCTCTTCTCCGGGACTATCCGCGAAAACTTATTGTTCGTGAATCCCAGTGCGACGGACGACGAATGCTTAGACGCTCTAGAGAAAGCCCAGTGCCGGAATCTTTTGGAGCGCGGAGGCAAGGGGCTCGATACGGTGATCGGAGAGGGAGGGGTGAAGGTCTCGGGCGGAGAAAAACAGCGGCTCTCGATCGCACGGGCGCTCCTCAGGAAGCCGCACATCCTTATCTTCGATGAAGCGACGAGCGCCCTTGATTCGATCACCGAAGCGGAGATCGGTAAGACGATCCGGGATGTCTCGACCCTGCAGTCGCATATCACTGTGCTGATCGCGCATCGCCTCTCGACCATCATGCACGCCGACCGCATTTATGTGCTCGAAAAGGGCGTGGTGGCCGAGGCCGGCACTCACGAAGAGCTCCTTGATACAAAGGGCCTTTACTCGGCAATGTGGAGACAGCAGATCGGAGAGAGAGTCTAGGCGTGTCATAATCAAACGCGCAGCTCGTCTGTAGGAACAGTTATACATAAATTAAAAACAAATGGACGATCAAAAAACAAAATTACCGGATGACCGAACGACCGTCGACGACCTCGTCTCGCCGGCTAATACCGAAAAATTATACGGAAAGGAGGCGGATGAAGATGAAGAAAGGCCGGGTCAGGCTGAAACCATCGAGACAGAATTGCCAGATGCGCCCGACGACGTCGATGAGAACATGTTCCCAAGCGCGGACTAACCTCTCGGTGCTATAATCTCCGCATGAAAATCTCATCCTTTAAGGAGCGGGTATATGCCGTCGCTTCAAAGATCCCCAGAGGCAAAGTGGCTACCTACGGACAGATCGCCCGGCTCGCCGGTTCCTCCGGAGCGGCTCGGGCCGTCGGACTCTGCATGAAGAATAATCCCGATACAAAAAAAGTTCCATGCCACAGAGTCGTCGCCTCGGACGGATCATTGACCGGCTATGCCTACGGCAAAGGGATCGTCACCAAGCGGGAAATGCTTGTAAGGGAAAAGGTGAAATTTAGCCAAGATCGGGTAGACCTCGGCTCATCACTCTGGAAAACCGGCTAGTTGGGATGCGGGACTCGCTACGTCTCTATACATATGATCAAGTGGAACGACATAACCTGGTATTCGATAACTATCTCAGGGGTCTTTTTTTTGATCCTCCTGCCTTCGATTATCTTTTATATAGGCAATCAGTACAAGGAAGTGGCGAATACCTATAGCGCAGCTCAACAGATCCTCATCGAGGCGCAAGAAAAAGTGGCCCAGCGCGCCGCCTCAACCACCCCCGGCCGCTGATCCGTGGGTATAAGATAAGGCCATGGAACCACTCGCAGCCACAATTCGACCAAAAAACCTCGATGAATTCGTGGGGCAAGCGGATCTGGTCGGTGAGGGCCGGCCGCTCAGGGTGGCCATTGAAGAAAAACACCTTTTTTCTTTTCTTCTCTGGGGTCCGCCGGGAGTAGGCAAGACCACGCTTGCCCGGATCTATGCGAAGAGCCTGAACGCGGAATATCACGAACTCTCGGCCGTGTCCGCGGGCAAAGATGATATCCGCACCATCGTCGAAAATGAAGGGACGCTGTTTGGGCCGAAGATATTATTTCTCGACGAGATCCACCGGTTCAATAAAGCTCAGCAGGACTTTCTGCTGCCGTATGTTGAGACGGGCAAGCTCACCCTCATCGGAGCCACGACCGAGAATCCCTCGTTCGAGGTCATCCCCGCGCTTCTTTCTCGGACCAGGGTATTTGTTCTCAAAGAACTTTCGGATCCCGAGATGAAAGAAATTCTGGCGCGGACAGGCGTCGCCCTCGAGGGAGCGGCCGAAGAGTGGATCATCCGGATCGCGAACGGCGACGCGCGGCAGGCTCTGGCCATGCTTGAGAATACGAAGAAATTGTATACGGATGTGACCGTGGAAAATTTGGAGAAGGCCGTTCAGGATCGGCGGCTCAGGTTCGATAAAAAAGGCGATGAGCATTACAACACCGTCTCCGCTTTTATAAAATCGATGCGCGCTTCGCAGCCGGACGCCGCACTCTACTATCTCGCTCGGATGATCGCCGGCGGGGAAGATCCGAAATTCATCGCCCGGAGAATGGTGATCTTTGCCTCGGAGGATATAGGGATGGAGGATCCCCAGGCCTTGCCTCTGGCCAATGCGGTGTTCAGAGCGGTCGAAACAATCGGTTACCCGGAAGCGGGGATCAATCTCTCTCACGGCGCGGTCTATCTGTCCCTCGCACAGAAATCGAAAGCGGCGTACAACGCATATACCAAAGCGCTCGCCGCCGCCGAGACGCACGGCAATCTGCCCATTCCGCCGAAGATCAGGAACGCTCCGACCAAGCTCATGAAGGATCAGGGCTACGGCAAGGGATACGAAAGATACACAAAAGAGGATCTTCTGCCCGAAGAATTGAAGGGAGAAAAGTTCTGGGAACCCGGATCTTAATCCTTTTTTAATACGAACCGATACGGCTTGTCCTTCCATGCGCCGGCGTAGTCGACGCCGATGCGCGGCGTGCGGAGAATTTTTGAAGAGGGAACAGGCGGCGCGTCCTCGATCCATAGCCCGGACGCCCGGCCGAGCTTTTTTCCGTTCAGGTTTTTATCTATGCCGAATTCTCTCGCCACTCGGCCCGGGCCTTTTACTTTTTCTGTCGAACGAATGAGAATGGCGGCGGGGAAATCTTTTTCTTCGGTAACGATGTTCAGCATCCAGTACATCCCGTAGATAAGGTACACATAGATCGTGCCGGGTTTCCCGTGCATCACTTCGGTGCGCGCGGTCCTGCCTTTGGACGAATGCGAAGCAAGATCGTGCGGGCCGACGTAGGCTTCGACTTCAGTGATACTGTCTCGGACCGTTTTGTCTCCGATCTTTCTCACCAGGGTTTTTCCGACGAGTGCTCGAGCGGCCGTGAGAGTCTTTTGTTCAAAGAATGAAGATGGAAGGAGAGACATACTTCATTATAACGTTTGACACTCCGCATCACTTCTGGTTAGATTGATGAAAGACACCCCACAGAACGCGAAGAACCTTTGGTCCTTCTCAACCCTCTGCACGCACCTTTTCCCACCCCTCCTCCCTTATCCCTCAGTATTGAGGAACACCGCATGCTGCAAGCTGCACCGGCACGCCCGGGCGTGTCGCCAGTTTCCGTGATCGAAACAGAGGAAGAGATGGCGGAACGCCGTCTCAGATCCCTGCTTCGTGGAGACTCTGGCATTGTTGCCATCCTGACGCGAGACTATCGGATGACGAAGGACGAGTTGTTCCACATTCGTCCGACCGCACAGCGGAACATGCCTGAAGCGGTGAGAGAACTGCTCTCGATGAAGAAGAAATGAATCGATGAGTGCTCGAACCGACGAAGGTTTGGGCATTTTTATTTTATTTTTGTGCTAGGCTGATATCATGCTATTCAAGAACTGGGCAAAAAATCTTTTGTTCCTTCTCGTATATATTTTTTCGGGGATCGCTCTTGTCACTATCATCGAAGGAGTGGTCACCGGATCAGAACTCACTCCGTTCAATACCGCTGCAGAAGAAGTGGTCAGTCATTTTCGCACGCCGCTCCTGACGAACATCATGGTCTTCGTGACGAACGCCGGGAGTCCGTTCTTCCTTTCGATCGCCGCGATCTTCCTCGCGATCTTTATCGTCCTGCATCGAGACACGTATGACGCGATGCTCTACGTCGTATCGATGGCCCTCGCCCTCATCTCTTTTACGCTTCTGAAGAATATGCTGCATCTCCCTCGTCCGACCGGAGGGCTTATCCATCTCTCGAGCTGGGCCTTCCCATCCGGGCACGCCACCATCGCCACGGCCTTTTTCTTCGCCACCGCGTATTCATTCTTCGATCGTTTTAAGAGCGCTCTGTGGAAGACCGTGCTCGTAGCCGTCTCGATCGCCGCGGCGGCGCTCGTCTGCTTTTCTCGCCTCTACCTCGGTGTCCACTCCGCGCTCGATATCCTGGCGGGCATCAGCCTCGGACTTCTGTGCGTGAGCTTCACCGTCCTTGTCTTCAATATTTTTCTGGAAGAACGCAGATCTCTCCGCAAGCGTACATAGATCTCCGAATGTGATAGGATAGGGCCATACAAATTTAATCCCCATCCATGAACGAATTTTCATTTGAAATAAAGCGATTGCTGAAATGGTCCGGTTTTGTGGTGATCATCCTCGGCATCTTTCTTTTGTTCGCCGCCTTGAACGCTTTCAAGACTTGGCACGCTCCAAGCCCCGCCTTCAACTCCATTTCAGTAACCGGCAAGGGGGAATCGGTGACCGTTCCTGATGTGGCCACATTTTCCTTTACTGTCTCGGCGGATGCCACGAGCGTCGGGGGTGCGCAAGATCAAGTGACGAAGAAAATGGATCTCATTTTGCAGAGCCTCGCTGATCTGAATATCGCGAAGGCGGATATCAAGACCACGGATTATACGGTCTGGCCGAAGTACACATACACCTCCGGAGTATGCACCCAGAACTCATGCCCTCCTTCACGGCAGATCGCCGACGGGTATACGGTCAACCACTCGGTCCAGGTGAAGATCAGGAAAACAGATGATGCAGGCAAGGCTCTCGGCCTCGTCGGCGGCAAGGGAGCGACAAACGTCTCTTCGCTCAACTTTACCTCTGATGATCCGAACAAAGCGCTGAACGAAGCTCGAGCCAAAGCTATCGACGATGCCAAGGCTAAGGCGGAAGACCTCGCGGATCACCTCGGAGTAAGGCTTGTTCGAGTGGTCGGCTACTATGATTCGAACGGCCCGTTCCCTATGTACGAAAGCGCGAGCGCCGGACCTACTATGCTGAAGGCCCAAGACGCGGTTTCGAGCCCGACCGTCCCGAGCGGGGAGAACAAGACGACCGTGAACGTGACCGTGAACTACGAGATCCGCTAACTTCACCCTCCTTCTCCCAGATAAAGGAGAGGGGTTTGACATTGTCTCTCGAGGTATAGTATGATTAAAGGACGCCACCGAGGCGTTTTTTAATACAATGTCTGCATTCATCGACTACATCAAGGACACCCGCGGGGAACTTTCGCACGTCTCTTGGCCTACCCGAAAACAGGCGATCGCTTTCACCGTGATCGTTATCCTGGTCTCGATCTTTACCGCCTTCTTCCTCGGATTCTTCGACTATCTCTTCTCTCTTATTATCAAGAAGTTCGTTATCTAACCCCATGACAAAACAAAAGCTTTCCGAAGGACGAAATTGGTATGTGATCCACACCTATGCGGGATATGAGAACGCCGTTCAGCGAAACCTCAAGCAGCGCATCGAATCACTCGGCATGGAAGACAAGATCTTTCAGGTCATCGTCCCTACAGAGAAGAAGATCAAGATCAAAGGAGGCAAGCGCGTCGAAGAGGAAGAAAAGATCTACCCGGGTTATATCCTCGTGGACATGATCGTCACCGATGACTCGTGGTACGTGGTTCGAAACACTCCTCGCGTGACCGGCTTCGTCGGATCGGGAGTCTACCCCGTGCCTATAGACCAAAAGGAGGTCGAGTCGCTCTTCTCCAGAATGAACGCGGACAAGGTCATGCACCAGATCAACCTGTCGCCGGACGACGCGGTTCAGATCGTCGACGGTCCGTTCAAGGATCTCGAAGGCAAGGTCAACGAAGTCGACGAGGAGCGAGGCAAGGTCAAAGTCCTCGTTTCCATGTTCGGACGCGAAACTCCGGTCGAGCTCGACTTCTTGCAAGTGAAGAAGATGTAAGGTAGTCTAATCGGACATTTATGGCAAAGAAAGTAACAAAAGTACTCAAACTCCAGATCCCGGGCGGCAAGGCCGTCCCAGGACAAGCGCTCGGCCCGGTCCTCGGAGGAGCGGGTATTCAGATCGGAGAATTCGTCAAGCGATTTAACGATGAGACCAAGGACCGCGTCGGAGACATCGTCCCCGTCGTCGTCGAGGTGTACGAAGATCGTACCTACAACATGACCTACAAGACCGAGCCAGCGGCGAACCTTATCTTGAAGGCCCTCGGCAAGGAGAAGGGTTCAGGCAAGCCGAATACCGCAAAGATCGGAGTGCTCTCGAAAGCTCAGATCCGAGAGATCGCCGAGAAGAAGATGTCAGACCTCAACGCAGGGGACATCGACGGAGCGGTCAAGATCATTTCCGGTACCGCTCGAAGCATGGGGGTGGATATTAAATAAAAGAATTAAAAGTGCCTCCGTTGTTGCCCCGCTCCTGCGGGGCTTTGACTTTTTATACGGGCATGTTATTGTTGAGCCCGGCCTAAATTGTCCTTTGTTGTACTGCTCGTGCGAGCAGGCTGTACCCCCGGCCACTAGGTCCGGGACCACTCTTCTGGAGATCCACATGTTTCGACGACTCACTGCAGTTCTCGTTCTTGCTTTCATGGCTGCTCTGGCAGGTCCGCTCCAGGCTCAGGTGCCCTACGGCACGAACTGCACGCTGCCCGCGAACTCCTTCGGAGGTTCCGGCATCCCGACGAACAACGTCATGTGCAGCGTGTTGAACGGCGTCCAGCTCGGTATGTCGTCGACAGGAAGCTACACCAGCCCCGCTACGACCACGGACGGTCTCGGCACGTACTACTCGACCCCGGGCAACCGGACCGGAGCGCCACCGGCGACAACCGTGAACTTCGCCAAGTGGAACTTCAACTGGTTCGTCGGGGGCGCATCCGCGAATGACTTCTTCTCGCTCGCCATGGACTTGAATTCGGGCCCCTCGTTCACGCCGCAACTCGTGCAGACGTGGTACGGCAACTTCTTCGATTCGTCGAACATGGGCTACCTCGGCGCGTTGTTCAACAACAACAATCTCGGGCAGTACTCGTTCGAGCTCACCCAGTGGTCCGACGCGAACATGACGACCGAGCTCCAGCATGTCGGCATCAACGTCGAAGTGAACGCGGACGGCCAGCCGCCCGTTACCGCCACACCCGAACCCGCCTCGCTGGGACTCCTCGCGACCGGGCTCATCGGCATCGTCGGCATCGTTCGCCGGCGCAAGCAGACCACCTGACCTTCGGGTCTCACCGCTAATCCCTCCCGGGGTTAGCGGCTTTTCTTTTGTCTGAATATGTGTAGAGTAGGGGGCAGATATCGATCCTCTCAACAGGAAGGAATGCTATGTTTTATGCGATCGTTACCCTGCCGTTCGAAGACAGACCCGGAACTCCCACGAAGGATATTCGGTTCGTGATGGGGGAGCCGTTGAAAGCTCTCAAGATCGTTCGGGCGATTCAGCGACTCGACACTCAGCGTGTGATCAGCCAGATCATGGTTTTCTCTCTGGATCCTGAAATGGCCTACAATCTCGCTCATTTGGGTGCATTCAGACTTGCTGCCGACGGCCCAACGATGGAACATGCTTCGTGGCACAGGGACGAGGGATGGAACGAGGTTTTCTACGTAGGGCATTTCAAGGCAGTAGAGGGTGTTCCGGCCTAACCGCCGGATTTTTCTTTGACTTCTTTTTGTCCAGGGGTAGACTACGCCTAGACCCTTTGTGCTCGTTCCTTATACTAACCCTGAGGCCCGTATGCAAGACGCTCGCAGCCACACCTCCGCCAAGGTCATCGCAGAGAGTGTGTACAGAGGAAGCAGACTCACCACATTCGAGATCGTGTTTCCGCGGATCATTCTCGCGGAATTCAACACGCATCGCTTGCTGAGTCGTAACTCGGCAAGCTCCCGAGCCTACCCCACATGGAAGGGTTTGGTGAAAGTGGTGGAATACCCGTTTGTTCCATCTCAGTTTGGAAAGAACAAGGCGGGCATGCAATCGACCGAGGATGTTTCGGAAGGAGATCTCAACGCAGCCAGGCAGAACTGGCTTGTCGGTCGAGATGTCGCGGTTATCCAGGCCTTCTATCTTGCAGGCGGATACGACGAGATCATGAGGAACGCCAAAGGCGACCAGCAGGCTGAAGATGCGTGCAGACGCATCGATGAACTGGCCCGCGAGTATCCTGATGTTGTCCGCAAGATGAAAGCGTTGTCGGTCGGTGTGCACAAGCAGCATGCCAACCGCGTGCTTGAGCCATACGCTTGGCATACTGTGGTTGCCACAGGCGCCCATTGGCGAAATTTCTACGGACTGCGTGCCTCTAAGGAGGCACAGCCCGAGATCCGCGAAGCCGCTATCGCCATGATCGATGCTCATTTGCAGAGCGTTCCCCGCGAACTTGATTGTGGAGAATGGCATCTGCCCTTTATCACTTCCGAAGATCGGGAAGAGGTCAAGGAATGGGAGCCATTGGCGCGCGTGTCGAGCGCCCGCTGCGGTCGCACGAGCACTCTTACCCACGACGGCCATCGGAGTATCTCTGAAGACCTCACCATGGCTGACAGACTGCAGGGCCCGGGACATATGTCTCCGTTCGAACATCCCGCTCGTGCTCCTGAAAAAGGAATTCACTGGAAGTGGAGCAAAGGAGGTAACTTCGGTCGACCCTGGACGCAGTATCGGAAGATGCTGCAGGGGGAACATGATTTTTCGAGGCTGGCATCCCCTGAGGATCTTTTGTTGGGAGTAGGAGGAGATCAGAAGAGGCTGGATTTTATCCTTTCTCTCAATGAATGATCTATAGCGAGGACCCATGTCCTCGTTTTTTATATAAAATAACTCGTATTTAAAACCGTTAAGTCAACTTGTTTAGTTTTTATATGAGCTTAAGCTAGGCAAAGATACTCAATCGAGAGGTTCTTTATGAATGAATTCGGCAAGTTCATTGTGGTGTGTGGGACGGAAGGATCAGGCAAGACCACGGCAGTCAAACGGCTCATGAGTAGTGACCTTAAAGACTCTTTCGTGGATTCAAGAGAACCGGGAGGTTCTAAGGGTGGTGAAGATATTCGCAAATTCATTTTCGCGAATCCCGATCTTCATACCGAAGCCCGTTTCCATCTTTTCTGGGCTGCACGCAAGGATCATTGGAACACTTTGATCTTGCCTGCATTGAAGAGCGGAAAGCATGTGATTTGCGATCGATTCGATTGCTGCACCTATGCCTTTCAGTGCTACGGAGAGGAGCATGTCCACCTGCAGAACATCTTCAGGACAATTAGGGAAGATATGTTTCCTAGCTGGAAAGTAGAGTGGAGGCCGCAGTATATCCACTTCGACTTACCTCCGCTCGTCGGCCTCGGACGAAAGATCGCCGACGGAGATCGCAACTTCTTCGACGACGAACAGCTCGCTTTTCATGAGAGAGTACGGCGTGGGTACGAAGAATTTGGCAAATTGTTCCCAGTGAAGCGTCTCAATGCTGACCAGGATCCTGAGATGGTCTGGCGTGATTTCCGCACAAATGTTGAAAAGATCTTGGTGTGAGCCAAGGTCTTTTTTCTTTGTCAGTTTTAAGTATGATGAAGAGGTGAAAAACACTCTCTATACCTTGGTCGAAGAAGCCCTCGTCTCGCTCGGGGTCGAAGATCAGAAATTCACCATCGAACATCCGACGAACCTCGCCTTCGGGGACTATTCGACGAATGCGGGGATCATCTCCGGTAAACCTGAAGAATTGGCCGCCGCCCTTCGACGAGCTCAGGGCGATTTGCTTGGGCAAATCGAGAAGATCGAGGTGAAGAACGGCTTCATCAACTTCTATCTCTCAAAAGAATTTTTTAAGAAATCGATCGGAGAGATCGCAGAGAAGGGGGGTGATTTCGGCAAGAATGAGAGTTTGAAAGGGGAGAGAGTGCTCGTCGAACACACCGACCCGAATCCGTTCAAGCCGTTCCATATCGGGCACCTTATGCCAAACGTCGTCGGTTCAACGCTCGCCCGCATTTACGAATGGAACGGCGCCGAGGTAAAGGAAGCCTGCTACCAGGGAGATGTAGGCATCCATGTGGCCAAGGCCATCTGGGGGATCCTTCATGGAGAAAAAGAAGACGCCTACCCGGCCGGCAACAAGGCCTTTGAGGAGAACGAGGAGGCAAAGGAAGAAATTAAAGCGATCAACAAAAAGATTTATGATCGATCTGATGAGAAGATCAATCAGCTCTATGACCAGGGGAGAAAGGTAAGCCTCGATTATTTTGATTCTATATATACAAAGCTGGGTACAAAGTTCGATTATTTCTTTTTCGAATCAGAAACTGCTGGTGTAGGAAAGAAAATAGTAGAAGATCATCCAGAGATATTTGAAAAGTCCGAAGGGGCGGTGATCTTTCATGCAGAGAACCACGACAAGTCACTCCACACCCGAGTGTTCATAAACTCAGAAGGGCTGCCTACGTATGAGACCAAGGAGCTTGGCCTGGCCAAAGTGAAGGCAGAAAAATATCCATATACAAAGTCGATCGTGGTGACAGGGAATGAGATCAATGAGTATTTCAAGGTGCTTCTTCAGGCGATGAAGCTTATCTTCCCGGACCTTCGCGAGAAGACTGTGCACATCTCACACGGGATGCTCCGCCGGCCTACAGGCAAGATGAGTTCACGAACCGGAGATGTGATCACTTTCGAAGAACTCCTTGAACAGGTGAAAGAGAAAATTGCTGAGAAGGGGGACATTGCCCAGGAAGAAGTGGCGATCGGTGCGATCAAATACATGATCCTCCGGTCAAACATCGGAAGCGACATCATCTTTGATATTGATAAGTCCGTCTCGACCGAAGGCGACTCCGGCGTCTATCTCCAATATTCATACGCTCGAACCAATTCGCTGTTGGAGAAAGCGCGCATCCAAGGCAAGGCCTTACACGCCGATTCCCAAAGCCCCGCCTTGGATACGCGAGAGACTCATTCGCTCGAAAAGCTTTTGTATAGATTCCCGGAGATCGTAGAGAGGGCCCGAGAGGAGAATGCTCCCAATCTGCTTGTAACATATCTTACCGAGATCGCCGGTTCTTTCTCAAACCTCTACGCTTCCGAGCAGATCATTTCCGATTCTCCCGGATCTTCATATCTCCTTGCGGTCACTGAAGCCTTTAATACGGTCATGAAGAACGGCCTCACTATCCTTGGCATCCCAACCCCCGAGAAGATGTAATTTGAGCCCAAAAGTGCTACAGTATGCCCACAATGCCTGAAGATAAAGGGCTATCTCGTTCCCAAAGGGAGGAGAAGGTCCTCCAATTTTGGAAAGACAATTCAATATTCGAAAAGAGCCTTGAGAAGCCCTCTCCCAAGGGCGAATTCGTGTTTTATGAAGGCCCCCCGACGGCGAACGGCCGACCCGCCCTTCACCATCTCGAAGCTCGCTCGTTCAAGGATGCGATCCCACGGTTTAAGACCATGCAGGGATTCCATGTCCGCCGAAAGGCGGGGTGGGACACGCACGGTCTTCCCGTAGAGATCGAAGCGGAGAAAACCCTCGGCCTTAAATCCAAAAAAGAGATCGAAGCCTACGGGGTGGCAAAATTTAATGCCGAATGCAAACGAAGCGTCGGGAAATACATCGACGAATGGGCCCGCTTCACCGACCGCATCGGATACTGGACCGACCTCGACGACGCGTACTTTACGTACCACAATTCATACATCGAATCGGTGTGGTCCGTCCTCGCCCATGTGGAGAAGCGAAAACTTTTGTATAAGGACTACAAGGTGGTACCGTGGTGCCCTCGCTGCGGGACGGCCCTTTCCTCGCACGAACTTGCTCAAGGGTATAAGGACGTCAAAGACCTTTCGCTCTATGTGAAGTTCAAGCTCGTCGATTTCCCAAATGCCTACTTCCTCGCCTGGACGACCACTCCGTGGACTCTACCCGGGAACGTCGCGCTCGCGGTCGGGCCAGGGATCACCTATGTCGAAGCAAAAGTGGGAGAGACTATCTATGTTCTAGCCAAAGAGCGGCTCTCCACCCTCACCGAAGAGTATGAAGTCATCGCCGAACACAAAGGCAAAGACATGGTCGGGATGAAGTACGAACCTTTGTATCCGTTCGTCGAGAACAACGGCAAGGCCTTTCAGATCTATCCGGCGGATTTTGTCACGACCGAAGACGGGACGGGCATCGTCCATACTGCGGTCATGTACGGGCAGGAAGACTTCGAGCTTGGCACCAAGGTTGGTTTGCCCAAGGTGCATTTGGTAAACCCCGATGCGACATTCAAAGACGGCCTCGACTGGCTCTCCGGCCGATCGGTCATCGATGAGACGCTTGCGGTCGATATTTTGAAGGACCTCCAAGCCCGCGGACTTTTCTACCACAAAGAGAATCATCTTCATTCGTATCCGTTCTGCTGGAGGTGCAAGACCAGGCTCATCTACTATGCAAGAGATTCGTGGTACATCAGGATGTCGGAGGTCAGAGATGATCTGGTAAAGGGGAACCAAGAGATCCACTGGGAGCCGGAGTATATACAAGAAGGCCGATTCGGCGATTGGCTCAGGGAAGTAAAGGACTGGGCGATCTCTCGCGAGCGATACTGGGGGACTCCTTTGCCGATCTGGCAGACCGCGGACGGAGAGCGCTTGGTCGTTGATTCGATCGACACGCTGAAAAAACACACTAAGAGATCCGGCAACTCATATTTTGTGATGCGGCACGGCGGAACCGAAGGCAACAGGCAAGAGATCGTCAGCTACAACAACCAAGCGAACGATCATCTGACCGAAGAAGGGAAGATCGGAGTGGAGACCGCCGCAGAGAAATTGAAAGGCGAAAAGTTCGACCTCATCATCGCCTCGCCGTTTGCGCGGGCGCAGGAGACGGCGAAGATCGTACAGGAGACGATCGGATTTGATGCAGACATCATTACGGACGAACGCATCCAGGAAATAAATCCGGGCGACTATGACGGCAAGAGCTGGTTCGATTATCATGAAGCGGTCTCGAGCGAGAAGGACTGGTTCAAAGGCAAACCTCACGGAGGAGAATCATACGAAGAAGTGCAAAAGCGGGTAGGAGAATTCCTCTACGACCTTGAGACGACCTACAAAGATAAAAAGATCCTGGTGGTGACGCACGGCGGACCGGCTTGGCTTTTGCATGCGGTATCCGGCGCATATCTCCCGACAAACAAAGAATACAAAGTGCCCGAGCACACGGTCCCCACCAAGATCTTCGTGCCCGAGTTCACCCGCTTTATGAACGCCGAAGTCCGCGAACTTCTGTTCGTTCCGCTTCCGCACGATGAGAATTATACGGTCGACCTCCACAAGCCGTTCATCGACGACGTGGTGCTCGAAAAGGACGGCAAGGAATATACACGAGTGAAAGAAGTGATGGATGTGTGGTTCGACTCCGGCGCCGTGCCCTTTGCCCAAGACGCGAATGATCGAGAAAAGCCGGGAGATTTTAAAAACATTCTATACCCCGCGGATTTTATTTCCGAAGCCATCGATCAAACCCGCGGATGGTTCTACACCCTGCATGCGATAGGCATCCTCATGGAGAAAGGCCCCGCCTACAAGAACGTTATCTGCCTCGGCCACATCATGGACAAGGAAGGCAAGAAGATGAGCAAATCCATAGGCAACGTCGTGGACCCGTGGGAGCAGATAGAAAAGTACGGAGTGGATACGCTGCGCCTCTGGATGTATTCGGTGAACCAGCCGGGAGAGTCCAAGAACTTTGATGAGCGCTCGGTTGATGAGATCCAGAAGCGGGTCTTTAACCTCGTCGACAACGTCTTTGCTTTTTATGAGCTCTATCGGGATGCGGGTGTTGAAACTCCTTCATCCGTGCCACAGAGCAATAATATCCTGGACGCGTGGATCCTCACCAAGCTCGGGGGACTCGTCCTCTATTCGACGACGAAGCTCGAAGGGTATCAGCTCCTGGAGCCGACCCGCGCAATAAGGGCCTTCATCGACGATCTGTCGACGTGGTACGTGCGCCGATCGCGAGACCGCCTCAAGGCGGGGGAGACGGAAGCAAAGGCGACGCTCTATTTTGTCTTGAAGACCATTTCTAAGCTCCTGGCCCCGTTCGCTCCGTTCTATGCGGACGATCTCTATCAAAAACTCCGCACGCCAGGAGATCCTTTGAGCGTGCACCTCGACTCGTGGCCCGCACTCGATGCTTCGAACGAAGAGCTTCTCAAAAATATGGATACGACGCGCAAACTCGTCTCCTCGGCGCTTGAATTGCGCTCGAGCGCGAATATCAAAGTTCGCCAACCGCTTCAGAAACTCACCATCAAGAACGATGAGCTCGGCCAAGAGTTCCTCGACATCATCCGCGACGAGCTGAATGTGAAGGAAGTAACAGTGAATAAAGACCTGGCTACCGAGATCGAACTCGACCCGACCATTACTCCGGAACTCATGCTCGAAGGCCGCATGCGAGACATCGTCCGCTCTATCCAAGAGATGAGGAAGGGTAATGACTTGAATCCCGGAGATATCATGGAATATTCCGTCGCCGAAGAGGACAGAGAGATATTCGAGCGATTCAAAGACCAGATCGTTGCTTTGACGAATATAGAGATCAAGTAATGTCTTATAATATTTACACGACTCGAGGGCTCGTTTTGTCCGCGAGGCCTCTTCGCGAAGCCGATCGCTTGTATTCGATCCTCACCCGCGACCTCGGGCTTATCTATGCGCGGGCGCTCGGGGTGAGGAAGGAAGCCTCAAAACTTCGAAGCAGCCTTGAGCCATATTCTCTCGTGCATGTATCCGTGGTAAAGGGGCAGGTCCAGTGGAGAGCGACAAGCGCGTCTCTGGTTGCGCCGCCGAGCGTGCTTGATCACAAGAAAAAAGTATTCAAATCTCTTGTTCGAGGCCTCTCGCTCCTCGAGCGGCTCGTGCAAGGAGAAGAGAAGCACCCCGAGCTGTACGACTCGGTTGAAGAAATTTGCCGCTTTGCCGCGAGCGAGGAAGTGGGAGCGGAAGATGGGGAAGCGCTCGAGACGATCCTCGTCGCCCGCCTGCTGTTCCACCTCGGATATCTGTCCGAAAAGGATGTGCCGGAACATATTGTGAAAGGCGAGCTTACCCGGGAACTCGTAGCAGAAACTTCGAGGAATAAGAAAAAGATAATAGAAGTTATTAACCACGGCCTAGAGAATACGGATCTTACATAATGATATAATACGACCATGGAAGACGAGAGGAGCAATATAAATAAATTGAACGAGTCGCTGTATTCGCGCACCCGCTATCAGGCCCCGGATGACCGCCGTACTCCGCTTGTTGCAAGCGAGGCGCCGGACGTAAGCGAATCCTTCGACTCCAAATCGATCGACGACATGATAAAAGAAGACCGCCGCAGGAACGAGAACCATCCGATCATGGCAAAGATGTTCACCTTTGCTCTTATTTTCTGCTTGGCCGCCGCCGCGGTCGCGGGCTATATCTATCTCGCCGGAGGGAACCTCATTTCTTCGAAGAATGTGGAGATCTCGGTCCTCGGACCCGTGTCCGTGGCTGCCGGAGCTCCGCTCGAGCTTGGGGTGACCATTTCGAACAAGAATAACGCCGATCTCGCCACCGTGAACATGGTGGTCGAATATCCGGAAGGCACCCGCTCCGCCGAAGACTCGACGAAGACCCTGGCTCGAGACAAAGTGGCGGTCGGAGCTATCGCCGCGGGTGCTTCGGCTACCCGCACCGAGCGGGCCATCCTCTTCGGCCAAAAAGGGGACATTAAAACCGTCATCATTAACCTTGAATACAGGGTCCAAGGATCGAACGCTATTTTCTCCAAACAAAAGTCGTATGACATTTCCATCGGCTCCGCGCCGGTCACCATGACGGTGGATGAGCCTCCGACGGTTACTTCCGGTAATACATTTCAAACCAAGATCACCATTCTCGCTAACTCAAGCGAGATTTTGAAAGATGTGCTGATCCGCGGCGAATATCCGTACGGGTATTCCGTCTCAAGCGCCGTGCCGAATCCCTCTGCCGGAGACAATATCTGGTCGCTCGGCGACCTCCAGCCCGGAGAGAAGCGAGAGATCGTCATTAAAGGAATTCTTCTCGGTGAGAATCAAGAGGAGCGAACTTTTAGGTTTTATGCGGGAGTAGGGAAGACCGGAGATCCGAACAAATTCGAAAGCACTCTTTCTCTTTCTACCCAAACGGTCCAGATCAGCCGCTCATCGCTCAGCCTGGCCGTCAGCTTGAACGGAGAAAATACGTCCTCGTACATCGCTCCGGCGGGCAATGTTATCCAAGGGGCGGTTTCGTATAAAAATAATCTCCCGACGAACGCCTCGAATGGCCGTATCCAGGTGACGCTTTCGGGGGCGGCGCTTGATAAGTTTTCTATTCAAGCGGACAAGGGCGGATTTTATAATTCGAGCAACAATACAATAGAATGGAATCCTTCGAACTACCCCGAGCTTGCCACCTTGTCTCCCGGCGAATCGGGGCAGGTTAGCTTCGCCTTCTCATCCCTCGCCGTCCTTCCTCCCGGAGCGAAGAACAACGAGATGTCCCTGAACACGAGACTCACAGCCGATCCATCAAGCGGGGATACTCAAAGCATCCTCACGGCTTCCGCCACGAACTCGGTCAAGGTCGCTTCAGAAGTGACGCTGTCGGCCAAGGCTCTTTACTCGCGCGGACCGTTCAAGAACACGGGCCCTATCCCCCCAAAAGCCGAGAAGCCGACGACCTACACGCTTGTGCTCGACCTCGGGAACACTCAAAACGATGTAACCGGCGCCGTGGTCACGGGCAAGCTCGGACCGAACGTCACCTGGACGGATAAAACGAGCGTCACCGGAGGACAGATCTCGTACGATCCCGCGGCGAATGTTTTAACATGGGTCGTGGATAAACTTCCCTCGGGTGCCGGGTTCTCAGGCAAGGCGCTCGAAGCGGTGTTCCAGGTATCCTTGAATCCGTCGATCGGCCAGGTCGGCTCTTCACCGATCCTTGTTTCCGGACTCTCCTTCAGCGGGACAGACTCGTTCACGAACTCCAAGGTGAGCTTTGCTCTGCCTGCGGTCACTACCCGCATCACTTCCGACCCCGCCTATGTCCAAGGGGACGACCTGGTTGTTAAATAGAGAATACGCTAGAATAGGCGCTACAACAGCCCTATGGCCACAAAAAATCCGGAACGAATGGAAAAGCTCATCTCCCTCGCCAAGAGGAGAGGTTTTATCTATCCGGGCTCCGAGATCTATGGCGGCCTCGCCGGCACGTGGGACTACGGGCCTCTGGGGATCGCCCTCAAGAAAAACATCACCGATCTCTGGTGGAAAACGTTCGTCTCGAAACGAGACAATGTATACGGCATCGACGCGGCCATCCTCATGAACGCTCGGGTATGGGAAGCTTCGGGCCACGTGGCCGGGTTCTCCGATCCTCTGGTCGAGTGCGAGAAGTGCAAGAGACGCTTCCGAGCGGACCACCTCGAAGACAAGGAGAAGTGCCCCGAATGCGGCGGCAAGCTCGGCGAACCCAAGCAGTTCAACATGATGTTCAAGACGAAAGTAGGAGCGAGCGAAGAAGCGTCCGTATCGTATCTTAGACCGGAGACGGCTCAAGGTATATTTGTGAATTTTAAAAATGTCCTCGACTCGTTCCATCCAAAGCTGCCGTTCGGCATCGCTCAGATCGGCAAGGCCTTTCGAAACGAGATCGCGCCCCGCGACTTTATCTTTCGCGTGCGCGAGCTCGAGCAGATGGAGATAGAATATTTTGTGAAGCCCGACTCCTGGCAGGAAGAGTTCGAGAAGTGGAGAGAAGGCGTCCGGCTCTGGGTCAGCCTCCTCGGGCTTACGAATGTCCATGAGGTCGAGATAGGGGACGGCGATCGGGCCCACTATTCTGTGCGGACCGTCGACTTTGAATACGAGTACCCGTTCGGCCAGAACGAGCTTCTCGGCCT
The DNA here is from genome assembly GCA_028286565.1 of Parcubacteria group bacterium. Taxonomy (GTDB): domain Bacteria; phylum Patescibacteriota; class Minisyncoccia; order Phycocordibacterales; family Zambryskibacteraceae; genus JAIFWN01. The sequence goes on from JAQBRH010000004.1 coordinate 280,123, forward strand.
CGCCTGCCGAACGGACTTCGATCTAAAGAACCATACGAACGCGAGCGGCGTGAGCCTCGAATATTTTGATGAAGAGACCAAGGAGCGAGTAACCCCGTACGTCATCGAGCCGTCGTTCGGCGTTGAGCGGGCGGTCCTCGCCGTTTTGAACGAAGCCTACAGCGAAGACGAGCTTAGCGGAGAGCCGAGAGTATTTTTGAAATTCCCAAAGCACCTTGCTCCGGTCCGCGTCGCAGTCTTCCCACTATTGAAGAACAAGCCCGAATTGGTGGCCAAGGCGCGCGAGATCCGCTCATTCCTCTCTGAAGAGTTCGACAATACCGTCTTCGACGACAACGGCAACATCGGCAAGAGATACAGAAGGCAGGATGAGATCGGCACCCCGTTCTGCGTCACTATCGACTTTGACACTCTCGGCGAAAATCCAGAACTCAAGGATACCGTCACTGTCCGCGATCGAGATACAGGCGAACAAAGACGCGTGAAAGTGGCGGATTTGAAGGACGTCTTGAAGTAAGGTATCCTTAGCTTCCTATGCAATACAAAAAGAAAGTTTTAAAGAACGGGATGAGGGTGATGGTGGTGCCCTTGAAGGACACCAATACGGCGACAGTGCTCGCCCTTGTTGAGGCAGGGTCCAAATACGAGACCAAGGACAAGAATGGCATTTCGCATTTCCTCGAACATATGTGTTTTAAAGGTACAACCAAGCGACCTACCTCTTTGCTTATAAATGCCGAGCTCGATGGGTTGGGAGCTCAACACAACGCTTTTACTAGCGAAGAGTTCACCGGGTATTATGCCAAGGCGGAAGCCTCAAAACTTTCTCAGATCGTTGACGTTATCTCGGACATGTATCTCGACCCGATCTTCCCCGAAGCGGACATGCAGAAAGAAAAAGGCGTGATCATCCAAGAGATCAGCATGAAGGAGGATAACCCACAAAGGCTCATTCACTCTGTATTTAAAAATCTTGTGTACGGCGATCAGCCAGCCGGGTGGACAATTCTTGGGCCAAAGAAAAATATTCAAAAGATGAAAAGGGAAGACTTCGTAGAGTACAGAAAAAAGCATTATGTGGCTAAAGCCACCACTGTAGTTGTGGCCGGGAAGGTCGAAGCAAGCAAAGCGTTCAACATGATCGAGAAAGCCTTCAAGAATATCTCTACCGACAAGAAGCATCAAAAGTTAAAAGCGCGAGATGAACAAAAAACTCCGAGGATCCTCATCAAGAAAAAGGACACGGATCAAACTCACCTGATCTTGGGTTTTCGTACCTTCGATACGTATGATAAAAGAAACGAAACACTTTCAGTGATGAATGGAGTGCTTAGTGGGGGAATGTCATCTCGACTCTTTCATAAGCTTAGGGATGAGATGGGAGCTTGTTACTACGTCTATTCGTACGTCGACGATCAAACAGATCATGGGCATCTTGCTATAGGTACGGGTATCGAGGACAAAAGACTGATCGAAGTGGTTGGGGTGCTGCTTTCTCAATGCAAAAAACTGGCCGAAGAGCTCGTCAGTCCGGAGGAACTACGCAAGGTAAAAGATCATATGATCGGCGGTCTTTACTTAGGACTTGAAACTTCAGACGCATTGGCCGAGTTTTATGGATTCCAAGAAGTGATCAAAAGGAAACTAAAGACTCCTGAAGAGATGAAGGCTGACATCGAGAAGGTCAAGGCCGAAGATATCCGTAAGCTCGCTCGAGAGATCTTTAAGGATGCCGGACTGAACCTGGCTCTCATTGGACGAGCAAAGGAGGCTCAAAAGCTCAAAAAGATCCTCACACTTTCATCTGTTAAAAACTAAAAACAAGTGATAGTATGCGGGTATGAATCACGAACTCGAACGCAGGCGAGAGGCTGAAAGGCGCACTATGATCATCTCCACCGGATCGTGGGTGAGGGGGGTGTTGGTCGTCGTGCTGACCTTCGCCTTGTTCATCATTCGGGATCTCTTGATGGTCTTCCTGACCGCCATCGTCATCGCCTCGGCCATCGAGCCTGCGGCCATTTGGGCCAAGCGGCACAAGATGCCCCGGCTCGCCACCATCCTTGCGCTCTATGTCTTCACCGCTCTTCTCTTTGCCGGCGTGTTCTACTTCCTCTTCTTGCCTCTGGTCGGGGAGCTTTCGAACTTTATCCGCATGTTCCCGGAATATTCGAATACACTCGCGAACGATCCCGCCTTCTCGAACGCCTTCGGGTCAAGCTCGCTCTTCGGCAGCGTCTCAAGTTCGATCTCCGTTCCTGATATCGTCGGGCACCTCAATACCTTTGTCTCTTCGTTCTCGCACGGCGCCTTCTCGTCGGTCTCCTTCATCTTCGGCGGCGTCTTCAGCTTCATTTTGATCATCATCCTCTCGTTCTACCTGGCGGTGCAGGAAGACGGAGTAGGTAAATTCCTCCGGGTCATCACTCCCTGGAAGCAGGAGAAATACATCACTGATCTCTGGAGGCGCTCGCAGGCCAAGATCGGGCTGTGGATGCAGGGGCAGCTTCTCCTCGCGGCCATCATCATGGTCCTGACCTACCTCGGCCTTCTTCTCGTCGGAGTTCAGCATGCGCTCCTCCTCGCGGTGGCCGCAGGCTTGCTTGAGATCATCCCGCTTTTCGGGCCGATCATCGCGGCCATCCCGGCGGTCCTCGTCGGCTTCTCCGGAGGAGGTATGACCGAAGCGATCGTCGTCGCCGGACTCTTCCTCATCATCCACCAGTTCGAGAACCAGCTTATCTATCCACTCGTCGTAAAGAAAGTGGTCGGAGTGCCGCCGATGGTCTCTATCCTCGCCCTCCTCGTCGGAGGATCGCTCGGAGGATTCTTGGGGATCGTTATCTCTGTCCCGGTAGCCACTATCCTTATGGAGTTCTTCTCCGATCTCGAACAGGAAAAGTCAGCCCGCCAGAGCGCCTTTGAGAGCACAAAATAGTTCTGAAGATACTACAATGGAGAAAAAAAGTTTCTATATTACAACGACGCTGCCGTATGTGAACTCCGATCCGCATATCGGTTTTGCCATGGAGATCATCCGGGCGGATACGATCGCTCGGTGGAAAAAGCTCTCGGGCTTCGAAGTCTTCTTTAATACGGGGACGGACGAGCACGGCCAAAAGATCTGGCAAAAGGCACTTGAGGCCGAGAAAGACGTCCAGGCATATGTGGACGAATATGCGGAGAAATTTAAAGATCTCATCCCTCTCCTCGGGATCAGCCCGGATATACATTTCATCCGCACCACGGACGAAAAGCATGTTCGCGCCGCGCAAGAGTTCTGGAAGCGCGTCGATGCCAAGGGCGATATCTATAAAAAAGAATACTCGATCAAGTATTGCGTAGGGTGCGAACTCGAAAAGACCGACTCGGAGGTCGAGAACGGGCACTGCATCCTTCATCCGCACCTCGAGCTCGAGATCCGAGAAGAAGAGAACTATTTCTTCAGGTTCTCCAAGTATCAAAAACTGCTCCTTGATCTGTATGCGGCCAATCCCGAATTCGTCATTCCGGATTTCAGATTCAATGAAATAAAGGCTTTTGTGGAGAGGGGACTCGAAGACTTCTCCATCTCAAGGCTCGCATCGAAGATGCCGTGGGGAGTGCTTGTGCCCGGGGACGAGGCGCACGTGATGTATGTGTGGTTCGATGCCCTCGTCTCATATATATCTACATTGGACTGGCCTGATGCCGGCCGGTTCGAAATGTTTTGGAAAGAAGGAACTCCGGTGCAATATGCGGGCAAAGACAACCTCAGGCAGCAGTCAGCCATGTGGCAAGCTATGCTCATGAGCGCCGGACTTCCACAGTCGAATACGATCGTTATCAACGGATTCATTAACTCCGGCGGACAGAAGATGTCTAAATCTCTAGGCAATGTCATCAGCCCGACCGAAGCTGTAGAGAAATACGGAGTTGAAGCGCTTCGCTACTTTGTCCTCCGAGAACTCTCGACCTTCGAGGATTCTGATTTTACCTGGGAGCGCATGAACGAAGCGTATAACTCGGGCCTGGCGAACGGAGTAGGGAACCTGACGTCACGAATTATGAAATTAGCGGAAACCTACCTTGAGGGCCCCGTTCAAATCAAACCGGAAACCGATCCGGAACTCGGAGCATGCATGGAGAAATTCGAGCATCAGAAAGCCATGAATCGCATCTGGGCGAAAATTGCCGACCTCGATGTGTTTATCCAAACCGAGAAGCCGTGGGAAACAAAAGACATACAAACTATTACGAGTCTCGTAGAGAGGCTTGGCCGGATCGCGCATGACCTTGCTCCGTTCTTGCCTGACACAAGCGAGAAAATTATTCGAGCAATAGAAGCAGGCAAGCTTGAGGCAGGGCTTTTCCCTCGCAAATGAAATACATAGACATCCATTCGCATCTGAACTTCGGGGATTATGAGAAAGACTGGGACGAGATTATCGGCCGGCTTAAGGAGACGGAAACAGGCACTATTATCGTGGGGACAGACCTCGAAAGCTCAAGGAAGGCCGTAGAGATAGCCGAAAAGCATGAGAATATCTGGGCCTGCATCGGCGTGCATCCGGTCGACGATCCGACAAGGGTCTTTGAGAAGGAAAAGTTCGAGGCCCTAATGCAAAGCAAGAAGGTCGTGGCCATAGGGGAATGCGGACTCGACTACTTTCATGCGGATAAAAATGATGCAGTGGAGATCGAGCGACAGAAAAAACTTTTTATAGATCAAATAGAATTTGCGATCGAGCGTGATCTGCCGATCATGATCCATTCACGTTCTGCATATCCCGAATTGCTTTTAATACTTGAAGAGCAGAAGGGGATACATGGAGAGAAACTTCGAGGAGATGTGCATTTCTTCGCGGGCTCGCTCGAAGAGGCCAAGCACTTCATTAATTTAGGTTTCACTTTGTCTTTCACCGGTGTGATCACCTTCGCCCGGACCTATGATGACGTCGTGAAGAGTGTTCCACTGTCGATGATCATGTCCGAGACCGATGCGCCGTTCGTCACCCCGGCTCCTTATAGAGGCAAAAGGAACGAACCGTCCTATGTGGTCGAAGTGGTGAAGAAGATCGCGGAGATCCGCGGGGAAGATCTTGATGTGGTCCAAAAAGCCTTACTTTCCAACGCTGAAAGAGTTTTCAGGGTGAATCTTGCCTCAAGGCCTTAAACCTGGTAGGGTAGTGGGACCTCTTCTGTACGCAGGCCCTTCGAGGCAGGCGCTGAGGTTTAATCGTTAAGCATAAAACCATGCCCATTACAGAAGACCACCAGGAGATTCGAGACGCCGTCGTGTACGAAGTAGGATACCTCGTACTTCCAAGCGTTCCCGAAGAAAACCTCCCAAAGGTGGTCTCATCAATCGTTTCCATCATAGAAAAGGCCGGGGGCACCACCCTCGATTCCGAAGATCCGTTCCTTGAAGAACTCGCATATTCGATGTCCAAAGTTGTCGGTGCACGCAAGTACGTCGTAGACGACGCATACATCGGATGGATGAAGTTCGAAGCTACTCCGGATGTTGTTGAAGGGATCAAGAACTCCGTCGACAAGATCGAAGAAGTTCTCAGAACCCTCCTCATCAAAGTTCCTCGGGAGACAAGCTTTACCTTCGAAGGAGCACGCAAGGCTCGAGCCGAAAAGGAAGAAGCCTTGAACAATCCCGTTCCTGAAGTAGTCGAGGCGCCTCTCGAACCCGAAGTTGCACCCGCAGGGCCCGTGGTAGAATAAGAGTATTACTCCTAACTCCTCACCATGTACTTCAACAAAGCGATCCTCATAGGAAACCTCACTCGAGATCCTGAGCTTAAGTCACTCCCGTCCGGCATCCAGGTCTGTACGCTCTCCCTAGCCACAAACCGCGTTTGGAAGGACAAGAACGGTGCAAAGCAGGAATCGACCGATTATCACAACGTCGTCGTCTTCGGCCGACAGGCGGAGACCTCTGCCCAGTTCCTTCGAAAGGGCGCGAGCGTTCTTGCCGAAGGCCGAATGCAGACCCGCTCATGGGATGCGGCTGACGGATCCAAGAAATACCGCACCGAGGTCGTCGCCGACAGGATCCAGTTCGGTCCTCGACCGGCCGGTGCTCCAGCCGGTGATGCTCCTCCCCGGGCAGCCGCTCCGGGCAAAGAAGGCACCGACGCTCCTCCTATAGACACGATCGACTATCCTGAAGAAAGCATTAATCCCGAGGACATTCCCTTCTAATTTGAGTTCACTACAAATAAATTAACATTATGAAAAAAGTAGATTACCTTAAAGATCATCACATCGAGTACGTCGACTACAAGGACGTCGATACCTTGAAGAAGTTCCTCACTCCTCATGCGCGAATCCAGAACAAGAAGCGCTCGGGAGTCGGAGCCAAGAGCCAGCGTGCTCTCTCCATGGCTATCAAGCGAGCGAGATTCATGGGACTTCTCCCATACATTACCCGCTAGGGGAATGGGTAGATAAAAAAGCCACTCGATAATCCTGATCCAAACCTCCGGCTTCGGCCGGGGTTTTGTTATACTTTACATATGAAAGTTCCGTATGCCGTGCAAGGCTTATTTTTCGCTCCTCTGCTTCTCGGGCTAATTTTTCTATTGAAGGTGACGTGCCCTGCGCCGACCGGGGGAGGATGCTTCGCCGATACGTTCCTGACGCCCTTGTTCCTACCTCTCACCTTTATCTATACGGCCCTTGCTCCCTTCTCTGTCTTCATCGCTCATCACGAGCCCTTCTTTGTGGTCGTCTATTGGATGATCGTATGTTTCTTAGGAGGATTACTCCTCGATATACATAAAACAAAAAACTGACCCCTCGGCCAGTTTTTTTAAATGCATTTAGAAATTCGCTCCTCCGATGCGGTCGGCGTATTCGCCGGTCTCGGTGTTCACGCGGATGACGTCGCCTTCTTTGATGAACATGGGGACTTGGAGATCGGCTCCGCTTTCGAGCTTCACCATCTTCGATCCGCCTTGGGCCGTGTTGCCTTTGACCGCCGGGTGAGCCTCAGTGACCTTGAGGTCCATCTTGATCGGGAGCTTGAGGCCGATGATCGTGCCGTCGTCGGATTTGCCGTCGTCGAAGATAAGGGCATCGACGATAGTGTTCGCCTTGAGCCACTTGCCGGCGTCGCCGACCATGGCTTCGGGGAGTTCGAATCGCTTCGAAGCATCTTTAATTTCAGAGAACCAGAATTCGCCTTTGTTCGTATAGAGATACTTCACTTCGCGCTTGGAGATGTCCGCTTCTTCGGCTTTGTCCGAGACGTGGAAGGAGTGTTCGACGATGCGTCCGGTGAGGAGGTTTCGGAGCTTGGCCGCGTTCACGGGCTTTCGCTGCTGTTTTCGGAAGACATGGGAGGTGAGGACTTCGTAGGGTTCGTTCTCAAAGACGATGTATTTCCTCTCTTTGATCTCGTTGTATTCAAGCATTGCCATAGGGGTACTATTGTACGGACTAGGGAAGGGAAGTCAATCTAGGGGCTTTAATAAGCCATTTTCTGTATTATACTTGACTGACGCTAATAAAAATGTTAATCTATTATTAGAAACCTATAGGTGCTACAGCCTTGGCTTATATAGCCTAAAGATAGCAAGGACCCTATGTCTGCAACTGTTGAAAAGGATGTAAGGAATCTTTATGTCTGGCTTGCTGGAGTCGACGTTGCCTTTACTCCTCTGGTGATGGCGAACATCACCGCGTTCACGCGGACTCGTAGCAATGGTTGGGAACTCCATGCATGGGTAGGGGAGCCAAAAATCTTTTCAGCAGGACAGGTCGATTTGGCAGGAGAGAATCTCATGTTCGTAATCAGCGAACACAGAACTTGGGATCGGAATACCGGCATGTTTCTGGGACTTCTCGCTCGAGGTTGGCCCATTACAATCGAAAACGGAGTCCAGGTCTGGCGACGTCCTCAGTAGTACCATCTAGCCCATTCACAGAAAAAGCCTCGCGCTTAACTCTGTGCGGGGCTTTTTCTTTTTTTAAATTTGATAACAGAAACCCACGGTGAGAGCCGTGGGTGCATGTCATAACAGACTTTCGCGAAGCTTCGGATTCATCCAAGAGCAGAGGGACGAATGCTCTGCTCGGGGGAACACTGAACCGAACTTCTTTGCAGATTACCTTTCGTGCACGTGGAGTGGTTGTTAAGGGCGTTGCGACCCCAACCACACGACTGCATTTCTCCGATCCGGAATAGTCTCTTGGCCGTTGGTCGGAAATATCTCTCGAAAGGACTTTGCCTGCTACGCCCGATGAAGGGAGTGCCCCCCGATAGTACGTGAGTCTTTCAAGCGAAGCAACCTCGTATCTATTTTTTGGTTTCTTGCGGATATCCGGGAATGTGATATGACAGAGACAGAGTGCTGACTTTTTGTCCTTTGAAAGAGGTGCGTATGCTGAGAACCGAAGAGGGAAGCGTGGCGAAGGCTCTCGAGATCCTCCGCCGTATTGAAGCCTTGCCGCTCGTGCGCCGCCGCGGACAGCCGGACCACCACCGCGAACCCGTGTGGCACGACCAGACGGAGCGCATATGGGTGGACAAGGGCGTATATGACGAGAGCGGAGGCCTGCTTCTTTTGGCAGCTCACGCCGCCGTCACCGTCACGCGCTGGCAACTGCAGGTGGCGTACGAGCTTGCCATCATGGGGGATAACACTCTATGGGCAAAGTCGTGGCGTAAATTTGACGACATGTTCGGCGTCAAGCCCCGCTATCAGCTCATCGACGTGCTTGAAGCGGTCGTGCGTGAGCACATGGACATTCCAACGCTGCCGTTCTCGATCTATCCTCTCATTCCTGTTTGGGAGGAAGTTCTCTTTAACGAGCTTGTGCTTGTGCAGGAGATTCGCCGCCGTCCCTATCGGATCATGGCGCGAGTTCGAGACGGATCTCGGCGTTCGGTGGAAATCGCGATCGAAGATTATTCGGGCGCGAAGCTCATCGAGGTGCATACGAGCGACACCGGGCTCGGCAGTGCACACAATCGCCACCCATATGAGAAACAGCACATCGCTTCTATTCGAAGCATTCTCGAGCATCTTATCGAGAAGGGGCTCCTCGAAGGTGGCGTATTCACGCCGAGGCTCGACTATCTCACGAAGTCCGCCCAGCCGGATGCGCCGTTTTTCGAGCAATGACCCCACCGGACACATGTGTCCGGTTTTTTATATGTAATTTTATGCCTCCTGGAGCTTGGCTCGGATGTCTTTCAGGATCTGGTCGCTGATCTTTTTATTTTCGCGGAGGAATTGCCTGGTAGCGTCGTAGCCTCGGCCGAGTTTTATTTCTTCGCCGTCTTTACCGGTATACGAGTATGAGGTCCCGGATTTCTGGACGATGCCTTTGGATTCGCCGAGGGCGATGATCTCGCCTTCTTTGGAAATGCCTTCGTTGTACATGAGGTCGAACTCGGTCTGCTTGAACGGAGCGGCGACCTTGTTCTTGACCACCTTGACCCTGATGCGGCCTCCCATCACTTCTTCACCTTTCTTGATCTGGGCGATGCGCCTGATATCGAGGCGGACCGACGTATAGAACTTGAGAGCCTTGCCTCCCGGAGTGGTCTCGGGGTTTCCGAACATCACCCCGATCTGCATGCGGATCTGGTTGATGAAGATGACGATGGTCTTTGATTTGGCGACGATGGCGGTGAGCTTTCGGAGAGCCTGGCTCATGAGGCGGGCTTGCTTGCCGACGTGGTGTGCGCCCATGTCTCCTTCGATCTCATCCTTGGGAGTGAGGGCGGCCACAGAGTCGATGACGATGACGTCCATCTTGCCCGAGCGGACGAGGGATTCGACGATCTCGAGGGCTTGTTCGCCCGTGTCAGGCTGGGAGATGAGAAGTTCGTTGATCTTTACACCGAGCCGGCCCGCATATTCGGGATCCATGGCGTGTTCAGCGTCGATAAAGGCACAGATGCCGCCGAGCTTCTGGGCTTCAGCGATGACGTGGAGGGAGAGAGTTGTTTTGCCCGACGATTCCGGACCGAAGATCTCAATTATTCTTCCGCGGGGAAGTCCGCCGACTCCGAGAGCGGCGTCGAGTCCGATCGAACCGGTCGAGACAGCATCGATGCCGACGCGGGGCTTGGCGCCGAGCATCATGATCGAGTCCTCTCCGAATTTCATTCTGATCGACTCAAGAGCGGCGTCGATGTTCTTGGATTCGTCCCGTACTCCCATCTCCTTCGGAGGCTTTGGTATTTTCTTTTTCATGTAGTTCTAGTTAGTGGATCACTGGTTAGTATAGACGACCCTTATTTCTTTCTCTGTCGAACGGCCGAAGCGGTCGCGCGCACGTAGGGTAATTATATCGAGACCCGGAGCGGCTATCAATTTTTCGCTAAAGTTGCCCTTGGCGTCTATGAATATGGGCCGGTCGTTGAGGCTAATGTAGGCGATATTCTGAGCATTGCCGGTTATGCGGACGACCGGAGTGGGGGTAGTGGCCCCGTCTATTGGAGTGTCGACCCGGAGGTGCGGTCCGAGGATGAGGAAGCGGGCTTGAAAGAGCGTATAGGCGACCAACAGGACAAAGAGGAAGCCAAAGAAGATGTGCTTGGGTGTAAATTCGATCCTCATGCTTTATATTTCCTCAGCTTCATCGTTGAAGCTCGCTTCTCTCGGAGTCGCACCGATCACTTCGCGCGGCTTGGCTCCGGATCCGGGTCCGACGACACCCTTTTCTTCAAGGAGGTCGATGAGGCGGGCGGCGCGGGCATACCCGATGCGGAGTTTCCTTTGGAGGAACGAGGTCGAGGCTTTGCCTGCTTGGACGACGATCTCTCGGGCCTCTTCATATAATTCGTCATCGTCTCCGCTCGCTTCATCGCCCCCGAGGGTGGCCGAGAAGATCGAACTATCCACTTTATCGTTCGCGAAGTCGATCTGGTCGTTCAATTCATCGACGTAGGTGTCGACGAGGTACTTCACCACGCCTTTTGTTTCAGCTTCGGTGATATAGGCGGATTGGATGCGTTCCGGTTTGGACATTTCTCCTCCCATATACAGCATGTCTCCGGCGCCCAGGAGTTTCTCTGCTCCGGCCATGTCGATGATCGTGCGCGAATCGATCTGAGAGGCGACCTGGAGGGCGATGCGGGCGGGGATGTTCGCTTTGATGAGGCCGGTGATGACGTTTACCGAAGGACGCTGAGTCGAGAGGAGGAGGTGGATGCCGACGGCGCGAGACATCTGAGCGAGGCGGACAATGGCCGACTCAAGCTCTCGAGGATAGGCCTGCATAAGGTCGGCGAGCTCATCGATGATGATGACGATATACGGCATGGCGTCAGCCTCTTCCTCCTTGGATTTTTTCGAGAGGATCGTCTTGTGGTATGAGTCGATGTCGCGAACGGCGCTCTTTTCAAGGATGTCGTATCGGCGATCCATCTCTTTGGCCGCCCACTTCAGAGCGAGGATGGCTTTTTTGGCATCGGTGATGACCGGCGTGAGGAGGTGGGGGATCTTGTTGTAGAGGGTGAGCTCGACTCTTTTCGGGTCGATCATAATGAACTTGAGGTTCTCGGGAGGATTTCTAAAGAGGAGGGAGTTGATGATGGCGTGGATGGTGACGGATTTACCCGAACCGGTAGCTCCGGCGATGAGGGCGTGAGGCATCTTGGCCAGGTTTGCAAAATGTGTTTCGCCGGAGATGTTTCGGCCGAGCGCCACAAGGAGAGGCTTGTCGGATTCGGCATATCCGGGTTCAGAGAGGATGGAGCCGAGGCCGATCATGGCTTTCGACGTGTTAGGCACTTCGATGCCGACGAGCGACTTGCCGGGGATCGGAGCTTCGATGCGGACCGGATGTGCGGCGAGGGCGAGCTCGAGGTTGTTCTGGAGGCCGAGGATCTTTGAGAGCTTCACGCCTTCTGCCGGCTTCAAGGCATAGCGAGTGACGGACGGACCGATGGATATCTCATCCATCTCGACCACGATGCCGAAATTGAGGAGGGTTCGCTTGATCTGGTTCGCGTTCGCCTTGATGTCTCCGACGCCCGGCTTGCCGCGGTCCTTTTCAAGGAGAGAGAGCGGAGGAGGGGTCCAAGCTTTGCCCAAGCGTTTGGTGACCATGGGGACGAAGCCTTCGTCGTCTTTGAATATTTTCTTGGCCAAGGGCTTTTCATCTCTCGGCGCGTCGGGGACTTTTTCGGCCTGAGCCACCGCCTTGTCCACCGCGGCCGTTTCGGCGATCATCATTTCCGCCGGAACCTCCTTTTTCTTAAAGAGCCGGGCGAAGAGGAAGAGAAGGTCGAGCTTTAATGTTGTATCAAAGATAACGAGAAGCGAGATGATGATGATGGCGACGACGATGACGACCGAAAGCGAAAAGTCGAAGAGCGAGAGAAGGGGATGGGAGATGAGCCCGCCGATCACTCCGCCGCGGAGAGGAAAGAGGAGGTCGACGAGTCCGAGGGATGAGGCAAAGAAGAGAAGCGATCCGACGCCGCGGGCCCAGGAAAAGCTCTTCTCTTTGGATTGGAAGAAGGAGATCGAGAGGAGGAGGAAGACGAGGGGGACGAGATAGTAGCCAATACCAAACAGATAGGTGAGAGCGCCGTACGCTCCTCGTCCGACCGGTCCGCCTTTGCCTGCCGCCGCCATGAGAAGGAAGATGGTGGCCACAAGCCCGAGGACTCCGAAGATGGCGTTCGCTGTCTCTTTGGATATGTGCGGTACCGCCAATTCCTCCTCTTTTCCCCTTCGATCAGACTTTCTTTTTTTGGCCATTGTTTTGCTTCGTTTACGTGAATCATATCACAACACGGCTTTACGATTTTTGTATTGCGGGGACTGTCTTTAATGTCCTATACTTATGTCGCTTGCAATAAAGGACAAAACGTGATATAATCTAAAGGACACTTAAAAGACATTAATAAAGTCATATTTCTGGCCTTTATATGGAACCCGACTCTCACAGACACGTTGAAATAAAGAACCCTACCGAAGGAGGAATTTCGAGCGCCCTCCGCTTTTTTCAAGGCGACGAAAAGTTCGTTTTTATCTTTAAAAAGAGCCAAAAACTCGTTTCAGCCCTCTACCTTGTCACGGGCTTTTTCCCGGATGCCGAACCCCTTAAGTGGAAGCTTCGATCCCTCGGTTCAAAACTTTTGTCCTCAAGCATCTTCCTCAAGGACACGATCTCCCCGCGGAGGGACAAGGCGGTCCTCGACATCCGCGACTGCGTTCTTGAAGTGACCGCGCTCTTTGCAGTGGCCAAGCAGTCGGGGATGGTCTCTCCTATGAATTTTGACATTATCAACCGTGAATTCTCTTTGCTCCTTGATTCCATTGCTCTTGCCGGGGAATCTGCAGGGGACAATAGCGGTGAAATAAAAGGCGATTTCTTTGCCGAAAAGCCTGCGCTTCAGACTCGCCCGTCTCCGATTTCAGAAGACTCCTCTTCAATGCAGAGTAAGACAGGTGTCCCAGAGATAAAAGACAAAAGCAAAGAATCATTCTCGGCTCCGATCCCGCATACCGGACTTTTGGATGTCGAAGGCGGTGCGGACCAATTGCGATCATCTGTGCTTAAGGGACAGAAATCTGAGAATAGCTTTAAAGAGTTCGGAGCGGTGGCGGTGAAGAAAAACAGCCGTCAGAGCGTCATCATCAATCTCCTGAAGCGCAAGAAGGAGATCATGATAAAGGACGTTTCTCCGCTCATCGAAGGATGCAGCGAGAAGACCATCCAGCGCGAGCTTTTAGCCATGGTCCACTCGGGGATCCTCCGAAAAGAGGGTGAAAAGCGCTGGAGCCGCTACTCTTTAGCAAGGGCCTAATCGATTGACTTTGGCTCAAACAAAGAGTATTATAGAGCCATAGCTCCCAATGTAGCGCCTTAAATAAGGCTCTATGGTGGGAGTTATCCACAAGTACATTTAGGTGTTTGATTTGCACTTCTCTATAATGGATTGGTGCAGTCAATTATTAGCTTGCCGGTGAAGGCTTATCCGTTGCCGGCAATTATTTCCCGCAGTGCTACTCAACAAATATTAGAATTACTGAGGAACCACTAGCGCATTAGAATTTAGAATTAAAAATGACAAAATCAAGAATCGCAAGAATCGCTGCTCTTACTGCAGGATCCGTCGCGGCTTTCAGCTTCGCTGTTTCAGCAAGCGCAATGACCGTCGCTGAGATCCAGGCAGCAATCGCAACCCTTTCACAGCAGCTCGCTGCTATGCAGGGTGGATCAAGCGCATCAGTTACCTTCACTCGAGACCTCACCGTCGGAAGCAAGGGTGCAGATGTTACCGCTCTCCAGAGCTGGCTCATAAGCAAGAGCTACTCAATCCCAGCTGGTGCAACCGGAACTTTCGGAGCCCAGACCAAGGCTGCAGTTTCAGCATGGCAGGCAGCATCAGGAATTTCTCCTGCAGCTGGTTACTTCGGACCTAAGTCCCGAGCGTATGTCGGTGCTGGCGCAGTAGTCGTCGTTCCTGGAGGCACCACCACTGGTGGCGTCACCACTGGAACCGGCTCAACTGGCGGTATCACTACCCCAGGTGCTGAAGGTACCCTCACCGTTACCGCAGGAACCGTATCGAACTCGACTGTCTACTCAGGAAGCTCAATGGCCCCTGTTCTTGCTTTCAAGGCAAAGGCTTTGAACTCAGACATCGCCATCCAGCGCGTCAAGATCGACCTCGGAACCAACTCAGCTATCTACAACAAGGTCTACTCAAAGATCTACCTCGTAGATGAGTCTGGTAGAACCGTTGCTTCTGCTGACCTCAACTCCAACACTGTAGTTAAGGACTCAGACAACATCTACTACATCACATTGTCAGGTTTCAGCTCAGTCGTTCCAAAGGATACTACTAAGAACTTCACCGTTAAGGTCGATGTTCGAACCGTATCATCTGGTTCATCTGACTTGACCTCCCACACTGTACGACTCGCAGCCAACGGAGTTCGTGGACAGGACGGAGCTGGCATCGACCAGTACTCTCCTGCCAACGCAACCGACGTCTCAAAGGCAGTTACCCTCGCGGCAACCCTCGCAGACAGCGCTACGTTGACTCTTGCTACAGCAGCTTCTACTCCTGTTACTCAGGAAATAGTCGCAGCGAACGGTTCAGCATTGAACGAAGCCGACAAGGTTTCACTTCTCTCGTTTGACGTTCGTGCAACGAACGATGATGTTCTCGTTACCGATGTTGTTGCGACTATCGCATCTATCGGATCAGCAAACGCATCATCAACCTACCTTTACGCTGGTAACACTCTCGTCGGCTCTGCAGGAGCATCCGTCGGAACTGCTACCTTCAACGATGTGAACTACACTGTTCCTCGAGGATCAACTGTAACCTTCACTCTTAAGGCAGATGTTCGAAGTGCATCAACCGCTCAGACCACCTTCTCAGCATCTGTTGCCTCAAACGGCATCACTGCAGAGAACTCGAACGGAGACAACGTTTCGACTACCGGATCAGCAACTTCGAACAACACGTACGTTCGAAAGGTTGGACCAGTATTCTCGCTCAACGGAACTCCTTCGATCGTCAAGTCGGCTACCGCATCACAGAACAACCAGTCAACTTCAACCGTTACCGCAACGTTCAACGTTCACATAACGGCAGTTGGTGGTGATATCTACTTCGGCAAGCAGGCCGCTTCATCGACCTTCGGTGTTGCCACCTACTTCAACGGCGTCTACAACGATGTCGCTGGTCAGACAGGTGCATCAACCACAAGCTTCGCAACTCCTACCTCAGGCGTCGTGACTACCGGTATCAACTCGACCACTGCGTTCAAACTTGCGCAGAACAACTCGATCGATATCCCTGTCACCTTCGTCTCTGAAGGACGAACGACAGCAGGTGCTCTCCTTACAACTGGTAACTACGCAGTCGGCCTTGAGTACATCAAGTGGTCAACTGATGACGTTACCATGCAGATCTCACGCTTCATGGGAGGCAAGACTGAATGGAGAACCGCAGCAGTTCAGCTTCCGTAAGCTTCGGCTCACGTTAGCCTAGCTTAAGCTTCAAACCTTAAGTCTCAAAAACACCCCCATACGGGGTGTTTTTGTTTTGTATATTTTCCCCGGGGGAAGGAAGATCTAGAAATCAAAATTCAGCCATTCGTACATCTGGCGTTTGAAGTCTTTTGAACCGATGAAATAAGAAGGGAAGGCTTCTGTATCAAGGATATGTTTCTCTTCGCGGTCCCTCTCCAGGTAGTCGAAGTGGCTTGAGAAAGAATAAGACTCCAGGAATTTCTTGGCTGGTTCGCTCTCGATCTTCCTCGCTTTCCACTCGGGATCAAATAATTTCAGCGGATTCAGATGTATATAGGCGAACATATATCGAAGATATTCATCACTATCAAGATGAGAGGCTTTGAATCCGCTCCCAAAGAGCGTCCCGGTCCTTTCGTATCTCTTATTGAAATATGAGGAATAGGCGGTCAGGAGCTTGCTCATGAACTTGGCGATTCCTCCTTCTTCGGTTTCTTTCACTAGGAGGTGAAAATGGTTCGGCATCAGGCAGTACGCCCCGATCGACACCAGCTTCTTCTTTCGAGGAATGTCCGTGAGATTTTTGTGTTGCGTGATCTTGTAAACGACAGGCGCCTCGTTGTTGCAGAGATACAGAAGTCGGATAAAGCGTTTCCTGTCTTCGTCGTTTAAAAAAATGACCCTTTTGTCCACCCCTCGGCTATACAGGTGGTAGTACTCGTTTATTGAAAATATAGTAGTCCGGGCGGACATGGCTATTCCAAGGACCCGCCTTGGTTCTTTTAATCATAAAACAACCTTGCTTTAAAAGGTATTAAAGTTATCCACAGTCCAAGGCGGGTCCTTGGACTGTGGATAAGATGGGGATTAATACCTGTGGATAACTCTCTGGAGATTAACTCGATGGGCTTTATACTTGAGCTATGAGGTATTTCGATAGAGACTTCTTTAAATTTTTCTTAGGCTTTGTTCTTCTCCTGGCTCTGAGCTTCAGCGCTATTATCTATATCCGTGCATACTATTAGAAACTATCTAATAATAGTATTTCTTCTCTTTCCATCTTTTTCTAACGCTCAAATAATCATCAATGAGGTCATGTACGATCTTTTGGGATCGGACTCCGGCCGTGAATGGATTGAAATTTATAACTCAGGATCTACTCCTATAACTATCGGAGGTGGAAGCGGAAGCGGATCGTGGAGATTCGGCGATAATTCAGGAGCGCATACCCTTACTCTGTCTGCAGGGAGCGCCACTCTTGCCGCAGGGGAGTATGCGATCATTGCAAACGATCCTTCCTCAAATGGATTTCTTTCGGACTGGCCTAGTTTTTCCGGGAATATTTTTAAAAGCTCATTCTCGCTGCCGAACACCAGTGCAACATTGTCTATAAAGGATGGAAGCGGGATTGTAACAGATCAAATCTCTTATACATCAAGTCAGGGTGCAGGCGGAGATGGAAATTCTCTTCAAAACTCATCCTCGGGATGGTTATCGGCAGCTCCAACACCTGGAATTGTTAGTGCTTCTACTTCAGCTGTCCCTGTGGCAACCTCAACTCCTGACCAAGACGCAACTTCGACAACTCCTCAAACGACAACTTCAGCTAAAAGTTCATCAGGTGAGGCTTCCGCGCATTACGGTTCGGCTTCGCTTTCTGCAGTCGAGCCTATCTCGAAGTTCGAGATAGGCGCAGGACGAGATAGACTCGGTGTTATTGGTAGCCCCGTCGAGTTTAAGGCAGAAATGAAATATACATACAATGGATATATGAATTTTAAATGGTCATTTGGAGATGGTGCTATTGGGTATGGTTCCCAAATCAGTCATTCTTACGCCTATCCAGGCGAGTATGTAGTTGTGTTGAATGCTTCCTCACTCGGTGGACAGGCGGTGTCCCGTGCCAGCGTCAAAGTTATGCCTGTGCAGTTTTCAATTACTGTGGCTACTCCTGAAAGAGTGGAGATAACTAATCAGTCAAAGAGTGAAGTAAATCTTTTTGGTAGGGCGCTTGTAACCTCTGGGAAAACTTTTGTTTTCCCAGAAGACACCATCTTAAAAGCTGGTCAAAAAATATCATTTAGTAGCAGTGTTACGGGTATTCAGCCAAGTGACGCGACAAAAGTATCCCTCCTCGTAGTCGGGGATAGCTTGAATAAAAGTTTTGTCCCTTCTCAGACAGCCGACCAAAATAATCCGGAACTTAACAGCGTCGATCTAACCCCTTTTGTTACTAAAGTAGATGAACTCAAGAAAGAAATTGCGGCCTTGCCCACCGAACCACATGTGGTTACCGGTGCCGTAAAGAAGTCGCCCGCAGTCAAGTCAACGAAAACTACTTCATTGGCCGCAACTCCAGTGCTCTCTATCGCATCAACCTCTTCGTTACCTGTTCCGGAAAAAGTTGTGCCAATAAAGCGTTCGTGGCTACAAACTTTGAGGAGCTTCTTTTTAGGAAGTACAAAATGAAAAAAATTATACTAGTTCTCTGTCTACTCTTTAGTCTTAAAGCCCAAGCGGCAACTGTGAGCGGTGCTCTTACGACAGATACTACCTGGTCTCCAGCAAATGGAGTATATGTTATCCAGAGCACGGTAACTGTTCCTCATGGCGTCACGTTAACGATTGATCCTGGGACAATAGTAAAGGTTCCAGCTGTAACCGGGGCGGCTCTTGATGTTTATGGCGCAGTTGTTGCTCGGGGAAGTAACGGGAGCGAAATATATTTTACATCTCTTGTTGACGATTCAATAGGCGGAGATACTGACGGACAAGGGACTTCTACTCCTGTTGCTGGAAGTTGGCCCGGAATATCTTTCCGGACCGGATCGAAAGGAAACCTCGATTATATTAACCTCGGGTACGCCGGAGCGGGAGGTTTTGGTTTAGGAAACAAGGTTGGAATAGAAAATGAAGGGAATCTGCATATTCAGCACTCGTTCATCCACGATAACACTGATAGGGGGATCTTTAACAAAGGAACCTTGGAAGTGCGAGATTCGGTGATTGAGAACCAGCGATTAGGTTTTGAGTTGGAAACAGGCACTACCACCATATCGAATACGACAATCAAGAATAATTTTCAATACGGGATTTTGCATAGAGCAACAGATCCTTTGACTTTAAATAATAATATTTTTATTAATAATCAGCAGACTGCTCATATAAATGCTTCGGCGGATTTTGTTCACACCGGAAACACCTCATCAGACGTCACATATAGAGGATTTGAAATCATGGGTGTTGTTAAAAACGGGACTGTTTGGCACACACAAGACCTGCCGATTTTGGCCTCTGTCATCATACCGCATGGTAGCAGATTAGTTATTGACCCCGGTTCTATTATCAAACTTGGACAAGGAAACGGAACCGGTCAGATAAGCGTGTCCGGAGACTTGGTTGCCGACGGAACTAAAAATTCAAAAATATATTTTACTTCGAGCCAAGATGATTCGGTCGGAGGAGACACAAACGGAGGCGGGCCATCATTGCCCGGATCTAAAAATTGGGAAGGAATATTCTTTGAGGATGGGTCAACGGGGAGTCTCAAGAACACAGTAGTAAGATATGCGGGGCAAAATTTTAATGGAGAGTCCCTGCAAGGGGTTTCTGCGGCGGTATATAACTTCGGCGCTGATCTGTCTATTGCTGATTCGTATATACATAACAACTATTCAGCCGGAGTGTACTCCGATGCAGGTACTACGACCATAACTCACACAGAATTTGTTAATCCCCAATACGGGATTCAATCTCGAGGAGGGATCGTCTTGCTCTCGAACAATAGCTTTATTGGTGGACCAAACGCCTACGGCATCGTAAATCAGACAGATCTCGACGGGAACGGGGCCTCGGTCAAACCTCTTGCAATGATTGATGCTAGAAGCAACTGGTGGGGAAGCGATACCGGACCCTTGGATGCCTCTACTTCCACCCCTACGGGTATAGGTGACCGGGTAAATCATGGAATCATGTATGCTCCATGGCTCACCAGAGATCCATCTCTTGTGCCTACACACAACCCGGTGATCATTGTGCCGGGAATAATGGGGAGTTATTTATACAACAGTTCTAATACTGAAGTGTGGATAAATTTATTAAAAATGGCGTTATTACCTAATGATTCGTATTTGGATGAATTAAAATTATCGGATACAGGAGGAAATATTGGGGGCCCGTTTAAATCTACAGACATAATTCAAAAAATAAATGTACCTCTTTTTACGAGTGACTATTTTGAGGGTCTGCTAAAATCTCTAACAGATGAAGGGTATGTTGAAGGAAAAGATTTGTTTGTCTTTCCTTATGATTGGAGATTTGATCTATCTGAGACAACATTAAATTTTAAGGAAAAAATAGATGAAATTAAGGCTTCAACGGGTAATTTAAAAGTCAATGTAATAGCGCATAGCATGGGAGGTTTGCTTATTAAAAACTATATTAAAACTTCTGGTTTAAATTCACTCGGGAACTTCATTGATATCGGAACTCCTCACGTGGGATCCCCTAAGTCTTTTCAGACTCTCACTTTTGGAAATACCAGTATCCCAATTTTGAATCAGCAAAGAATTAAAGATATTACTCAAAATATGCCCTCGATATATGAATTACTACCGAGCAGAAATTATTTTAATAGCACTGATCCAAACTACAGATATTATATTTTTGATGGGATAAATGGCAATATCCGCCTAACTTTTGATCAAACAAAAGCATACTTGAAATCAGAAGGTAGAAATTCTGCCCTTGTTGACCGCGCCGATCTCTTTCATCAAGAAATTGATAATCTGAATCCTGCTGACTATGGGGTTAAAACATACAATATTATTGGATGCGGTACTCCGACAATCGGTCAAATTTACGTCCTCGACAAAAAGCCAAATGGGGATGTCAGTTACAATATCAAAATGATAAATGGAGATGGTACCGTGCCTTTAAAAAGTGCTGAAGCGATCCAAGCGTCTACGACGTATTACGTTAAGGGAGGCGTCCACTCAACCCTTCCAAGTACTTCTGGTGTAAAAGAATTAATAGCTGGCCTTTTAAACAGCACTTCAGCGCCAGACATCTCTCCATATTCAAATCTGTCCACTAACTCAACAGGATGTACCATTCCAAATGGAATGATCGTGAGTTTCCACAGCCCCATTGATATGTTCGTAACTGATAGTTTGGGAAATAAGGCTGGTCCAAATGCACAAGGAGATATCGAAAATAATATCCCTGGATCTGATTATGAAGTCATAGAAGATAACAAATTTGTATTTCTTCCTGCAGGAATGAATTACACAATTAAAGGCAAGGGAACTGGTTCGGGGACGTTTGATACTCGAATAGAAACTATAGTAAATGATGAGGTGATAAATACAACTTTATTTAATGATATCCCACTTACTTTTAGTACTAGGGCTGAATTTACTGTAGGCAATAATATACCTTCTCAGATCTCTCTTGACCAAAATGGGGACGGAGTATTTGAATCAACTAAGGATGTGTCTACAAGTACACCGGGTTTCTTAGAATCTACAGGTAGGCCTCGACCCAAGTTACTTCCTAAGCCAGAACTTACTAAATGGCCGATTAAGGCTCCCCTTACCAATTTGCGTCAATAAAATTAAAAGTAATATATAATTAATGAAATGAAAAAAATATACTTTCTTATCATCTGTGCCATATCTATTTCATTGATGGCATGGCTATTAAAATTTATTGGTGGGTGGTTTGTTTGGTATCTTTTAATTGTTCCCTTGGTTCTTCGATTTTTTCTTAAGCTTGTATTTCAAAAGCTATTTCCTGGATATTCAAAGATAAATATATTATTTAATAGTTTAACAGCTCTAGCCTATATTTTAGTAATATTTTTAATATTTTATATTGTCGGGCATTCTTTTGGAAACTCCTGGATTTAGTTAGGATTTTCCCCGTTTTAAAAGTTATCCACAGTCCAAGGCGGGTCCTTGGACAGCGGGCCTAATTAATCTAATTAAAGTTCCAACCTCGTACCATAGGACCAGCTCGTGATATTCTTGGGGTATGAGTATTAACAAATACATTTACCCTGTTGAAATAAATGATGGGGTTAGAATTACATATGACGAGTCGCCCGCTCATATGGGCAGCTTAAAGTATTCCGTGGATTTTGTTTTGGGTGAAGGAGCGCCTGTCTATGCAGCCTACGCCGGGGTGGTTATTGATATTAAATCAGATTCCGATACTGGAGGGTCAGATAAGAGCTATGAGGAATTAGGAAATTTTATTGAGATCGAGCATGAGAATGGGGAGTATTCGGAGTATGAGCATTTGAAGAAAGACGGAGTAGTAGTAAACCTTGGAGACAAGGTCGAGCGGGGCCAACTCATTGGGTATAGTGGTAATACGGGCTGGATGGCACAACTGGGACCTCACTTACATTTTATGGTTGGAGTATATGGAAAAAGTGACGAGGAATATGAGACTGTAGAAATTACCTGGGTAGAATAAAAGTTTCAACTTCGTACCACAGGGCCAGTGATTTATGAATTTACTTTTCGTCGTCTTGCAGGTAGGGTAGGGGCAGACCTTGAACTTGGAGATAGGAATGCATATCGAACCGATCGCTCGGGGCAAAGTGGAATGGCTATGCATAGACGGCATGGCAACAGAGGTCATCGGCTTCAACCTCGATGGGCCGGAAGGGGATGCGCATTCTGGGCATACTCGAAAACTGAGCGGGCACGACAGTGAATACCTGTGGACCTCGGAGCTCGTGAAGCGCGAAAGCGTGGTGTTCAACTGGAGAAGCTGGACTGGCCTGGCGGTCGAAGAGATCCGGGAGGTCGAAGCGGTGCTCAAGTGCGATATCCCAAAAGGGTGCCTTCTTGAGAACATCGGGTTCTCCGGGATCCCGAATTTCTCGCACCTTCCTCCGACCTCGCGGATTGTGTTCCCAAAATATGGCGGGGAGCAACTCATCCTCGCTGTATGGGAAGAGAACGGCCCGTGCCACGGAGTGGGGGATCGCCTGGCGAAGCATTACGACAAGAAGGATCTCTCCAAGCAATTCATCAGTGCCGCGCAATGCAAACGCGGAGTGATGGGGTTTGTGCTCTCTCCCGGGTGGGTGGAAGTCGGGGATGAGGTGGTGGTCTATCCTCCGGCCTCTGCTCCTTCTCACCGGCGGGCTAGTGCGTAAGCGAATCTTCGGATTCGTTTTTTCTTTACAATTTTTGTCGGAAGAGTAGGGTGGGGAGAGGTCGAACCTTAACGGAGAAATCCATGCCCCTACGGCATCAGATCGAACTCGGGATGACGCTCGCGCTCTTCTTGTATCTTGGAGCGTTCAAGATGGCCCGGACCAGATGGCGGACACATCTCGCGCTTGCGGGGCTAGGGTTCCTCACAGATATGTATGCGACGGCCCTCATGATTCGACTGCGGGAAGAGGACACACATTCGTTCTGGTCCTTGCCTTGGAAGATCCAGGTCCATACGAGTTTTGCTATCATCGCGATTTTGGTTTTCGTGGGAGTCGCGACCATGGGGCTCGAGGCGCATGGGGCCAAAGAGAGGGGGGAATCAGCCCATTATTCCCACTATAGGGCGTGGCATGTGTGGGGAGTGAAGTATCTCTTTCTTCCGGTCTGGATCCTCGCCTATTCCTCCGGGTTCCTTCTCGCTTTTTAGTCGCCGCTAGCCGGCGATTTTTCTTATCCACAGTCCAAGGCGGGTCCTTGGATAACTAGCCCAAAATTAATCCTTAAGATTAGCCATTCTACAGCACTGGATTTGCCAAGGACCCGCCTTGGAGTAGCAAGCTGTTTTTTCTTTACAATTGATTGGTATGAAAAACACGACCGAGTGGTCGTGTGGGTGGGCTACAAGTCCAAGTGGATTCGCCTCATCGCCTGCCGCAGATCATCCTTGCGCGTCTCGGAAGATTTGAGAAGAAGAAGGGTGTGACACGAGGAGCAATCGTAGACGTGTTTCAGTCGATCGCCTGAGAGCGTGCCGTCTGCCCACTTGTCCTCGTCCTCGGTCGTGAGGCATGCGGGTCCGGGAGGCGGAACAAGGCCTGGGTCGCGTGGCTTTTGTGCTGCCGGCATGTTGGTCATATTTCTCTCCTGGAAGGGAACCTACTCTAGGTCTAATATAATAATATATTTATATATTTGTCAATTCTTTCGCCGCACAGAAAGATTATCGAGAATGGGGCGTCTTGGGAAGTATGGACACACAGAAAATACAGACAATACGAGATAAGAATAAAAAGACTACACATAGCCCTAAAAAATGGATGATGCTTGGTTTCCTCACCGCGTTGCTCGTGGTCCCTCTTCTCTATATCTATTCGCGCTCGGCAGAGGCGGAGTGGGTGAGAGGAGGAACGACGTACGGTCCGGTAATCTATGTCGTGGGCCAAGGGACCGTCGGACAGAACAGTGCGAACGTCGCGGTAGGCACGAACACCTCTTATGATTCGAGTGCGTGCAACACGGCGCTCTTTCCTTCTCGATGCGCCAACATGCGGGGAGAAGCGCCGGCGCAGTTCTATCCGTCCGGATCTTCATGGTCATCCGGAGGCACGGCCTGGAGCACGAGCGCAAGCTCGGCGTGGTAACTCTACGGGGTAAGGAGAATGAGCATACTTCGTCTACGGATTCGTAGGCGTTATCGCCTTATTATTCGTAGATTATCCGAAACTCATGCTTATACACTTACATCGATCAAAGAAGCTCATGCCGATGCTTGCGGCCTTCGTCGCAACGGCTCTCTTCTTCTGGTCAGCGGCGCCCGCGTTGGCGACCGATGCGACGATCAGCATCGCGCCGACGGGCACGGCAATCATGAATTCAAATACGGGTACGACCACGCTCGCCAGTTTCTCTCCGACGCTCGGATCTTCGGTCAGCGCCGGATCATCCGCGTACTATGGAGTGCGAACGATGATCAGCACGAACTCATACCCGAACGTCCATTGGAGGATCACCGTGCATGACGCATCGGGCTCACTCAGCCTCGGAGACGTCACCGTTCTCCAGAAAGGATTCTTCGACGCTTCATCGAGTGCCGTTCTCGACTCGGCCTATTCCGGTAGCGCATCATCTTCTGACCTTGTCTTCACCGGTGCGTCCGGATGGAGCGCCAACGCCGGAGACGACCTCACGACGGTCGACATGATCACTTTCAGCAGTTCGACCCCGGGCGGATCATACACGATCACTCGAGCGCTTATCGACAATGGCACCGGAGCGGTCATCGATAATGAATTTGCCACGAATGTAACGGTAAACGCCGGAACGGACACAACGCCTCCGGCCGCCCCGATCATCTCGACTCCCGCCCAGTCTGCAAGCACCTCGCCCTTCATTGTCGCCGGAACGGCTGAAGGCAGTTCGACCATCAGTATCCTCGGCGGAGCAAGCTCAACCTCTGCGACGACAAGCGGCGCGGGTAGTTGGAACGCTTTTGTGACCCTTACTCCAAACACCGTTAACCACATCGTCGTCAGGGCGACGGATGCGGCGGGGAACACGAGCGCCTCGTCTTCGGTCGATATCACCTACGACACGACGGCTCCGGTCTTTGGACCGGCTCCGGACATAACCGTTGATGCGACCTCCGGGTCCGGCGCGCTTGTAACCTTCGCCACGCCGACCACGACGGACAATTTCTCGAATTCACTGAATGCCGCCTGCTCTCCGTCGTCCGGTTCTCACTTTGATGTGGGCACCACGACGGTCACGTGTACCGTAACAGACGCGGCCGGGAACTCGGGGGCGGCAACCTTTAACGTCATGGTGAACGGAGGAAGTGCCACTCCTCTGCCGGGCAGCCATCGACATACTGCGTCCGCAGGGGCGGTCGGCGGTTCGGGTTCGGGTATCACCATCGCTCTCCCGGTCTCCGCGGTCACTCCGACCATCATCCTCGCTCCTTCTCAAGTCCTTGGAGCAAGCACCTTCCAGTTCACCCGCTTTCTCAAGCTCGGCATGAGAGGGGATGATGTGATGGAACTCCAGACAAGACTAGCTGGCGCCGGCCTCCTCAAGGCCGCTCCGACCGGATATTTCGGAAAACTGACATTGGCCGCAGTTAAGGCCTTCCAAAAGTCACTCGATCTTCCTCCGACCGGATATGTCGGTCCGATGACTCTCGCTATCCTGAACAATTCATAGAGGAAAATAGAGTAGAATAGGGGAATGAAGGCCAAGAAAATCCTCGCTGTTCTCCTCGTTCTCGCAGTACTCACAGGGCTCTCGATGTATTCGAGGGCCTTTGTGTTCCCGTACTTCGAGGGACAGGTCAGTGCGGTGATGCCCGCGCTCACTGCGTATCTCACGAATAAAGAACGGTCGCAGAAAAACCTCCAGGATCTCGCGGTCGATCCTCTCCTTACAGAAGCAGCGGTGGCCAAGGCCAAAGATATGGCTACAAGAGGCTATTTTGCCCACACTGATGCGGATGGAAATTTGCCGTGGACCTGGCTCGACAAGGCCGGCTATCGGTATGAATACGCGGGGGAGAACCTGGCGTTGAATTTTGAGGACTCGAGCGAGGTGGTAACCGCCTGGATGAACTCGCCCCTCCACAAGAAAAATATTTTAGGCAAGCATTATACGCAGATAGGGATCGGCACCGCAGCAGGCACGTATCAAGGGAAGCCGGCGACGTTCACCGTCCAATTCTTCGCCTCTCCGGCTAGAAAATAAAAACGCCCCAATTAGGAGCGTGTGCGCTTGAGCTCGCGCAGGGGATCAAGCAATGACTCGACCAGAGTCCTGTACTCCGAAGTGTCAAAGACGTTGTCGACGGCGGCGGCGACATCGCGAACCGGCATCTGGACATAGAACCGACGAAGCCCCAGATGATCCTTGTGAACAAAGATCGGCCCGCTCATGATGCTGATCGGCATGAGATCGATCACGTGCTTGGTCTTGGTCTCGAGCCAGGCGTGCATATAGCCGAGGGACCTTCCCGCCACCGCGCGGAGGTCTTCACTGAACACCAGAGCGGCCGCCTCTGCTAAGGCATGCGCGCTTGTAAAATGCCGGCTTCTCGAAAGATGTTCCGACAAAACGGCGGGCATCAGACTGAGAGAGTCGAAGAGCTCCCTCTCTTCCTCCGAAGGAGGCTCCATCGGTAGGTAGTGCTCGATGAGACGCTTGTCCATGACGAGAGGGGTAGGAGGGGATCTGTCTAGTGCGAATCATACAGTCAAACCGGACCCGGGAAAAGGGCCTAAAAAGCCCCGCCATAGAGCCGTTTTTATCCCCAGGATATGCCCAAAAATGAGGGAGGGGATTTTGTTGACTTTTAAAACCGGGGCGTGTAGGATAGTGATTACCCAAAAATGTTAAAAAACCGAGCAAATTCAAAGCGGAATAGCTAGCCCAATCGGCTAGCTTTGGTCTCAAAAGGACCTCCGCTTGAAAGGGCGGAGGTCTTGCATTTCTGGGCTGAACTTTGACATTTTAATTCCACCACGTAAGTCACCACGATTGTCCTTTCCGGACGGTCGGGACGCTTGTTATTCAAACCAACAAACGTTTTTGGGTCTTTAAGCTTATGGAGGTGGGCAGGAAAAATAAATTGCTAAATGATTGATTTCATTTAGCAGAACAGAGCAGGTCGCGTATTCGCTGGACGGCGAATATGCGGCACTCCTTCTGCAATTAATTTTGCGGAAGTAAAAAGTAAGTGGTTTTTAAATTTCCTAATAGGAAATTTAAGGGCGTATGGTGGATGCCTTGACTCCAAAGAGGTGATGAAGGACGCAGTACGGCGGCGATACGCTTCGGGGAGGTGCCTAACAACCTTTGATCCGGAGATGTCCGAATGGGGAAACCCGCTTGCATATGCAGGCACTGTATCAATTAGATACAGAATAGACCCAGTGAAGTAAAACATTTCAGTAACTGGAGGAATAGAGAACAATAGTTATTTCCTTAGTAGCGGCGAGCGAAAAGGAAGAAGCCCAAACCTAGCTTCACTCTCACAACGCGAGCAATCGTTTTGTGGGAGTGATACTGGGGGTTGTAAGGCAGAAACGGCTTTAATTTATTAAAGCGAAGAGTCAAAAAATGTCAGGTTAGGAGAAGCTTTTGGAAAGTAGCACCCTAGGGGGTAATAGTCCCGTATCCGAAAATCTGACATCTCTTTCGTTTCTGTTCTTGAGTACCTCGAGACACGAATAGCTCGGGGGAATCTGCCGGCACTAACCGGTAAGGCTAAATACTCTTGGAGATCGATAGTGAACTAGTACCGTGAGGGAAAGGTGAAAAGCAGCCCGGTAAGGGCG
>JAQBRH010000005.1 GCA_028286565.1 Parcubacteria group bacterium
CAAGATGAGGAATCGTTGAGAGCCGTGAGAGATTATCACGTTGATAGGCTTTAAGTGTAAGCACAGTAATGTGTTGAGCTGAGAAGTACTAATTGCTCGATTCTTATTAGGAAATTTAGAAATCACACACCCGCACAAGACGTCCACTCTTTTGAGTTGTCTTGTGAGGACTGCTCTGTTCTGCTAAATGGGATCAACCCATTAGCTTGTTTTTCCTGAAATATATAGAATGTTTTGAGTTGGTTTGGACCCGTAGCTCAGGGGTAGAGCACTGGGAGTCACGCCCCAGAGGTCGCAGGTTCAAATCCTGCCGGGACCGTGTACGAGCGAAGCGAAGAGCCTAGTGGCGAAATTGCAAAGACGCGGATCGGTTTAGGGTACGTGCGTGTTTGGTTATGCTGCCGCACAATGCCACCGGTTGGGTTCTCGCTAAGGAACCCGTGTGGGTATAAATCCCACCTAGGCTTACGCTCCCAACACTTGTTCTTTCGGACAAACTCTCACACTTTTACAGTTAGTGACGATGTTTGTCCCTAACTCAAAGCATTTTATATAGATTGAAGTTTTAGTTCTGGTGATTTGTCGCAGAGGTCACACCCGTTCTCATTCCGAACACGGCAGTTAAGCTCTGTTGAGCCGATGGTACTCCTATGGGGAAGAGTAGGTAGTCGCCAGAACTAAGTTTTCAATCTCTAAAAAAGCCGCCAGCGCGGGGTTTTTTGTTTACCTTGAGCTTGCCGAAAGGGTATACTACACGTATGAATTCCTGGTCTGCGAGGCGAAGGCGAGTGATATTTCTCCTGACACTCTTGTGCCTCGTTATTCTCGTGGGCGTTCCTCTCTTTTTCTTTTTCCATAAAGCGCCCACTTGTTCGGATAATACTCAGAATGGCGACGAGACGGGGATCGACTGCGGCGGCTCATGCAGGCTTTTGTGCAAAGCCGAGACTCTCCCTATCCTCATGAAGGGGGATGCTCGAGTGCTGCGAATTGCGACAAGCACGTACGAGGTTGTCGGCAGCTTCCAAAATCCGAACATCGGCGCGAAAGTTGTGCGGGCGCAGTATGTCTTCAAGCTGTATGGAATCGGCTCGGTGCCGATCAAGACGATAGAAGGAAGCACTTTTGTGGCCAAAGGCAAGGACTTCGCTGTGTTCGAAGGGCCGTTCGAGCTCACGGAGACCCCGGTTCGAGCCACGTTTGAATGGGTGTCAGGCTCTCTCGTTTGGGAAAAAGACCCTTCGATCATCCCCGAACTTACTATCAAAGAAGGCATCCTTTCAAATGGATCCGAGCCGCGGCTCGACGCGGAGGTCGCGAATCCGACCCTCGAGCGAATAGCGAACATCGAGCTCACCGCCCTCCTCTTTGACGCGAACGGGAACATCATCGCCGCCTCGAAGACCTTGGTCGAGAACTTGGAGCCCGGAGAGTCGGCTCCGCTCCTCTTCACCTGGCCGCGATCGTTCACGAGTTCGACCACCGCCGTCGAGATCCTGCCTCGAATCCTGCCGGACAAGAGTTATATCCGCTAACATGCCCTCTCTTCTACGAACATTTTCCGAACGCGTTCGGATAGATTGGTATCTATTCGTGCCGGCCTTCCTTATCACTCTCGCGGGGCTCGTGACCATGAACTCGTTCGTCGGCGATCAGCATTTCTTTATGCGCCAATCGATCTGGATCCTTGTCTCGATCATCGTCTTTTTCGTCGCGAGTTCCGTGGATTGGAGATTTCTGCGCCAGACGCGAGTGGTCGTGCCGATCTTCGCCACCATGATCGTCATCCTCCTTCTCTTGTTCGGCCTCGGCCATGTGGCCAAGGGGGCGCAGAGCTGGTTTCGGCTCGGCACGCTCGGGCTCCAGCCGTCGGATCCGGCCAAGCTCGTGACCATCATCATGCTCGCCAAATATTTCTCCCGCAGGCACACCGAGATCGCAAACGTCAGGCATATCTTTGTTTCCGGAGTGTACGCTTTCCTTATCTTTATCCTGGTGTTTCTTCAGCCGGATTTCGGAGGGGCGGTGATCATCTTCGGGATCTGGTTCGGCATGCTCCTCGTCTCCGGGATATCAAAAAAGCATCTTTTGGTGGTCATTGTTTCGGGGGCTCTCGCGGTCGGAGCGATGTGGCTCTTCGTCTTTCAGCCGTATCAAAAAGCGAGGATCCTCAACTTCCTTCATCCTCTGGCCAATATTCATACAAGCGGGTACAACGCCTATCAGTCGACCATCGCCGTCGGTTCGGGGCAGGTATTCGGCAAGGGGATCGGCTATGGCACCCAGTCGAAGCTCCGATTCTTGCCCGAGTTTCAAACTGACTTTATCTTCGCCTCGTTCGCCGAAGAATGGGGCTTTATCGGCACGTGCCTTCTCTTGATCTTGTGCTCTGTCCTTGTCTATAGGATCATCGGGAACGCCGCTCGAGCTCCGACGAATTTCGAGACCTTCTTCGGCCTCGGCCTCGCCATCCTTTTTTTGATCCATTTCATCATCCACGCCGGGATGAACATGGGAGTGCTGCCGGTGACGGGGATCACCTTCCCGTTTATGAGCTACGGGGGGTCGCATCTTGTGACCGAATGGTTCGCCCTCGGAGTGCTTTCGAGCATGAAGGGGTATTCAAAAGGCCCGCGTATTTCCTAATTTGCTTCGGGAGGGTGAGCGGTTTTCTCGAGTATTCTTTGCACTTCGGCGGGAGGCAGAGGGCCGGTTCCGCTCGGAGTCAGGCCGATGCGGAGGACGATGATCGATAAGATGACAAGAACGACCGAAAGTACACCGAGTACGATCAAGGCCTGGCGTTCATCCTTGGCTCCAAGGCTAAAGGCAAGGCGCATCAAAAGGGAACCTTTTGATCGAGATTCCGGAATTTCCCCATACGATTGTGATTCGAATTCGATGTTGCTCATTTTAAGGATTGTTCATGCAGCCCGGATTGATCCACGTGTCGCTGCTGCCCGTAGTATCAGAACTGATACCCCCGCTACCAAGACAGTAAAATTTACCTTTGCCGGGAAGAAAAGTGGAGATAGAGTATTTATTTGAATTACTAACGTTGTTCCCCAAAAAAAGAAAATAGCTAGGTCCGAGCCAGTTGTTCGGGCTGTTGCCGTTAAGCTTAAAAAGATTCAGACAGATGAGCTGAGCCTGGTTCGCATAATTTCCCGTTGTAATGGAATTTGAGCAATCGATCGGATTTTGGAACCAGATGTACGGCTGGATCTGGGAGTAGGTGCCGTACTCGCTGTAGTTAAGTTCGATGAGAGTGCGGAGCTGACCGATCTGCTGCTTGATCGCCCCATCTCTTCCTTTTTGTCTCGCCACATTGAGACTGGAGATAATAACTGAGGCCAAGAGTCCGATGATCGAAATAACAACCATGAGCTCGATCAAGGTAAATCCGTGAGTATGTGTGCGCATGGTTTTGTATGATCAGCTGCAAACGAATTTTGAACTGGCAGTACCTCCGACAACTTTCCAATATATCGCACCCGTGGATTCAAGCTTGGCTCCCAGGGCTACGGTGTGGTTCGAGGTGTAGCAGTAGTATCCGTATGAATAGCCGGTTCCTCCGTTCAGCACGTCTCCCGCCCCGTTGTTCACAGGATCGACCGGAACCTGGGCCATGACGCTTGAGAGGAAAGGCATGAACCCTGATTGAGAGCTGTAGTCCCAGCCTCCGATGTTTGATTCAGAATATCCCGCCGCTCCGGAGCACACAGTAGCCGAGGTGGCCGGCAGGCAGCCGTTGTTTTGGAAATAGAGGTTCATGGCGGTGTAGATCGTGTTCAGGTCGGATTTGCGCTTAGCATCACGGCCTTTGAGGCGGGCCGAGTTGACGCTCGCCAGGACGACCGTAGAGAGGACGCCGATGATGGCGATGACGACCAGAAGCTCTATGAGAGTAAAACCTTTTTGTTTTTTCATATGGTTAGATCCTTCCGTCGACGACGTTCGGGGGAATGTAGCCGCTCGGTACCGGGGACGGAGCGGTGCTTGTTTTAGGCATTTTGAGAAGTACGAGGGCGCTCACGGCCACACAGGCTGCGATCATCATGATAAGCTGCGCGGTCGTAAAGCGAGACTTCTTTTTAACTGGAGCATATCCATATTGTACCTGGTTTTCAAATTGTACGGGCATACTACTAGTATTACATATGTCGAGGCCGAAGGTGAGCGGCGATCCCCACCGCCACCGCCATAATAAGTATATTTTTGATGATGTATTGGCCCTCGAGTGTGGGGATAAGAGGGGCTGTCCATGTATAGGAGGTCATAAGGAACAGGGGCAGGATGGTGGTGAAAAGGTGAATGGCAAGGAGGAAGATGGCGGCGCGTTCAAGGTGCGGAATGAGGAAGCTGATCCCTATGAGCATCTCGAAGAGGCCAAAGAGGACCAGGAAGAGGCTCGGGTTCATAAAGCTCAGGGTTCGATGGAGAAGCTCTAGCACCATGGGGCTCGCAGGACTCGCCCCGATGACCTTGAGGATCCCAAACCAAAAGAAAACAAGAAAGATGGCAAAGCGCGCAAGCGGGAGAGAGAGGGTTCGGAGGACATGGATGATCCGCGCATCGATCCTTTCAAGCGTATATCTATTCATACACATGTAGTGTATCACGGGTCATTTTGTCCAAGGAGAAATCTGTTTCGACATGTTTCTTAAGGGTTTCTCCGAGGGTCCTTCTCTTATCTCTGTTTTCGGCGAGATGCGCGAGGGCCGAGGCAAGCTGGGAAACTCCTTTAGGAGGCACTAAGAGCCCGGATACTTCATCGGTTACCACTTCCGGGATGCCTCCGACACGCGAGGCGATGATAGGAAGACCGGCCCGGCCCGCTTCGAGCAGAGCATACGGCATTCCTTCCGAACGAGAAGGAAGGAGAAAGACGTCAAAGCCCGAAAGAAGCGTCCGGGCATCAAGCATAAAGCCCTTGAGATGCGAAGTGTGTTCGACCCCGAGCTCCTTTGAGACCTTCTCAAGGTTCTCTTTCTCCTCGCCCCCTCCGATGATGACGAGTTCCCCTTCGTGATCCTTTTTGAATTGAGCCCAAGCCTTGAGAAGTATGTCGATGCCCTTGGTCGGATGAAGCTCGGTAATGGCGCCAAAGAGGAGGGTACCCGGAGCTATCCCCGGAAGGAGCTTTTCTCGGGCCGTGTCTCGCGGAAGGAGCGCGATATCGCCGATGCCGTTCCGGATGACCACAAGCTTCTTTTGTATAAAAGGAAAGCCCGCATCTTGCTTTGTCTTTTCGGAAACTGCGATCGTCGTGTGCGAGAGGAGAATAGTGAACCACGCCAAGAGTTTGATGATGAGCTTTTGGTAGAGCGGGCGCTCTTCGTTGAAGGCCCAGCCGTGGCTCGTGAAGACGACTTTGCGGATTCGAAGCATGCGAGCGGCAAGAGCGCCGAGCCCTCCTATCTTCGAGCTGTTGATATGAAAAACATCGGGGTTTTCTCTCATGAGAGTCTTCCATATGAAGATGAACGACCCGATATCCTGTATGAGAGAGATGTCGCGCCCAAGGGAGGGAAGAGATATGACCTCGACCCCGGCTGCGGAAAGTTCGGATATCAAAGGCCCGGATCCTCCGGCGAGGACCTTGACCTCGTGGCCGTTTTTCTTCAACTCGGAGGCAAGGTCAAGGACATAGCGCTGGGCGCCCCCGAAATTCGATTTGGTGATGCCGAGGAGGATCTTTTTCGGAGGAAATTTGTCCATACCTAGCCATTATAGGCATTTTAGTGTATTATGCACGGCACATGAATTCTCTCCGACCAAAGGAGCCTCTCATCCTTTTTCTGGGCGACATCTTCTTTTTGATGGTGACGCTTTGGATCTCGCTTGCCCTCCGCAACTTCACCCTTCCCTCAAAGGCGCTCTTCCTCACTCACCTTACGCCGTTCGGGTTCCTCTTCATCATTTGGATCGCGGTGTTCTATATCGCCGGACTGTATGAGAAGCGCACGCTCATCCTCCGCTCCAAACTTCCCGGGGTGCTCTTCAACACGCAGATCGCAAATTCGATCATCGCGGTCATCTTCTTTTATTTCATCCCGTATTTTGGGATCACGCCGAAAACGCTCCTCTTCATCTACCTCCTCATCTCTTTCCTCGTGATCCTTTTCTGGAGAGTGTACGGGTATTTCCTCATCGGAGCGCGGAATGCGAACAAGGCCCTCATTATCGGATCTGGTCCGGAGATGAAAGAACTTTATGACGAAGTGAATTCTCATCCGCTGTATAACCTCAAGTTCATCTCATCCGTTGACCTCGATGCGGATACGGGGCCGGGATTTTTGGATGAAATATTGTCGAGAGTGTATTCGGAAGAGGTCTCTCTCATCGCCGTAGATCTCGCGAACCCGAAGTCCGAACCCGTCCTCCCTCGGCTCTATAACCTCATCTTCTCAAAGATCAGCTTTGTGGATATGCACAAGATCTACGAAGATATCTTTGATCGAGTGCCTCTCTCGCTTCTCAAATATAATTGGTTCCTCGAAAACATCTCGACATCTCCCACGGTGGCCTACGATGCCCTGAAGCGCATCATGGATTTCATCTTGGGCGTTCTACTGCTCATCCTCTCGATCCCGTTCGACATCTTCGCCGTGATAGCCATAAAGCTCGAGGGCGGAGGTCCGGTCTTCGTCGTCCAAGATAGGGTAGGACAAAACAACAAGCTCATTCGAATAATAAAGTTTCGCACCATGAGCGGCTCTGACCACGGCGAATATAATAAAGAGGGCAAAAGCGAGCTCCGCGTCACGCGAGTGGGAAACTTCCTCAGGAAAAGCCGTATCGACGAGTTCCCTCAATTTTGGAATGTCATCACCGGAGACCTCTCCTTGGTCGGGCCTCGTCCGGAACTGCCGAAGCTCATGAAGGTCTATGAGAAGGAGATCCCGTACTACAACGTCCGCCACATCATCAAGCCGGGACTCTCCGGCTGGGCCCAGATCTATCAGGAGAACCATCCGCATCACGGTGAAGCGGTCATGGAAACGAAAGAAAAGCTCGCCTACGACCTCTACTATATAAAGAACCGCTCGCTCCTCCTCGACTTCAAGATCGCCCTGCGCACCATCCGCACCCTCCTTTCACGGGCAGGGAAGTAGCCTCTACTCCTTGCAGTATATACCTATTTGTGTTATAATTTTTGTTAGGTTGAACATTGAATTCTCACATATTATTGAGGACTGAACCGTGCGCACATTCACGTTTGACAGTGACCCGACTGTTCGAGTCGAGATCGTTCGAGCTCTCAAGAACCCCGGCGATATGAACCTCGCGTGCCGGGTAGCACAGCGGATCAGCGATCGGTACCTCAAAGGTCATCCTTTGAAGGAAGCAGTCGCGTTGTTCGGCGTCATGTGCATTGGGATCGACGATGTGAAATGCAAGTCGCTCGGCCATAGCGGGTCTACGAGTGTGAGTAACCACATCATGAAGCTCGTGGCTACTTACTACGTCCGGTCGCTTCTCATGGTGACGCAGGCGGATCTCGATCTGGTCGAAGGCATGAAGAACTCTCCGGAGTTCACCGAGCTGAGCTGGATGCAGATCAAGTTCGGCGTCTTCCATCGAGTGCTCCTGGATTACTGGAGAGCGTTGGACTTTGCGATGAAGCTCTCGCTTCCCGATGAGATTCGCTCCATTACAACCAGTCAGGTCGTCGACGAAATGCGCAATCAGTCTCTCGCGCTGCTTGAAGGCATCGTGGGGCTGCGCAAGTACGGACTCAAGTCCTGTTACTTCGAGGACGGGATGTGCCATGCACCCGGCGATGTTTGGGTGTTTACGAACCCGAACGATTACAGGATCATCGGGAACTTGCCCAGCCGGTATCTCGGGAACGACATACTTGGGGTGGTCAATCTCGCGAAGAAGGACGCCGTCATCAACGCCGGTAGCCTTACACCGATCCAGACCACCTTCGAGGGCATGACAGTTGGAGTCTCGAATCCGTTCCTGGCGAACTTCATGTGGTCGATCAACGGACGCGGTGATGTGCACGCTCAGATCGGCAATTCAGAATTGCCGGTCAGGGAGATCTTCGAGAGACTGGGTAAGGAAGCGGAGTTTGCTACGCTTCTCTTTGCCAACTCTCTTCGGCTCTACGATCTCCTCGTGCCGGTCGAGGTTGTGGCGACTATGCCGACCACTCCTCGATTGGACGCCGGGTTATCCGGGCTTGTGGATCGAATCCGCAACGGCAAGGTTCAAATAGTTGACCTCATGGTGCCCCGCCTTCGGACCCTCGATCAGTACGCGCATCTCGAGCTCCTCGCAGAAAAGGAGTTTGAGGAAGCGGTCGCTGACACGAACCATCGTGCGGTCCGCAAGCACGAGGTTGAGGCATTCGTCCGGAGGCTGCCGAAAGGTCGTCACCCGACGAAAGCCGCGCGCGATCTCGCATGGAAAGAACAAGGGATTGTTCTTTCTGACTCAGAGACATACGTGCGGAAGCATGAACGCGGGGAGGGGAAACTCGAACCCGTCGTCCATCGCGCCCGGTCAAAGCGTGTTATGTGAGATAAGCGCCACGAGCAATCGTGGCCTTTTTTCTTGCCCAAAATGGCTATTTCTGTATAATTGCCCTACCTACATGAAAGCCCGAAAACACCTCTTTTGGTCATTCCTCCTCATTGCCGCTTTCGTCCTCCTCGGATATTTCCTCGTTCGCGAGCACCGACCAGGCGCTAAATATCCCTTCAAATTCGGCCTCGACCTCGTCGGCGGAACCGAACTCGTATACAAAGCGGATACCTCAAAGGTGCAGGATATAGCCGGAGCCATGGAATCCTTGAAGGGAGTGATCGAGCGCCGCGTAAATATCTTCGGCGTTTCCGAACCGATCATCCAGACCGAGAGCGCGGGCGTGATCTCCGGGAACAAAGACGAGCGATTGATCGTCGAGCTCCCGGGAGTGACGGACATAGAGCAGGCGAAGACTCTGATCGGACAGACCCCGCTCCTTGAATTCAGACTGGCCAAGCCTAATTCGGCAGAGATCTTGAAGGCAAATCCTCAGGCCGGCCTCGACGACCTCTTTACTCCGACAGAACTGACCGGCAGATACCTCGCGAAGGCCACGGTCGAGTTCAATCAAAATACCCAAGTTCCTCTTGTCGGCCTCGAATTCAATTCGGAAGGCGCGGACATTTTCAAAAAGATCACAGGAGAGCATAAAGGCGAGGCACTCGCCATCGTCCTCGACGGGAACGTTCTCTCAGCTCCGACCATCCAGGACGAGATCCCGAACGGCAAGGCCCAGATCTCCGGAACCTTTACAGTTGATCAGGTTAAATCGCTCGTGAACAACCTCAACTACGGCGCGCTTCCAGTACCTATCTCTCTCTCTTCCTCTCAGACCGTCGGGGCGTCTCTCGGCGACGCCGCTCTTCACTCCGGAGTTCGAGCGGGGATCATCGGGCTCATCGCTCTCGCTATTTTCCTCATCCTTTGGTACAGGCTCCCCGGCCTTGTAGCCTCGGTCGCTCTCGTCTCGTACATCATCCTCTCCTTGGTCGTCTTTGCCCTCATCCCCGTCACCCTCACCGCAGCGGGGCTCGCCGGATTCATCCTTTCGATCGGCATGGCCGTTGATGCGAACGTCCTTATTTTCGAGCGAACTAAAGAAGAATTGAAGAAAGGCCGATCCATCCGCGAAGCCCTTCATGAGGGATTCTCGAGAGCTTGGCTCTCGATCCGAGACTCGAACGTCTCTTCGATCATCACGGCGCTCGTGCTTTTCTGGCTCGGGACCGCGGCGGTCAAGGGGTTCGCTCTCACCCTCGGCCTCGGAGTACTCATCTCGATGTTCACGGCCATCACCGTGTCTCGAACCTTCCTCTTTGCTATCGCTCCATCGGAGGACAGCGCCTTTAAAAAGTTCCTGTTCTCTAATGGCTTTCACATAAAATAATATGTTCGTCGTCCGCTACAGAAAAATATTCTTCGCTCTCTCCTTTGTCCTCATTGCTCTTTCGCTCTACGGGATGTTCTCTTACGGATTTAAAGAATCGATCGATTTCAAGGGAGGAAGCATCACCGAGATCCGCTACGAAGGAACCCGCCCGGATAAGGCGGTCGTCGAATCACAGATCAAAGGCCTCGGATTCGGAGGATTCTCTGTGCGCCCTTCGGAAAATGATCGCTATATCATCCGCACTCAAGAGCTCACCGACCTCGATCGAACGAGCCTTGTGAATGCGATCTCAAATAACGGTGCGGATAAAGTAGCCGTTGAGCGATCGAACACCGTCGGTCCGATAGCCGGAGAGGAATTGAAGTCAAAAGCCATCAAGGCCATCGTTGTCGTGGTCCTCATGATCGTGCTCTTCGTGACCTTTGCCTTTAGGAAGGTTTCGGAGCCGGTGGCTTCTTGGAAATATGGCTTAGCCACGGTCGTCGCCCTTTTTCACGACGTGGTCATCCCGACCGGGGTCTTCGTCTTCCTCGGCCACTTCAAAGGTATTGAGATCGATCTCCTCTTCGTCACCGGACTCCTCGCCATCCTCGGCTACTCGGTGCACGACACCATCGTCGTCTTCGACCGCGTCCGCGAGAATCTCCGCGTGAACAGGGACATCGGCAAAAAGGAGGACTTTGAGACCACGGTGGGGAATTCGGTCCACCAGACATTCGGCCGGTCGATCAACACCTCGCTCACTATTTTCATCACCCTTCTTTCTCTCTACCTCGTCGGCGGCCCGGCTACCAAGGATTTCGCCCTTCTCCTCATCGTCGGGGTGATCGTCGGCACCTATTCGTCGATCTTCGTCGCGTCGCCTCTCCTTGTGACCTTCCAACAGTGGCAGAAAAGCAAATAGGGTACAATAGAAGATATATCCCTAATTGTTATCACCATG
Source organism: Parcubacteria group bacterium (assembly GCA_028286565.1). Classification (GTDB taxonomy): domain Bacteria; phylum Patescibacteriota; class Minisyncoccia; order Phycocordibacterales; family Zambryskibacteraceae; genus JAIFWN01. The sequence continues at coordinate 10,875 of JAQBRH010000005.1, forward strand.
AAATTTGAAATGTTTGGGCTGGTTCCTCCTTCAAATGAATTTGAAAAAAAGCCTCACAATAAACTTGATACCTCGGATCTTGAAACGATACAAAAAGGGCTGTCGCGCACTATCGAGAAAGCCAAACAACGAGAACTTACTCCTGAAGAAGAGATACTATTAAGAAATGTTCAAAATAAACTCGAAGGAATTCAGCTCGAAAAAACGATTACTGACGCTGAACGCGATGATTTAGCATCTGAAATATTTGCCGGGAAGCACAACGATCCTGAAATATTGCAGTAGTTTCTTTACAAACGCTCTCGTTTGGATAAAAATAGCTTCAGACCGAACCCAAACCCGAGGTGCCTCGTGAAGGTATACCACATTGGATACGAGAAGGATCGCGATCCGGAGTCGATCATTTGTGCTGATGATGATGGGGCGATAACCGCCTTCAAGAATCGCCATCGTCATGCAGAAAGGGAGATCGAGCCGATATTCCCGACCACTGTCCACTATGTTGAAGGTGGAAAGCTTGTATACCTCAATCTGTAACATGCGCCTCCGGCGCTTTTTTGTTATGAAAAATCCACGCGGTGCGTGGATGGGAAGGAACTGAGCCTAGGCACAAGTCGAGTGTGTCGTACAGCGTAGCGAGTGTGCATCTCCCGATACCGCTGGCACTCTTCCGGTACCTAGACCCAAGGCATGTGCGGGTCCTGTCCCGACCTTTGCGATTACGCGCTAGCAGCCATGATAGCGCCATCAGATCGAAACAAGGGTCACCTGCCTTTCTGCTATTACTTTACACATATATACAACTTTGTCAATCAGTGCGCCAGGATGTATACTGGAGCTATGAAAACCATATCCATCAAAGGAGCATTCAAGCGAGGTTGGGAATTATTCAAAGCTAACCAGAAGTTCCTCATACCGGTAACGCTCCTTCTTCTGGTCCTCGGCAGCCTCGACAACTCCGGAGATCACCAAGGGTTCTACGGCTACGGGCACGCCGGATTCCATTCGCGCGGATTCGACGTAGGGATGCATCATGGAGGAGGCATGTTCTCCATCCTTCTCTTTGTCCTCGCCCTTTTCCTCCAGATCGGATTCATGAAGTCTCTTTTAAAGATCGAAGAGGGGCAGGAGCCCCGATGGAAGGACCTTGTTGATCATGCGGATCTCTTGATCAGATTCTTCGTCGCAAACCTTTTGTACGGCATCCTTGTCGGCGTCGGCCTCGTCTTGCTCGTTATCCCGGGCGTCTACTTCATGGTGAAGTATCTGTTTGTGCCTCTCCTCACTATCGACAAGAAGCTCGGCATCAAAGAAGCCTTCAAAGAAAGCGCCCGCATGACCGAAGGGGTGAAGTGGAAGCTCATCGGCTTTCTTTTGGTCCTGGTTCTCGCCAATATCCTCGGTGCAGTCGTCTTCGTGGTAGGCCTTTTGGTCTCCGTCCCGGTCTCCGCTTTGGCCTATATCCACGTCTACAAAAAGCTCCGCGATTAGTCTTAATTGTAGCCTTATTTTAGGCCGGCTTTCCGGCTTGACTCCCGTATGGATATAAGTATACTTATCCCCACGTCCTAAAGACGATTTTAGGGCCTGTACATTAACAAATCTTGTTATTTTGAGAACCCCTTTTGAGGCCCACAAGACCTTGAAAGGGAGCAAGTCTCTAAAAAACATTCTAAAAATGAAACCAGTCCCGATCACTCTGCAGCAACCAGAGCTCGGGACGATGAGCAGGATACGACTCTGGTCGGAACACTTGGAAATGATTTATCGTTTTCTTTTCTGTTCCGTTCGAAGATTACATTCGTGTAATTTATAATTAGAGTTTGATCCTAGCTCAGGATGAACGCTGGCGGCGTGGATAAGGCATGCAAGTCAAACGGACACATTTTGCGATTACATCAATGTTTGTGTTAGTGGCAGACGAGTTAGTAACACGTAGGAACCTCCCCCCGAGTCAGGAATAACGAGCCGAAAGGTTCGCTAATACCTGATGGTATCTCCGGATTAAAGAAGCAATTCGCTCGGGAAAGGGCCTGCGGGCTATCAGCTAGTTGGTAGGGTAATGGCCTACCAAGGCGATGACGGCTAGGGGAGCTGAGAGGCTGACCCCCAACGATGGGACTGAGACACGGCCCATACACCTACGGGTGGC
>JAQBRH010000002.1 GCA_028286565.1 Parcubacteria group bacterium
CAGCAACAATACTTTTAAAAATAATATTTCTACAGGTAATACTTTGCGCCAATTCAGTGCAATTTTGGGAGCAGAGAATGCTGGAATATATGGAAGCGGAAATGTGTATGAGTACAATATGTTTGGACCAGAAGCTTCAAATTTCATCGAATGGGGAAGTGGTGTTTACAAGTCCACCTATTCCGCTTTCGATACTGCCTACGGGGCGTCGACACATTCCGTTGCGGGTGATCCTCTGTTTACAACGAATGGCTCGAACTTCACCCTCCTCTCCACCTCCCCAGCCATAGACACGGGAGTTAACCTGGGCACCACTTACAAACTCGGCCTCGATCCCACTTCTACTTGGCCATCCTCTGTTTCTACACTTAATCAAGACGCAAACGGTTTAGGCTGGGATATTGGTTCATACGTATTTACTGAAAGTACCGCCCCAACTGTATCCCTGACAGCTCCAACTACAGGCAGCTCAGTTTCTGGTTCTTCGGTCTCACTCTCTGCCACCGCTTCAGATAACTCGGCTATAGCTGGAGTACAATTTAAACTTGATACAAATACTAATATTGGAGCAGAAGATACCACCTCAACGTATGGAGTGGCATGGAATAGCACGGCAGTCTCTAACGGCACCCACACTTTGATTGCGGTGGCTCGAGATACGTACGGAAATTATGCAACTTCAAGTGCCGTTACAGTAACCGTGAATAATGCTTCTGTGGTGGTCGTGAGTAATGTTACCACGCCGGCCCGTCCTCCCGGTGGACACAAGCATGATGTGATCATAGCGGCCTCAACCTCAGCTCCTGCCCTAACCCTCACTCCTTCTACAACCCCAACCCTTTCACCCTCTCACTCCTTCACCACCAATCATCAATTATGGGACAAGGGCCCAGATATTAAAGACCTCCAGATCTATCTCAATGATCACGGCTTTACCATCGCCGGCTCAGGCTCTGGATCCAAAGGCAATGAAACTTCAACCTTTGGTACTTTGACTTTTAAGTCTTTAGTTAACTACCAGAAGAGCAAGGGGTTACCTGCAACAGGCTGGTTCGGCCCCATGACGAGGGAAGCAATGGGTAGCAAATAAAAAACCTTATACAACCCGCCGGAAGGCGGATTTTTGTTCCTCTCTATGCTAGGATGTTTTTCTAAGGGCGATTAGTTTAATGGCAGAACAGCGGTCTCCAAAACCGCTGGCGGGGGTTCGATTCCCTCATCGCCCGCAATGATCCGCAAGAATGTCTAAACGACATTCGAGTGGAGCATCAGCGCGTGGCGATAGGGAATCGAAAGCCGGAGGACGACGGTCCGAGGCGGGGTCGCAAGGCCGGCCAGCAGGCCGGAACTAGTGACCGATTCCCTCATCGCCCGCCTTCATGATCATGCTTTCCCAACTTTTCAATCCAGAACACCTTCTTTCAACCTACGGCTACATTGGCGTGTTCGTGGTCGTGTTCCTTGAATCCGGAGTATTCTTCGCTTTGCCTGGAGACAGTCTTCTGTTTACTGCAGGGCTTCTTGCGACAGGGGTCGGATTCAATTTGTATTTTTTGATCCCTCTTATTTTTGTGGCCACATTCCTCGGAGGCATAGGAGGGTACTACATAGGCGTCTATCTGGATACGCTTCGCAGATATGCTTTTTTTAGAAAAATACTAAAAGAAGAGTATTTGGAAACTGCCCATCAATTTTTTGAGAAGCACGGCAAGTGGGCCATCATTCTTTCTCGCTTTGTGCCGGTCGTACGCACCTTTGCTCCCGTCACATCAGGCGTCGCACGTATGAATAAGTCTCTCTATATCCGGTACTCTCTCATAGGTTCGCTTTTATGGTCGACTATCATTACCCTCGCGGGATTTTTCCTCGGCCGAGCCTTTCCTCAGATCAAGGATTACCTTTCGTATTTCATTATAGGCATCATCTTTGTTTCAATCTTGCCGGGGATCATCGCATGGATCCGGAAGCGTAGGCGAGGATAGCTTGCTCGTCTTTTGGGTCGAACCAGCGGATCTTTTTTTTCTTGAACCAGGTCATCTGGCGCCGCGAATATTGCCGGATCTCTATAAAAAGCTTTTCGATCATTTCTTTTCTGGTCAGTTTCTTTTGGAGATAGAGAGCGAGGTATCTGTATTCGAGGCCGAGGGTGTTCATGCGCTTATACGAAAGCCCTTCCGCGTGGAGTCTCTTCGCTTCCTCGATCATCCCTCCCTGTATCCGCTCATTGAGCCTCTTCAAGATCTTCGCGTCGAGTTCTACTTGAGGAATGGTAAGGCCAATATAAATAAATTCATATGGAGAAGAGGCTTTCTTTAATGTCGGAACTTTTCCTAAGACTTCGATGATCTCGAGGGCTCGAACGAGGCGGACCTTGTTGTGCCGGTCTATCGATCCGGCTCGTACGGGGTCCTTTACTCTGAGCCTGTCGAAGAGTTCGTCTGCTGAAAGTTTCTCGAGCTTCTCTCGCAGCTTTTTGTTCGGAGGCACTTCAGGAAGCGTGGCGGCGCCCGTCAGGGCGTCTATGTAAAATCCGGTTCCTCCGACGATGATCGGCAATTTCTTCCTTTCAATAATATTCTTTAGCGCCTTCTCGCCTTCCGTTTTAAATTCAGATGCGGAGAAGGCCTTTTTTGGATCCGCAATGTCGAGGAGATGGTGGGGGACTCCTCCCATTTCTTTTTTAGTGATCTTACCCGTTCCTATATCGAGTCCTTTGTATACCTGTCTCGAGTCAGCAGAAATAACCTCGCCATTCATCTTTTGAGCAAGCTTAACCCCGAGCCCGGATTTGCCTACAGCCGTCGGGCCAACTATGACTAAGATCTTAGGCTTCATAGCATATGTCTATCAGAAATGAAAAAGCCCCGCAATGCACATGTGCATTGCGGGGCGAAGGCCGTTGGCATTTCCTTCAGCGCCGATAATTGAGATGGTGGGTTTGGAGCCACCAGCGCTGATCCATGCGCTTGTACTTCACATCAAAGGCTACGAGCCCTGCCCAGAGTAAGATACAGCCGATCGTTGCGCCCACTTCGAGCCTTGAGCCGTTCTTGAAGATGATTGGCAAGAGGGTGATCCCGAGGTAGAGGATGAGCGGACCCATGACGACGTCGTGGTACACATCCATGCTTTGCCCGGATCGTGAGCGGAGGGTGGATACTGACACGATCACGCCGAGAACCACGCAGATCAACAGTATGAACATGTGTATCGCGCCGTTCTGTAGCCACAGAGGAATGCTGGCGGTACCGCGCTGCAAGATGGTCGCAGCGATGAGCACCGCCATGATGAGACCCGGGTCGCCGATCATTGCCGAGTACGAGACCTGGTACGGGATACCTTCGAGCAGATCGCGGCCCACAGTCATCGCTGCGACTATGACAGCAAAGAGAATGGCCGCCGTCGCCCAGACAGGCAGAACGGTCAAAAGATAGATGCTACCGACATATTTCGATTCCACGGCTTCTCCATAGCGGAGGTAGAAGAACTAAGGATTTCTAGCTGTATTATATATGAAAACTACCATTTTGTCAACCAATGCTTGTTCGGAGCATTTTTTTGGTGTAAGTTGTCAGAGTAAATGCCGGAGTGGCGGAATGGTAGACGCGCACGACTCAAAATCGTGTATCGAAAGGTGTGGAGGTTCGAGTCCTCTCTCCGGCACAAAATTTATTGCTCCCGCGGGGTCGCGTGTTAGAATATCCTTATGTCACAGTTTTATAACGACTCGATCTTCTGGATAGAAGTAGAAAAGATCCACCCAAACCCGTTCCAGCCGCGCCGCGAGTTCGACCAGATGCAGCTCCAGAGCCTCGCAGACTCCATGAGGCAGTACGGAGTGCTCCAGGCCCTCGTAGTCACCAGGAACGAAGTAGAGAAGCCCGAAGGAGGTATCGCCGTCGAATACGAGCTCATCGCCGGAGAGCGCAGGCTTCGTGCGGCCAAGCTCGCCGGGCTCCAGCAAGTGCCCGTCCTCATTAGGAACGGAGCGGAGACCGACCTCACCAAGCTCGAACTTGCGATCATCGAGAACATCCAGCGCGAAGATCTGAACCCCGTCGACCGAGCCAAGGCCTTTGACCGCCTGGCCAAGGAATTCGGCTTCAAGCATGCGGAGATCGGGAAGAAAGTAGGGAAGTCCCGCGAATATGTCTCGAACACTCTCCGCCTCCTCATGCTCCCCGAGCACATCCTCCAAGCTCTCTCGGACGGGAAGATCACCGAAGGCCACACTCGGCCGCTCATGATGCTCACGGACCGCAAGGAAGAGCAGGAAACCCTCTTCAAGGAGATCATGTTCAAAAAGCTGAACGTCCGCGAAGCCGAATCCATCGCCCGCCACATTGCCATAGAGCGCGCTCGAAAGCTCATTGATCCGGATCTGATCGAAATGGAAGACAGGTTCAAAGAAACTCTCGGCACTCGCGTTCGGATCGAAAAGAAAGAAAACGGCGGACGGGTGACCATCGACTTTTTCTCCAAAGAAGATCTCGAGGGACTCCTCGAAGTATTCAAAGGATCTCACATCCCGGGCACTCCGATGGAAACTCCTCTCTCCGAAATTGTCGAAGAAAAGAAACTCGAAGAGATCGCCCCTCTCACCGAAGAAGAAAAGATCCTTGCTGACGACGCCGGAGACAAGATGGACCAGCCGATCGAAGAGGATGAAGACCTCTACTCCATACAGAATTTTAGCGTATAAAAAACCGCGACAAGATCTGTCGCGGCAACTTCGCTACTTCTCGATCTGCACTTCATCCACCAATTCGGCTGGGAAGTGAAGAGCAAGTCGAAGCAGGATAGCACGGGCTTTCGCCGGCTCGACTTCTTTGAACTCATGGAAGAGGCCTATGAGCACCTTCTTCTCATCTCCTTCGATGGGCAGTTGGTTTTCGACGATGTTCCAGAGCTCCTGCGCTCTGCTGATCCGAAGCGCTTTGCGAATTTCTTGACGGCGTGTATGGTAGCCGATGTAAAGACTCTTCACTAGAGCCTCTGCGGTCTTTTCGACCCTATCCACATCCTCTTCTGTCTGTGCTTGTTCGAGGAGGGCGTTGAAATGCTCTTTCAGGCGCCGCTCGGCAGCTTGATGCGTCTGAGTGGAGGATGGCGAGTTCTGATAGAGCGAGGCCAGAGTTTTAAGGCCGGCCTTCTCCACTCCTTCAAGATAAAACCCATCCCACTTGGCGATCCATGCATGCGGAAGGCCAGGATAGCGATCGTTTGATCGCTGGTGCAGTTCCCCTCGGCGAGTCCACCAGCTTCTGATAACATCAAGGTCTCTGGCACTTTCGGCGATTTCCGTCGCGCTTACAAGAGCTTGTGTATAGACATTGCTTGCCTGATAACCATCACGGCTCGCGAAGGTCTGAGCGAATGTGAGTCGATCATCGAAGGTTACGATCTTCCCGGAGGCAACCTTGACCAGGCTCGCGAGGCGTACCTCGATTTCTTCGCTGTTAACGAAGCGAGGAGGTACCTCATTTTCGATCTGCAGAATCTCTTCTATGCTCGCCTCGCACCATAGGGCGCGCAACGCCGAATGAGAGCTGCTTTCGCGGCCTCTGTCCTGCAGTTCGTCAGCTCGAATTGAATCTCCGAGCCTCTTGAAAACGAGGATTCGCTCTGCGAAAGTGCTCGCAGCCCGGAACTCATCGAAGAACGCGGTCCTGATCGCGCCCGACAGTTCATTATAGACTCCGTATGCGGAGGCCCCATCATGCTCGCTGTCGTTGATGTACCTGCAGTAGATCTCTACGCGTAGTGCCACGAGCTTCGAAAGTACCTCAGTTTCGCTTTTCGCGATCGTGCTGATCTGGTTTCGGAGAAGCTCGCAGAGCTTCTGTGAGAGGGTTTCAACTTCTTCAGTGTTGAGAATGCGCAGATGGTTGCCACGCTGCTCGTTGCCGAAGAATTCGAACTTTTCGACCGTGTCGAACTGGGCCAGATACTGCTCGAACAACTTCGCCCGCTTTTCCACATACTCGGCTTTTTCTTCTGGCTCAAGCTTTGGACCACAGCCGGAGTGGCGCTCCTCGACAAATTGGCTTGAAAGTGCCGCTATGTCAAGAAAGGTGTGGGCCGAACGGATCAGCCGCTGGAGCTGAGTGCTATTGCCTAGTCGAATACGTATCGCATCTGCGTGAATGCCGAGCGCGCGTCCCATGCTGTCGAAATCTACCTGCATAATGTTCTCCTTGAAGAGAATGGGGTAGTACTGAAAGGAACTGCCTGGTTCCTTTGTACGCCTTTGTGAGGAGATGTCAATAAGGTATTCTATAAGAAACTTTACAGTCTAGGTTCTGCGTTTGGATAATTTAAACAGCGTTCGCTGGATGTGTCGGCGAGCGGTAGAAGTTTTCGCAAAGTCGAGCCATTTTTTATTAGGCTTGGCCGAGGAATGGGTCATGATATCCACGATGTCCCCGTTCTTGAGCGTGGTGTCCAGGGAGGCAAGCTTGCCGTTCACCTTGGCCCCTTGCATGTGGTCGCCGATATCCGAATGGATAGCGTAAGCGAAGTCGATAGTGGTCGAATCTAGAGGCAGGTCGACGACGTCGCCTTTCGGCGAAAAGGCAAAGATCCGATGGCTGAAAAAGTCTTCTCCTCCGACGTCTTCGGAGTCTTCTCTATAGGCGACGAGCTCTCGGATCCACGAAGGCACATCCGCAAGGTGCGAATGCGGAGCGGAGTGCTTGCCCGCCTTCGGCAAGAGGGAATTGATCCATGCAATAGTTTCCTTGTCTGCGCCGATCTTATTATTTTTATAGGAGACATGCGAAGCGATCCCGTATTCGGAATGCTTGTGCATATCGAAGGTTTTGATCTGAACTTCGATGATGCTGCCGTCGCCGGTAAAGACGGTTGTCTGCAGGGCTTGATAGCCGTTCGGCTTGGGAAAGGAGATGTAGTCTTTGATGCGCCCGGGCAGAGGGCGAAAGGTCGAGTGGATGATCCCGAGCACCTGATAGCAATCCTCTTCTTTCTCGACGAGGATCCTCGCGGCAGAGAGGTCGTAGATCTTCTCGAGATCCTTTTCCTTGCGGAGAAGTTTTGTATACAAACTGTACAATCCCTTCACTCGGTATTCGGTTTTCACATGCGTGATGCCTTGCTTGGCCAGAGCCTTTTTAACGGACCGCAAGAACTTCTCGAGCCCTTTTTGATCCTTTGGCCGGCGCTGCTTGAGGGTCTTTTGCATCGCTTCATGCTCCTTGGGGTACACATATGGGAAGGCCAGGTCTTCGAGTTCGCGGTTTAATTTTCTGATGCCCAAGCGATAGGCGATCGGCGCGTATATCTCCAGAGTTTCGGTGGCGATCCTTTTTTGTTTTTCCTTCGGCACATATTCGAGGGTTCGCATGTTGTGCAGTCGGTCGGCAAGCTTGACCAAGAGGACTCGGATGTCTTCGGAGGTGGCCACAAAAAGTTTGCGAAGGCTTTCATTGTGCTTGTCCGCTCCTCTGTATCGGACGTGTCCGAGTTTGGTGACCGCGTCGACGATGAAGGCGACCTCGGAGCCGAACTCGCGCTCAAGCGTCTCGATGCTCACGTCCTGGTCTTCGACGGTGTCGTGGAGGAGGCCGGCGGCGATGGTCGTCCCGCCCATGCCGAGCTCCGCCAGGATGGTCGCCGTCCCTATGAGATGCGTGAAATACGGCTCGCCGGAAAGGCGAAGCTGGTCCGCATGCGCGTCTTCGGCGAATCGATACGCTTTCTCCACAAGGAGGCCCTCTTCTTTGCTGAGATGAGATGTGAGGTGGGCGACGTTCGACATAAAAGTTAGGAGGCCTTGCGCTTGAAGCCGCGGGTTTTCTTCGGCTCTCTGAGGATCTCGAGTGCGCGGTCGAGTGAGATGGTGTAAACGTCGTCGACCTTAAGCGAGCGAAAATCTTTTTCATGGACGATGTAGGGTCCGAAGCGGCCGACGCTCGCGGTGATCATTTCTCCCGAGTCTGGATGCTTGCCGAGGGCGCGAGGAAGGGCAAGGTAGCGCAAAGCGTCTTCGACCGTGACCGAGGAGAGTTCTTTGTCTTTAGGCACGGAAGCTTTCTTGGCTTTGATCTTTTTCTTCTTATCGTCTTCGCCGATCTGGACGAAGGGGCCGAAGCGTCCGGTCTTCAAATAGATCTGGAGATCGGTTTCCGGATCCGTGCCGATCGGCTTGTCCGGCTCGATCACTTCACCATTCGCCGTTCGTGCTCCGATACAGTCCGGGAATCTCTCGCATGAGAGGAATTTGCCTCCGCGGCCGAGCTTGATGATCATGTTCGATCCGCAGGTCGGGCAGAGCACTCCGGCCGGCGCGTCGCCGAGGTTCGTGGCCTTCTCGAGCTTGTCCTTTGACTTCACATCCTTGTGGAATGGTCCGTAGAAATCCTCGAGGGTCTTTTTGTAAGTTCGTTTGCCCAGAGCGATCTCATCGAGCTCGTCTTCCATCTCCGCGGTGAACGAATCCGAGATATAGTTCGGGAAGTTATTCTCGAGGAAGTCCGACACCACTTCGCCCGTGTCCGTCGGGTGAAGGGCTTTTTGGATCTTCTCCACGTAGCCGCGCTCGTCGATCGTTTTGATGATCGAGGCGTAGGTCGAAGGGCGTCCGATGCCTCTTTTCTCGAGTTCTTTGATGAGTCCAGCCTCGGAGTATCGTGCGGGAGGCTCGGTCTGCTTTTCTTCCGAATCGATCTTCAATAGCTTGAGCGGATCCCCGATCGCAAGCGGCGGAAGGATGACATCCTCGCCCTGTGCCGCAGGATCGGCCTTGGTCCAGCCGTCAAAGAGGATGCGCGATCCGTTCAGCCAGAAGTCGGGCATCGGATCGTCTTTGATGTTCGCGACAACCTTGGTGCGCATGACCTTTGCATCCTTCATCTGGCTTGAGACGGTGCGGCTCCAGATCAGCTGGTATAGTTTTTTCTGCTCGTCGTTCATGCCTACGTTCTCTTTATCAAAATGGGTCGGGCGGATGGCCTCGTGTGCTTCCTGCGCGTTCTTGCTTTTCTTGGCGAACGTATGAGCTTCGAAATAATCCGCGCCGAATTTTTGCTGTACGGTCTTTTCGATCTCCGCTTTGGCTTGAACGCCGAGGTTGGTCGAATCCGTGCGCATATACGTGATGTGTCCGGCTTCGTAGAGCTTCTGGGCGACTTGCATGGTGCGCGACGGGGCGAAGCCGAGGCGGGACGAGGCGGTTTGCTGCAGGGTCGAGGTGATGAAAGGTGCGCGAGGTGCGCGGGAGACCTCGGTCTCTTTTATATCGGTGACGGACCATGCGCCTTTGCCTCCGAGGTCGAGGATGCGGTCAACTTCTTTTTTCTCGGTCGGCTCGACGGAGCAGGCGAAATTCAGCTCGTTCTTCTTTTGATCCTGAAGGAGCGCGCTGATGGTCCAGAACGTGATCGGGAGGAAGGCTCTGATCTCGCGCTCGCGCTCCATGATGATGCGGAGGGCGGGGGATTGCACCCGGCCCGCTGAAAGGCCGTAGCGGACCTTTTTCCAGATAAGGCCGGACAAATCGTAGCCGACGAGCCTGTCGAGCACCCGGCGGGCTTCCTGGGCCTCTTTGAGGTCTATATCAATGGTGCGGGGGTGCTTCAAGGCCTCTTCGACCGCCTCTTTGGTGATCTCATGAAAGACGATCCTTTTTGGATCCTTGAGGCCAATGGCTTCCTTGATGTGCCAGGCGATTGCTTCTCCTTCACGGTCGGGGTCGGTCGCGAGGATCACTTCGTCGGCTTTCTTGGCCAAGGCCTTTATATCTTTGATGATATGCTCTTTGCCTTTTGAAATTTCATAGTGCGGGATGAATCCGCCGGGGATGTCGATCGCCGCCTTGTTCGACTTCGGAAGATCGCGCACATGGCCGACGGATGCGACCACGCGAAAATCCTTCCCGAGATATTTCTCGATGGTTTTCGCTTTCGACGGGGACTCGACGATGAGGAGCTTCATCCCGTAACAAATACTATATATAGAATGCAAATGCAAATTTGAGTATGAAAAAGCCGACGAATGATCATCGGCTGCGTCGCCCGTCCGGTTACTTTATTCGGAGCGGGTATTCATGAGAACATTGAGGCTCGAAGCCTTCTCCTCTTTGGCCACTCTTGCTCTCATCTCCTCCGTCTCTGGCTGAACCTCGTCCCGCCTTTCTCGGAGGCGCATGCGTACTTCTGCATCGTTCCTGCGACTCGCCGGGTCATAGGGATTTTGGGGCATCTCTTTGTCAGGCATGATCTCTCCTCTTTGAGTCTAATTCAGTATACCAAATCAGTAGGATGCAAATTTGAGTATGAAAAAACGCACCAAGGTGCGCTATGCGAATCGTGATCGGGGTCAGCTGTGTTCAACCAGCTCTCCCGTTTTGAGCCAGCCTATCGCGGCGTATATCCAGCCGGATAGCAGAACTAGAAAGAAGAGGATCTCGAACCCCATGGACTGTTCGGCAATAGCCGCCCCCATGCCTCCGACGAGACATAGTCCGATCCCAAGAGGAACGAAGATGTCGAGCGCGAGGCACAGAGCCTTCGCCGTGTGGATCCATGCGCCGCCCTTGTGAAGCTCGTGATGGATCAGGCGCAGGACGCCGTATGTTACCAAAAACAGTAGGGTCGAAATGAAAAGCACTCCATCGGGATGATCAAGCATAAGGCTCCGGGCAAAGGTCTGCATCTAACTTACTCTCTACAGTAATATTTGCAACTTCAAAACGTCTTTCGGACTTCGCCGAGTTCTTCACTTATCAATCCTTTGATCTCGAGGAGAGACAGGATGGCGTTCGCTTTGGAAATGTCGAATTTGGATCTGCGGATCAGAGTATCCCGATCAAGCGGAGATTCGAGAAGAACGATAAACACTTTTTCTTCATCCGTCAGGTCGCTTGTATCAAAAAGCGTTAGGTCTTCATCCTTTCTTTTCAAGTGAAGCATCTCGAGGACGTCGCTTGCATCTCGTATCAATGTGGCACCGAGACGGAGGAGCATCAGCGGGCCTTCGGACGTCGGCGAAGTGACAGGGCCGGGGACGGCGCCTACTTCTCTATTATATTCGGTGGCGAGGCGCGAGGTGATGAGAGTACCGGACTTTTTCTCCGCTTCTATTATAAGCGTGGCGTCGCACATCCCGGCCATGATCCTGTTTCGCTGGGGGAAGCTCCACTGAGTGGCTTTAAAATCGTCGGCGTATTCGGAGATGAGTCCGCCGCCGGATCCGATGATCTCATCGGCGAGTCCGACGTGAGCCTGCGGGTGGAGAGCCGGGCGCGATAGGCCCGATCCGGGGATGCCGATCGTTTGGAGTCCGGCTCGGAGCGCGGTTCGATGGGCGATCGAGTCTATGCCGAGCGCGAGGCCGGAGACGATGGTGACCGGGTAGTCTTGGAGGCCCGCCACTATCCCTTCGCACATCTCCCGGCCGTAGGAGGAATATTTTCTTGAGCCGACGACCGCGAGAAGCTTGTTGCCTTCGATCGGAAGTTCGCCTTCGAGACGAAGCGTCTTCGGAGGGTCGTGTATCTCCCGCAGAAGCTCGGGGAACTCCGCTGGGGCGAGGTTTCGAATCTCACTCATAAATGTATTATACTAGGTACTGTCTACTATATACTGTTTATTATGCTTGATATCAAATTCATAAGAGAGAACAAGGACCTGGTCGCCCTCGCGGCCAAGAAGAAAAAGATCGATTTTGATGTGGATAAACTCCTCTCGGTCGACGACGAACGCCGGGCCGTCATGCTCCGGGTCGAAGAAAAGCGCGCCGAGCAGAACGCCGCTTCGAACGAGATCGTTCGAGCGAACGGCCCCGAGAAGGCGAATATCCTCGAGAAGATGAAGTTTTTGAAGGAGGAGCTTTCGGGAGAAGAAGAGAAATTGAAAACGATCATGCATGAGTGGCAGAACCTGATGATCCAGGTGCCGAACGTCCCCGACATATCCGTCCCCGACGGCGACTCGGACGCGGACAACCAGGAAATAAAAAAGTGGGGAGATCTCCCCAAGTTCGATTTTGAGGCCAAGTCCCATGTGGACATCATGCTCGCCCTCGACATGGCGGATTTTGAGCGGGGAACCAAGGTCTCCGGATTCAGGGGATACTTTTTGAAGAACGACGGAGCCCTTCTGTCGTTCGCCATCTGGCAATATGCGATGGACTTTTTCCTTAAAAAAGATTTCAAGCCGATGATCGTGCCTTCGCTTGTGAGGAGAGAATCCCTTCTCGGTACGGGGATGATCCCTCAAAGCGAAGAAGACCTCTACAAGACCCAGGACGGAGAGTACCTGGCGGGCACCGCAGAAGTTGCCACCATGGGATTCCACTCGGGCGAGACGATCGACCTCTCCGGCGGGCCGATAAAATATTTGTCGTTCTCTCCGTGCTTTAGGCGAGAGGCGGGAAGCCATGCGAAAGATGTGAAGGGCCTCATCCGCGTCCACGAATTTTATAAAGTAGAACAAGTAGTGCTCTCCGAAGCGTCGCATGAGACCTCGGTCAAGCTTCATGAAGAATTGAACAGGAACACCGAAGAGTTCATTGAGACCTTGGGCATCCCGTATCACACGGTGGTGAACTGCGGAGGCGACCTCGGGCTCGGCCAGGTGAAGAAATACGACATCGAGCTCTGGGTCCCGCTTGAGAATACCTACAGAGAGATCTCGTCCGCTTCATATTTTCATGATTTCCAAACCCGCCGCCTCAACATCCGCTACAAAGACGCGGACGGCAAACTGCGATACGCCCATTCTCTGAATTCGACGGCCATCCCGACCCCGCGCATCCTCGTGTCCCTCGTCGAGAATTTCCAGCAGGCCGACGGCTCGATCAAGATCCCTGATGTCCTTGTGCCGTACATGAGAGGCAAGACCCTCATCTCAAAATAAGTTCTGAAGCCCGAGCATGTGGGGTATAATTTCCCTATGAACATCATCGGGAACAAGAACGCCATCCGCACGCAGGAGTTCGATAAGAAAAAGAAAAGAGAATTCCACATCAAGGCTACGGCGTGGACCGTTTTGATACTTATTATTCTCGCCTTGCCGATCTATCTTGCCCGCGAGAAGCATTTCTTGATCACGAACATCGAGGTGAGCGGGAACAATGTGACGAAGAGCGAAGAGGTCCAGAAGATCATCGCGGACGATCTCGCCGGGAACTATCTCTGGATCTTCCCGCATTCGAACGCGGCTCTCTATCCGAAGTCGAAGATCAAAAGCGATCTCCTCGCCTCTATTCCGCGCTTCTCGGACGTCTCCGTATCTTTGACCGACGTGCATTCTCTTTCTGTGCAGGTCGATGAACGCGAGCCTCATTCGCTCTATTGTTCTGATATCTCGAATCCCAATGCTCCGGCCCGCTGCTATTTCCTCGATGCTTCGGGCTTCATCTTCTCCGAAGCTCCTTCGTTCTCGGGCGGGGTCTTCAACGTCTATTCCTCCGACCCCGTCCTTGATCCGGCTCTTCGTTCGACCTACCTCTCGCCCGAGAAGTTCGCGCCTCTCGGGAATTTCATACAGGCTCTCGGAGAATTCGGAGTATATCCGAAAGTATTTCTCTCCAAGGGAGACGAGTACCATCTTATCCTCGCAAGCGGCGCTCACATCATGCTGAAAAGCGATGCGGACCTCGATGCGGTCAGATCGAACCTTGAATCGTTCCTTAGGAATCCTAAATTCGACGCTTCGACCCTTGATCGCTTCGCCTACATCGATCTCCGTTTTGGCAACAAGATCTTCTACAAGTTTAAAGACGAGCTATAGGCTATACTATTTATATGAGCTCACTACTCGCCGCGTACTTTTCTTGGCACTATGGACGGGGATTCATCGAGGCTTCCCACTTCGCCGCGCGCATCTTCAAGGCCACAAAGGAAAGCTTCTCCTTCTCTCTCATTCTCCGCACCTTCGCGAGCCCCTGGAAGAGGAGCGGGGAAGGATACATAAAGAACGATCCTTCGACCTGGGTGACGACCTTTGTCTTTAATTCGCTCATGCGGGTCCTCGGGATGGTGATCAGGACCTTTATTCTCGTGAGCGGAGCGGGGGCCCTCTTCGTCGCAGCCATCGCGGTCATTTCTATTTTCTTCCTTTGGGCTGTCGCTCCGTTCCTCATCCTCGGGTCGTTCATCGTCGGACTTAAAGAGCTCTTTCTATGAACCGCCTCTCTGCTGTCCGGCTTGAAAAGATCTCCTCATTTGCTTCTCGGCAGCGTCTCTACAACGCAGTGGTGCCGCTTCTTCTTGTCGGAGCGCTCGGGCTCATCGGCCTATTGCCGATGGGTATTCATCTTTCGACGGGTATATTCTTCCTGGCTCTGGCTTTTCTTATGAAGCTTTTCCTTCTCGATCTTTTCTTTGTTTCTCTCGCCCTTGAGCGCGGAGATCAAACATACCTGGCGGTCCTCGGCGAGTCCGCTCCGGATCCTCTGTCAGCCATCCTCAAGCATCCGGCGGGCAAGGTGTTGTCCGCCCGGCTCGGAGTGACCGGGGATGAGATGAAAACGTATCTTGCTTCTCGAACAGCTCCTTCTCGCGCCCTTGCAGCCAAGGCCGCGGACTTGGAAGCTCTTGTTCGTTCTGTCTACGCGATGGAAGACGGCCTACGGACCTTCCTTTCACAAAAGGGCGTGACGGAAAACGCCCTGGCTCTCGCCGCCTCGATGGCCGAACAAGAATATACGCGTCTTCTCCAAAAGAAAATTCTCCTGAAGGGAGGTTTTGCGCGGCACAACATAGGCTCCTCACTCGCCTTCGGGGAGGCGTATTTCTTGGAGCGCTTCAGCCTCTCCTTTAGGGCGCTTGGTGCGGAATTCGAAGCCTCCGAACATGCGGAGGAGGTGGATAACCTCATTTCTGTCCTTTCAAGGTCCAGGGAGGCGAACGCCGTCCTCGTCGGAGATGACAAGCTTTCTGTATTCTCTATTTTGTATTCTCTCGAACACGCGACGGGAAGAGAGATGAATATCTTCGACGGCTCGCGATTCGCGAGCGAGTACGGAGATAAGGCAAGCTTTGAATCAAACCTCTCGAAGCTCTTCGATGAGATACTCCACGCGGGGAACATCCTCCTCGTCATCCCTGATTTCCCCGAGTTTATAAAGAGCGCCCGAGCGATCGGCTGCGACGTGGTCACCCTCCTCGACACGTACCTTGCCTCGGCTCATCTCCAGCTCGTGACCACAGCGTCGAGAAGAGCGTTCGAAGAAACCTTCGAGCACGAACCTGGGCTCCTTGCCAGATTTGAAAAGGTGATGGTGCGCGAAGAGAGCGACCGCTCGATCCAAAATTTTATTATTTCTCGAGTGAAAGATCTCGAAGAAAAAGGAGAAGTATACTTTACGGCCGGAGCGATACTCGCAGTGCGGGACTCGGTGCTTCGTTTCTCCTCCGATCTTCTCGTTGATTCGGCGGACGACCTTCTTGAAGAAGCGGTGGCTCGGGCGCACAGCAATGTGAAGCGGGTCATATCCGCCGAAGATATCCTGGCCCGCGTCGAATCTAAAACGGGCGTTCCTCTTTCCGGAGTAAGCGAGGCGGAGAAGCAAAAACTTTCCAAGCTCGAGGAGCTGCTCGGCGCTCGAGTGGTCGGTCAGCCGGAAGCGGTGGGTGCCGTCTCAAGCGCTCTCCGGCGCGCCCGGGCGGGAATATCGTCGGAGAAGCGCCCGATGGGCTCGTTCCTTTTCTTGGGTCCGACCGGAGTAGGCAAGACCGAGACGACCAAAGCCCTCTCGGATATCTTCTTTGGCTCCGATTCTCCGCTCGTGCGATTCGACATGTCCGAATACAACTCGGAGAATGCGCTCACTCGGATGATCGGAACTCTCGACTCCGCTGGAACTCTGCCGTCGGCGCTTCGAGAGCATGAATACGGCGTGCTTCTCTTGGATGAGTTCGAGAAAACGGACAAAGCCGTGCTCGATCTCTTCTTGCAGATCCTCGACGAAGGATTCTTCTCCGACGGACAAGGCAAGCGAGTGAGCGTTCGAAACCATATCATCATTTGCACCTCGAATGCCGCCTCTGACCTTATTTTCAATATTATAGAAAGCGGGCGCGATCTTGCTCCCGAAAAGGACTCGATCATCTCGACGCTTATCGATCGGGGTACCTTCAAGCCCGAGCTCTTGAATCGCTTCGACGGGATCGTGCTCTTCCATCCGCTGTCAAAGGAAAGTCTGGAAAAGATCTCTCGCATCATGCTCGAGGCGCTCGGTCGCCGACTAGAAGGGAAGGGCCTCCGGCTCGATATCAACGATGAGCTTGTGAATTTCCTCGTGAACAAAGGGCAGGATCCAAAGTTCGGCGCCCGTCCTCTGAACCGCGCTATCCAAGATTCGATCGAAGCCGTCGTCGCCAAGCGCATGCTCGAAGGTGCGCTTAAGCCCGGAGACAGGATTACCCTTACGTCCGCGGATCTGGTATAAATCTCTCATGTCTTTTTGGGAGAAACTGAAAAAACCGATATTCGTCCTTGCGCCGATGGCTGACGTCACCGACGCCGCTTTTCGCCGGGTGATCGCCGAGCGCGGGAAGCCTCCCGTGATGTGGACCGAATTCGTCTCTGCGGACGGCCTGGCCCGGGCCCCTGAAGAGGGAAGGAAAAAGCTTCTCAAAGACCTCATCTATACGGAAGCCGAGCGGCCGATCATCGCTCAGTTCTTCACCTCGAATCCTGAACACATGGAGAAGGCGGCGGCTCTGGCCCGCGAGCTCGGCTTTGATGGGATCGATATAAACATGGGCTGCCCGGATAAGGGAGTGGAGAAACAGAAAGCAGGAGCGGCCCTCATAAAGAACCCAAAACTCGCGCGAGAACTTATTCGAGCGGCCAAGCGCGGGGCGGGAGATCTGCCCGTGTCCGTGAAGACTCGCGCCGGATACAACAAGGTCGAAATTGAAGAATGGCTCCCGGAGATCCTCGCCGAGAAACCGGCCGTCCTCACGCTTCATGCTCGTACCAGGAAAGAAATGTCCAAAGTCCCCGCGCGATGGGAGCTTGTGAAGCGCGCGGTCGAGATCAGGAACGAAATTTCTCCGGAGACGCTCATATTCGGGAACGGAGACGTGAAGGACCTTGAGGATGCCCGAAAGAGAGTTCTTGAGGCAGGAGCCGACGGCGCCATGCTTGGCAAGGCCATATTCGGGAACCCGTGGCTCTTTAAAGAAAAACCTCCGACGCTTGAAGAAAAACTTCGCGTGATGGTCAAGCACACAAAACTTTTTGAAGAACTGCTTGGAGATGTAAAAAACTTTGCCGTGATGAAAAAGCACTACAAAGCATATGTGAACGGATTCGACGGCGCGGTCGAACTCCGGGGTAAGCTTATGGAAACAAACAGCGCAAAGGAGGTTGAGGCGATCGTGGATGCGTATCTCGGAGCGCATTGACACCAAGTGAGGCAGGTGTAGTGTTAAGGATGCAAGGTCACCGAATGGGACCAAGCATGTACCTTCAAAGGAGAGATGCTAGAGAATGAAGCGACTCGCACAGCAGGGCACACACAAGATCAGCCGCTGACAAGGAAGGTCAGGCAGCTGAAAACGTGAGGCCTTAGCGGTTGGTGGGATCGCGGGCCGACATGCGGCATGGTTCGGGGAGCCCGGGGGGTGTCCCGACCATGTCGTGTGGCCTTCACGTTCAATTTTGCTTCAACAGATCCTTTCACCATCCTTACCGGGTGGCTTATTTATTATATTTTTGTACATCTGTGGTGCTGTAAGAATCTTTGACAAGAGTCGTCTTTTGTGATAAGAAGAGGCTAGAGAGGGGATTTTCCCCAGCCAATGTCCTTTAGTAAGACATTCACGCAAGAACCTCACCAAGGAGACTCGTTATGCGTCATGGAATTCGGACTCCCCTGGGCCTCCTTTTGGTGGCTCTGGGCGCAGCGGCTTGCAAGCCGGGTAAGATCACGGTGAACAACTTCAACGATGCGGAAGCAAACGGCGGTACGGGGAACCCCGGCGCCAAGGCATGTGCGGTCGGACAGGTTCAGAAGGTGGCCATCACCCCTGACAGCGTTCCGAACGCGCAGGTCGGCGGGACACAGCAGTTCTCGGCATCGGTGGATTGTGGAGAGAACATCTTCACCTGGTCCACCACGGTTCCGACTGTGATCAACGTCAGTCAGACCGGTTCGGCGCGATTCATCGCCCTCGGATCGGGAGATGTGTGCGCGACGAGTGCGGCCGGTACCAAGGCATGCGCAAAGGTTCGAGTGACCGGCCCAACCGGTCCCGCGGGCCCGACGATCTCCGGCATCACGCTTTCCCCGACGCAGCTCAATCTGCTTTTGGGAGGGACGAACTGCAGCGGCTCATTGCCGCAGCAGATCACCGTCGTGTTCGCTCCGGCAGATCTGCCGCAGTCGGATCGCGGTCTCACGTGGGCGACGTCGAATGCGAATGTCGCAAACGTGTCGAACACTGGTCTTGTCAGCGTGGTAGGAGTCGGGACGGCGGTCATCACCGCCACCTCGACCTCGAACACAGCGGTCAAGAACACCTCGAACGTGATCGTCAGTGCCTGCACTCCAGGAAGCTTCTCGATCACTCCGCACGGACCGTTCACATTCAATTCAAACCCCAACTGCCTGTCGCCGGCTATCCAACTCTCCGCTCTTGCGGCGAATGGAAGCCCGGTCCAGGTAACGTGGTCGAGTTCGAACTCGGCAGCCGCTACGGTGAACGCCTCAGGGCTTGTCTCGGTCGTCCCCAGCGCCTCCGGCAATGGAACGATCACAGCTACTCCCCAGGCAGGTGTGCCCGGATCCGAGACCTTCGTGGTCGCGAACGTGGCATGCCAAGGCGGTTCGCCGTCGATAACTTCAGTAGTAGTCACTCCGTCCACTTTCCAGTTGATTCTGGGAGGCGGAGGAGTAGCACTGAATGCAGTAGTTACTGCTGTCGGCGGGGCATCAACCGCGGTAACGTGGTCGGTGAACAAACAGTCGTGTGTTCGTCTGAGCAGCACGAGCGGCGCTACGATCACAGTTACACCCCTCAGTCTGTGCACGGGGGTGATCGTCACCGCCACATCTGACTTCGATACGAACAAGTCGGGTTCATCGACGGGTTCGGTGGGAAGCGGGACGATCAGCTGCAGCTTCCAGTCCAATGTCGGGCAGCAAACCGACAATGTGACCATCAAGCTCTCAGTTGGACAGCAGGCAGTGCTCACAGGCGCCTGTACGAATCAGTACGGCACGGGGTTCATCCCGTTCTGGTACACGGACAAGCCGACGATCATCAACGTGATCGGAGCAACAACGGCCATCGTCATCAACAACCAGACGTACTTCGCAGGCCCGCAGGCCACCATCAAGGGGATTGCGGCCGGCCAAGCGCAGGTGTTCATGCAAGCAAACGTGGCGGATCAAACACTGCTCTTCAAGCAGACCGTCATCATTCAGTAAGCCTCTTACGAGGCGGGCTCATTCTCAGGAATGAGCCCTTTTTCTTTACCCTGAGCTTGTCGAAGGGTTTACCCTATGTCGGGCTTGAAGGTATACTTACAAAATGAAAAAAGAGAAACCGGCTTCCCAAGTCCTCTACAGGAAATACCGCCCCCAGACCTTTAAGGATGTCATCGGCGAAGACCATGTGGTCAAAGTGCTTGAGAAGGCGATCTCTCTCGGCAATGTCTCGCATGCCTATCTTTTCTCCGGGTCGAGAGGTACGGGCAAGACTTCCGTGGCGCGCATTCTCGCTCGCGAGCTCGGGACGTCGGCAAACGATTTGTATGAGATAGATGCGGCCACCCACACAGGTGTCGACGATATCCGAGAATTGAACGAAGGGGTGAGCACGCTCCCGTTCGATTCGAAATACAAGGTCTACATCATCGACGAGGTGCACATGCTTTCAAAGTCCGCCTTCAATGCGTTCTTGAAGACCCTTGAAGAGCCTCCGGCACACGTCATCTTTATCCTGGCCACGACCGAGATCGAGAAGGTCCCGGAGACCATCCGCTCAAGATGCCAGATCTTCGTCTTCAGATCTCCGAACCAATCGGTCTTAAAAGAATTCGCCGGAGTGATCGCGGGCAAAGAAGGATTCAAACTGGACGCTGATGCAGCAGAGCTCGTAGCCATCCTCGGAGACGGGTCATTTAGAGATACGCACGGGATACTCGAGAAGGTCATCTCCTCTTCGGCGGATAAAAAGATCACCCGAAGCGAAGTCGAAGCGGTCACCGGCGCTCCCCGGGCCGAACTCGTCCGAGACATCCTCGAAGCGGTCGTCCTCCAAGATCTCCATAAAGGATTATCCGCGGTGGGGAAGGCGAGCGCCGGGAATGCGGATATGAAATTATTCTCCAAGCTCATCCTCGAGCGCCTTCGTTTCCTTTTTCTCCTCCGCTTGAAAGCCGGGATGGATACGTATATTTCCGAACAGATCTCCGAAGACGACCTTCATTTCCTTACAGACCTTGCGGCTAAAGCCGGAGCATCCCTCACTTCCGAAACTCTCATCACCTTCATCACCGCTTCCGAATCTTCGGGCCGAACCTCGATCCCCGAACTTGCGCTTGAACTCGCTCTCGCGGATTCGATTAAATAAAAAGCTCCGGGAATCCGGAGCTGTCCTTACGGGGCTATGAATGCTTTCTCTTTCGAAGTGTGGGGCTGATCGATGCCGATCTTCGAGGCCGAGATCGTCGGCATGTCCTCCGCCTTTGTGGAGCGCAGAGCCGAGAGGAGCGAGCCAAGCTTGTATTCGCCGTCGCCCAATATGTCCCAGTGGCCAAAGGTGTTCATGGCCGAGATGGTCATGGAGAGGCCTTCGGTCAAGGGGTCGAACAACATTGATCCTCTGTAGAGGGTCTTCACCTTGAACTGCGGCATGCTGCGCCACAGGAAGGGGATGGCGAAGTTTTCCCAATTTTTGCGGTCCCGGCTTACGAACAAGAAGAGATCGCAGTGCCCGCAGTCCGTACCTTTGGGATACGCCGCCGCGAGCATGAGGTAGCCGAACCCTTCGGCCCGGATCACATCGATGTGCCAGATCACGTAGCCGGGCTGAGCGATAGCGACCGGTCCGACGACCTTCAAAGGAGCTTCGGTCACGGACCTTCCGGGAATCGGGACCGCTTCGCGGAGGATAACATCCGTACCCGAAGCGACACAGCCTCCTCCGCCGGCCTGCACGTACCACATGCTCCAGAGCGAGCGATCCGGTTCGAGGACGCTCGTCTGAGAGACCGCGTTGTGGTTGCGTTCCTGGAAAAGTATTCCTTTGTGGAAGATGTTCACTTCATCCGGCGTGGTCAGAGCCTTGATCGTATTGAAGACCGGGTCAACCTCGCGCCAGGTGATGACCGTCTCGCCGAACCCCGGATCATAGATCATGTCCGGATCGGAAGAGTAGCGATTCGGTCCGGGGTGGGGGACGAGCGGGCTCTCCATGAAGCTCGGAGGGACCCAGCTCTGCGAGAGGAAACACAAGAAGGTCGGATTCTCGAAATTCGCGTTCGATCCTTTGTACGGAGTGACGATCATCTTCTTCCCGCAGCCCCGGGGTCCGAGTATCACATCCGGGTGGACGTAGTCATCGTTCCCGAACGGATCGAGAGGCATCTTCGTGAGGTGGAGAGGGGTGGTCGTGGCCCTTCCTAGCAGTTCAAGATATGAGGCTGCCGGCGATTTGCGAACCAAGGAATCGATGGGCCAGAGGGGAGTCGGCCTTGGAAGCCGAGGCTTCAGCACGGGTGCTCCCGACCCGAACATCGAAGGGTCTCCTGGGAGGGAGAGCCTTTCCGGGGAACATCCGAGGAAGAGGACCATCAGGAAGAGGTTGTAGCGCCGCATAGGACCTCAAAGGTGGGTGTGATGAGCAAGTTCTCTAACTACCTTACTCTTTGGGCCTTGTATGTCAAAAGAAGTCGCCAATATAAGTATCTACTCAACTATCACCTTTTTGATGTTTGAAAATTGCAGAAGATTCTTCTTGATCAAAGGCTTCATCATAGCTACTGAAAATGATGATCCAAGCCAACCATCCATTTGTAGATCTGCATGAGCCACATCTCCTTCTAATCTCACTTTTACTAGGACGTCGGCCTGTCTTGGTGCGAACTCAGCCGCCTTTGTGGCTGCTTCAGAATACAGATCACTAATTTTATGAGTAATCTTTGTGCTTGTCGCTATCCACACGGTCTCGTTCATGATCTGATCAAGCTGCTGGTCACTCGTCATCCCTTTGGGAGGAGTGTTATTCCATACATCCAAAACTTTCTTCCTGTATACATCAAAGTCTTTGGGTAAAAAAATCGTAAGCTCATTTATATCTGAGCCGGTTTGCGCAGTAGAAGTTGTTTGACTTGCATTAGCGGGTACATCTTCCTTATTTCTAGTGGTGTAAACACCTACGCCGATCAAAACTATTAGTACGCAAATTATTAGAAGAATTCTTTTGTGCATATTGTTGGTTGATAAAATTATAGCATCTATAATGCTGAGAGTCGTAGAAGACGTTAGAACTTGGATACTGGAAAATTATGGCACTATGTATATACCAAATCTGCTGATTCATTAGGGGGTACCCTTACCCCCGAGAGGTGGGTACCCGGTAGGTGGAGTAATAGATGTTAGGTTGGTTCTCAAAAAGTACCCCTTCCCCAGATTCTGCTCATCGGCAACCAATCTGAAATCTGGTATGAAATTTTTTGAATTCTTGGACTAAGGAATGTGCACTTCCCATTTAGCTAAAAGTATGGTTATATTGAAAATAGAGTCCGGGCTAGCAATCTCACCTCTTCAGGGAAGACTAATGAAAACGCCCAAGTTCCTTACATACCAGAGCCGGATCTACCTCGGCCTTATGATCGCAATTGCAGCAGCTGTGCAGATCTTCAGCCTCATGCTTGTGGGCGTGGACAACAAGGCCCTTCCTCCGATCACGCTCCACAGCCTTCACCTGGCAGGATTACTGATCTCATGCGGAGTCTTCCTGTTTCTCACATGGGCGGCCGTGTACTTCCTGTTCGTCGCAGTTCATCCAATCGACCTGATGAACGCCACCGACGACGCTGAGAAGGACGTGGTGGCTAGAAAGATCAGGGGCGGAGATACCGCTATCGTGACCTATCACTTTCGTGAGTTGCCACTTCGGGCAAAGGTGCTCGAAGTCATGTGCTGGGTAATGGCCACGCTTTTCGGCTTCATGGGTCTCGCACTCGCTACGGGTGTCGTGGGATTTGCCTTGCGCGGTCCAGGTACCGGCAGCAAGTGGGGATACATCGGTGCGATGGTCTGCGGGGCCGTTCTCATGATTTCAATGGCTCTCGCCGGACGAACGAAGCGTGTGCATGCTTTCGAGAAGTCGCGTCTCGACCTGACTCGCGATCTCGGGATCTAGCATGCGAGCCCATACGATCTACGCTCCACCTGGAGACGAGAAGACTCTGGAGATAGCCAACTCGCTTCGTAGACAGGGATATATGGTAACTATCCAGCCCAACCCTGGACTTACCGAGCCCTTGTTCAGAGCTGAGGATGGTCCCATCAGGGGTTATGAGAAGATTCTTCAACACTTCCGTAACCAATCGTAACGGCGTGCCTTCTAGGTGCGCTGTTTTTTTATTTACTAATTTTGCGAGCTGGCCAGATGGTACGAAGTTGGAACCTATTTGATAAATTTGAAAGTAGAAAGTATCTTATTTCCTTCTGATTCTTTTCTGTAAATATCAACTTCATATATGTCTTCTCTGTGCTGGAAAAAAATTTGCTGAGACCATCCCTTAACAGCTTGGTCATTAGGGGACCCTCTGTATATCTCGTAAATATATGCTGTTTCTCCATCGATAGTATCTTTTCCAATAAATCTTCTTACAACTTTTCCACTATCATCTGTTTTAGAAATGAGATCCAAGAAATCAACAATATTTTTTGCTGATGCATAGTAACTACCCAATTCCTTTGAGCCCAGAGGATTAATTATAAAACTCATAGTTTGATTTCCGTTTTTTATCCCTATAGACAAAAGAGATTCGTCACCTGTTGCATCAACTTCTCCTTTAGAAGGGCCGACCGTCGTAATAGTCAAACTTTCTGGATAATTAAGTTTAAAATTGTGTGCAGTGTTTTTGTATATCTTCCAGTTATCAGTTTCAGTGTTACTCTCAGTTATTGAAGAAACATTTTGTATAGAGTTATTTTTTGAAACAAAATACCAACCACCCAGAACTATAGTAATACCCACTATCAAAATTATTTTAATTTTCATAAATTTAAATATAGTACAAAAACAGTAATCTACCAACATTGCTGGCCGTCTCGAGCTGGAACCGCGGACGGGCTTGCTTTGCTTGGCGGGTTAGTTACGTTTTGCAGTACTCCGATGATGCGTCTCGTGCGCTTCAAAAAGTGACGAAAGTTATTTAGCTCTTCTTTTTACAATGATCAGATCTTTATACCTCAGGCTCTTCATTAATACCCAATTTTGATTGCATTGCCTGTCTAATCCACCATGTGGCATACGTTGAGAACTTGTAATCTTTCCCATGGTGTCCATGCTTCACATACATATCTACGGCTTTGTAGAGGCCAAGATTGCCTTCCGCGATCAAGTCCATGATTGATACATTAGGATCTGTACCCTCATATTTTTGTGCGATCCTAGCTACCAAACGAAGGTTGCCCTCCGCAAGCTTTTTCTTAGATTCATCATCTCCTTTGCGGGCAAGAGCTTTCTCCTCTTCTGCTTTAATGAGAGGAGACCTTGATATTTCCTCTAGATATTTTGTTAG
Source organism: Parcubacteria group bacterium (assembly GCA_028286565.1). Lineage (GTDB taxonomy): Bacteria > Patescibacteriota > Minisyncoccia > Phycocordibacterales > Zambryskibacteraceae > JAIFWN01. The sequence continues at coordinate 24,738 of JAQBRH010000002.1, forward strand.
TTGAGAGTTTTTTGCCATAATTTCTTAGTTTATTGATATCCGGAGTTGAGAGCCAAGCAGCCATAGCCCCATATCCTTTCTTATTTATAGTAAACGGTTCAATGGGCTGTGCCTTTCTAAGAAAGATGAGTAGACAGTACTTCTTATCTTTAAAAAGATTTGCATAGTGCGGGATATCCTTTTCCTCAATTCCGTCTTGTGTACCATACGCTTTGAGGATTTCTCGTACTTTAATTGGAGTAAGGCCCTCAAAGGTGAGTACTTTTGAGACTTCGGCGATGACGGTCACAGGCTCTCCACTATTCTTAAAATAAACGCTATCCCAGGCCTTGATCTTTCCCCACGGCGCGGAACGATTCATATACCAGCGGGATTCGATGGTCTTCTCTCCAGTGAGGACCTGGGGCAACAAACCCCAAGACTTTTTCATGATGGCCACATGGTCGGTGTGATTGTTGTCTTTCCTTTTATTCATGAGGCAGCTCTTTCACTTTCCTTACAAGCTCGTCCCAACTAGATGTTTTCATTCTCTGTCCAGGCGGAAGTTCGAGATCACAAGCATGGTCCAAAATGTCACTTACAATATTTTGTCGTTCACCATTAATTGTTAAGGCCTCAAATCCTGTGCCACAGATCTTATACGCCGCTTCTTCGGGCGTGAGATCACCAGCTTCCTTTCGAGCGATCGTATTCTCACAGTATTCTCTAAGAGCCGAGAGCTTCTTCTCAGGCGCAGCCTCATGTACTTTCTGAAATTCAGGATCTTGGGTCATATTGTGTAATAAGGATGGAATTACCTAGAAAATATTTCTTAACTTAAGTAACAAAGGCACTAAGGAATTCTCTCAAAAAGAAAACGACGCCTATAAATATCAATGTTCCAATCAAAGACTTTTTTGAATAGTTATCTTCGTGATTTTTTCCATTGATCAGAAGATATGTTAGCTCATCAACAAATAATCCTAAGCCTACTGCATAAGTAACTACTGATCCGATCAGTAACCCCAAAAGAACGAGACCAACGCCGTACATATAATGATGAGTCCAAAACTTCCCAACCGTAGGTGCAGGTATAGGTTTAAAGTACAGAAACAAGCGTGTGAAGATAATGGTACCTAGAAATATGAGGAAAAACAGATCTGCCATGGGTTAAGTATATATGAATATAACCCTTCTGTTTCAGGAAAGTTTATTTACGTCTAGACACGAAAACACTGCTGAGAATAGCGAGAGTAAGAATGATCCCAAGTGCGAACCATAAGGAAATATCTCTCGGATGCCCTATAAGATACCGAATATTAGACAGATATTGAGAAGGTTGCATCAAATCGGCTAGCCTATTGTTTCTGTATTCATGCTCAGATAGACGTTAACTCAGTATTAATCTTTCTGTACAGACGGTAAGGTCAACACAAGAAAGTTGACCGAGGGCCGTCTCTTTATCTATGCCTTGGACAGACATAATTGGAAAATAAAAGTCGTTAATGGACCCAATTGCCTCCACAGCCCTCCCGCAGGCCGTGCATTTTTATGTGGTTGTTGGTATGCATGATATCTATGACGTGAACAGCGGCCATGACTTACAAACTATTTGATATACCTCTACTTCTCCTAAAAAAGCGAGTCATCTAGACTCGTCCTTAGATGCAACATCATCCTTTCTTAAGAAAAGGCACTGTGATTGAAGCAGCGAGGATAATACCAATACTATTACTTATGAGATCAAGCCACGTATCTTCGATGGTGGTCGACATTACAAAGCCGAGGTAATGCTGAAGCACAAACTCCAGGATCTCATTCCCCACCCCAAGCGCAGTCACCACAAGTGCCGTAAAAACAAAAAATTGGAATTTATTGATTACGACTTTGCTGTCTCTGATCGCCAAGAAACAAACAACTAAAGCTAGAAACCCTCCACAAAGCCCATGCTGAATGCGATTTGCAAGAGCTCCATCAAAGCTTTCAACAATGAGGGCACTAAAAAAATTAAGGATGAGGATAGTGACGATCGAGAGGCAAGCACGATGGAAATCTAGCTTAGGGATTCTCTGTTCAAAAAAGTATGCAACCAGGAAAAGAGAAACTAAATAAAGAATTGGGTAGGCAAAAGAAATACCAAAAAGGAGGGAGATAAGGTGGGCGGACATAACAGTAGAATACCACATACGAAGTTTGAACAATTTTAAAACTTTCCAGTTAATATAAAAACTAAGCTAATAAGCCCAAAAACAAACGCAAGCACGACAGTTCCTGAAATAAGATCTTTGCTGCGGCCAATTGCTTCATCGTGCCCAGGATGAAGTTTAGTAAGAGCAATTTCGATAGCCATATTTTGGATTTCGGTAACTACAATGAAAAACCAGCAAAATATCAACAGTAGTAACTCTTGAGCTGATAGCGGCCCGAATAAGAAATATACAGCCGGTATTCCGATAATTCCAAAAACAATCATTTCGAAACGAACAGCGAAGTCCTGAGTGAAAGCATATTTCAAGCCTCGAAAGGGATGAGAAAGTCTATTAATCCAATACTTCATGACATATTTTAATTATGTGCTTTCTTTTTCTTAAACATCTTCTTATACTCGCTTCGGCTCATCAGACTTTTGGTATCAGTGAGTCTGTCTAAGAATACCTTGCCGTCAATATGGTCGAGCTCGTGGAGGATCACTTTGGCAAGCAAACCTTTAGCTTCCATAGTGAACCATTCTCCATTTTTGTCTCGCGCTTTAATGACAAGTGAAGTAGGTCTCGACACTTTGCCAAAGAGATTTGCATGGGCTACGCTGCCGCATCCTTCGTATTCTGAGAAGGTTTTCTTAGAGACTGAGAGTACCTGAGGATTTATGAATACACGCAGATCATCTGCCTCTTTATCTTTGTCGATTGTTCTCAGGGAAGTCATCCTTATTTCTGTAAGAAAAATCCTTTGGTTAATACCAATTTGAGGAGCTGCGATCCCTACCAAATTTCCATGTCTCATTGAATCAACCAGATCTTTAATGGTCTTTTTAATTTTCTTTGATTTAAAATCCTTCACCACAGAAGACTTCCTACGGATGATCGGATTGCCTACTTGGGTTAATTCTTTGATTATCATTTATTGTTTTAAATAAGATGTCTATCTGACTTCCAGACTACACCTGAGCCAAAATCTGGAGCTCGAAATAAAGCCTTCTGATCATCCTCACTCATTTTCTGTGCGTACCCGCGTACAAGCTCTAGCTCCTTTGGGTCAGTAACCTTCCTGAAGCCCGGAGAATCATAGCCAGATCCCGGATCAGATTCCCATTTCAACAATCCCTCACTGTCGTTACCAAAGAGTCTTCCGGACTGTTCTCTAGACATCCACAGATACGTCTCATACCACCCGTCTATGATAGGTCCCTGAATTAATCTGACACTTTCTTTGTCTAGCCCTGTTTTATAATCTGCTACACTCCAAGACCATCCTATTTGTGCTTGAATATCAAATTTAGCAAGGAAAAGTACTACTAAAGCTAATGCAAGCAGGAGCAAATAAAGTGAGTGAGTCTTTTTCATTTCTTTAAATATTCAAACATCTTCTCTAAAGCAATCTTTCTCATAGAAGTATTGTGTTTTTCATCATCATTCATCTCTGCCCAGGTCTTTTCATGTCCCTTGGGAATGAAAATGGGATCCCAGCCGAAACCCATTTCTCCTTTTGGAGCATTGGCAATTATTCCCTCCATAGATCCACTAAAGATGCGTACTCCCGATTCATCACAAATAGCGAATTGAACTTCAGCTAAAGCGTCTCTGGTATCTAAACCGTCCACCAATCTACAGAGTCCCTCGTTATCAAGTGTTTCCAAAAACCATTTAATAAGAGGACCAGGAAGAGATTTCATTCCCTTAAAAACAAGCGATACATCTTCTACTAATACTGGAGACTTTACGATTTCATATGCTCTTTTAGCCTTATCTTTAACAACTTCTTCCAAGTCTAAAGACTGGATTTCCTTAAGATCTAGTTTGGTGTGAGCAACAGGTAGATGAAAATAGTCTCCAAGATATTTGGCTTTTCCTTCATTACCCGTGATGAAAGTAAGATTACTCATAGCCTTCATCTTATCCTGATAGTCGTACTTAGCAAGCAGGTCAAATATCACTGCCAATTCAGCAATAAACTCTTCGTGTGACTGCTCTAGGTCTTGATCTGTCACTGCTTTACTCACTTAGAAAAGTATTACATTGACGCGTCTTGAGCGTAGCACTTGTTTGCTGGGGAGCAGGGAATCTCGACTACCGTCGCGAGTGGTTTTCGATCTCGACATACTCGATAACGAAAACCCTTTCGATTCCCTGACGCAAGCAAAGCAGTTTGCTTACTCTCTCCCAGCAGTAAAGCAAAACGAGCAGCCCGTGCCGCTCGTTTGTGCTAATAACTGCTGGGATTCGTGCGGGATGTTCGAACCCTTGTGGCTTCTTGTGATGAGGATTTCGAGAAACGACTCGAGAATATCAGGCGGATCAATGAGGCGACGACGGGAAGGGCTTTGGCTGCCTAGAACGTCTCGAACGTCCTAACGTCCGGAAATGCAAGGTTCACTGTGCTATTCCTCGAGCTCTACTGCCTCACATTCGGTTTAAACGTTGCGCTACTTCCAGGCATTACTATCGACCTACTAGCGGTTACTGGTAGAGGGGTCTGGGGAAGCGCATCTGCTGGTGGAACCAGTGAAGCTGATCTTGTTTGGGTGGAAAGGGATATAGGAGGAGTGTCTTCACCCTCAGCCGTAAAACGTCGTCGATGTCGTGAAGTCCTATGCGCTGAAATGACCGGACGACCAGAAGTATGGTCGCTGTAGGTAGCCTCTATTAATATGGTAGCCCCACCAAAGGCTGAGCTCGTTCGCTCGTTGCTTAGAAACACGAGCGCGGCATGCTTTTGGCAAGGGTACGCTAGTGGCTAGTACCTGGGTAGCCAAGGAGCTCCCCTGAGGAGCGAGATGCTTGCGCATAGCGCAAGGAGGAATGTATGGGCAAGAAGGACAAGTTCGAGGGACACAAGGACGAGAGCTTCAACCGTGCGCATGGCCGCCGGGACAACGAGCCGTCCAAGACAAAGCAGGACGACACCAAGCGCGAACGGAATGTCGCCGCAAAGGGTAGTGAAGAGCACAGCCGCGTAGCCAAAGGCAAGCGCGGTTAGTAAGCTCCTCTGAGCTCAGTTCGTTGACGGCCGGCGTGATTTCGCTGGCCGTTTTTCTTTATGATGATGATACAATTTTATCATGTCACACGAGGCGAACATCGCACGACGCGCATCCTGGCTCGGTAAGCACGGCACGGTCACCCTGATCGAAGATGAGACCATTCAGGGGTACCAACATGCCCTTTCGCTCGAAGATGTCGCGGCAAGCTTGAAGCTCCTTCCGGAAGACGATCTAAGAGGCCTCGCCGCTGTCATCCTCCACCAGCCTTCGCGAAAGGAAGACGCCGCCCACCCCCGCTGGGCGGCATATTTCTCCGACTATAGTCGGAATGATATCGTCGGTCCAACAATCCTGCTCGAGGCAGTTCGGCCGGAAGTTCCGAATCGTTGGCCGGTATCTCTTGGGCCCGAAGATGTCCGGGAGCTGAAACTACTTGTAGACGAAGGGCATGTCATCGATCGGCAAGAACGGGTTGTCCTGATTTCGAATGACATTCACGCAGTGCGGAATACGCAGCTTCGTTCCTTGGTTCACGAGCTGGGGCATCATGTCGACTATATGAGCAACCCAGCTTCGTACGCCTCGAAGGGAAAGAATCACAAAGAGTCTTTCGCGATTCGCTACGCGCGTCACCACGCTGACGTGCTCGACGGGCTGCGCTTCGCAAGGTCCTAACATCCGCAGAGTAGGAGAAGGATTCGACTCTCTTCCGATGCCACGCGACCGTGCTGCGTACCGGCGAGCAATTCGCTCTGCAAGACGTCGTGCTCGGTGACGCAATATCGCTCGAGCGGTTGACTCCCCGATGGCGGCACGAGCAAGATCCAGTTCATTCCTACCTGGATCTTCGAAAGGAGGTATACCACTTCAGACGAGGATGAGCACTGAGTCTTTCCACTTTCAAAAAGCTGTGGATATCTGGTGAGCAAGAACACGTACAATAGAGATGTGGATCAATAACTCTCATGTTGGAGGGTGTCGCTATTGTATTTGCCAAAGTTGTAAATATGTGTCCTAATGTGGCTGGCCCTATGGGACTATGTTGGAACTTTTGTTAATCAAGAGGGTACAAAACATACCAAGGGTTCCCCGGTAGCCTTTTCCTAATACCAGCCTCAATGTTTCTGTCCGGCAAGTTGTGCCAAGGATCCACCCATCCATCTTTTACTCTTAATAAATAGTGGCCGACGGGATACTTTTCGTTTTTAGCTATCAGAGTTATAGAACCTATAATTTTAGAATATTTACCTCCTTCCTTTTTATTAAACTCATATTTTTTATTTTGGTTAAAAAACTTACTTTTATAATTTATGTTTTTAGTTTTTAGATAATTTACAATATCAAATATTTTTACACCTCTTTCAATTGTATAAAACTTACTTTCAAAATCTTTCTTTACAGTGTCGTATGGTTTATCTAGAAAATTTGCGAGACAAGCAATTCCGCAACCGTTGAGATCTTTTTGATGTTGCCATTTTTTAGTCATACACCGATCCTACATTTTAATAATATATATGCAAGAGACTACCTTACGTGCTGGGGAGCAGGGAATCGAACCCCAATTAAAGGCTTCAAAGGCCTCTGTCCTACCGTTAGACGACTCCCCAATAGGCTTAAGGTATCAAAAAATCGGAGAAATCGCTATCAGTGGTACCCTCGAATCACCTGTGCTAGGCTACATCTAGAAACCTTCCACCCGGAGCACGAAAATGTCGACAGATAGCCGAGACCAGGTCTTTACTACCATGTGGATTGCGATCATCCTCGGGTCCGGGACCGTAGCCGCGGGAATCGTCCTGAGCAATTCCCTGGTGCTTGTGACGGCGGGGATGGTCATTCTTCTTACTCTCATCTTCGGCTCTATGCAGTACGGACGGTCGCCACTCCCCTCCACCTACTCTCGATGGTGGATCGGGGTATCGTTGGGAACTATTGCTCTGGCGTTCCTCATGTAGCAGGCCGAAGGCCCCAGTGACCGGCTTGATCAAAACTTTTCAAAGCTCCCAGCCTGGGTGCTTTTTCTTTACCTAAATAGGTTCCAACTTCGTAATAATAGGTTAGCAGACAAATTTGATAATGCATTTAACTGAAGGGTGTGTTAATGTCACAACGATTCAGGAGGGTCCTGGACACTGTTCTTTATCGGTGAGCGCGATAACCGTTCACAGGAGAGTGGGATATGTTTGCGAAAACCAAACGTAACGATTGGATCACACGCCTTACACTTCTCTTTTCTTCAGCCGTTGCCCTTGTGCATGAGAGCAAGCGCTCTCCTAGCCAGACTGAGAAACTTCTGCTGTGCTTACAGGAATTCAAGGATACCCCCGATGAATCAACTGTAATGACTCAGGATGATTATGCGGTGCTACGAGTGACTCGCACACACGGGGGAGAGTGGGCCAACTTCATTATGGTGGTAAGGATCGGAGACATTTTTCCATCTCCGTTAGGAAATGAACGCCACGAGTTCGTTCACTTCCCGGCTCCCACCACGGGTTTGGGTGGGGTAGGTGGGCGAGTCTTGTTCCTTTTAAAGAAGGAGCAGTCTGCCGTAGTCCGTGCCCATCTTAGCGAAGTTCCAAAAGAAGACTAGATCTATAGCGACACCGGATGTGAGGTGTCGCTTTTTAATAGGGTTCCAACTTCGTACCACAGGGCCAGCTAGCGAATTTTGAAAAGAAAAACTCCTCAACAAATTAATGTTGAGGAGATGTGACTTAGATGAATTCTGCGAGCCACCGACCTTCATTCATGAGTTGAGCGACTTTATTGCCGCTTGCATCATACGCAAAGATGGAGGTGGTTTCGTCTGAGATCATCAGGTCATGGTGCACACCCGACTCGTTGCACCCGATCTCAGCGAGGTCCTCTTGCGACATGGCTGGTCCACCCTTGAGTGCAGATGCGTATGCTTCACCGAGCGCGATATGGCATCGTTTGTTCTCGTCAAGCAGTGTACAGAAGTGAGGTTCAGTGTATTGCGAGAGAGCTGATTCGAGTCCGACGCAGGCGACCTCTCCGAGCTGAGCAGCTCCGTCGTCACGAGAGATCAGCGATCCAAAAGCTTCTGAGCCTGTCTGTGCGGTGAACTTGCTGACTCGACCCTCAGAGAACCAGATCCGAAGACCTTCAACAATCGGTCCATCGAGCACTGAAGGCATCGTTACTCTGACAACACCTTCGGTCTTCCTCCAATCCGGAGTCGTGAAGACCTCAAAGGTTGGCCAGTTCGGCTCAAACCACGTCCCATCTTCAGATTCCTTGCGTCCACCGAGCCATCTGGCCCGTGAAGACAGTCCAACTTTGAGGTCGGTGCCTTCACCTACAAAATGGAGAGTGGTGATGCCAAGAGTATTGAGCAAATCACATCGGCGACTCAGGCTGCTATTGAAAACAGTCGCCTGGGCAAGGCTATCATCGCGGTCTGCGCCTGTGATGGTAAACAGAAATTCCCACAAGTCTTCGATCGAAGTTCCGAGTTTCTTGGCCCAAGCGATCGTAGGCACATCGACAAGGGTCCATGGCTGGAGCATTTTCATGCGCCGAGAAGTGTAGGGTTCGTTAGCCTTCATGTAGGCTGATTTGAACCCAGATGGATATTTAGGATCTACATCATCCATTACTCCCAGGTCACCATTGCCTTTAAGGGCGATGCGAGCTCCGTCGTGGTCCACGATCTCTTGTGCTCGAACGCTTACCCATTTAGGCTCGTACAGCTTGTGTGTCTCCGGTGCTCCGAGGAACATGGCGCGCTCGAGCTCAGGGTTGCGATAGCGTACATCGACCGTTTCAACTCCGAGAGCATAGGCCTCTTTTGCTAAGACGGCGATCAGATGGCCGTGGTCCTCGATCTGATAGCTGTCGATATAGAGGGGCCGGGGCCTCTGGTCAAAACCAAGTCCGTGTATCAATCCCAATCTTGCATAATTACGCAGTTTTTCTTCAAAGGACAAACTCATTGGATCTCTCCGGGTGAGGGGTGACTGGCTAGGTAATACCACAAAAATGATAGAAGAGCTAGAAGCAGAAGGTTCCAACTTCGTCTCACGGGGCCAGTAAAATTTTGTGCTCATAATTTAGTTCTTAATACGTCTGCTATACTTGAACATAATTATTAATTAGCTATCACCATGAACAGACCAGTACACTTTGAGATCCAGGCAGACAACATCGAGCGGGCAAAAACATTCTATGAGAAGGTCCTCGGCTGGAAGATCGAACAGATGATGAAGAAAGAAGAGGGAGGAATGGATTATTGGGGACTCGACACTGGGGACAGCACTCCGGGCATCAACGGAGGCCTCTATGCTCGAGCAGAAGGGACAGACAAGCTCTACACGTACGACTGCACCATCGCTGTTGAAGACGTGGACAAGGCCGTTGAGGCCGTAAAGGCGAACGGCGGCACCGTCCTCCGCGAGAAGTCCGAGATCCCGGGCGTCGGCTTTTTTGCGCGCTGCAAGGATACTGAAGGCAACCTGTTCGGATTGATGCAGCCGACGGGCTGGGATGGGAGCAAATAACAGAACAGGAAGAAGAAAATCAAATGCACCAAAGGGTGCATTTTTTCGTATATAGCTGAGTTAAGAATTAAAAATAAATGAAAAAATAAGGCTGTAATGAATTTTCATATAGGTCGTCAGTAGATGTAGGTCGAGATTATAAACCAATCTGAGCAGCAGAATGTCTGCTCATCATTAGAAGAATTAATTTCACTACAATGGCTAACAACGATAGAAACAGCGGTGGAGGCAGCGGAGGTAACAGCGGGGGAAACAATGGAGGAAATAACGGAGGGAACAGCGGCGGAAGCAACCGCGGATTCGCGGGCATGGATCGCGACAAACAGCGAGAAATAGCTTCTGAAGGAGGCCGAGTCGCTCATGAACGAGGAAACGCTCATGAGTGGGATTCGGAATCCGCTCGAGAGGCCGGCCGCAAGGGTGGCCAGAGCCGCAGCCAAAACAGCTCCGGTTCAGGCAATAGAGATTCCCTCGGCGAGGACAATCGCGGAATGTAGACTATATAGAAGAGTGAAAAAGGAGAGACAAAGACCCCGAGCAATGCGGGGTCTTTCGTCGCTTTACTGATGAGCTTGCATGTGGTGTGGTTATTTTCTATAATTCGAGTTGATTAAAACTAACATCATCTATGAACACCACCACCCTCCATCACCAGCACAGCAAACTCGAAAAGAAAATTAATTTTACCCCGCGATACGACCGCACTGTGGAGTGGTTCGGAGGTGTGAATTATTCGAACTTCGACCGGGCCGTGAATGATATCAAATCCCTTCTGCGGGAAAATCCGCGCGAAGAGATCCAGCTCGTTGTCAGTTCGTACGGAGGATCAACGGGGATCGGGATGGGATTCTATGATTCGATGACCTCGATCATGAAGCCGCACCTCACCACCATCGGCACAGGCGACGTTGATTCTTCGGGAGTCATCGTCTTCCTCGCGGGCTCAAAGAGATTCCTCACCAAGAACACGCACCTCCTCCTCCACCTCGGAGGCCGGACCTTCGAAGAAGGCAAGCGATTCTCCACATATGACATCGAAGACATGCTGAAAGAGAATAAGTTGAAGGATTATCAGTATGCCTGCGTCCTCGCCGATGCGACGGAAGGAAGGTATTCTCCGGAGCGGATCCTCGAGCTCATGTCGAAGAACACCATTCTCTCGGCCGAAGAAGCCGTCCGCATGGGTCTCGCACACAAAGTGATATAACAAAAAACCACTCTCGATCGAGTGGTTTTTATAGAGATCTATTTGACCAAGGTCGTATAGACGACGAGCCTCTGGTCATACGTCTTCTGTCCGGGCACCCAATCTCCGGTGCAGGTGACGAGGTTCAAGTGTATTCCGTCGGCGGATGTGAAGACCGAAGAGGTCGGCACATCCTGATACGGATACAAGATGGCCTCATCCACCCTGAAGTGAAGCGTGGTCCCGTCGCCTCGGGTGACGTACACATCATCTCCAGGCTTGAGATCTTCGAGGTGTTTGAAAACCCCCGAGAGAGCCAGGCCGTTGTCCACATGGCCGGCCATGACCGCACTGCCTATTTCTCCGGGGACGGTTCCGGGTTTGTACCAAGAAACATCCGTGAAGTTATTCGGCGTCGCCATATTACCCTTGGCGTTTATCCCCACATGCTGGACGTTCGCATCGATCCCTAGAGAGGGGATCGCGAGGCGAGTCGGATAGGCAGACTGGACAACCGGTTTCGGTGCGATGATCGGTTTAGGTTTTGGAGGTATGACTGCTGTGCTCGGCTTGGTACTTGTAGATGCCGTCACCACTTCTCTTTCTGCAACGGCGATGGTGTTTGCTTCTACTGCTACAGGTGTGAAGGAGACGGTCCTCGAATCCTCATTGGCCGCATAGAAGACGGATCCGAAAAGGGTATATCCGAAGGTGAGGAGAGCGAGGAGGATGATGCCGATCCCTATTGTTCTTTTGGTGCTCGTGTTCATGTAGTGTTGCGTTTACTTTACCAAACAACGGGGCTCGTGAGAGCTCCCGTAGTTCGGCCTAAGAGCGGATGCTCTTTGTTATGTGAGGTTATCTAGCGTATTTTCGTGTGTAAGCGAGTCCGAGACCTGCGACTGCGATCGATCCGATAAGGAGAGCGATATTAGTCGTGGCTGCTCCTCCGAATCCGGTGTTAGGAATACCTGGGACCGGAACCGGGACGGGGGTGACTGCTACTCCGCCGACACCGACGACTGCTGGGAGGCCGGTCGAGACTGCGGTAGCGGGAACTGATGCGGTGTTGATGCTGAACTGGTAGGTGCCTCCTGCTGGAAGGTTCGATGCAATGTTACATTCGATAAGGAGGTTCAGCGCGGTTCCTCGAGCGATGATCATTGGTGAATCGAATACGATCGAGTTAGCGCCTGATGAGAGGTTCGCGATCGCGTTCGTGCCGCTGTTCAAGTTGTTCGAAGGGGTGACAGAGTTCACTGCGTGGCAGCTCGTCAAGCTTGTTGCGGTTCCTCCGTTGCCTGAAGTGAGGACGATCGGAAGGCTGGCGAGGCGGATATCATCTGTTGAAGCCGTTGCGTCCAATCGAACGTTTGCCAAGACCACGTTTTGAGCTCCGGCGTTGATAGCTGAAGCGACCCCTGCGGTCTGAAGCTGAACAAGAAGGCTAGGACCGGCGACCTGGGCGCTTGCTCCTGAAGAGAAGGCGAAAAAGGCGGCGATCACTGGGATGATTAAGAGTTTCTTCATTATAATGATGAGTTAATTAGATACTAATCCAAACAAGGCTTCTTACAATTGTATGTGGGTGTTTAAGGCCTTGTTCTTAAATCCAAGAGACGTTGCCCCGCTCTGCTTCTTACAGTGTTTATAAGCTCATCCGTGTTGTGGTTTATTCGTCCTCGCATATAATGAAGAAATGAAGAAAGCAGTTTACTCTATCCTCGCTGTCGCTTTGGTACTGCTGCTCGCCGCCTTTCTCAACGTTCTCGTGGCGGAGAAGCGGGCCACCGCCCCGGTGATCGCTCCGTTTTCCTCGAATTCATCAAACAGCATCTAGGGTTTCTGAGGCCTCTCTTGTACGGGCTCCTCGGGCGTGTCCGAATATGCTATCCACATAGACTGGTGAACTCGGGTTCACTATACTGAACAAAGTCAGTTAATCAGCAACACCATGAGCAAACACAACGTAGAAAAAATGTTACGAACAGAGCTCGAAGCTCTGAACAACACGATCGACATGAAGATCGTCCGGGGCCAGTCGTACGTGCGAGAGGCCCGGGCGCACAAGTATCTCTTGGCGAGGATCAGCCAGATGAGGAAGGTCGCTCGCGGCGGATTCTTCCAGAAGCTTTCATTCGTTCCCACTCTTTTCCTCTAGCCCATGCAGGAACACACAGACAAAATTCAAAAGATCACCGGTTTCTACAAGAGGCACAAGCGCATGCCCGGCTACCAGGAGATCATGAACTTGGTCGGCTTCAAGTCGAAGAACGCGGTCTTTAAGCTGATCAATCGATTGGTCGAAGAGGGGATCGTGAGGAAAGATTCACAAGGCAGGCTCACGCCGGCCCGAGCCTTTGATGAAGTGCCTCTCCTCGGACTCGTCGAAGCGGGGTTCCCAACGGTTGCCGAGGAAGGTACGGACACGCTTTCGCTTGACGACTATCTGATCGAGCACAAAGAATCTACGTATCTCCTCGAAGTGAAAGGGGATTCGATGATCGACGAGGGGATCAAAGAAGGCGACCTCGTCATCGCCGAGCGAAAAGGCGAAGCCAAGGACGGGGACATTGTCATCGCCGAGATCGACGGCGGCTGGACCATGAAATATTTTCGTAAGCGCGGCGGCAAAGTCTACCTCGAAGCCGCAAACCCGCGTTTCAAACCCATGTATCCAAAATATGATTTCAAGATCGCTGCTATTGTGAAGGGGGTGATCAGGAAGTATTAGTGCACCAAACCGGGCAGCTCATACGTATCTAATATGTAAGCCAATTTTGGCTTTTGTTTTTTAGAAACTGATCAATACCCACACAATGAAAGCACTCAAAACATTATTACTTTCCCTCATCCTGACCGTACTCGGATTCTCGGCCTATAATCCAATGCATGCCTTTGCCTTTGCCGGAAGCCAGTCGTCGAACTGGTCGGGCTACGTGGCCACGGACGGCCCGTACACGGCGGTGAACGGCTCATGGACCGTGCCCGTCGTTCCTCCTTCGAACAGCCACCTCGTCAGCGCCGAATGGATCGGTATAGGAGGTATCAACTCGACCGACCTTATCCAGATAGGGACCGAAGCGATCTCGGACAACAATTATTCGAGGTACGTCGCCTGGTACGAGATCTTGCCCGCAAACCCGGTCACCATTCCCATGGCGGTTCACGGCGGAGATTCAATGACCTCGTCCCTCAACCTCATCGGCCAGGACCTCTGGAGACTGACCATCAAGAACAACACGACCGGAGAGGATTATTCGACCACTCTTTCATATGCCTCGACCCTCTCATCAGCAGAGTGGATCGAAGAGCGCCCGAAAGACGTTGACCATTTCCTCACGCTCACGAATTTTGGACGGGTAGACTTCACCGGAAGCACCGCCGTACAGAACGGAGCATTCGTTCCTCTGCGAGACACGAACGCCGGGGCGATGACCATGATCGAAGGCTCTCGCGTCCTGGCGCGGGCGACGGGATTCAATGCGGACGGGCAAAGTTTCTCCGTCTACCAGCCTGAGAACCCGACTCCATTGCCGATCCCGACCCAAACTCCCGTAGCGTCCGTAGTCCAGTCTTCTTCTCAAGCCTCCGCGAGGATCATCACGGTTGTCGCCGCTCCGCAGAAAGTGATTGTGTCTCCCGCAGCCGGCGTGAGCATGCCGAACATGCAGGGCTCGTATGTGACCTATTACACATCCGCCGGTACTCCGATCAGGCTTTACACCGCGGCCGCAAACTCCGCAGTGACTAAATCTATAGCGAAGAAAAAGATCGCCCCGCTGAAGAAAGTAATAAAAAAAGCCGTTACTAAAAAAGTTGTAGCGAAAAAATAACAACCCCCGCTTCGGCGGGGTTTTGTGTAGCATAAAAAAGCCGCCTCTTATCGAGGCGGCCCCGCAAGGCGGGTGATGAATCGGGCGGCGAACTCGTACTCTTCTTTTTGGAGATACCCGATCTGGTGCACCACCGTTCTGACCATATACGCACCTTGGGAAAAATCATAGCGCGTCGAGCCGCTCTGATTCATTGGTTCGTATACTGCACCCTTGACGAAGGTTGGGGCATATCCGAAGAACATGGCTGCGAGGTCGACGAGCTCTTCCTTATCGTGAAGCGGATGCTTGGTAGAGGTCAGCACCAGATGGGACATCTCATGGGCAAGCGCGAATACGATCGCTTCGAACGAAGCTTCGGCAAGGAAGTTTCGCTGGATATGCAAGATCGCGATCCACTCGCTGAAGGCAGGCGTCCCGTATAATGCCCATGGGGGAGGGAGGGTTATCCAAGCGGGTACATGTTTCTTGCCGCCTGAATTTACATACCCGATCCGAAGCCTCATATCTAACTTGAGGCTCCGAGCCACCCAAAGCGCCATACCTGAGTGGTCTTTTGCCTCAAGCTTCGTTCGCAAAGGAGCTATGTTCAGAGCGGGCCGGGGCGGACCGTAATGTTGCAGGAGACTGAAAAGCCACATCCGTATCTCTCTTTCTCGCACAGAGCTCCTTGGCTAGGCGTGTCTGTAATCTATTTAACTCATTTTTTATAGAATGTCAATTCGTGCTATGCTATATAGGTAATCCAAATGGTAACTAACCCGTCTGTATACATATGAACAACGCTGTAAAAATTCTTTTGGGAGCCCTCGCCCTCGTCCTATTGGTGGTGGTGTGGAAAAGTGCATCGGTCCGGGACAGCCTCAATATCGGAATAGATGAGACTTCGACCACCACCTCTGCAACTTCCACTCCAAGCATAAACATCGGCCTGAACCAAAACGGCCAGATCAGCGGCCACATCACCCTTTCTCCGGTGTGCCCAGTGGAGAGGATGCCTCCTGATCCGCTGTGCGCTCCTAAAGGATTTGAAACCACGGTAGTCATTCGATTCTCAGAAGGCAGGGAAGTAGCGAGGATCAAGACTGATACTCAAGGCGAATACAGCGCTTGGGTGCCGGGAGGCAGAGACTACGATGTCTCTCCAGAGGGCGGAGCGGTCTATCCGCGATGCGAGACCAAGACGGTGAGCGTAAAAGCAGGAGCGAATACCATTGCAAATATCTCCTGTGATACGGGAATTCGCTAGGGACCGGTTGAAAGATTCAAGATAGAACCGCGTCTATTGCATATAGAGACCGCGTGCGGTCTTCATACTTAATCCATCAACTCATCATGAAAAAGTTACATCCTTATGTCATTGCCGCGCTGTACGCGATCGCGGTCTTCCCGCTCGCGAATCTCGGCGCGGCGACCCTTGATAAGTCGAAGATCCAAATTACCGACTGGCCTGTCCAGGTGGACGCTGCGGCTGATACGAACTCAAATACTACTCCAACCTCAAATGCCGGGAGCGGACAGGGATCATCCGGAAATGTCTCAGGCTCTTCTAATTCATCTGTAAATATGAACGCCGGATCAGGCCGATTTGACCTCAGCTCTGACTCATCCGCAAGGATCAATGTGAGCGACAGCGAACCCATCAGCATTGATCGGGGAACAGAAAGCCAAACCGCGGATACCGCATCCGTTTCCGGCACTTCGAATTCATCGGTAACATTTGACCGAGTCTCAACAGAGAATGATCTTAGGTCATTTATGGCTGCGTCGCTTACGAACGATGAAGATCTCCAAGGCATGACCTTCACGAACAATGCGGTGGAAGTCTCATACAAAGCTCCGGGCAAGTTCCTCGCCCTTATCCCTATGTATCTCACCACTACCGCCCGAGTCGACGCGAGCGGCGATGTATCCGTGAGGTATCCGTGGTATAGCTTCCTGGTAAAGAACGATACGAACACCGATCTTGCGACCTCCATCAAAACGGAGATCCAGTCGATGATAAGCGCAAACGGAGGCACGCTGACCGCGGGACAAGCCGCAGCCATCGCCTCCCGCATCCACGCTATCTTCAAGGGCGATGCGACCGCGCCGAATACAGCTTCGAATGCTTCGGGCTCATACGGGAACTCAACCTCTACTTCGGCCACGAGCACCTCTGGACGATAACGCTTCCCATTTTGATTTAAAACTCCCCGCAGAGCGGGGAGTTTTCATATCCACACCCGGCTGGTTGTAGAAGAGCGGGGAGTATGGTATATTGTAGGGGTCAACCTCAGGTGGAAAATGACCAGGCTGCGATGCGGCACTAACCCTTCTTCCCCTAGAGGATTCAGAAATTCCGAGGATACCCGATCGGCTTTACGGATTGTCTGTCCCTAAAGTTCTTACATACATACGCGAGTGCTGAGCCGTTATGCCAAACTCTTTTGGCCTTCTCTACTCGTAACCAGGCGTTTTCATTGCTCTTTTACGTACATCAACTTGTATTGTGTTTGCGTTATTTTCTGCGCCTTACACACCGCATTATTCACTAGCTTATTGTGCATATGAAAACTCTCACTGTTGCGGAACAGTTTCAAGAAATATACGAATCCGAACTCGGCGCCATTTATCGATTTTGCCTGATGCGAACGTCCGACCCGGAAGTCGCCTCGGACTTCAGCCAGGACGTCTTTCTGCGTTTTTGGAAAGCCTTGCTCGATAATCAGATCATTAAAAATCCTCGAAGCTTTCTCTATACGATCGCCCGAAACATTATTATCGACGGATATAGGAAGAAAAAGACCTTATCGCTCGACGCCATCCTTTCGGATGCGGGGGATGACAAGTCGGCGGTTGCGTCAACTCATTTGGACGCCATAGAGACCGAATGCGAAGCGGGCCGAGTCACCAAAGGCATGGAAGCTCTGGACGAGCCGTATCGACGCGCGCTCCACATGCGCTACATCGAAGGATTGAAGCCTCGAGAGATCGCCACTATTCTCCAGGAATCCGCAAACGTCATCTCTGTCCGCATATCCCGCGGGGCAGAGCGGCTACGCAGTTCGATGGGCTATGCGAACGCTTAGCGCTTGATGAAAGACTCTACTCCGTCCCACCATCCGTCTCCGTCAGTGTCGCGCTTGTCTGCATTTGTTTTAACGCACGAAGCGCTTACTCCGACGAACGAGCACTCTTCGACTTCGTCCGGAAGTCCGTCGAGGTCTCGGTCGTTCACTCTAAAGCGGAGGCGGGCATCGAGTCCGGCCGGGTTGACCTTCGGGTCCTTGGCATCATAGAGCGCATATGTGATCTCGTTGGGAAAGGTGTACGAAAGAACTTTCGGTACGCCTTTTTCATCGCGGGAGAAATAGATCACCTGTCGGACGAGTGCGCGGGCGAGGTCGGAGGTCTCCGTATGGAAGGATGTCGAGAGGATGATCTGCTTTGCATCGAACAACATGTGCGTAAAGTCCGCTTCCTTGAATGTGGAACCTATGTCGTATGCGGAATCCATCAGCTTGTTGCATTCGGCCGTTTTTGCCTTGTCCGCGCAGGTGGTGGAAAGTTCTTGAGTGACGGTCTTTACTCCGCTGATGTCGTGTTTATGAAGGAAGCCCAGATACGTCTGGAATACGCCCCATGCCTCATGGGCGAGAGCTTTGTCCGCGCCGCCTGCGAGCGTCGGGATCTCCGTCGGGGTGAAGGAAGACTCCGGTGTCTGCGCAGCCGTTGTGGCTCGGCTTGTAAGAAAGTTTAATTTGCCCGTCCTATACGAATAGCCGGCGAATCCGACGAGAGCGAGAACGATGACCGCGATGATTATTTTTTTCATGAGATTAATTATATCAAGGTCGATCCCGCCCATCCGTTGACAAGAATGCGCCTAATTGCTATAATTCTTTTAAACATGTATCAAAAAAGATCTAGTGGGCGAAGCGCCCATACAAGCGGTCCGAGCCGAAGCTCATCAAGACCCATGGGAGGCCCCGCACGCAGAAGCTTTGCTCCTCGACGCACCCCCCGCCACACCGGCCAATATCTCGATCCAAAACTCTTTATCAACAAGGGTATCATTGTCGAAGAGTTCGATCATTTCGTGCCCGAGCACGCTTTCGAGGATTTTCTTATTGAAGAGAAATTAAAGAAGAATATCACTGATAAAGGCTATGTCGCACCGACATCGATCCAGGACCGCACCATCCCTCATATTCTGAAAGGCCAGGACGTGGTAGGGATCGCGAACACAGGCACCGGCAAGACCGCCGCCTTCCTCATCCCGCTTGTGAACAAGATGCTCAAGGATCCGAAGGGCTCTGTTCTCATCGTCGTCCCTACCCGCGAACTCGCCACTCAGATCAACGACGAACTAAAAGGATTCGCTCCGGGTACGGGCCTTTTTTCCGTCGTATGCGTGGGCGGTACGCCGATGGGCCCTCAGCTCCGCGACCTCAAATATAAGAACCACTTCATCATCGGCACTCCCGGACGCTTGAAGGATCTCATCGAGCGACGAGCTCTCGACCTTACCCAGACGGCTTCGGTCGTTCTCGATGAAGCCGATCGCATGCTCGACATGGGATTCATGCCCGACATGAAATTCATCATGGGCCTCTTGCCTCATGATCGCCAGACGCTTTTCTTCTCCGCCACCATGTCCAAAGAGATCGAGAAGCTTATTCATGAATTCCTAAGAGAACCGGTCTCCATCTCCGTGAAGACCCAGGATACCTCGAAGAACGTCGATCAGGACATCGTTCGCATGAAAGCGGGGGAGGACAAGCTTCAGGCCCTTGAAGATCTCCTTCGACAATCCGGATTCGACAAGGTCCTCATCTTCGGCCGCACCAAGCACGGCGTGGAAAGGCTCGCGAAGACCCTCACGGTCCGCGGGCTCTCCGCCGACTCGATCCACGGAGACAAGAGCCAGGGCCAGCGACAGCGCGCCTTGGACGCCTTCAAGCAGAACAAGATCCGCATCCTCGTCGCGACCGATGTGGCTGCCCGAGGACTCGATATCCCGAAAGTCTCTCACGTCATCAACTACGATGTCCCGGCGACCTATGAGGACTATATTCACCGCATCGGACGAACGGGGCGCGCAGGCCAGGTAGGCAAGGCCCTCACCTTCATCGAGTAAGAACCGCACTCGGCGTTCGTCTCCAAAACTATCCATACTCATCCATAACGAACTTTCATGCCCTTACTCTTTCTCCTTGGCCGTGTGATCTTCGCCGTTTATTTCCTCGAAGCGGCTTATAACCACATCATCAACACGAACACTCTCGTCGGCTATGCACAATCAAAGGGAGTGCCCGAACCCCGCGCGGCCATCATCCTTTCAGGATTCCTTCTTGCATTCGGCGGCGTGTCCGTCCTCTTCGGCGTCGCTCCTCGCGCCGGCCTTGCGGCTATCATTTTGTTCCTCCTCCCGGTTACTTATATGATGCATGCCTTTTGGAAGGAGACCGATCCGAAGCAGCGCCACCACGAGAAGATGGCCTTCCTAAAAAACCTCATGATCCTCGGCGCCTGCCTCATGCTCCTCTCCGTTCGCACCCCATGGGTCGCATCGCTCGGCGCATAAAAGTTTCCGCTCTGCACCATACTCAAGAGGTAAGGTACCTCTCCAAAAAACGTTTATATATGCATGGAATCCGCATGGGAAATAGAGGGTTTCGAGCGCTATTCAAAGCTTAAAGAAGACACAGAGGCAGATGTGGCTATTATAGGCGGAGGCATGGCGGGCATGTGGGCCGCATATCTCTTGTCCAAAGAAGGAAAGAAAGTCGTCCTGATCGAAAAGGACAGGGTGGGAAGAGGGGAGACACTCTACACGACAGCTTTCATCACCGAAGAGATAGACACGGACCTCGTCGACCTTCTCGATATATTCGGCAAAAAGGACGCTCGGCTCTCGTGGCAGGCGGGGCGTGAGGCGATCGACCTCATCGAGTCGGTCATTAAAGAAGAGAATATAGATTGTGAATTCGAAAGAGGATCTCTTTTTGTCTATGCGGCGACGCCCGAAGAATTCAAGTCCCTTGAAGCGGAGGACAAGCTCGCCCGCAGCCTGGGATTCCAAACAAAATTACAAAAGGACCTCGATCTCGGATTTGAGCACGACGGGGCGTGGGAGATCGAAGACCAGGCTAAATTTCATCCTATGAAATTTTTTAAGGGCCTGCTTGAGGCTTCGATCAGAAACGGAGCCACTATCCATGAGAGAACCGAAGCGGATCGCATCCTTGGGAAAGATCCGATGAAAGTGGTAACCAAGGACGGCGCGAAGATCACCGCAAGGGATATCATCATCGCGACGTATAAGCCCTTCAACAATCCCGCGCCGACCCATTTTAAAAAAGGTATGTATGTGAGCTATGTCTATGAGCTTCGCATCAAGCCCGGGAGCGTCAGGCGGGGGATGTTCGAGGACCTCGAGAATCCGTACCACTATGTGCGCGTGGACCAACTGAACCACAAGTATGACAGGATGATCGTCGGAGGCGAGGATCACCGCGAAGAGCTGAAGCTTCCGCCGAAGAAAAACTTCACCGCTCTCGATGAGTACATCAAAGAAACATTCCCCACGCTCGAATATGTCATCGCTTCAAAATGGTCCGGGAAGATCCTCGAGCCGTCGGACGGACTCCCATTGATCGGCCCGGTCGAACCTCACATCTATGTAGCTTCGGCCTTTTCCGGGAACGGCATGACCTATTCGGCCATTTCCGGACGCATCCTCACCGACCTTATCCAAGGAAAGCCGAACGTCTACACGAGCCTGTATGATCCACAGAGATCCCTGTCTCCCAAGGCGCTTCTTAAGAAAGCCAAAGACTATGGGGGAGAGTTCCTGGGCGGCGCGGCTAAGAACATTTTTAAATAGTTAGTGCTACTATGTTCATATGATGAAAAGAACATGGTCCGCTTGGTTTCCCTTCGTGCTGCTTTCGAGTTTTTTCTCGATCACATTCTTTGCGGGGGTTCAGCAGGTAACCCGCTCGGGAGCGAATGACCCGCAGGTGGAGATGAGCGAAGACGCCGTCTCGCACCTTGCGAACCCGGCCGCCAGTCCGCAATCCTTGGTCGATCCGGAAATAAATATCGAGAAAAGCCTTGCGCCGTACCTGATCATTTTTGATGACAAGAACGAAGCGGTCGCTTCGGGTGCTTCGCTCGACGGGTCGACCCCGGTCCCGCCTCGAGGAGTGTTCGAGTATCTCCGGTCGCACCCCGAGGATCGATTCACCTGGGAGCCGAAGTCAGGAGTGAGAAATGCGGTCGTCATGCGCAGGGTCGAAGGCCCGCATGCGGGGTTCGTCCTGGCCGGCCGCTCCATGCGGGAGACCGAGGCGAGAGTCGCAAACCTCGGCAGGCTCGTCTTCGCCGCATGGATAGCTTTCCTTGTTATTTCCTTCGGATATTCGTTCTACATTACCCGCAAACACTAAAAGCGAGAAAGACGAGCCCCGGCCCTGCGTCTCTATATACAGAGGTGAAGACCTCTCTAACTTATATCCAATGAAAAACCTCATTCTTATTATTCTTGCTCTGGTAGTGATCGCCGGAGCCTGGCTTCTCATCAGGAAGCCTTCCGTGACCACTCCGGTAGACACCACCGTGGTGAACGTCGGCGGCTCAAGTCAAACTCCGGGGAATACAACTCCGACCGTAACGGGTACTTCGATCATCGTTACCACTCCCGCTGCGGGCGCCACGACCACGTCTCCCATCAGCTTGTCCGGGAACGCTCAAGGCAGCTGGTTCTTTGAAGCGTCGGCTCCCGTTCTCATCATGGACGCAGCCGGCAAGACGCTCGGGCAAGGCACTATCCATGCGACCGGAGATTGGATGACCACCGCCTATGTGCCCTTCACCGGTTCGGTGGCGTATACGCTCCCGGTCGGGACCACGACCGAAGGGTTCGTTATCTTCATGAACGATAATCCGTCCGGTGATCCGGCAAGGTCCGTCTCGATCCGAGTCCCTGTCCACTTCAAGAGATAATAAAAAAACTCCCCGACGGGGAGTTTTTTGCGTCTACTGAGTTTCAGGCTGATCTTCGGAGCCGGCTTGGTTTTCAAGGCCGAAGGGGAGGGAATTCCTGACAGGAACCTTCTTGATGAGTCTGATGATCTCATCTTCATCGTCGGTGATGGTGAAGAGGGTGAGGTCTTCGGCGGAGATGGTGCCTCGGGCGATGAGGTTTTCTTGCATGAACCTCTCAAGCGACTTCCAGTAGTCCGAACCGACGCAGATGATGGGTACGCCGACGACCTTTCTCGTCTGAACGAGGGTGATGATCTCAAAGAACTCGTCGAGCGTGCCGTAGCCGCCGGGGAAGAAGATAAAGGCTTCCGCCGAGAAGGAGAGGATCACCTTGCGGACGAAAAAGTAATACGAATTAATGGCTTTCGATATGTATTTGTTCACGATCTGCTCGTGGGGAAGCTGGATGGTCAAGCCGACCGATGTCCCCGAAGCTTCGCTCGCTCCGCGGTTCGCCGCTTCCATGATGCCGGGGCCTCCTCCGGTGATGACCGAATAGCCGAGGTCCTTGACGATCCGAGAGGCCAGGGACCGGGCTTTTATATAATACGGGTTCTCTTCTGTGAACTGAGTCGAACCGAAAAAAGTGACCGACTGGGGATATTCTTCGAGAAACTTGAATCCGTCCGTAAATTCTTTGCTAATTTCTGATACGCGCTCGGCGGCGACTTTCTGCATCTCTTCGCGCGTGAGGGTAAAGCTGTTTTCCTGTGATTGCATGGGGACATCATATCAAGTGGATATCCCATTGGCCACAGGCCGGAAAGATTTGTATACTAGAAAGATGAAAAAATTGAACAAAAACCAATGGATAGCAGTGGCTTCAGGAATCGGACTTCTGGCCGCGCTCTTTTATGGAGGCACTATCTTGAATCTTTTTAATCAGAACCCTAATACATTACAAACTATGGCAACAGAGACGACCGGAGTAAAAATAGAAAACATCACGAACGGACAAGGCGACGTGGCGGCAGCCGGCGACACTGTCACTGTGAACTACGTCGGGACCCTCACGGACGGCAAGGTCTTCGACAGCTCGATCGATCGCGGACAGCCTTTCACCTTCCAGCTCGGAGTCGGCCAAGTCATTCGCGGATGGGATGAAGGAGTGGCAGGTATGCGAGTCGGAGGCAAGCGACGATTGACCATCTCTCCCGATTTCGGATACGGCGCTCAGACCGTCGGACCGATCCCGGCGAATTCCACTCTTATGTTCGATGTTGATCTCTTGAAGGTCCAGCATCCGGTCCAGGCACAATAATCCGTATGGAGATCCATCTCCACCACGCGTATCTCTTGGAAGGCGCGCCTCTTGAAGGGGAGCGTTTTCTTTCTTCCATGCTCGAGGGTATCGGCTTTTCTCGAAAGGGGAATCCTGACTATGCGGAGTTCAATGAAGAAGCCTTTAGCGTCGATGATGCCCGCAGGCTTAGGGATATGGCCGGAGGCAAGCCATTTGGCGATAAAAAAGTGTTTGCGGTGAAGACGCGTAGATTTTCGGATGGAGCGCAGAACGCGCTTTTAAAGACGCTTGAGGAGCCGATCCTGAACACGCATTTCTTCCTTCTTTTTGAAGACCGGGAATTGCTCCTGCCCACGCTTTTGTCCCGCCTGTCCGTTGTTCGTGTAGGCAGAGGAGAAGAGAACAACAAAGAGGCGGAAGAGTTTCTCACCATGAACCCGTCGCAAAGGCTGTTATTCGTGAAGAAATTCATTGATAAGGAAAAGTCCCTTGCTCCCTTCCTCGATTCGCTTCTCTTGATACTTCGCGCCAAAGGGTCCGATGATATTAAAAAAGTGTTTCCTCTCCGCCTCTACGCCGACGATCCTTCCGCTTCGGGCCGGCTTATCCTCGAACATCTCTCTCTGGCCCTTCGGTAAAATAATGTTAAAATAGGCTATGGCATACAACTTCCAACCATTTAAGGCCGCCACTGAGGCGACGTTCGAGTGGCTCAAATCCGAATTCACCGGGCTTCGTACTGGCCGAGCGACCCCGAGCATTCTCGATGTCATCACCGTCACGGCCTACGGCGGCACTCGCATGCAGATCAGAGAGCTCGCGACCGTATCCGTCGAAGACCCCCGCACGCTCCGATTGTCTCCGTGGGACAAGTCCGTCATCAAAGACGTGGACTCGGCCATTCGTGAATCGAATCTCGGCCTCTCTGTGGCCGTCGATGGGGATGGGATCCGCGTTTCTTTCCCGGAACTGACCGCCGACAGGCGCTTGAGCCTCATAAAGGTGGCCAAAGAAAAGCTCGAAGAAGCCCGCATCAGGATCAGGAACGAACGCCAGCGAGCGCTCGGGGAGATCGATCGCGGAGAGACGGGAG
The DNA here is from genome assembly GCA_028286565.1 of Parcubacteria group bacterium. GTDB lineage: Bacteria > Patescibacteriota > Minisyncoccia > Phycocordibacterales > Zambryskibacteraceae > JAIFWN01. The sequence goes on from JAQBRH010000002.1 coordinate 49,832, forward strand.
ACGATGATAAGGCCCGCTCGAAGACCGAGCTCCAAAAGCTCGTCGATGATGCGAACGCCAAGCTTGAAGACCTCACTGCCAAGAAAGAAAAAGAAATCTCCGAATAATGTCCCTCCTCTACTTTTTTATAATTCTCTCGGTCCTCGTCATCGTCCACGAGCTTGGGCACTTTCTCGTAGCCAAATATTTTAAGATCCGCGTGGATGAATTCGGCCTCGGATATCCGCCTCGGGCGACGTCCTTGTTCTCATGGAAAGGAACTCTCTTTACATTGAACTGGCTGCCGTTCGGAGGGTTCGTGAAGATCTTTGGAGAAAACCCAAATGAACAAGGCGAAGAGACCTCGGCGAACAGCTTTCAGTCTAAAAACCGCGGGATCCAGGCAGCGGTCCTTGTCGCCGGCGTAGTGGGGAACTTCCTCTTCGCGTGGCTCCTCATCTCGGTCGGGTTCATGTCCGGGCTGCCTTCGCCGATGGGAGTCGGTCTTCCCGTCTTGGATGCTCATACGGTCATCACCACTGTCCTCAAGGATTCCCCGGCTGACCTCGCCGGGCTCAAATCCGGAGACGCGCTTCAAAAGTTATTGAGAGATACGCAAGAAGCGGATATTTCTCCTCTGCCAGCTTCAGAATTTATCGGCTCTTCGCCCGAACCTCTGACCTTCGTCGTCACTCGAGGATCGGAAACGCTTACAAAGGTCATCACCCCAAAGGACGGCATCGTCGCGGGCAAGGTCGGCGTCGGAGTGGCTCTCGACACCGTGGGCACGGTCAAACTTCCTTTCTTTAAGGCCCTGTACGAAGGGTTCAAAGTGACCGCCCGGCTGACATACCTCACAGCCACCGCCCTTTTGAAATTCATCGGACAAGCTATAACCGGCCGCGCGGACCTTTCTCAAGTGACGGGTCCTGTCGGGCTTGTGGGCATGGTCGGGGATGTACGAGTGCTTGGGTTTGTCTACCTCCTCTCCTTTACGGCGCTTATCTCCATTAACCTTTCCGTAGTGAATCTCCTGCCCATTCCGGCGCTCGACGGCGGCCGCCTTCTCTTCGTCGCAATAGAAACCGTCTTGAGACGTCCTATATCACCAAAGGTCTTCAACAGAGCGAATATGATCGGCTTCACGCTCCTTATCATCCTCATGCTCCTTGTTACCTTTAGGGATATCATGCATTTGATATAATATTTTTATGAAATTTTTCTCAAAAGCCGAAGGTCCTACGGAAGAAAATATTGATCGACCAAGAAGTGCGATCGAGCAGAAGATGTATTTGCATACTGAAGGCAAGCTAATGCGCGACTATATAGTGCGTCGAGGGATCTCTCCTGCAGATGAAGAAGGTACCAGCAAGGCCGTCCAAGAATGGATAGATACGTACGCATCTGATTATGAAAAAGTGTTCGCAGAAATGTTGAAGCAAGAGCCCGATCTCGTTCAACGCTGGAGCTCAGAAATAGACACCACATTTCACTCTATGGTCGATAATCTTGAGCATAGGCTCTATCATGCCGACTCAGGGTCAGAAAGAGCCGCCTAGCTTTGTTTTTGGGTCTTCTTTCAAGTAAAATAGGCGAATGAGACAATCCGCCCTATTTACAAAGACCCGCAAGGAAGCCCCTGCTGATGAGACAGCGAAGAACGCCATGCTCCTTATCAGGGCCGGTTTTATACATAAAGAAATGGCCGGGGTCTACTCCATCCTCCCGCTCGGGCTCCGCGTCGTAAAAAAGATCAAAGACATCATCTCCGGAGAGATGGAGAAGCTCGGCTCAAGCGAACTTATCATGTCGACGCTTCAGGCCAAGGAGCTATGGGAAAAGACAGACCGCTGGTCGGATGAGAAGGTGGACATCTGGTTCAAGTCCGCACTGAAGAGCGGGACCGAGGTCGGATTCGGCTGGTCTCATGAAGAGCCGATCACCAACCTCATGAAGTATCACGTCGGGAGCTATGCAGATCTCCCCGTCTTTGTGCATCAATTTCAAAACAAGCTGAGGAACGAGACGCGGGCTAAGTCGGGCATCATGCGCTGTAGGGAGTTCGTTATGAAGGACATGTATTCGTATGCGACGACCGAAGAAGAGCACATGGATTTTTATAACAAGACGAGCACGGCGTACATGAACGTCTTCAAGGCTCTCGGCCTCGGAGACATAACCTATGTTACTTCCGCATCCGGCGGCGTTTTCACCGACAAGTTCAGCCATGAATTCCAAACTCTCTGCGATGCGGGCGAAGACAATATCTATCTCTCGAAGGACGGAACAACCGCGCTTAACGAAGAGGTGTTCAATGATGAGACTCTGGAAAAAATGGGCAAGTCTAAAGAAGATTTCGAGCTTAAAAAAGCCGCAGAAGTGGGAAATATCTTTACCTTCGGGACAAAAAAATGTGAAGAACTGGATGTGTATTTTACGGACAAGGACGGTCAAAAGAAACCGGTGTTCCTGGGTTCATACGGCATAGGAGTGACGCGCCTCATGGGGGTCGTGGCGGAAATATTCGGAGATGAGAACGGCCTTGTCTGGCCCGCATCCATCGCTCCGTTCCGGGCGCATCTCCTGGTCCTGTCGGAAGACCCTTTGGTAAAGGAGCTCGCGGACGAAGTCTATACAACCCTCTCGGCCGAAGGCGTCGATGTCCTCTACGACGATCGAAATCTCCGCGCCGGTGAAAAATTCGCCGACTCCGACCTCATCGGCATTCCGACCCGCATTATCGTCGGGAACAAGACGATCGAATCAAAAATGTTTGAAGTGAAGGACCGCGCCACCGGAGAGACGAGCCAGATGTCTCTCGAGCATCTCTTAACCGAATTACAGTAATGGCCGATTTTTTTGGAAAAGAACGAATGCGACGAATGCTCTCGCATGATATAGGCATCGACCTTGGGACGGCGAACACCCTCGTCTACGTTCGCGGCAAAGGCATCCTCATCAACGAACCCTCGGTCGTTGCCGTGAACCAGAAGACCGGACAAGTAGTGGCCGTAGGGGCCGCGGCCAAGGAGATGCTTGGCCGAACTCCGGCCCACATCGAAGCGGTCAAGCCTCTGGTCGACGGCGTGATCTCCGATTTCGAAGTGACCGAAGAGATGATCTCCTACCTTTTGAACCGCGCTCAGGAGAACAACAAAAAAGCCTTTGGCCCTCGCGTCGTGGTGGGCGTCCCGTCAGGGATAACGAACGTCGAGATCCGCGCGGTCCGAGACGCAACGAGGAATGCCGGAGCGGGGGAAGTCTTCATTATCGAAGAACCGATGGCGGCGGCGATCGGCATGCGCCTGCCGATCCACGAGCCGGTCGGCAGCATGGTGGTGGACATCGGCGGAGGAACTTCGGACATCGCCGTTCTCTCCATGGGCGGAATGGTCAGGACAAAGAATCTCCGAATCGCCGGCGACCGCTTCAACGACGATATCATTTCTTATATTCGAAACCAGTTTAAAATACTTATCGGGGAGAAGACGGCGGAGAGGGTCAAGCACGCGATCGGTTCGGTTATACCGGGAGACGAGCCTCTCGAAGCCTCGATCAAGGGCCGAGACCTCATCACCGGCCTCCCACGCGAAGTGATCGTCACGGACACGGACATTCGAGAGGCGCTCTCCGGGTCGATCGAGGCCTTGGTCAATTCTATCCGCGAGGTGCTCGAATCCACTCCTCCGGAGATCCTGGCGGACATCATGCAACGGGGAATATACCTCGCGGGCGGCGGAGCGCTTATCTCCGGGCTCGGAGAGCTCATCGCGAGCGAGGTGAATATCCCCGTGCACGTCACCGCGGACCCTTTGACCGCCGTCGCGCGCGGCACCGGAGTGATCCTCGAAAATCTGGATCTCTATAGAGATATTTTAATAGAAAATGAAGACGCCTTACCTCCAAAGAAATAGACCCGATCGAGCATTCGGCAAAAAGGCTTTATTCCTGCTTGGAGTTTTTATTTTCGGCGCTCTTGTTTTTTCACTTTTTGACGGACTGTTTGTCCGGCTGGCTGCTCCCATATGGAAGAGCGAGAATGTCGTGGCCCGAAGCGCCTGGAGGGTCAGCGGATTTTTCAAGGATACGAATGCTCTTCTTCAAGAAAATGCCGATCTTCGCGCGCGCGTCGCCTCTGATGAACTTTTGATCTCCTCCCTCCGCTCGATCGAGAATTCTCGCGAAGTACTCCTCAATTCGTTCGGCCGAAGCGGCACCTCCACCTTCATCGGGGCCACCGTGCTCGTCCATCCTCCGGAAACTCCCTACGACTTTCTGGTACTCGATGCGGGCTCAAACTACGGGGTGAAAGTGGGGGACTCGGTGGCCCTTCCCGAAGGATCAAAGATCGGGGTCGTGATTGAAGTCTTCTCCAAGGATTCTCGGGCCAAGCTCTTTTCAACAAGCGGAGAGCAAACGAACGCGATCCTTGAACGGGGCGGGGCACCCGTCACTCTCATCGGCCGAGGCGGAGGGGCGTTCGAGATCGAACTTCCGCGAGAGGTGCCTGTTGTCGCCGGTGACCGAGTGCTTGATTCGACCATCACCGCCGGGATGATCGGCGTAGTGCGGGATATAGAGTCTGTCCCCACGGATTCGTTCAAGAAAGTGCTGGTCGAGAGCGCCGCTCCGATCCATTCGCTTCATTTTGTCCGCATCGTTCAATGAAAAAACGAGACATCGCCACCCTCATACTCCTCATCCTCATCCTGGCTTTCCCATATTGGGTGTATCTTCCGGCGCTCCTCCTTGCTATCCTATTCCTCCCCATGTATTGGGAGGGGATTTTCCTCGGCTTTCTCATTGATGTATTCTATGGAGCGCGAGCGCATCCGGGGCTTTCGCTTTCGTACCCGTATGCCCTCGGGGTTCTCCTCTTGATCCTCGTCCTTATTCCACTCCGCGAGCACCTTCGATTCGATGCATAAACAATTCCTTCGCAACTTTAAAAAACGATTTCGCAGGCAATATCAGGACATCAATCCCGAGGATATTTTCCTTGATTCGGCAAACTTGCCCGGGTTCGCCGAACACCGCTTTGAGGGGCGCATCGAAAAGCCGATCTCCGAACGCACGTTCTTTGTTTTGAAATGCGTCCTCTGTATCGTCGTCTTCCTTTTTTGTATAAAGCTCTGGAACCTTCAGATCCACAAGGGAACCGCCTATGCGGAAGTTTCCGAGAATAACCGCCTGGCGCACACGCTTATCTTTGCCAATCGCGGCCTCATCTATGACCGCAATAAAGTCGAACTCGCAACGAACGCGGTCAAGGATGACGCCTCCGGATTTTCCTCTCGCCTCTATCCGCCCGTCGAAGGCTTGGCGCACGTCGTCGGGTATCTCAAATATCCGGCCAAGGATTCTTCCGGACATTTCTACGAAGAAGCATACAAAGGCCAGGCCGGGGTCGAGAAGGTCTACAACGATTCTTTATCCGGCAAGAACGGATTGAAGATCACGGAGACCGACGCCTTGGGCAAAGTGGTATCCGAGAGCGTCATTGAAAAGCCTGAAGACGGGAACGACCTCACTCTCTCGATCGACTCGCGCTTCAACATCGAGCTCTACAAGGCCATCGCCAACATCGCTCATACACGAGGATTTACGGGCGGAGCCGGGGTGGTCATGGATGTGGAAACCGGAGAGATCCTCGCCCTGACGAGCTATCCGGAGTATAACCAAAACATAGTGACGGAAGGCGCTGACCGCAAGGCTATTTCCGAACTTTTCACTTCCAAAGATCAGCCGTTCCTCGATCGGGCGACGAGCGGCCTCTATACGCCGGGTTCGATCGTCAAGCCGATCATGGGCCTCGCGGCCTTGAACGAAGGAGTGATCGACGCGAATAAGCAGATCCTGTCGACGGGTTCGATCAGCGTCCCCAATCCGTATGACAAGACCAAGCCTTCAATATTTAGGGACTGGAAGGCCCTCGGCTGGGTGGATCTGAAGGACGCTCTGGCCGTTTCTTCGGACGTGTATTTCTACGAGGTCGGAGGAGGCTTCGAAGGCCAGAAAGGCATCGGCATCAATGCCATAGACAAATATTATGAACTCTTCGGCATGACCGAGAAGACGGGGATCGACCTGCCGGGCGAGAGCGCGGGCGTCATCCCGAGCCCCGAGTGGAAGAAAGAAAATTTCAACGGAGAACCGTGGCGCCTCGGGGACACCTACATCACCTCGATCGGCCAATACGGCACTCAGGTGACCGCCCTGGAAGCGGTGCGATGGGTTGGAGCGATCGCGAACGGGGGCAAGCTCTTGGTCCCAAGCGTCGTAATTGGAGGGAAGCCGGCGACGGAGAGGGTATTCAGAACGATCGACCTCCCGTATCAAACGTGGCAGACCGTCCGGGACGGCATGAGGCAGGGAGTGACGACTGGTATCGTCACCGCGCTCAACCACCCGGCGGTAGCCTTTGCAGCGAAGACCGGTACGGCCGAGCTCGGAGTGACAAAGCAGCTCGTGAACTCGTGGTCGACCGGCTTTTGGCCATACGACCATCCGCGCTACGCCTTCGCTGTATTAATGGAAAAGGGGGACAGGAACAACACCGTCGGAGCGACCTATGCGATGCAGGAAGTAGAGAACTGGATGATCATAAACGCCCCGGAGTATTTGAAATAGCATTCCTTGCTTTTTTGACAATGCGTGATATAATACAAAAAGAGTCAAAAGCTGTTCTTGTGGTCTCATAGTCCTTTTCAGGAGATGATCATGCGTTTCTCGATCCTTGCAATGCTGGTGATCACTGCGTGCTCACGGGCATCCATGGTAGAGCCTGTGGCGCCGACACCTGGACCCGTTCTCGAAATGAACTTCAATGGTCAGAAGGGGATGAGGACCCTCACGGTCCGGGGCGAGCCCTTTACCTTTGGATGGGTTTCCTCCCGAGCGACATCCTGCGAGATGGTTACGCCCGTACGTTCAGGTCTCAGCCTCGTCGGCCACAGTGCGTCGATTTCTCCCGATCACAATTTTTACCCGGCCAAGGGAAAGCCGGTGACGTTCACGATTTTCTGCAAGGATGGAGAAGCTGTGGTCCGAGATTCCGTTCTTGCGTACAAAGGATCATGATCCCAAAGCCCCGCCGGGTTACCGGCGGGGCATGCCTCCAGCACATGTTGCTGGTTTTTTTATACCATTATCCCAAAATTAGTGGGGTTGATTTTCAGTTGAGTTTGAGGTATTATACGCGCCATAAAACAGTGCGATAAAGAGACCACATGAACGACAACCACGAATATCTGACTCAGGCAAAATTCGACCAATTCAAGGCCGAACTTGAGAACTTGAAGACGAACAAGCGCCGCGAGATCGCCGAAGCTCTCGCCTATGCTTCATCTCTTGGAGACAAATCAGAGAACGCCGAATATCATGAAGCTAGAGATTCTCAGGCTCACGTCGAAGACCGCATCAACCACCTCGAAGCCGTATTAAAGAACGCCTCGATCGTTTCTACGCACGATACGAACACTGTCACCGTCGGCTCGGTCATCACCATCTCAAAGAACGGCGTCGCCGACCGCAGGCACTACACCATCGTCGGTTCAGAAGAAGCCGATGCGATGAGCGGGAAGATCTCTACCAAATCTCCTTTGGGCTCAGCCGCTCTCGGCAAGTCAAAGGGCGAATCATTCTCCTTTCAAACTCCGCAGGGCATGGCCAACTGCGTTATTCTCGAAATAGAATAGACGTAATCCCTCGCCGAGAACCTCGAAAGCTAGTATTCTAGACATATGGCATCCATAGAAGAAATTCGCGACGGTCGGCTTCAAAAACTCCAACTCCTGGCCGATAAAGGCATCGAAGCGTATCCGGCCTCAGCCACAGCTTCTCTCACTAACGCAGAAGCGGTAGAAAAGTTCGAAACTCTCAAGGACAATGAGCCGGTCACGCTGGTCGGACGCATCCTCTCGCTCCGCGCACAAGGCAAGATCATCTTCATCACCTTCGACGACGGCACGGCGAGATTTCAAGCGCTCCTCAAATCCGGTGAACCGCTTCCGGAAGAAGATTTCGAGCTGTTTCAAAACGCCTTTGATATAGGAGACTTCGTCGAGATCCGCGGCGTGCTCTTTTTGACAAAGAGGGAAGAGAGAACCGTCCTCGCCGAATCGGTTCGCATGCTCGCCAAGTCCTTGCGCCCGCTCCCGGAGAAGTGGCACGGCCTCGCGGATACCGAAGAGCGTTTTAGAAAGCGCTACCTTGACCTCATCTCCAATCCGGAAGTGAAGGAGCGTTTTATCCTGCGCTCAAAGCTCATCACGGAGATCCGCCGCATCCTCGACGACGCCGGATACCTAGAAGTGGAGACGCCGGCCCTTCAGCCGATCTATGGAGGCGCGTCGGCCGAACCGTTCGTCACGCATCACAATGCGCTCGACACAGACCTCTACCTCCGCATCTCGGACGAACTTTATTTGAAGCGGCTCTTGGCCGGAGGATTTCCCAAGGTCTACGAGATCGCCCGGGACTTTAGGAACGAAGGCATCGACCACACTCACAACCCCGAGTTCACCATGCTCGAATTCTACGAAGCCTATTCGGATGCTCCTCGGCAGATGCAGTTCGTCGAGACGATGATGAAGACACTCGTGAAGAAGCTATTTAATAAAGACACGGTCGAATGGGAAGGCGAAGTGATCGACTTTGAGAGCGACTTTGAAGTTGTCCGCTATTTTGAACTTTTGGAGCGATATGCAGGCATCACAAATCCGGCCACGGCCACGGAGAAAGATCTCCGAGAAAAGGCGCTCGAGCTCGGGATCGAGTTGTCGCCCGCCGATTCGTATTACAAAGTGATGGACAATATCTATAAGAAAGCCTGCAGGCCGAAACTGATCCAGCCGACCTTCATCATCGATTATCCGCAGGACTACCTTCCACTCGCGAAGAAGAAGGCCGGAGAAGAGGGGATCGTCGAAGCCTTCCAGCTCGTCATCGGAGGCACAGAATTGGTAAAAGCCTTTTCAGAACTTAACGACCCGATCGATCAGAGGTCTCGCTTTGAAGCCCAGGAGAAATTCAAAGAAGAAGGGGAGAAGGACGCGCAGATCCTCGACGAAGACTTCATTGAAGCCATGGAACACGGTATTCCTCCGGCTGGCGGCGTCGGCATAGGCATCGACCGTCTCGCCATGCTCTTTACGAATACTCATAACATCAAAGAGGTGATCTTGTTTCCGACCCTCCGCCCGAAGAACTAATTGACTTTTTAATATTTTGTGCTAGTGTTTAGATAGAACCTCAACCAGGAGCCGTTTCGTGCCCCAGCTCAAATCATTTGAAGTTTTCTCGCAAAACAGACCTCTCGGGGAGTTGAAAGACCACGAGTGGAATGGACGGACCGTTCTGTGTGCTCAGTGCCATACTGGCAGTGTGCCGTATGGTCTCATCATCGGCTTTCGAGTCGAGGAGAAAAATCCGGACGAGAAACCCGGAGATGTCATCAAGATCCTCGCGCTCGATGAGAAGCGGGGAGATTCAGAGGAGCAGGCCCTGATCGGAGAACTGACCCGGTTCTTCTCGAGGATCCTGGACGGGCGGATCATTTTCTACTGGTAGCACCTTCACAACTTCTTTAGGAGTTAGCGATGAATCTCTACACGATCCTCGGGTCGGGGATAGGGTTCACACTCTATCTCTGCTTTGCCTGGCAAGTTCGGCGTAAGAGCCTTCCATTGAGCATGGCCACGTTTCTGTTGTGGGGCATACTCGATGCGATCAACGCGATCTCTACCTACCGGAAGGATGGCGCCTGGCTTTTGCCGGTCATGTATTCGATCGGGGGTCTCTTGATCTGCCGAGAGCTGTGGCTTAAGCGGCTGATAAAGTGGACATGGTTCGAGTCGCTCATTACCGGGCTCGTTCTGGTGTGCCTTATCGGCTGGGCATATTCGGGCGACAGGACGGCAATTATTCTGTCCGGGGTCAGTGTGTTCTTGGCCGGGTTGCCCCAATGCATGGATTCACTCGAAATGCCGGCTGAACAGCCGCTGGGGTTGTATGCCGGATTCTTCGCCGCGAATGGCCTAGCCATGATGGGCGGTACAGAGTGGAGTGTTGAACAGATGCTGTACTCGACGCTCTGTTTCGGCATCACGATCCTCGTTGTCCTGCCGCTCATGTTGGATCGGATCAAGCGCAGAGTCCCATTCAGGGAATGGATCTAGTAGAAGAAGTTGTTTTTGTACGCCCCGACTACGGTCGGGGCTTCTTCATACCCAAAACTGCAAAACAGATAGGGGAAGATGGCAAGAGGAAAAGTGGATAACTCGGCTGGTAGAGTGGATGGTGGTGGGATACAATTTCATACGAGTGGGAGAAAGTGGGAATGGTTCGACAAGCTCACCACAAGACAGAAAAATCATATACATGTTCATAGGCGAGTACACACATACGGTAGACGAGAAAAAAAGGATCTCTCTGCCTTCCAAGTTCAAAGCCGAACTTGGGAAAAAGGTCGTCGTCACTCGCGGACTCGATAACTGTCTTTTCCTCTTCCCTCACAAGACCTGGGCTCTGATAGCCGCGGAGATGTCCAAATTGGATGTGAAGCAGGCGGATGCACGAGGCTTCTCGCGCTTCATGTTCTCCGGGGCATCGGAGATAGATGTGGATTCGATGGGAAGGATCTTGATACCGGATTATTTGCGGGAATTCGGGGATCTTAAAACGCCGGTCGTCTTTGCGGGAGTTTCGGATCGGATCGAGATCTGGAACGAGCGACGATGGGATACCTATAAGAAGCGCATCGAATCTCAGGCGGACATGATGGCCGAAAAGCTCGGCTCGATAGGGATACGATAATGACGCCCTTCGATATGACTCAGGGTAAACACGTCTCAGTTCTTTTGAACGAATCGATCGATCTGCTGGACCTTGAGGAAGGAGACATCTTCCTCGACGGCACTCTCGGAGCGGGAGGGCACAGCGCCCTCGTTGCCGAGCGATTCCACGACGCGGTAGAGATCATCGGTCTCGACCGCGACCCGGAAGCCCTGAAGAGAAGTGAAGAGAGGTTGCGGACTCTCACCACTTCGGCCTTTTTCCGACAGGAAAGCTTCAAAAATCTTGATCAGGTACTCGAAGCTCTCGGCGTCGGAAAAGTGAACGGCATTCTTCTTGATCTGGGGATCTCTTCGGATCAGCTGGATGCCGAAGGCAGGGGGTTCTCGTTCCTCAGGGATGAGCCCCTCTCGATGAACATGGATCCGAACGATGCATCGGTGTCGGCGGAGCTCATCCTTAATACGTGGGACGAAGAATCGATCGAGCTCATCATCCGAGGGTTTGGTGAAGAGAAGCTTTCTCGAAAGATCGCCCGAGAGATCGTAAGGAGACGCGAGATAAAGCCCTTCAAGACAACGTTTGATCTCCTCGAAGCTGTGGGAGCTGCCACTCCCGCTTCGGCCAAACGTTTCAAGATCCATCCGGCCACCCGAACATTTCAGGCCCTCAGAATTGCGGTCAACGGGGAACTCGCCGCTCTTGAAGAAGGCCTAGAAAAGGGATTCGAAGCTCTCGAATCGAACGGACGCATGGCGGTCATTTCCTTCCACAGCCTTGAAGACAGGATCGTCAAGCAATTTTTCAAAGAGAAGGCCGAAAACGGGGCCGCCCGGCTCATCACCAAAAAGCCGATAACTCCGACCGACGAAGAGATAGAGAGAAATCCGCGCTCCAGAAGCGCAAAGCTGAGAGTCATTCAAAAGTTATAAGCACCTTTAGAGAGAACGATATGTATAAAACCAAAGCCCTTCAATATGATAATCGAGTCCGCATTTTTTGGACTCTTGTCTCTCTCTGCGTCGCGTCCCTTGCTCTCTATGTCTACGGGGTCAATGCGACCGTGCGCAACACCGTGGTCCGCGCTCAGCTCGAGGCCGAAGCCTCGAATATCTCTGCGCACCTCGGCGAGATGGAATTTGCATACATCAGCTTAAAAAATAAGGTTTCGCTCGAAGTAGCCTATGCCCGGGGGTATCAGGATGTGGTGTCTCCGACCTTTATCTCTCGATCGAGCCGCTCACTCTCTCTGAATACTAAGCGATAGTCATGAAGGATGCTTCGCGGTTGCGCTTCCTCTCTGTCCTCGTCATACTCTTTGCCCTCGTGCTCATCGGGAGGCTGTATTTTGTCCAGATCGTTTCCGGTGCGACATATAAAGACAAGGCCGAGCATCAATATGTCGCCGGGGCGAACTTCTTTGACCGCGGGTCCATATTCTTTAGCAGCAAGGATGGCACCTCCGTCCCTGCGGCCACGCTAAAGACCGGCTACACGCTCGCCATCAATCCCCAGATCCTCTCAAAGAGCGGAGACCTCGAAAGCATCTATGCCTCTCTGAATGCGATCGTGCCTTTGGACAAGACGGTCTTCATGCAGAAAGCAAAGAAGGACAAGGATCCGTATGAAGAGCTTCAAAACAGATTGCCGACGGATGTGGCCGACAAGATCGAAGCTCTAAAGATCAAAGGGCTATCCGTATATAGAGAAAAGTGGAGGATCTACCCAGGAGACAGCATGGCCGCCCATACGATCGGCTTCATCGGCTACAAGGGCGACGAGCTCGCCGGCCGCTACGGCCTTGAGCGCTTCTATGAGCCCGTGCTCAAGCGCTCGGGAGACGATGCGTTCGTGAACTTCTTCGCGGAGATCTTTTCGAATATCCAGAAGTCGGTCACTCCGGGCGAGAGCCCCGAAGGCGATATCGTCACGACGATCGAACCGACCGTCGAATCCTTTCTCGAAGCGTCCCTGAAGAAAGTGAATGATACATATTCCTCGGATTTTACCGGAGGGATCGTCATCGATCCGAAAACAGGAGAGATCTATGCGATGGGTATGTATCCGACCTTCGATCCGAATGCTCCGCAGAAAGAAAAGAGCGCGGCCATATTCAGAAATCCGTTCGTTGAAGACCGCTACGAGATGGGCTCGATCATCAAGCCCTTGACCATGGCCGCCGGGCTCGATTCGGGAGCGATCACTCCGCGCACTACGTACAACGACCCGGGCTGCCTCACCTTGAACAAGAAAACCTTCTGCAATTATGACAACAAGTCGCACGGCTCGAACCTCCCGATGCAGATCATCCTCGACAAGTCGCTGAACACCGGAGTGTCCTTCGTCGTCAGCCGGATGGGGAATTCGGTCTTTACCGATTATATGTACAAATACGGCCTCGGCTCGACGACGGGGATCGATCTGCCGAACGAAGGGCATTCGCTCGTCTCGAACCTCAATTCTCCGCGCGACCTCGAACACGCCCAGGCCTCCTTCGGCCAAGGCATCGCCCTGACGCCGATCGTCACCGTGCGCGCGCTTTCGGTCCTCGCGAACGGCGGCTACCTCATCACTCCGCATTTGGCGAAGGAGATCGATTATAAGATTGGGACCAAAAAGACCATTACATACCCGAAGGGCGAACAGGTATTGAAGCCGGAGACGTCCGAACAGATATCCCGCATGCTGACCGAAGTGGTCGATACCGCCCTGAAGAACGGACAGGTCAGGCTCCCGAACTATAGCGTGGCCGCAAAGACGGGTACGGCCCAGATCGCGAATGCCGGCGGATACTACGCGGATCGCTACCTCCATTCATTTTTCGGCTATTTCCCTTCGTATGATCCGAAATTCCTCGTTTTCCTTTATACGTACTATCCGAAGAACGTCCAATATGCCTCCGAAACCCTGACCGACACCTTTATCGACATCACCAAATTTCTGATAAACTACTACAATATCCCTCCGGACAGGGATGCCCCACCCCCTCCTACCGTTCAACTATGAAAGACCTCTTAAAACGCGCGGTGGTCCTCCTTCTCGAAAAGGAAGCCAAGCTCGCCCTCAAGAAATACAAGCCCCGCATCGTGGCCATCACGGGCACCGTGGGCAAGACCTCGACCAAGGACGCCGTCTATACGGCGCTTTCGAGATTTTATTTTACGCGCACGGCGAAGAAAAGTTTTAATTCCGAATTCGGCGTACCACTCACCATTCTCGACCTGCCGACCGCGTGGTCGAGCCCTGTAGGCTGGATAAAGAATCTATTGAACGGTCTTTCGCTTATTCTTTTGCCCAATGCCTACCCCGAGTGGCTCGTCCTTGAGGTCGGAGCCGATAAGCCGGGAGATATCAAATCTGTGACCGAATGGCTGAAGCCGGATATCACCGTCATCACCAAACTTTCAAAAGTGCCTGTGCACGTCGAAGCCTTTCCCTCCGTGGCAGATGTGTTCGAAGAAAAGGGGAATCTGGTGAAGGCTCTCAAGAGGGGAGGAACGCTCATTTTGAACGCCGACGACGAGGATGTCCTCGCCTACAAGAACCTGTCCGATGAAAAGGTCATCCTCTTCGGCAATTCTCCCGACGCAGACGTGAGCGCCCGGGGATATGAGGTTCTGTATGACGAGGACGGAGGAGCCCGAGGCATCACGTTCAAGGTAGTGAGCGAGGAGGAAGAATACCCGGTCTTCCTCGAAGGCACGCTCGGCGAACACCATGCCTATCATGTGCTTGCGGCTTTCGCCGTATGCAGGGCCCTCGGCGAACACCTCTCGATCGCCGCCAAAGCCTTCAAGAATCACGAGCCGACTCCCGGCCGCATGAGGATCATCAAGGGGGTTAAAAAGTCGCTCATCCTCGATGATACATATAACTCATCTCCTGTGGCCGCCGTTGAGGCTCTGAATACGCTCCAAGCTCTTCCGCGAGCGAAACGAAAGATCGCCGTGCTCGGAGACATGCTTGAGCTCGGGAAGTTCTCCATCGACGAGCATAAGAAGGTCGGCCTTCTCGCCGCCTCCGCCGCGGACATCGTGGTGACCGTCGGCGTGCGTTCTCGATACACCGCCGAGGGCGCCCTTCAGGGAGGAATGAAAGAAGATCGCGTGCTGCAATTTGATGATTCGTACGAAGCCGGAGATTATATCCAAAATCTCATTCAAGAAGGCGATGCTCTGCTCGTGAAAGGCTCGCAGGGAGTCCGCATGGAGAGAGTGGTCGAAGAGATCATGCTTCATCCTGAAGACAAAGAAACATTATTGGTCAGACAGGACGCCCAATGGAGAGAACGAAACAAATAAACGGCGTCGAGCTCGCGGATACTATCCTTCTAGGATTGAAAAGTGTGAAGAAAGAGCCAAAGCGCATGACGTTTGTTATGTTCGATCCCTCTCCCGCCATCCTTTCCTATATCGCAAGGAAAGAGCGGGCGGGGAAGCTCCTCGGCGTCGACACGGTGAGGATCGAACGGACTCCCCGGACTACGGAGGAAGCCGTTTCTATTATTGAAGACTTGAATGCCACAGACACGAACGGAATTGTTATCCAGCTTCCGCTTCCGGAGGGGATAGATACAGGCGCGGTCTTAGACGCGCTCGAGCCCGACCTCGATGTGGATATCTTGGGTTCTGAGGCCAAGCGAAAGTTCATGGCTCGAGAAATACATCGCCTGCCGCCCGTTGCCGGCGCGGTATGGGAAATGCTCACCCGCGAGAAGGTCGCTCTCGAAGGATCGAGGATCGTGGTTCTTGGCCGGGGACGTTTGGTGGGGGAGCCGGTCGGGATGCTTTTTGAAAGAGAAAAGGTCCCTTTTGAATATATAGATATCCATACATCCAAAGAAAAAACCATCGAACTCCTGGCCTCCGCGGACATCATCATTTCGGGAATAGGCGTGCCTCATTTTATTTTGCCCGAGATGGTCAGGGAGGGAGTGGTGATCATCGATGCTGGGACGAGCGAATCGAACGGCAAGCTCGCGGGGGATATGCATCCGGATACGGCAAAAAAGGCCCTGCTCTACACACCCGTCCCGGGCGGAGTCGGCCCGGTAACCGTCGCCATGCTCTACAAAAATCTCTTTATCTGATTAATGCGATAGATAAAGATTCGGGCGGGGGAAAGAAGGGAACAAGCTGTCCCAAAACATAAAGCCCAAAATGACAAGAGTGATCAGGATGACAAGGGTCAAAACGAACGGTTTCTTCATGTGGTAAGTATAGCTCCAAGCTGCAATCTTGAAAATCCGAAGTTTTCTGTTATTGTGTAGGCCTACTGGCCCTATCGTCTAACGGTTAGGACGGGACCTTCTCAAGGTTCAAATCAGAGTTCGATTCTCTGTAGGGTCACACTATTTTGTATGATTGTTTAGCCGCTTTTTCAATCTTTTAAGATGTGCTAAGGTATTCTCGGAATCAGTACCCATCTCTATCCCGAGGAAAAGTGACCAGGAAACGAGACCTCTCGAACATCACCCTCCGCCATTTCATTCGAGTGAATGACGGAGACGAAGGACCGACGGTAACCGAGCTTCGAAATCTCGGAGTGAAGATCAACCCGCAGATGATGACGTGCGTGAACGGGTCGAATCTCCAGAAGCATTGCGAGCTCATCCATGCAAGTGAAGAGGTGATCATCGCCCTCCAGACTGATCGGAGGAAAAAACACCTCAAGTTCGAGGTCTATCGGCTCAAGACCGACGGCAAGGCTCATCTCCACAAGACGAGGCTCGTACCCCGGGTCTCGGCTCCGGAACCGAAGAAGCCCGTCCGGCGCCCCAAGGCGAACTAACCCGAAGTGTTTTCCTTCAAATTTGGTAAAATAGAAGAAGACTCATACGAGAGGTGGAGCATGCGCAAGCAAGATCCGAAAGGAGTACGGCAGTGGTATGTCCTATGCATCGACACGGACACGAATGATTCGGTCCGGAGGCTGATCTATGAAGAATACGCCCACACGAACAAGCGCTGCGCGGACAAGGTTCACCGCGATCTGTGGGAGGTAAGCCACGTGGACTATCGGCGGATCATGGCGTCGCGAGTTTCCGGCGGATTCAAGCTCGAAGTCTACTTCGACACGAGCGACGGCGGGCCGATCCTCCGCCATCACTTCGAGAAAGAGAGCACGTCGGCGGTCGAGTATGTGCGAAAAATGCTCGCCGCTCGTGCGGCCCGGCCCGCACCCCGATAACCGGGGTGTTTTTATTTTAGAAAAGTCTTGCGTGATACAATGAATATCGATCATGCAACTCTTTCCCCGGAAGAAATCTTCTCCTAGACATATCAATGATGTTTTCTTCGACCCAAAACGGCAGACCCTCGATCTCAGGGAGAAGACATGGAAGCTCGAATTGAGCCGCAACAAAGTTCTCGGTTTTTTCAGACATCACGTATGGATGTCGCTTGCCTCACTCATCCTCTTTGTCGGCCTTGTGGTTCTGATCTGGGGCAAGCCTTCCCAAACAAAAGCAGACACAATTGTTTTCTATCCTTCCTCATGCCTGGGAGGCTGGAAGAATCCCGACCACGCGGCGGGCAAGCCCGAAGGGGAAAGCGGGAAAAGGGATGATGATTTTACGAACCAAAACTCCTCAGTCCTTTCGAACTCCTCGTCTCAGATATTCTGCGGAAGTTTTAAAGGAGAGATTCCTCCTGCCACCACTCCCCAAAAGATCATCCTTTCTTTCTATTGGAGACTAAAGGCAGTCGAAGACCCCATCCCGGCTCCCGCCGTCATCACCGACGAGAATGCGAACTCGACACTCGAAGTTATTCTTGATACTCCTTCTACCACTCCGACGAGCATTACCAATGAAGTTCCCCCTGCGCCCGAACCGGTTCCGGAATCTTCTCCTGAAACTCCAATTGATCCTGTTTCTTTTTTCCGCACATTTATACCCGTCGCCTACGCTGAGGAAGTTGCCACTACGACCCCAACTTCTACTCCGGAGGTCCTGCCTGCATCGGACGAATTTCTGGAAGTATTGTATACCCTCGACGGTTCGGAGTGGGTTTCCCTCGGCAAGATAAAAGCCGCGGATCTTTCGGCGGCCCGCTTCGAGATTCCCGCTTCAGCGTATTCAAGGTGGACCGATTTGGCAAAACTCCAGATGCAAATACGCTCTCTCCCGACGTTCGATAATCCAGGCGCACTTTACCTCGACGGTATGGTTCTTGAGGTTTCGTATGGAGAAGTGGACAAGATACAAGAGGCGTATGAGGATCAGAATAAGCCTCATATAAAAGGCGATGATGCCACCACTACACCTCTTCGCATTACCGCCGGGTTGGATCAAAATAATATAGAGATACTTAAAATATCGAGCGACTCGGACACGTTGGGAGGCATTGATGTTTACAACGCCGTAACGGACACGCTTGTGCTAACAGCCAACCCCGATCAAACTTCGTCATACGAAGTTTCGGTCCTCTACTTTACGCCGGGCGTCTATACGCTTCTCCGGCGGGATTCTCAAACTTCCTGCAATAACCTTTCGCTTAAGGCCTGTAGATTTCAAGAAGGGTTTAAAGATGAAACGATGTTTCAAATCATTGCTCCCGTGGCTTCTTCTACACCTGAAGATATGAATCCATAGTATGATAGAATCACGTGAAGTTAAAAAATAAAAAACTTGCGGCAAGCAGGATCTTTAATGGGATACTCCTTCTCCTTTTAACTCTGGCTCTCGGCACATATGTTTTGGCTGCCACTCCCAATCCCGGACATCCATGGGCGGAAGTAGGGAACGGAGATTTTCAAGTGACCGGTGCGACAGCTATGCGCACATATACGGTTCCCGATGCCAGTGCTACTCTTCTTACCACAAATGCCCTTGTAACTTCCGCTCAGGGCGGGACAGGGAACGGCTTTACTAAATTTTCAGGTCCAACGACAGCCGAAAAGACGTTTACTCTGCCCGATGCGAGCGCCACAGTCCTTACATCGAGTGCCGCGGTGACCCTGGCTCAAGGAGGCACCAATGCGGCGATCACTGCGGTGAACGGGGGCATAGCGTACTCGACCGCTTCCGCCCTGGCTCTGAGTGCCGCCGGATCTGCGGGCCAGATCCTTCAGTCCGGAGGTGCCGCCGTGCCTACCTGGTCGACCGCGACATATCCGGCCACGGCAGGTACGGCAGGGAATCATCTTGTCTCAAACGGTACAAACTTTGTCAGTGCTGCTCAAATGCCGGCTTTTTATGTCGGACAAGGCGTGGCACCGACAGCCGCCTCCGTGACCACAAATGTGACGAACGTTACGTATTTTATATATTTAGGCAAGGCCACTAAGGCCTTCACGAGCTGCAATGCCGCCTATCGCGTTACGACAGTTCCGGCGGGCACCTTAACATGGGCAGAGATAGGTATTGCTAAGGGTACTCCCGCCCTCAACGCAGCTAGCGCCATGACTCGCCTTGGATTCGCCGATGTTTCGGGGGTTGTGACAAGCGCCGTGGTCAAGAAAACCGCCATCACCGTCTCGTCTGTGACTATTGGAGACGACTTGTGGTTTGCCTGGGGAGGGCAGTATGTTACTACTCAGTGGCAAGGTCGCGCCACGCTTCAAGATGATATCCAAAGCGGCGTAGTGCAGCAGTTTGCCGGCAGATTTTCTACTATGGGCGCTGCGGCAGCCTCTACCTTGAGCGCGAACACGCTCTTGCCCTTAGAAGTTGCCGTTAGCTGTACCTAATATGCGAAGGCTGAATACAGTCATTTCTTGCTACGTGGTATTGCTATTTTTGATACCACAATTTGTTTTCGCAGCACTTTCGTGCTCGATCACTACCGCAGCCGCATGCACGAGTCCGAGCGCGATCATCTTGCGCATGTCAGCGGCCTCGAATGCGCATGCGGAGCTTCCGGGTCAGTCGACCGCCGGGTATGCGTCGAACGTCGTCTGCTGTACTGGCGGCACGGGGCTTGGGACGAGTTGCTCGGGTACTTTTGATACCGTCGCAAAACTGTCTGCGGTAACAAATGCCCATATCCAGCAAAATACTCAAAGTGGATATGCACAGAATGCTTGTATGTCGGTAACATCCGGAACAGTAAGCATTGGATATGTATCAGGGAGTTGTACAGGCTTCGATACGACACTTGCCTCTATGTCAGCAACGACAAATGCTCAGATGGGCAGTCCAGCGACATATACTACAAGAATTTGCGGATCAGCCGCGGCCGCCGTGACTCAAAACTTATCCTTCGCGCTTTCAGCGAACACTATTGGATTCGGCACGCTGTCTTCCGCCGCCGCCCGCTATGCCACGTCGGACTCATTGGGAAGTGCGTCTGAGATCGAAGCCCATACCCTGAGCGTTTCGTCGAATGCGGCAAGCGGATATGCGGTCACCGTTATGGGGGCGACCATGACCTCTTCACAAAACGTCTCGAATACCATCACCGCGCTGGCCGCCAACACCGCATCATCCGCAGGTACGGAGCAGTTCGGCCTCCGCATGACGGCCGCGGGAGGCGTGGGTTCCGTGACTGCGCCGTATGCCGCGGCGGGATTTGCGTATGCGGGTACTGCGGGAACGGCAAGCCAAGTGGCCGCGGCGGGAACAGGGGACGGGGTATCGACGGTCTACTCAGTTCGATATCTTGCAAACGTCGGCGCAACAACGGAATCCGGGACATACTCTTCGAGTCTTGTATATGTGGCCACAGCCAATTTTTGATTCTTATCCCCAGTGTGTCGGAATGTTTAAGCTTTTGTGATAATATTTAGAAGTAAATAGCCCCTTAATCAATCAGATGAAATCTCCATTTAATAAAGTGTTTTACATCTTTGCATGTCTCCTTCTAATTTTTTCAAACGTCTCTCTCGCTTCCGCCGCCGCCTTGACCTCTTTCTCGGATACAATGTCCAGACAAACCATCAGCACGAACTCGAGCCATGTCCTCAAATTTACTACCCCCACCGGTGTGGCGATCAGCCAGACAGTGAAATACACCTTCCCGACCGGTTTCAATTTCACTAGCTCAACCTTCGCAAACGTCACTATCAGCTGGGGTACCACTACCGGCCTCGAAAACTCGACTACTACCGCCTCTTCTAACTCCGCTACGGCTTGGGGCGCGGCCTTCTCCGGTTCGAACAATGTAGTGTTGACCTTGACCGCCCCTTCAGGCGCTGGAAATAACATTCCCGCCGGCAAGATCATGATCGTTACCATCGCAAGCACCAATTCCGTCAACCCCTCGGGCGCCACTACCTATTCTATCGGCGTTATCGGCAGCTTCGGCGATACGGGAACGACCACGGTAAATATTATCGGAGACGATACGGTCGCAGTTTCCGGCACGGTCCCTCAGGCCATCACCTTTGCCATCTCCGCTAATACCATCGGTTTCGGCACCCTCGATTCCGGCGCCGCACGATATGCAAATACGACCACAGGTTCAGCCTCTGACGTCGTTGCTCACACCCTGGCCGTTTCAACCAATGCGCCTACCGGCTATACCATTACTGTCCAAGGAGCAACTCTTACCTCTCAACAAAATGTGGCGAACACCATCACGGCCATAGGCGCAAGCCCCGCTACGTCGAGCACGGGGAATGAGCAGTTCGGTATCTACGCCTCCAAGGCCGGAGGCACGAACGGTACCATCGCTTCTCCGTACGTTACCGTTTCGTCGTTCGGATATAACGCCACCGCGGGCTCTGCGGCGACCTTTGCTTCCGGTACGAGCGCCACCGCCACCGAGACCTACTCCCTCCACTATTTGGCGAACATCGCCCCTACCACCGAAGCCGGCACATACGCCGCAAGCCTCGTTTATGTAGCCACTGCGAACTTTTAGGGCCTACGCCGCATGAAAATCTCCACTTTTATCCGAATCGTGCTGGTAAGTCTTTTCGTGGTCGTGCCTATGAGAAGGACAATGGCTTTAACTGTTTCTCCGGCCAAGATCGAGATCAGCGCCGATCCCGGTACGACGGTCAGCGGAGAATTTTTAGTGGTAAACGAAGAAGGGGGGATCAAAACCTTTTATACTTCGTCCGAGAATTTTGAGGCCCAAGGGGAAACCGGCACGCCGAGTTTTGTGCCGGGGGAGAAGGACCTCGCGTCCTGGACCAAGGTCATTTCGGAAGTGACTCTGGGGAAGGGAGAGCAAAGGAAAATACCTTTTACTATTTCTGTTCCCAATGGAGCTGAAGCGGGGGGCCATTTTGCGGCAATTTTCCTCAGTACCATTCCACCGGCGAATTCTTCTAATCAGGTGTCGGTGGGATCGAAGATCGGCATCCTCCTCCTTCTGCGAGTTAGCGGTCCTTTGAAAGAGGGTGGGGGACTCCTCGAATTTTCAACGGAAAATAATAAGCATTTTTATACATCGCTACCGGTGCTCTTTTCCTATAGGTTTCAAAATTCCGGAAATGACCGCGTAAAGCCGAACGGCACCTTGAAGATCAAGAATTCTCTCTGGCTGACCTCGTATGAAGGATCGGGAAATCCGAGCGAAGGAAATATTCTTCCGGGAAGCGTCAGAAAATTCAGCCTTGAATGGAAGAAAAATGAGACCTCAGGAGACCCGGTCGGATTCATGGGTGCGCTAAAGAATGAATGGAAAAACTTTGCTTTTGGGTTCTATACCGCCCATTTGGACCTTCAGTACGGCTCTACGCCCGATACCGCTTCGCTTTCCACGACGTTCTTCGTGCTCCCATGGCACGTCCTGTTGATCGGGCTCGGCATCCTTATCGTTCTTCTCTTTATTTTCTCTCGAATCGTTAAGCGATATAACCGATGGATCATAGAGAAATCTCGAAGCGCGCTCTAGCCCTTCTTGTCTTTGGTGTCCTAGGCTTCTTCGCTCGCTCGGCATCAGCGCAAGTTATTACCGTGCATAGCACGACGACGGTAAGCATCACCGCCGAAGTGATCGATCCGAATGCTCCCACGCCAACTCCGACCCCAACCCCCACTCCTGCTCCCGCCGGCGGAGGGGGAGGCGGGGGCGGGGGAGTTTCTATGGCCGGACAGGTAAAATTTTCCGGGAAGGCCTATCCTGGAACTCTTGTGACATTGCTTGAGAACGCGCGCATCGTAGGCACGACGAGGTCGGAGAGCGATGCGAGTTTTGCTGTAATGCTCGACGGAGTGAATACCGGGGCGTATGTGTTCAGCCTCTTTTCCGAAGATTATCAAGGCAACAGATCTTCCCTTGTCACATTTTCCGTCGCCGTATCCGGAGCCGGGATCACGTATGTGTCGAATATTTTTATCGCCCCGACCATTAGCGTGGATAAACAGCAGGTGAAGCAGGGAGATCCGCTGAAGGTGTTCGGGCAGAGTACTCCGGGCGCGGATATCGGCCTGACAGTGCATTCAACGAACGAGCTTTCGTATACCACCCACACGGACTCCCAGGGTATTTATCTTTTTACCGTCGATTCATCAAAGCTTGAATTCGGCGATCATTCCACCCAATCCCGGGCATTCCTCAACACTGACGAAAGCTTTCTCTCCAAGTCCCTCAGTTTCCAGGTCGGACTAAAGAATATCCTGGCGGTGGCCGGGTTCGGTCTCAAGGGGGATCTTAACGGCGACGGCAAGGTAAATCTCATCGACTTCTCTATCATGGCGTATTGGTATAAGCGGGCTAATTTCCCCCTAAAGGTCGATTTGAACACCGACGGCAAGATAAATATTACGGATTTCTCGATCATGATCTATAACTGGACCGGCTAATATGAAAAAAATACTTATACTCTGTTTTTTGGCACTGGCGCCTTTTATTGTTCGGGCCGCGGAGTTTTCAAGCGTGGTGAATTCCGGGAAAAACGTCGAGGCGCGTACTGCCTTCTCGGTAGAGCTTTTACTCGAACCCAAAGGCACGGTGAACGGCATACAAGGAACGGTCATCCTGCCGGTCGGGCTTTCGGTCGCAGATATACGCTTTGACCGGTCGATCATTCCCTTGTGGGTAGAGAGTCCTCATGCGATCCGGTCCGGGGATCATGAAGAGATCGTATTTTCCGGACTTGTTCCCGGAGGATTTTCAGGTTTGCTGAGTCCGTATTATCACGGATCCCGCCCGGGAACGCTGTTCACGATCCGCGCGACGGCTTTGAACGAAGGCGTATATGAGATCTTATTTAAGGGCATGACATATCTCCAAGATGGCCAAGGCACGGAGTCATCCGTTCCGCCCTTGACGGCGAGCATAACCGTAGGTCCGCACAGAGGCGGGGAGGCGGAGAAACGCATCGACACCACCGTCCCGGAGGCGTTCTTGCCCGTGGTATCAAAGTCTCCGCTCATCTTCAACGATCGCTGGTTCGTCTCTTTTGACACCAAGGATACCGAATCAGGGATCAATTATTATGAAGTGGCGGAGGTGCAGCCGGGCTCCTTCGGCGAGCCGCTGTGGAAGCGCGCCGCAAGTCCCTACGAGCTCAAGGATCAAACCCTCGAGAGCGTCGTCTATGTCCGAGCCGTAGACCATGACGGCAATATGATAACCGAAGAAGTCCGTCCCCAGAATAAAGGAACAAAAGCACATCCGTGGATTATTTCAGGTATACTTTTGTTAGCGATCCTCCTCTTTATTTCGCGGAGAAAGCTATATGAAAAATAAGATCTATCTGCTCGGGTTCCTTCTCCTGCCATACTTCGCG
Organism: Parcubacteria group bacterium; assembly: GCA_028286565.1. Classification (GTDB taxonomy): domain Bacteria; phylum Patescibacteriota; class Minisyncoccia; order Phycocordibacterales; family Zambryskibacteraceae; genus JAIFWN01. The sequence continues at coordinate 74,231 of JAQBRH010000002.1, forward strand.
CATGCTGCAACCCTTTCCATTCTCCCGGCTACGGGTTCATATGGCAGCGGCGATGTCTTCCAAGCTTCCGTGTATGTTTCGAGCCCTCTCGAGGCCATCAATGCGGTTCAAGGCACGATCTCATTCCCGGAGACGAACCTGGAGGTCGTTTCCTTGTCCAAAATGGGCTCTATTGTCGGATTGTGGGTTCAGGAGCCGACATTCTCGAATCTCGCGGGAGTGATCAACCTCGAGGGCGTAGTGCTGAATCCGGGCTTTATCGGCTCATCCGGCAAGGTGCTCACCGTCACATTTAGGGCCAGGGCCGCGGGCTCGGTGCCTGTGGTATTCAGTTCGAGTTCGGTCCTCGCGAACGACGGCCAGGGGACGAATGTTCTCAAGGGCTTCACGGGATCAACCTATATAATCGGCGATACGACTACCCAGCAGAGCGCCGCGGAAGCAACGAGCGCTCTCGGAGAGCTCGGGACGCCCGGATCGATCGTCATAACCTCGAGCACCCATCCGGATCCCTCCAAGTGGTATAACATTTCTGATGCATCGCTTGCGTGGAAGCTGCCGGCCGGGGCGACTGGGGTGAGATATGCGTTCGATCATAATGCCCGGACGATTCCCTCAGTCGATGTCCCCGGACTTATTTCCTCAAAAACCTTTTCTAATTTAGAGGATGGAGTGTGGTATATGCATGTTCGAATAAAGAACGACAAGGGATGGGGGGCGGTTGCGCATTTTAGGGTGGCGATCGATACTGTGCCCCCATTATCTTTCAAGATCTCTTTCCCTCACGGGTCTATATCGGATGATCCGCGGCCGGTCGTCTATTTCAATACGACAGATAAGGGATCGGGTATCAGCCACTACGCCGTGCGAGTGGGAGAAAATGATCTTCCGATCGTCGAGGAAAGAGATATTTCTTCAAACCCATATGCTGTTCCTTCCCAGCTTCCGGGCAAACGGGCTATTCTTGTCCAGGCAGTCGACAAGGCGGGCAACCTGACTACCGAAACGAGCGAGTTCGAAGTTCAGTCGATCGCTCCGCCGAAGATCATCGACTTCCCGACCTCAATGGTCGAAGGAGATAGCCTGCGCATCCGAGGTACTACGTACATAGGCGCTACTATCAATGCATATGTGAAGAACGAAAAGGGAGAAATCGATACGGAGGCCACTAAAAGCACTGGCCTCGGAGATTTCGGCTTCATGTGGTCAAAACATTTGGACCCGGGAGTGTACATCGTGACTTTCGACGCGATTGATATCCGCGGAGCCACCAGCATACGTACCGAGCCTCTGACCCTCGAGGTAAAGCGCAGAGCTCTCTTTGCCATCGGGTCCTTGATCGTCGACTATGTGTCGCTCGCTCTGTTCCTCGTCTTCTGCATTGCCGGCCTTGCTTTCCTCGGCTGGTATCTCCTGTCAAAAATTATTTTCTTCAAGACGAAGCTCCGCAAGGATCTCCACAAGATGGATCATGATTTCCATAAAGCCTTTGCTCTCTTGGCCAAAGATTTCGAGGATGAGATCAAGCACCTCGAGGGAGTCCGTTCAATGCGGGAATTGACCCAGGAAGAAGAGAGGATCGTCAAAAAAATGCGCCAGAACCTCGACGACGCCGAGGAATATCTCGAAGAAGAGCTGAGGGGCATCGAAAATAAATTATAGAAAAAATGCCGCACCACTACGGTACGGCATTACACAGGCAGGATGGCATCGATAAAGCCCCAGTCAAGCGCCTCTTCTGCGGTCAGAATGTGATCCTTGCGCAGGAGGGTATGAAGGTCTTCATCAGTTTTTCCAACCGCGCTTACGCGCCGGAGCAAAAGTTCATGAGTGTAGGCCCAGGCCTCCTCGAGATCCGGTATCACCTTGTTGTCCAGGAACAGCTTAAACGCATCTGTATCCATGAACGGTCGGATAGAAACAGGATACGTTTGAGTATTGTAATGGAAGAGATACTTCGATTCGGGTCTCCCAACGCGAATGTGACAGGCTTGAAGAATGAAGGCTGCGGCAGAGTATGCTCGGCCGGTTACCACTCCTATTACCGCTTGATCGCTTTTCTCGATAGTCTTGCATATCTGCTGGGAGCACAAGAAGCTACCGCCCTTAGAATTTATCTGCAGGGTAACCACCGGATAGGCGCGTGAGGCCTGGCGGCTGAGTAATTGGTCGAATTGCTGTGTTCGGGCCAGGTTGACTCGGCTGTTGAGCCTGATTCTTTGCTTGCGTGGGACGGATTGTAGAGTAGCTAGAATCGCGTCCTTGCGTATGCACAGCATTGTTTCCTCCGGCCCGGGGCCAGGTTTGCCGTGTGAAGGAACATTGACTCTAGGATGTTTCTGGTGTAAAATGATATCATTAACAAAATATTTGTCAAGTAATATGCACGAATCGAACGAAAACGTTTCTTCAAACGAAGAAGCAGTACAGGCAGAATTAAAAAAGGGACAGATCGGATACGTGGACAAGCATGGATCATTCATGAAGTTCGATACTCCGGAGCAATTGGCTGAATACCGAAGCGAGGAGAACGATCCGTCCAATAGATAAGCAAAAAACTCCCTTCGGGGAGTTTTTTCTTTGGTATACTTATTTCATGTCAGAGACTGGATCTTTTTCTAATCCCCACGAAGAACTCGCCTACCTTCGCTCCAAAGTCCTTGAGACAGAGAAGCGCCTCGAGAAGTTCGGCGTCGAACCTATCCGCCCGGATATCATCCGAAGCACGGTCAGTGATTTCAAGGATTCCCATGCCCGCCTCGTGACTCCGGAGAAACAAGCGGCGGCATCGACTCAAGCCGAAACTCTCCTCGGCGCAACGGACGAGAAGCAGCTGAAAGAAATGCTTCGCATTACGGAGACAAAGGGCGTGCTCCAAGCCCTCTCCACGATCGAGAAGATGCGCGGCTGGAAGCTTGAGGACGATTTCCACGATCACTTGGTCGGCCTCATCACGCACGGCCTGCCTCCGCAGGGGATAAAAGAAAAAGGCCCGGAGTACAAAGCGCTTCACATGAGCCTCTATGAGGTCATACTCCCGAAGACCGTCGAATCGGATAAGCCTTTTGCCGAATTGGTCCGCAGCATGGAACAGCTCTATGCAGGGCTTCTCTCCATCGGAAGCGATAAGGACACGGAGAACGACTATATGGTCTTTGAGATCGCGAATCCCGATGGGGAAGAAGACACTGCGATCTTTGTCTCCGTGCCTACGGATCGCAAACAGCTTTTCGAACGGCAGGTCCTTTCGATCTTTCCGACCGTCCGTCTCAACCCTCGAGAGCGTGACTACAATATCTTTAGCGACGGAGGCCGGGCCTTCGGCGCGAGTGCGAACCTCGCCTCGTTCGGAGCATATCCCTTGCAGACAGCCGAGGCCTTTGGAGAAGATCCGCTGAATGTGATCCTCCAGAGCTTCGCCAAGATCCCAAAGGCCGGATCGGGCGCGGCGCTCCAGATCATTTTTAAGCCGAGGGGAACATCGTATACGGACTCATATCAAAAAGCCCTCGAGAAGATCCAAAAGGGCACCAAGCCCGAAGAGGCGCTCGAGCAAAGCACCTTCGGCGGGGAATTCAAGAAAGCCGTCGGTGAGATATTTTTCTCCATAGACAAGAAAAAAGAAGACAAGGCGCCGATCATCCCCGAAGACATCATCCTCAGCATCAAGAAAAAGCTCGAAAGCCCCATCGTCGAGACGAACATCCGCTTTGCCGTCTCGGCTCCGATTGAAAGCGACGCTCGGCACCTCTTGGACCACCTCGAGTCGGCCTTTAACCAATTCGAGAGCTCAGGCAAGAACCGGTTCGAATGGGAGCGGGTGCAGGCGAACAAGGAAAGCGATTTTTATCGGGCCTTCACCTTCCGGCTTTTCAGAGAGAGCGATGTTGTCCCTTTGAACCTCAAAGAACTCTCGGCCATCCTCCATTTCCATACCGAGTCCCTCATCGAAACCTCGACCTTGAAGCGAAGCTCGGCCAAAGGCGCGCCGCTCCCCATGGGCGTACCGACCGAAGGCACATTCCTCGGAGTGAATAAATTCCAGAACGGCGAGATGAAGGTGGCCATGAAGGACGAAGACCGGCTCAGGCATTTCTATGCGATCGGCCAGACCGGGACGGGAAAGTCGACCCTTCTCAAGAACATGATCATCCAGGACATTATCCGCGGAGACGGCGTCTGCATGATCGATCCGCACGGAGTGGATATCCAAGATGTGCTCGCGAACATCCCGCAGCATCGGATCGACGATGTGATCTACTTCGACCCGGCCTCGACCGAGCGCCCGATGGCCCTCAACATGCTCGAATACAACCCGAAGTATCCGGAGCAAAAGACCTTTGTGGTGAACGAACTTTTCTCTATCTTCCAAAAGCTCTATGGAGGCAATCCCGAATCGATGGGCCCGATGTTCGAGCAATACTTTAGGAACGCGGCTATGCTCGTGATCGAAGATCCAGAGACGGGGTCAACCCTCCTCGACATCTCGAGAGTGCTTGCGAACAAGCAGTATAGACAGCTGAAGATCAGCCGCTGCAAGAACCCGATCGTCGTTCAGTTTTGGACCGAAGTGGCGGACAAGGCGGGCGGAGAAGCATCGCTCGCGAACATCGTCCCGTACATCACCTCGAAGTTCGACGTCTTCCTGGCGAACGACATTATGCGTCCCATCATTGCCCAGGAAAGGTCCTCGTTCGATTTTCGGGACATCATGGACAAGAAAAAGATCCTCCTCGTCAATCTTTCCAAGGGCCGCCTCGGAGACATCAACGCGAACCTGATCGGCCTGATCCTCGTCGGAAAGATCCTCATGGCCGCCCTTTCAAGGGTTGATTCGATCGGACAGGGCATGCCCCCGTTCTATCTATACATAGATGAATTCCAAAACGTCACCACGAACTCGATAGCCACCATCCTTTCGGAGGCGCGCAAATATAAGCTGTCGCTGAACATCGCTCATCAATACATCGCCCAGCTTGAAGACAACATCAAGAACGCCGTATTCGGAAACGTCGGCACGCTCGCGGTTTTCAGAGTGGGAACTGACGACGCCGAGTACCTTTCAAAGCAATTCGAGCCCGTCTTTACCGCAAACGATATAGTGAATATCGATAACAGGAATGCGTATATAAAAATGCTCGTCGACGGCCGGCCGGTCGCTCCGTTCAATATCGAGACCCTGCCTCCTCCTCCCGGACATCCGGATCAAATAGAGACCATCAAGCGATTATCATTCGGCAAATACGGAGGGGATAAGGCGGAGATCGAAGCTCGTATCATGGAAAAGTATAAAAAAGCCGATCCTCCTCCCGCTATATAAAAAATAACGGGGCCGACGATGGTCGGCCCCTGGTGGGTTGTGTCTAGCCCTTGTGTTCGCCGAGCGTTCCTTTGAAGCTCTCCTGGGTCCGCTCTTCGGCGATGTCTTCGCCGAGGCGGCGGTTACGAGCCTGCTCTGCGAAAACCGCCAGGGCGCCTTGGGACAAGCGTTCGCGCGGCTTTCGGGCGGATCTCTGAAGCGGAGGCATCACGGGGGCTTCCGGCTTCGGAGGCGGCGCGGGGCGTTTTGCCGCAAGGGCTTGCATGCGAGCGATGGAAGCTTGGACCGGATCGGTCTCGTTCTCGGACATCTCTGACTCCATTGCTATGGGTCGACGTGCGAGGAGGTGCTGGTTCTGAACTGTATCTTATCACAAACAAGCTCTAAAGTCAATAGCACTAAACTCTGTGGATAAGGATAAACAGGGAAATTAGGAGAATAAAGAATCGATCACGTCTTTAACCGTGGAGCTGTCGGCCTTGCCTTTGAGGTCTTTCATGATGAGGCCCATGAATTGGCCTTTTTTAGCGGGGTCGGTTGAGCCGGTCTCTGCCTGTTTCGCTTTTATAAATGTTTCAATTTCAGCTTTCGACATTTGCTGGGGAAGGAAGGTTTCGAGAACGCGGAGCTCGGCCTGCTCATCGTGGGCGAGGTCGGCTCGGCCGCCTTTCTCGAATTGCTCGATCGAATCCTTGCGCTGCTTTACGCCCCGGTGGATCACGGCCATGGCGTCCTCATCCGAGAGGATCTCGTCCGGTTTTCGCTTTTTGGCTACGAGTTCGTTCGTGAAGGCGGTCAGGAGGCCCCGGAGAACGTTGAGTTTTAGAGCATCCCGCGCGATCATGGCTTCCTTTATCTTCTCTCTGATTTCGGTGTGTATCATAAAATTATCTTAACACATCCATTATTGTTATAATCTAGCCATGCAAAGCCTTGCCATCCTCCTTATCCTCGGATTTATCCTCCTCATCGCCTTGAACGGACTGGGCCTTTTCTTCATCTCGAGAAGGATCTCGGACCGGGCCGAGGTTCCCGCAGATAACAAAGGCATGGATCTCCTCCTCCAGCAGGTGAACGAACTCTCGCGCGTGGTCGACCACAAGATGAGCGAGACGAACAAGATGATGAACGAGTCGGTGAGGAGCCAGTTCGGCGAATCGGCCAAGCTCATCCGCGAAGTGACCGAAGGCCTGACCAAGCTTGATGAGACGAACAAGCAAGTCGTCTCCTTTGCCGACCAGCTTCAATCACTCGAAGATATTTTAAAGAATCCAAAACAGCGCGGCATCCTCGGCGAATATTATCTTGAGACGCTCTTGAAGAACTGCATGCCTCCCGGATCTTATGAAATGCAGTATGAGCTCGGGACGGACGACGACGGCGCGCGCCTCATCCCCGATGCGGTGGTCTTCGTGAAGGAGAAGATCATCCCGATCGATTCCAAATTCTCTTTGGAGAACTATAACCGCCTGGTCGAGGAGAAGAATCCCGCCGAGAAGGTCAGGCTCGAGAAGCTCTTCGTCAGCGACCTCAAGAACCGCATCACCGAGACGTCCAAATATATCCAGCCGGGCAAGGGGACGATGGACTTCGCTTTTATGTTCATCCCGCACGAAGCCATCTACTATGACCTCATTGTGAACAAGATCGGAGCGCTCCAAGAAGAGACCGAAAGCCTCATCCAGAGAGCCGCCTCGAAATACAAGGTCATCATCGTCTCGCCGACATCTTTCCTCGCCTACCTCCAGACCGTTCTCCAAGGATTGAAGGCCCTCCAGATCGAAGAGAAGGCCCAGGAGATCGTAAAGAGGGTAGAGGACCTCGGGCGGCACCTTAAAACCTACGAAGAATATTATACAAAGCTCGGGAACACTCTCGGCACGGCGGTTAACCATTACAACGGGGCGGGGAAGGAGCTTTCTAAGATAGACAAGGATGTCCTTCGCATCACCGGTACCTCCGCCGGCATCGAAACTATCTCCATCGACAAACCGAGCCTGGAATAGGCTTGTACACGCCTCATATTCTTGCTTTTCTAGGCTTAATATGTAGAATAAGTGTCCTATGGCAGAAAAAGCAACCACAAAGAAACCGGCTAAAAAGGTCGCCCCAGAAGCCGCTGAAAGCGCTCCAAAGGCCGTGAAGGCCCCAAAGGCTCCTAAGACCGAGTTCGCGGTTATCGCGACCGGAGGCAAGCAGTACCGCGTCTCCCCCGGAGATTCGATCAAGATCGAGAAGATCATCGGCGAGCACAAAGAAGGGGACAAGCTCGTATTCGACAAGGTTCTCCTCGTCGACGACGGAGGCCTCGCAGCCACCATCGGCACCCCGTTCATCAAAGGAGCAAGCGTCTCGGCTACCCTGAAGAAGATCAGCCGCTACAAAACGATCGACGTTATCAAATACAAACAAAAGTCCCGATACTTCAAGAAGAACGGACATCGCCAGCCATACTTTGAAGTCACGATCGATTCGATAAAATAAGCATAAAAAAAGAGCCTCGGAGAAATCCGGGGCTCGTGTGCGTTTAGGCCACCATAGCGAGATCGAGCTTTTCGACGAGGGTGCGGCACTTGAAGAGGGTCGCTCTCCAGTTGATGTGCCAGAGCCTTCTCATTTCGCCGATCTGCTCGGCGGTCAGGCCGGGTGTCTTGGCCCATTCTGTGTAGCGCCCCTCCCTCGCTTCGTTCTCCGCCCAGACGGATTTGAGCATAGTGCTGACCTGAATGTAGGTAGCCCCGTCAATTTCGCCCGTGTGGAAGAGAAGTTCGACCTCCTCGTTAAGGTTTTCGTGGTCCTTAATGATCATGCTGCTCACGCCTCTACTCTCCTAGGGGGGCAGATCTGTACATGTGCAAGCTCATCAGTATTATACCAGACTATTATGTCCTATGCAAGAAAGCATTCTTGAGAGTGTCGGGATCAGCGTATTCGAGTTCGGCCCCGGTTGAAAGTCCGCGCCCGAGGGTGGTGAAGGGGAGCCCTGTGTCTCTGAACTTCTCTTTGATGAATTCGGCGGTGTTCTCGCCCTCGCTGTTCGCATTCATGGCGAGAATGATTTCTTTGATCGCATTCTTATCTCTAGTAATGCGGGATTCAAGGTCCTGCAGTCTGATCCTTTTCTCCGGCTCCTTCTCAAGGATTGGGATAGAGCCTCCGAGGACAAAGTAGTAGCCCTTGAAGCTTCCGCTTCTCTCGACCGCTTCGAGGTCGATGTCTCGAGGCACGAGCATGAGCATCTCGCGGTCGCGGCTCGTGTCCGAGCAGATAGAGCATAGGGGGCCGCGGTGGCCGTTTTGAGCGAAAAATCTCTTGCAGTCCGCGCACTGAGTGATCTCCTTTTTAATATTCTCGATGGCCCGGATGAGGTCAGATGAAAAGTTGTTGTTCCGCGAGAGCAAAAAATATACAAAACGCTTGGCCTGTCTGGGGCCAATGCCGGGGAAATGAGAAAAAATTTCTGTGAGGCGGTCTATCGAATTCATAGGCTAAAAGTTCGTGAACTCCTGTTCTGACTTGCCGTAGTTCGCATAGTCGATCTCCACAAAGACGCCTTTCCTGGTATGGAAATCGAGGTTCACTTCGCCGAGAGGGCCGTTTCGGTGCTTGGCGATAATGACCTGCTTTCGCTGGATCTCCTTGGTGCGTCCCGTCTCATCGCGGAGATCCTCGTTTTCCGCATGGATGAACATCACAAGGTCGGCGTCTTGTTCGATCGAGCCCGAGTCTCGGAGGTCCGACAATTTCGGCTTGCCTCCGCGCTTCTCGACTTCTCGAGAGAGCTGAGAGAGGGCGAGGACGGGGATGTCGAGTTCGCGGGCGAGGTGCTTCAATGATCGCGAGATCTCGGTCACTTGCTGAACGAGGGAGTCTGATTGCTTGGTGTTCGTCGGAGCCATGAGCTGCAAGTAGTCGACGATGAGCATCTTCAGTCCTTTCTCGATCTTCAGTTTTCGCGCAGCCGAGCGCATTTTCAGGATGGTATTGCCCGCCTGGTCATCGATATATATAGGAGTGCGAGAAAGGTCGTCGAGGGCGTCTCGGATGCTCTTGAAGACGTCATCCCTCCATGTGCCCGCTTGGGTGCGGACTCCTTTTCGGATGATGGAGGCATCGGTGCCGGATTGAGCGGCGACGATACGGTCGACGAGCTGGTCGGCGGACATTTCCAAAGAGAAGATGCCGACCGGGGTCTGGTGTTCGCTCGCGGTCCTGCGGGCGATGTCGAGAGCGAGGGCGGTCTTACCGACCGAAGGTCTCGCGGCAAGGATGATGAGGTCGGAGCGCTGGAATCCTCCGAGGATGTCGTCGAGAGCCTTGAATCCGGTCGGGACTCCGCGAAGTTCGTGCTCGGCGGATGAGAGCTTTTCGAATCGATCGTACGCCTCCATAAGGAGAGGCTTCAGATCCTTGAAGCGGTCGCCGGTCGAGAAGTGCTGGGTGATGTCGAAGACTTTCTTCTCCGCCTGGTCGAGGATCTCTTCGAGTTCGCCCGCCTCGTCGAATCCGAGGTGAGAGAGATGCTCGGAAGCTTCGATCAGCTGCCTCATCATGTATTTCTTCATGACGATCTCCGCATAATGCTTGACGTTCGCGGATGACGGCACCATCGAGGTCAGCTCGGAGAGGAATGTCTTGCCTCCGATGCGCTCCAAAAGCTCCTTTTCGGAAAGGCGCGAGGACATGGAGAGGAAGTCGATCGGCTGATGCTTGCCGAAAAGTTCGAGCATGGTCTCGAAGACGACGCGGTTCTTTTCAAAATAGAAAGAGGCCGGAGAAACGATGTCCATGATCTCGTAGATCGAGTCCGGACGGAGCATGACGGAGCCGAGGAGCGCCATCTCCGCCTCCAAGGATTGCGGAGGAATTCGGAGAGCTTTCTTGTCTATATCGGAGAGCGTCTTGTATGCCATAGGCACATGATACTCCCATGACTCTATGCGGGCCAAGTTGAAATCTTCGGGTATAAGTTGTGTACAACGAAAGGCCTATATTTTCTCAAGTTCCTGGCCGTTCTCGGTGTCTTTGAGGTTGTAGCCGAGAGCTTCGATCCTGACCCGGATCTCGTCCGCCTTGGAAAAGTTCTTGGCCATTCGGGCCGCTTCGCGATCTCGCAGGAGATCATTTACCGCTCTTGATACGTGCGTTACTTCATATTCATTTTCAGATAGCTTTAATCCGAGCACTCGGTCAAAGTCGAGGAGGGTGGCATGGGCGTCGGGGTATGAAAGACCGTCTCCGGCTGACTTGCCGAGTTTCCAGACGACAGCCAGAGCTTCGGGAGTATTGCAATCATTCTCGATCGCTTCAAGGAATTCTTGTTTGTAGGCTTTGTTCACCGATCCTTCCTTTCCGTCGGATTCCTTTTTGAACATCTGCATGAGGGTCTTCAGTCTCTTGTACGCGTTCTCCGCGGATTCGAGCGCTTCCCAAGAGAAATTCGTCGGCGTCCGATAGTGCGCTGTGAGGAGGAAATATCGATAGGCGAGGGGAGAGAAGCCTTTTTCTTCGATCGAACGCATGGTGATGAAGTTGCCTTCGGATTTGGCCATCTTGGCTTCTCCGACGTTCACGAACTCATTGTGCATCCAATAATTCGCGTACGCGCATCCGCAAGCCGCCTCGGATTGGGCGATCTCGTTGTTGTGATGAATGGGGGCGAGGTCGACGCCTCCCGTATGAATATCGAACGGCTGGCCGAGGTATTTTGTGGACATGACCGAGCACTCGATGTGCCAGCCGGGGAAGCCTTGGCCCCACGGGGAGGGATAGCCGAGCGAGGTATTGAATTTCCAAAGCGCAAAGTCTTTCTGGTTCCGTTTTTCTTCGTTCGTGCCGATGCGTGATGCGCCGTCCCCTTGGACGATGCCTCCGAGCTTGCCGTAGTTCGGAGTTCTCGAAGTATCAAAATAGACGGCATTCGAAGTTGTGTAGGCAAAGCCTTTGCTCTCGAGTTCCTGTATGAGGCGGATGTCATCCTCGATGTGCTGTGAGGCTCGGGGCAATACATGCGGAGAGAGAAAGTTCATTTTCACCGTATCCCCGATGAACTTCTCCGTATAAAATTCGGTGAGCTCCTTCATGTTTTCGAGCGTCACCTCTTTGCCTTCTCTCTTCAATCCACGGATTATCCTGTCCTCGCCTTCGTCGTTGTCTCCTCCGATGCCCACATCAGTGATGTTCATCACCTGCTTCACTTCATATCCTTCGAATTCAAACATTCGGCGCAGAAGATCGGCCATATAAAAAGAGCGGAGGTTCCCGATATGGACATAGTCGTAGACCGTCGGGCCGCAGTGGTACATGGACACCTTGCCCTTTTCCAAGGGCTGGAAGGTCTGGAGCTCGAGGCCCAGGGTGTTATAGAGTCTAATGGCCATTGAGTGCGAGGTAGATAAGGGCTCCGCCGATTATGACGTCGGAGATGAAGGTAAGGACGGTGAGGACCTTCATGGTCTCGTTTTGCTTGATGCCGAGGAGGGCGCTGTTCGTTTCCCGGAGCTCGCTCGCCCATTCGGAGAGGACGGCCAATTTGGTCGATGCTTTGTTCGAGCGCTCGCTGAGGGCGCTTGTACCCAGGGCGAATTTCTTGCCGAAGATCTTCTCACCGCCTTTTTTGAGCGACTCGAAGGTATCAGGATAGACTGCGGTGATCTTTTTGAAATCTGTGAGGTGCCTCGAAGCTTCGGAGAGGGCGAAGATCGCTTCCTTTTCCTTGCCGGAGAACATTTTCTTCTCGATGTCGCGGACCCAGTGGTCGATCGATGACAGCTTGCGCTCAAAGTTCTCGAGGAGCTTGCCGAGGATGGTGAAGAACAATTCCTTCTCGCTCTCGCTGTCGTTCTCGATCTCTATCTTGTCGAATACGTCGACGTGCCCGTAATGCGCGGTGATGATGGTCGAAGCGGTGATCAGGAAGTCAACTTCGAAGGCCGCATCGCCGTCGCGTGATTCCTTGAACGAAGGGAAGTGGAGGACGAGGTAGGCGTGGTTCTCGCCGAATTCGATCTTGTGCTTGGAAGTGGGGGAGAGGAGGTCCTCGGCCGTCTCGATGGGGACTCCCGCTTCTTCGGCCGCTTGGCGCACTTCTTCTTCTGTCGGAGACTCAAGATCGATCCATGTCGCGCCCTTTGAAGATTTTTTCTTTAGCATGCAAATATTATACACGCACTTGTTCTGTTGACCATTAGGGTTTGTCGGTGAGATAATGGATGAAATGGACCTCAAAAAGCCCGGAGCTCAGAAATTTGTCATCGCTCTCGTGGCGGTTATTTTGTTCGGAGCCGGATACAACCTGGGCAAGTCCCGAGCGGTGGCCACTGTTCCTGTCGGTTCGGTGATGAACGTGACTGCCGGCCAGCCGACCGGAGTCGACTTCGCGCCTTTTTGGAAAGCTTGGAATGCATTGAACGACAAGTATGTGGCGACGGGCACTTCGACGAAGCCTGTAACGCAAGAGGACAAAGTGTGGGGAGCGATCGAAGGGCTGACCTCATCGCTCGGCGATCCGTACACGGTTTTCTTTCCTCCCAAGCAGGCTGAACTTTTCGCTTCCGATATTCGCGGGAACTTTGAAGGTGTGGGCATGGAAGTGGTGGCACAGGACGGAGCCTTGACTGTCATTGCTCCGATCAAGGGGAGCCCCGCAGAAAAGGCCGGCATCTTGCCTCGAGACCGAGTATTGAAGATCGATGATCATCAGACCGCCGGGCTCTCGACCGATGAAGCGGTCGATTATATCCGCGGACCGAAGGGAAGCGTGGTCACCTTTACTATTGCCCGTCCCGGCCGCAAGGAAGCCTTTGATGTCAAAGTCACTCGAGACACGATCGACATCCCGACGATCGATACAAAGGACCTCGGGAACGGCATCTTCAAGATCGACCTCTACAGCTTCTCCGCCACTTCGCCGAACCTTTTCCGCGGCGCTCTCAGGCAATTCGTCGAATCGGGCGATGCCAAGCTCATCCTTGATCTTCGAGGCAACCCGGGCGGCTACCTCGACGCGGCTATAGACATGGCGAGCTGGTTCCTCCCGTCGGGCAAGGTGATCGTCCGCGAAAGCTTCGGCGACGGGAAGGATGAGACGGTCTACAGGTCCAAAGGCTACAATGTCTTTAATAATAATTTGAAATTCGCCATTCTCGTCGACCAAGGCTCGGCTTCCGCCGCAGAGATACTCGCCGGGGCGCTGTCCGAACAAGGCGTAGCCACGCTCGTCGGAGAGAAAACCTTCGGCAAGGGTTCGGTCCAGGAGCTCGTGGAGATCACTCCTACCACGTCGCTCAAGGTTACGGTCGCCAGATGGCTGACGCCAAATGGCCTTTCCATTTCTAAACAAGGCATCGTGCCTCAAGTGACTGTGTCTCGATCCGAAGCGGACCTTAAGGCCGGGCGCGACCCTCAGCTCGATAAGGCGATTGAAGTGGTAAATAAGAAATAAAAAAGCGCGACGTTTGTCGCGCGATTGACTTTCGACACTTACCCTCGTTCTATCCTATTCAGGCCGGAAACATGAACACTCCCAAGTGTTGGGAAGGCGAGTTTCGCCTCTCCTTCGAAATCTTCGAGCCATCTTGTGCTGGTCGTCAGAAGCGTAATTTTCGTAACTCCGCTTCCGAGAGCTTGGGCCCGAGTGATTCGTAGAAAGATACACGAATCACCATGGAGGTTGAAATATTCCATGTACCTGGCTAGAACCGCCTGGGCCGCTTCGTTGCGCAGCAACTGACCCGATAGATCAGCGAGGCAGGCAGCAAAGATGTCCTGAGAAGATACCTCGCTTGCCCAGTAAGCGCTGTGGGTCTCGCTCGCGGCAAAGGTCCCGTCTGTTTTGTCGCTCATCAAACTGGGAGGAGAAGGGACTTGCTGATACAGCGCGTCGATCTTACGCGCCATGCGGGTATCCTCCTCTTCGTTTTTGAGAAAAGGCAGAAGTTCGGAATAAAAAGCGAGAATCGGATTGTCCACAGTGTCTCCTAGGCAAGTATAGGCACGCCTGGCCATATGGGTAGAACAGATGAAAAGAACAACTTCTTCATATTGCTATCTTTAATTCGCTTTGTCAAACAACCCTCATCTGCTATACTCTTCGCATGAAAGTAATACTTCTAAAGGATATTAAAGGCCTCGGGCGCAGGTATGAGGAGAAGAATGTCTCGGACGGGCACGCCATTAACTTTCTCATTCCCAAGAAACTCGCCGCGCCTGCAACGGGCGCCGTGGCCGGGCAGATCAAATCCTTGAAGGAGAGCGAGCAGAAACATAAAGAAGCGGACCAGAGCAAGCTCCGCGCTCATATGCAGACCCTCGCCGGGACCGAGGTGGTGGTTATCACCAAAGCGAACGAAAAGAACCACCTCTTCGCCGCTCTCACTCCGGAAAAGCTCTCCGAAATTTTAATGAAAGAAAAAGGCATCGAACTCGACCCAGACTGCATCGAAACAGATCCGATCAAGGAACTCGGGACATTCAACATCCGGGTCCGGGTGGAAAATGAAAAAGAAACCCACTTCACGCTCATCGTAAAGACAAAATAAAATCACCCCGATCGGGGTGATTTTATTTATGCCGCTTTGGGGACGACGTGCATCACTTTCTTCAGCTTGACCGAGTTGTCGAAATGGATCTTTCGCTTGTATGAGAGGGTGACTTCTCCGTCCAAAAGAGCAAAGAGGGTATGATCCTTGCCTATGCCGACGTTCTTACCCGGAAGGGTCTCGGTTCCGCGCTGGCGGAGGAGGATAGCTCCGGTCTTTGCGAACTGGCCGGGCGCGAGCTTAATGCCCAAATATTTTGGATTGGAATCTCGCCCGTTTTTAGTTGTTCCGGCTGACTTTTTATGTGCCATGAATGTGTATAATTAGCCGTATGAGTATACAAGAAGCCCCGGAAATTATCAAGTATACGGAGGACGGCCATATAGAGCGCTTTTCTTGGGCAAAACGAGCCTTTGTACCCCTCCTTATTATCCTGATAGCCGTTCTTGGGTTCGGGGTAGGGCGCCTGACCGCTCCGGCTCGCTCTTCCGGCCTCAAAGTCGAATTCGATCCATCTGTAGAGTTATCCACAGTCCAAGGACCCGCCTTGGACAATGCGGCGGCGGTCGGAGCTTCGGTACTGAAAGCGGCTACCTCTCTCGCTCCCTCTGTTCTTAAGGCGGGAGGTCAGGTTTTTGCTTCAAGCAAAGGCAAGAAGTATTACTATCCGGGCTGCAAGAATACGATCTCCGAGAAAAATAAGGTTTTCTTTGCCACACCTGCCATGGCCGAGTCTGCGGGGTATACTATAGCGGCTAATTGCAAACCATGATCCTCCTCGATGTAGAGACGACCGGGACTGACCCGCTTAAGCATTCGCTTGTATCCATTGCGGCGCTTGATTTTGATGATCCGGAAGAACGGTTCTTTGAGGAATGCCGGATCTGGGAAGGGGCGGAGATAGATGAGAAGGCTCTCGAGATAAACGGCTTATCTCCAGAAGAGCTTGTGTCCGAGGAAAGGAAGACCGAAGCCGATGCGGTGCAGAATTTTATTGATTGGGTGAACGAAAGGAGAGACACGACGATCGGAGGACAGAATCCGCTCTTTGATGTCTCCTTCATCCGGAGCGCAGCCGAGAGGGCGGGGAAGACCTCGCCTCTTTTTCACCGAACGGTCGACATGCACACTCTCGCTTGGGCCCACATGCAAAAGCGCGGACTTCTCCCTCATGTGGACGAGAAGAAATACAGCGCTCTCGGCTCGGACGCCATCATGAAATACGTTGGACTTCCGCCCGAACCAAAACCTCATGTCGGATTGAACAGCCCTATTTGGGAATGTGAAGCCATCCATCGCTTGGTGTTCGGCAAGCCGAAGCTCGAAGAATTCGAAAAGTACCCAATTCCTTGGCTATAGTGTTTTTAGGTGAAAATGCCGCAGCCCAAGCTCATAAAAAAATGGCTTTGCATAGCCACGGATAGGGGATTTGAGCGTCCAAAAAGCTTGACTTTTCGGTCCGGAGGTGATAAGCTACTAGGGAATCAGCACAGGGCTGATTTTTCATTTGGGGGAGTGATTCAGTCAATGCGTCCCAAGGTTAAAAGTTTATCTTACAGTTATTTTACAGCTTACGACCCTTAGTCTTCTCTTCAGTCTCTCGTCTTCGGCTGCAGCAGTTCTCCCCGCGGTACTTCCTACCCAAACGGTAGGTCCCAAGGTCGAGACTGCACTTGAGATACAACAGCCCTCGACCAAAGGCATAGAAGCCAAAGACTACGCGCCGATCACTGATTCGAAAAACGTTAAACGTTTCGTCACTGATTACTTTGCAGATACTCCCATCCTCGCGCACATCGCCGCTTGTGAATCCCACAACCGACAGTATGCGAAGGACGGTTCCGTCCTCCGAGGAGAACAGAACTCGTTCGATGTCGGAGTGATGCAGATCAACGAGAACTACCACCTCGAGGATTCAAAGAAGCTCGGATACAACATCTATACTATCGAAGGTAACGTCGCCTACGCGAAGTACATCTACGACAAGTCAGGTGCCAAGCCTTGGATGTCCTCATCACCTTGTTGGGCAAAATACACAGAGAAGGAGATCGCTCGGAAATAATCTCATCAAAGCCCCGCCACAAGCGGGGTTTTTGATTGGATTGACCAAAAACGGATTTCGGGTTATTATAGATCCAGAACGCAAAGCACCTTCAACCCTACTTCGTAAGAGGAAATGACAGAACCGTTTTTCCAACCCCGTACGGCAGTGTTCATCTCGACCCCCATGGTCCGCGGTCTTCTCGGGAAGCCGAGCGCCGTTATCGGCACTCAGATCTTGAAGGGGATGGTGGGCGATGTGGAGAACGGAAACGTGGCCTATGTCTCCGGTGGAGAGATCAATGGATCTCACACCCTGGCTGACATGGAGCGCATCCTCGGAGCCGACTTCGACTTCGACGACATGGATATGATCGTCGTCTACGTTCCCCGGGAGTTCGAGAAAGTTGTTTCTCAATTTGCCCGTGCTGGGATCCCGCCTGAGAAGATGTTGTACGCAGCATGCTGCAAGGTCGAGGAGGCTCAGGAGATCATCAATGCTATCCACCCCGGTGTCTCCATCGCCACGATGAAGTGCGGATCAGATGAGGCCTTCGGCCGCATCATCAGCCGCTTTCTCCAAAGCGGTATCCCTCACGTCCATCACGCTTCTGTCCTTTCCTTGACGCTCACTTGAGCGCCGCCGCCCGAACGCACTCTGTGCGCGTCGGGCTTTTTTCTTATAAAAATACCCGATCTTTCGAAAGGATAGTTAGCAGCTTCATGCTGTGCTCCGGTTGCGGTCAGTCACGGCTGAACGGCTTTTTGCCAGACTCTCGATAGTATTCGTTGAGATACGCATCGTGGCACTTGTAACCGTACGGGCGTTCACGCAAGTTCTTGTGGCTGGTGACGAAGTCAAGCTCGACCAAATGCTTCACTAGCTCCCTTACCTCATCGGTATGCTTGTGAGGCAAGAGGACTGATACGAATTCAGCGTATCCGTTGGTATTGTGATCGAGCACGGTGTAGAGCTGGAATTGCGCCCCATTGAACAGTCGGTATGAATCTAGCTGAGCAATCTCTTCTGAAAGATCGCCGCTACCGCCACCGCTGCGATGCCACTCGGAGAAGACCTTGTGAAATTTCTTCTCCACGTAGGTGCGCACTTTTCCAATGATGCCCTTATCCGACTTTCCAGCACATACGTACAAAGCACTGGGCAGATCGGCCGGATCAGGCAATGCGGGGCCATCCACTTCCACTTCGGGGTTCGCACTGGTAGTGTTTGTCATATACACACTCGAGTGAAGGGTTCAAATCTGCCATGACTTTACTCCTTTGACGCTTTTTGTAAAGCAATAGTCCAAAACGCTCACTATAAATAAAAATCCGCGCATCAGTCATATGATTGCGCGGCCGCCCACTTTGCGTGGTCTCGATAATACATCGACCGATGTCCGTCCTCAACTTTCATGCTGCTGTACGTCGAGTCCGAGGATTCGCTAAGGAGCTCGAAGGTCTTCCCGTCATCCGGGGTAAATCCCACTACTCGCTTAATGTGGAATCCCATCGGGAACGATGGTGCCGGGCGCCGAGGATTGTCATTTCCGAAATGCCGAGACGAGGGCCGTATATCGTCGTCGAGAAGCTCCTTTCCCAGATTCATCTCCGTCGCGTGGGTCCTGGCTTCTTCCGGAGTGGGGAAGTAGCCATACAGATTCGTCCTTTGGTGCGCCTCATGTTGCGATCCTCCAGGATCGACCCAATAGTATGTAAGCTGGTGCATCGAAATCTTTTCGTGCGTCTTCTCGCCCATGATCGTCACCGAAAGAGGGAATGTCTAAACCCATCCTACCCGAGCTTTTCCTTAAGGGGAAGTGGTTCCCCCAGGATAGAAGTACGTCGCACAATGTATCTTTAGAGCACTGTATAGGGAGACCACTTCCCTCTACACATAGATTTTTTTGAGCTCCGGACCGGTCTTGGTTGATCCCTCACTATCTTCTCCGCGTCTATAAAAACTTTCTCAACTCACTTCCCCCATGAACGGGATGTTGAATCTTTTTCTAAAATGCTTGAGTGCGTTCGGATTTCGATTTTGACCACTTCCCCGGAGATTTTTAAATTTTCCCGATTGGAGACTTGATCCGAGGATTATGGTGTTCGAACCATACCTCCGGTCGACCTTGTCTGCGGCCTTAAAGACCTCTGACCACTTGTCAACCCGCGTAGAGGCTCCAAAGAGGTCGGTTTGGACGTGGGCATCGTCCACAAGGCCGGCCAGGGTCACTCCGGTCGCTCGATATGGGATCCCGGACACGAACACCTCGTCAAAGGTGCGAATTATTTCTTTCAATATATCGTTCGGATTCGACAATGGATTCACGAGCACAATTTCTTTGCGCCGATATCTGAATTCCTGCGTTTTTATAAAATAATAAATTCTTTTTGCGCTGACATTTTGTGCGCGAGCTTTCTGGCACGCACCTTCGACGTTTTTCGAAAGTTCTTCGAGGAGGCGTTTCTTGTCTGTGATCGGCGGAGTGAACGTTCTCGTTTGCTGGATGCTCGATTGCGTCTCATTGTGCGCACCCGGATTGACCTTGTGCATCGCCTCGCCTCGGAGTTCGTGCCAGATCTCGAGGATCGGCCGGGCGAAGTTTGCTTTGATCCATTCTTCGGGTCGTTCGATGAATTGGAGGGCGGTCTCTATGCCTCTCGATCGGATATCTCGCGTTGTCTCGGGCCCGATGCCCCAGACCTTGCCTATGGGCAGGTCGCGCAAAAAGGCCTTGATATCCTGCGGCTCTATCACGGTCAGGCCGTCCGGTTTTTGCCACTTTGAGGCCACTTTCGCGAGTACCTTTGTAGGGCCTACACCGAAGGAAAAAGTCATCCCAAGCTCGGATTGCAAGGTAGCCTTCAGGGCCTCGACCTGGGGCAAAATAGGCCCTTCCAGGCCCGTTAGGTCAGCAAAGCACTCGTCTATGGAGTACTCCTCTACCAGAGGGGTATAACGTCGCACAATATTGTACATCCTATGGGCGAATATCCCGTAGTTATGATAATCGGATCGGACGATGACGACCTCGGGGAAAGCTTTCTTGATCTGGAAAACCGGCATCCCGCGGGATACTCCCAAGGCCTTCGCTTCCTTGCTCATGGCCGTGGCTATCCCCCTCTCCTCCCCTGTCACCACGGGTCTGCCTTTGAGGGACGGGTCGAGGCTCGCTTCAACGGAGGCGAAAAAAGAATCTCCGTCAACGTGCAAAATATGCTTCATTCATAGAGTATATCACCAAGAGTGAACGCAGGTTCACCAAAAGAAAAAACGCTCCGTTAGGAGCGAGGATATATCTGATCGCGGATCTCTTCGAGGTCACGGATGACAACATCAAAGATCCTTTGGAAGCGCGGACACTTGAAGCCGCCCTTGTCTACCATCCCCATGAACATATCAAGAGGGCGAACATCAAAGAGCTTCCCAAGCTTGTATACCCGGGCTTCGATGTAAAGAGGTCGATAGATCACGTAGTAGATCGGTGCCTCTCCTTCTGCTGTTTCGGTGTACATCCCCACTCCCAGCACCTCATAGGCATAGTTGTTCACGGAGCCCTGAAGGTCATGCTTGTAGTGGTAGTAGAAGCCGGGCTCTGGCATCGGCGAGAGACTCATTTCATCTGGCATACAGAAGGGGTTAGGGTCTGGAAACCACCATACCAAGCTTTCGTATGACTTCAAAATGCTCTTTCGATACGGGCTGAACGGAGAGACGACTCCCCTGCTGGGTGACCATCATGCCGTCGAGCTTCGGGTTTATTTTAATAACCGGAAGAGTCAGTGGATTTTCAAATTTCTCGACGAAGCCGACGTCGACGGCGGACCACAGCGGTTCTTTCTCCGCATACGGAGCCTTCACAACTTTGGCTACCCCGGCCGCGCTCGGAGGGTTCGCACTCGAATGATAATAGATAATGAGGTCTCCCACCTTCATCTCCCGGATAAAATTCCTAGCCTGATAATTCCTCACGCCGGTCCAGGCGGTCTTCTTGTCCCTCTTAAGGTCGTCGATCGAATAGCAATCCGGTTCGGATTTGATCAGCCAGTATTTCATCCGCGTATTGTAGCAAACCCTTCAACTTTGTTCAGAGCAAATAAAAAGCCCTGGGGTGAGCCGGAGCTATTGAATGAGACAGAACTCGTCAAGATGAAGGATCTTGGTCACTCCGCCTCTCGAGGCATAGTAGAGGGTGTTTGTTTCGCTTACCCGAACCCTCTTGATGGTAGCCACTTTGCCTTTCCAATCGCAGATACACCAGCGCGATGAAGGAATGTGACTGTGGCTCGAGCCGCATAAGAAAGTGACCAATACATCGAGGTTGATGATGTCCTTGGCCGACGGATCCTGAGACGGAAATACTTCCTGCAACAAGCCGAACTCATGGAGCATATTCATGTTCGTCATGGTATACCTCCGGTTCGGGGACGTTCTAAATCAAGCCTACCACTCGAGCTTTAAAAAGCAACGTAGATTTAATAGAAGAGAATGCGGTTCGAGATGTTCTGAAGGTCAGAGGCGCTGCCTTGGACAGAATAGATATACGTGAAGTTCTCACCGAGGTAGTTGCCCTCGCCGAAGCTATTTGTCTGGCCGAGAGTTTCTTGGATGCGGATATTGTTCCACTGCTCTTTGGTGAAGACGTTCACCGTGAGTGTCTGTCCTCCGGGGCCTGCAAAATGGATGGAGGCCGTATCAGGAATTCCGGCGTAGACATCCGCGCCGACCGAAGGAACGTTGGACCAGCCGGCCGGAAGGGGTACGGTCAATCCGTATGCAGAATTATGATATGTGGATCCGCCCGGGAAAGGGCTTACTGCCCGATTCACGACTTTGGTGGTGGCCGGCTGGTAGACTTGCCGGGTTTCTCCGGTGGGCACTTCAACAGTGGTATACACAACACTCGGTTCGGCTGCAGGCTCGTTCGTTGAATATTGAGGCAGGCCAGAGATAATGTTCGCCGGTTGGGATCCTCCGGGGTAATCGGATCTATAGAGCGCTCCTCCGAGGATAACGAACAATACGAGGATGCCAAGGGCGATCCCGGCAGTCGAGGCGGACCCCTTTTCAAGGGTATGTGTCATGGTGTTTTTGGTGGTCTTCATATGTCTATAGACGTTCCTAATCAAGCAAACTTTCCCACCATTTGTAGGTAAATTGCATAAACAGGTACGCGCTGCCGTAGATCGGCAGGAGGAGGAAGAACAGCACTTTCTTCAAAGGTTTCGGCATTAGGGCCGAATTCTACCTAAGGCAGCCCCTACAATCAAGGCGCAAATCTAATAGGAAGGGGTGGAGGCGTTGTGCTGGCCCCACGAGATGAAAGCTTGGAAGGTGCTCCAGACAAGCGAGAGGACGGGCCACAATATCCGCTCCCAGATGAAGATGACCGGCGCGGAGATGTAGTGCCAGACGGTGTAGATCACTTGGTGAGTATACGAAACCGTTTGCTGTCCTTGCGGAGAAGCGGCGGCATCAAACACGGACCAATTTAAAAAATATTTCAAAAGTGCGAGAGCGATGATGATCAAGATGATCATGCCGATAAACCCTTCTTCTTTTTTCATTCTTTAATCGTATTAGAGTGCGGGTAGATACGCAAGAGGATCGAGGTAGCCGTTCGGAGGAGCGATGGGGATCGACGTGCCTTTGCAGCCGATCGAGGTCGTGTACACTTGGATCTTCACGGCTTGGGTCGCATAGAGTCCGAGGTGGAGGTGAGGGCCGGTCGAATATCCGGATCCGTTCACCCCGGGCTGTCCGCCCGAATATCCGATGACCTGTCCGCGGGCGATCGTCTGGCCTGTTTGAACGACCGAAGCGGAGAGATGCCCGTAGATGGTCGAAAGACCGTCGTCGTGTTCGATGAGGATCCAGCGTCCGTACGAATAGCATCCGGGAGCGCTGTCGGTGTTGCCTGTGCCCTTTACTACTCCTTGCCGGACGGACATGACAGCCGTGCCGACCGGCATGCCGAAGTCGACTCCGTTGTGCGTGCCCGATGCGTAGAGGCGGCCGGATGAAGAAGTTTTCCCGAACTGCTGGGTGATCTTCACTTTCGAGATCGGCCAGGAGAGGATGGAATTCGCTGCGATGGGGATCGAGGCCGGATCAAGGGCCACCTTCAGTTGATTTTCATAGTTGAAGAGATCGGCTTCGAATTTTGCTTCTCGTACTTTGTTATCCGCGATGAGCTTTTGATAGGCGGCTTCTTTGGATTTGGTTTCCGCGAGGAGCTTATTCTTGGCCGCTTGGGTCTGCTCGACCACCTGCTTCTGTCCGCCGAGCTGGCTTTTCAGTCCGACCAGGTCTTCTTTGTTCTTTTCTTTGAGGGCTTTTTCCTGATCGAGTGCCGCCTGAGCGTCCTTTAAGGCGTTAATTTCTCCCGAAAGCGTATTTTGGAGCTGTTCGAGCGAACCCTGATCGCTCCACACCTCAGAGATCATCGGATACGTCAGGAGATCCGTGACGATGTTGTGCGCGTCGTACGCCGAGAGCTGCTTGAGGGCGGTCTTGATCGCTTCATGGTGAAGATCGATCTGGTGTTCCTTTTCCAGCATCGAATCCTCGAGCGACCGGATGTTAAGGTCGGTCGAGGTGATCTTGTTCTGTGTGAGCTTGATGTCCGTGGCGAGCTTTTTCTTGGTGGCGTCGAGTGACTTCACCGCCCCTTGGAGGGTTTTATCTTGGGAGTTCAATTTGTCGAGTTCGGCCTGGAGCTTTATTTGTTCGGCCTGGAGCGCCGTCCGCTGGGTTTGGGCGTCGAGGATCTTCTGGCGGAGTTCGTCTTCGACTGCGGCCTGGCCTGCATGAGGAAAGAGGAAGCCAAGGAGCACGAACATAATTACTAGAACGGCGTATTTCTTCATATTAGAGGAGTTGATCTATGGCCTTCTCAATCCTCTTTTTTGATTCGTCGACGCCGAGGATCTCGATCAGTGTAAACGGGTCAGGAGACTTATCCTTGCCCGAGAGGGCGTAGCGGATAGGCCAGAGGACATTCCCCTTCCCCGCCTCTTCCGCGAATTTCATCAGCGCATCCTTGTCGCCGATGAGCGGAAGCGATTTCTCTAAATTTGTTCTGGCCTCAACTTTCGTCGAAGTTTTCCAGGCGATCTTTTCAAGATCAAGTTCCGGCGCCGTTTTAATATATTCCTCTTCGCCTATCTCCTTGGCTCGGATGGCCGCCTGCTCATCTTCAGGCAAAAGTTTGATATGCTCTTTGTTGAACCATTTTAATTTCTCGATGTTAAAGACCGCCGCGCCTTTTTGGACACGGTCGATATCGAACGCTTCGACCAATTCCGGCAATGTAAATATTTCTTTCTCCGTGCCGGGGTTCCATCCCATAAAGGCAAAAAAATTCAGGAGCGCACCGGGCAGATAGCCTTCATCCTTGTACGTATCCACCCACACCATTGCTCCGTGTTTCCTTTTTGAAAGTTTTTTGTGGTCCGCATCCACGATGAGCGGGAGATGGGCATATATCGGCCGTTCCGCCCCTATGGCTTCTTGGATCAAAATTTGTCGAGGCGTATTTGAAATATGGTCCTCTCCTCGGATAACATGCGTGATCTTCATTTCGTGGTCGTCGACGACAACCGCCAGGTGATACAAAGGATCATCCACGGATCGAGCGATGATAAAATCCTCAAGTTCGGTTGTGTCGAACTCCACAGTTCCTCTGATGAGGTCCTCGAATACAACTTTTTTGTTCGGATTCTTAAATCGAATGACTTTTTTATCAGGATTGAGCTCGCTTGCTTCGGCTACATAGGCGGTACCGTTGTCGAGCATTTTCTTCACATACGATACATAGATATCCGTACGTTCTGATGACAGATACACTTCATCGTTCTCAATGCCAAGCCACATGAGTCCGTCCAGGATATTTTTTTCAAATTCTTTCGTGGAGCGAGTTTTATCCGTATCCTCAAATCTCAGAATATACTTGCCTCCATGACGGCGCGCGAAAAGATAGTTAAATAAAGCCGTACGGGCTGTGCCGATATGAAGGTTCCCTGTCGGCGAAGGAGCCATGCGCACGATGACGTTCTGTAGGTCTTTCATAAGTATTATCCGATCTCGTGATCAAGGGCGATCTTTAAAATTTCTTCCGCCACTTCGCGGGCGGCGTGAGGCTTGTAGAAAGCTCGAGCTGCTCCTCGCATGGCGCTTGCGACGGCGTCGTTTGTCACCAGCCTTTCAATTTCACCGGCCAAGATATGCGCGGTCAGGTTCTTTTCCTCGATGACCGAGCAAGCTCCGGCTCGCGCATAGGCAAAGGCGTTCGCGTGCTGGTCATGGCTGATGGATTCAGGTATGGGAATGATGATCGAAGGCACGCCCCAGGCAGCTATCTCGAAGATGGTCGAGCCGGCTCGAGAGACGACCACCGAAGCAAGTCCCGCACTCATGCGCATAGCCAGAGGGTTCAGATAATCAAAGGCCTTGTATCGGTCGCCGTGGGTGGAGTTGACGAGTACCGCCTGGCTCGTCGATCGGGCTTCGATGAGATTCTTCGGACCGACTTGATGGATGATCGCATACTTCTCGACAAGGCGGGCCAGGTCTTCAAGGACGACGTCGTTGATCCTCTCCGCTCCCTGCGATCCGCCGAGGATGAGGATGACGGGGATATCCTTCTCAAGCTTGAGGAATTCCCTTGCGCCTTCTTGGATCGGCTCGGCGATGTCTTCGCGGACGGGATTCCCGGTGTGGGCGACCCGATCGGCGGGGAAAAAGTGCGCCGCTTCCGGATATGAGACGGCGATCTTTTTGGCGAACTTTCCGGCCCAGGCGTTCACTTTGCCCGGGCTCGTGTCCGATTCATGGATGACGACGGGGATGCGGAGGAGCTTGGCTGCGACGAGGACCGGGAAGCTCGCATATCCTCCCTTGCCGAAGACTACGTCCGGATACAGCTTATAGACCTTCCAGAGCGACGTGAGGACCCCCCATCCGGTCTTGAAGAGGTCAAAAAAGTTGAGGACGGAGAAATATCTGCGCAGTTTCCCGGCCGAGGTTGAGATGTATTGGATATTGTTCTCGAAGAGGAGGCTCGAGTTGTACGGCGTCGGAGACATGTAGTAGAGCTCGGGCGCGAGAAGCCGCTTCTCCTTTACGAGTTCGCCGAGTGCTTTGGCAATGGCGATGATCGGATAGAAATGTCCTCCAGTGCCTCCTCCGGTAAAAAGAATTCTCATGCGCGTTTGATGGTTTGGGTCTTAGAGATGGAAAGCACGATGCCGACCTCGAGAAGGGTGATGAAAAGTGAGGTTCCTCCGTGCGATACGAACGGCAAGGTGATGCCCGAGAGAGGAAGGACGCCCAGCATGGCTCCGATATTCACGAAAGCTTGGGCTCCGATCATTATAACAATTCCGACGACGGTCAGTCTACCGAAGAGGTCCGGGACCCTGGAGGCGATCTTCAAGCCTCTGGTGACGAACAATACATAGAGGATGACAAGAACGGATGCTCCGACAAAGCCGAACTCCTCCGCTTCGACCGCAAATATCGAGTCCCCGATCGGTTCCGGGAGGAAATTGAACTTCTGGACGCTTTGGCCGAATCCCCTGCCGAACATGCCACCCGAGCCTATGGCGATCAGGGATTGCTGGATCTGATACGACGAGCCCTGGCCGTTCGCCGCCGGATGGATGAACGTGTTGATGCGCTGCATGACGTAGGGACGAGTAAAGGCAAGGAGAGCGAGGCCGAGCGCTCCGGCCACGGCAAGAGAAAGGATGTATCTCCACTTCCCTCCCGCCGCGAGGAAGATGGCTACGCCGGAGAACACCACCATCATGAACGTATCCGTGTCCGGCTGCTTCAGCAACAATCCTCCGCAGACAAGGAACAAAAGTAAGAGAGGTGCGAATCCGTATTTAAATGTTTGCATCTTATTCTTCATGCCTGAAGCCCAGGCGGCAAAGTAAACAACGAACGCGAGCTTCAAAAGCTCTGACGGCTGGACGGATAATCCTCCGATGATGAACCAGCGGCGCGCTCCTCCGTGTTCGAAGCCGATACCGGGGATAAGGACGAGAACGTTCAGCAGAACGGCCAAGATCATGAGGTAAAAGGCGTATTTCTTCCAGATCTTGTAGTCGAGCCTTGAGGTAAAGATCATGGCAAGCGACCCAAGAAAGAGCCCGAGCACCGTTTGAGAGAAAGCCACGGAGGAATACTCGGCGCCGCTTCGAGCCAGAAGTCCCAAAGAAGCGGAGCTAAAAATAAAAAACCCCGCGACCATGAGGATGATGACGGAGAGAAGATACGGCTTGTCTACTTTCCACTTTTTCATACGTGGATTATAGCACGGTGATTTTTGATATATAAAAACCCCGGCTTCCTTGAAGCGGGGCTACTCGGGCGAGAGGCCGGTGATCCTCTGCCACTTCACGATCAGGTTGTCGACGCTCGGGCGGCCGCGGATCTGCCTGAGGTCACGAATGCAGGCAAGGACGATCTCCCGCATCCGGCGGGCTCCCGGATCGTTTCCGGGCGCGGAGTGATCCTTGAACTGATGGAACCACAGCTCGATGTTCTCGGACGTGACGTTCGGCAGTGTGACCCTGCCACCAGCTTCCTCGTAGAACTTCATGAGCATTTCCGCATTGTGCGGAGTGAAGCTCTCATACTGGAACATGCCGCAGAGGACGGAATAGAACTGGTAGACCGGGTTTTCCTGGGTCTGCATGGGGCACCTGGCGAGAGTAAAAAGAACCTGGACTAATTCTGCATTAAAAGGCCAATTTGTCAATTAGCCGATGAGGGCGAGGACCATGCCGAGGAGCGCGGACATCACGCCAAGGATCCAGTAGCGCATGGTCACTTTATAGGCCGGCCAGCCGAGGGCTTCGAAGTGGTGATGGAGCGGAGCGACCAATAAAACCTTTTTACCCTGCCTGAACTTTTTTGAAAGCACTTGGACGATGACCGAGAGCGAGGTGATGACAAGCGGAAAGGCAATGATCGGAAGGATGATCACGCCGTAGCCGTGCCCGAGGGTGTCCGTCATGAAGGCCACTACCGCAAGGGTGATGGTGAGCCCCATCGAACCCGTTTCTGTCATATAGAATCTCGCAGGAGGAATGTTGTACCAGAGGAAGGCGAGGATCCCTCCGACGATCACAAAGCAAAACGCCGAGAGGTTGATCTGCTGCTGATAGAATGCGATGCCTCCGTAGGCTGCGAACATCGAGGCGAAGATCCCGCCGGAAAGTCCGTCGAGCCCGTCGATCACTCCTCCGGAGTAGATAGCGAGAGTGACAAGGACGAAGAACGGGATGAAGAGAGGCCCAGCGTCGAATATTCCCCACCCTGTTGGAAGGCCAACCGTATGCACGCCGAGCTTCACATAGAACCACACGGCGGTGGCCAGGGCGATCAGGGCGACGATAAGGAGGCGCTTGCCAAGCGAGAGTCCGCCGGCTTTATAATCCCCGCTTCCTTTGATCTCCATGAGGTCGTCGATGAGGCCGACGACGGCGCCGAGAGCGAGGGTAAAGAGCGGGATCCATGTTTGATTCCTTGAAAGAAGATCAAGCTTCGAAAGCGTGACCGAACCCGGGAAGATCTGCTCGAGGACCCATGCGCCGAGGACTGTGACGATGACGGAGAACCAGATGACGATCCCGCCCATTCGCGGAGTGCCGGTGTCCTTCAATTTATGAAGCTCGTTGAAGATCGGCGTTCCCCCGCCGCCGATGCCTGCGGACTTGCCGGACTTTTTCTTCCACATCTCATGCTTGTAGAGATAGTTCGTGAGCACAGGGGCAAAGAGGATCCCGACGACGAAGGAGATGACCGGTGGAATAAAGACTTTGACAACGTCGATCAGCATAGGGAAAGTATAAGCTATTTTTGGATTTCTTCCGAGAGTGTCTTGAAGGTCGCCTCGACAAGCTGGGAGACATCGGTGAACCGCTCATCGGCCGTAGATCCGAGAACAGAGATGATGATCGGCCTCCCGAGCTCGGGATCAAAAGCGATCACCAGGTTCCCGCCGGCGAGGTCGGTGAATCCGGTCTTTGAAGCCTTGATGCCCGGGATGTTGGCCACGATGGTGTCGGTGTTGTGGGCGGTATGAATAAAGTTGTCGAGGCTCTGGAGGCGGACGGTCTCGTTTCTCGTGGCGTCGAGAAGTTCCGGGTGGTTCTTTAATATATATGTCAGGAGTTTGGCCATGTCTTCGGCGCTCCCATAGGCTCCTCCTTTGCCCACTGATTCGCCCGCCTGCGCTGGCAGGTCGAGGCCCGTCTCATTAAAATAGTACGTGTTCTTCATATGGAGATCGTCCGCTTTCTTGTTCATGTTCGCGATGAAATCCTGCTCGGCTTCGAACTGAGTCGGATTTGTCTTATGTATCGCGCCGAGAGCGAGAGCTACTGCCTTGGTCCCGTCGTTCGAAGAGCTTGTAAGGGCGAAGTCGAGAAGGTTTTTAAGGCTCCATCTCTCTCCGACTCGGAGTCCGCTGTCGCCGTCCGCGCTGATCGCTTCCTTGGTGACGACTATGACGCTGTCTCCCGGTGCCAGGTCCGTGGCCACCACCGCGCTCATCACTTTCGTAAGGGATGCAAGCGGCAGGCGGGCGGAGGCGTTCTTGGCGAAAAGAACATTCCCGGTGCGGGCGTCGTACACATAGGCGGCTTTGGCTTTGAGATCGAGATCTTCAAAATAATTCGTCACTACTCGCGACGGCACTGAGTTCCCTCCCCGATCTACCGTATGGCCCGAGAGTCCCGTGATGATAATGAGAGCCACCAGGACGAGCGCAAGCGCGCCGAAAAAGCGCAGTTCTGTCTTATTGGTGAGTAGCGGTTCGTGAATGGTCATGCGGGATCTTTCTCTTCTTCCTTTTCTGATCGAGCAAATGCTTCAAGCTTTTCAAATCCGAGGCTGAATTCGGGCAAGTCTTCTTTCTTTTGAACACCGAGGAATCTAAAAAGTTCGAGCGTGGGCTTGTAGCTAAAGCTTCGTTCTCCCGTTTCGCCTGTTGCCTTCTCTATGAGGCCTCGGACGAGGAGGTTTCGCACGATAAAGCCGGAGTTCACTCCTCGGATATAGTCTATTTCTCGGCGGGAGACGGGGCCTTTGTAGAGGACGATGGCCAGCGTCTCGAGGCCCGCTCGGCCGAGGTCGCGCGAGAATTCTTCTTTCTGAAGCTTCTCAATGAGGATCGAAAGCTCGGGGTTCGTACCGAGAGTGATCTTCTCTCCGTCCGTGACGATGACCATGCCGCGGTGTGTATAGAAAGCTTGGAGGGCCGAAATGGCGCTCCGGATCTTTTCAGGCGACTCGTCCAGAGACTTTGAAAGTTCGCTTACCGTCACGGGTTCGTTCTTGAAAAGGAGGGTAGCTTCTATTTTGTGCTCGAGGTTCATGGGGTTCTATTATACATAGTTAGGCACACCAAGCGATTCGGTTTCCATGTGGATCTCTCCCCTGCCCTCCTGGCTTACCTTGATGGCTCCGCGCTTTACGAGCTCGAGCATAGCGAGGAAGCCGACGATGATCGAGACCTTTTTCTCGTGGCTCATCTCGCCTTTTGCACCATAGTGCTCGCTGAACTTTATCTTGATGCCTTTGGACACGCGTTCGGCGAGCTTCTCGATCGTTTCTTCGAGACTGATCATCTTTTTGACCAAGGCTTTGGGCACTACTTCCTTTTTGGGCAGGGATTCGATGATCCTGTTCAGTGCACCGTGAAGTTCGGAGAGGTTCGTCTTTAAGTCCGGAGAAAAGACCACGGCCCGGTTCTTGCTCGGCGACTTTTCAAAAATAATATGTTTGCCGAACAGCTTTTTTACTTCTATAGAAAGCTCCTTGGCACGGGCATAGAGAGCCAGCCGCTTTTCGAGGTCCTCGATCGACGCTTCCTCTTCTTCGGTTAGGGTAAGCATGGGGAGGAGCGAGCGCGACTTCACGAGCATGAGAGTCGAGGCTATAACGATGAACTCGGCGCTCTCTCCGATCGGGAACTCGTCGTGCGCTTCTATATATTTGATAAAGTCGTCCGTTACTTCGGCGAGCGAAACGTCGTTCACAAAAAGCTTCCTTTTCTCCACGAGATCGAGCAAAAGGTCGAGAGGGCCTTCGAACACCCCGGTTTTCACTGTGTAATTGAGAGTATCCACGTCTGACAAGTATAGCTTTTTAGGCCTATTTTTCCAATAAAAAAGACCCGCATGCGTTGCATGGGGCCGCTGGCCGGCGAGGCTTATTCCTCGCCGGCCAATTCAGTTTTACTACTGCAGATTCGGGTTGGCACTACGTGCCGCCGAGATGTCCGCGTACAAGCCACACTTGACCTGTACGCTGTACACCTTCTGCGGAACCACTCCTGCATCGAAGCCGTCTGCGCGACTGGCCTGCTCAACCACTCCCATGCTGCTCGCGAACGTGATGCTGTCGTTGCCGACGCACGTCATGTTGTAGATCCGGCGCGTGAGGACGAAGTGCCCGACGTTTTTGTCCGCCGGGAACTCCTTCTTGATGTTCACGAATGTCGCCGTGGTGCTGAGTCTCTCGAAAGTCGCCTTTTGGAAGCCGAAACTCGGATTGGTACGCGAGTATTCAGAGATCGTGAGGAGAATCTCGGAAGCGCTCTCGATCCTGATGCCGGGGTGCTTGCCGGCGTCGATCGGTGCCCAGTCTGTGGCGAACGAGTAGGTAGCCTTTGAGGTGCCATTGCTCTCACTGCCCCCCGTTCCGTAAGGAATGAGGGCGAGCGGAAACTTGGTACCGGAGGGCGCGATGAAGCTGTAGGAGCTTCTCGTGTCAGTCGCGACCGGCGTGAGGTTCAGTTGCCAGTCGCTGCTGTCGATTGGACTCAGACCCGTGTGGATGCCGGTCCAGTAGTTCTGGGGGCCGACGGCGGCGGTTGAGACAGTCATGACAGCCGTCTGGTTCGGAGAGACACGCTCTGGAGCGACGAGTGAATCGGAGCTACAGGCGGCGATGCTGAAGACGAAGATGGAGGCGACGAGGAAGCGAGGGGTCTTCATGAGAAGGTTCCTGTGTCTGAATTGTATGAGGCAAAGTTGCCTCGGTGCTATCTTTATATATACTAGCACACTACATAGTTATTGTCAATAGCTAAAATAGCTTATGGATTAAGACGTTTTACATCTCTTGGGAGATAAGTAGCTTCTCGGACGTTCGGGAGGTCGAGGATCTTCATGATGAATCTGCCCGGGCCGATGCCCGCTCCACCGTGCGGAGGTACGCCGAATCTAAAGAAGTTCAGGTAATCCTTGAGTGGTTCGAGATCCATCCCCTTCTCCGCCGACTGTTTCTCGAGGATGTCGATCCTGTGTTCACGCTGAGCGAGGGTGGTCACTTCGATGCCTTTGTACAAAAGGTCCGCGCGTCGCGAGTGATCCGAGCCTTCTTCGAGGCGCATATGATAGAACGCTGATTTGGATTTGTGGTATTCATGGATGAAGACAAAGTCATGATCATGTTTCTCCTTCACGTATTCGCTGATAGCTCGCTCTTCTTCAGGCGAGAGGTCATGCTCTTCTCCGCTCTCGATCCCTCGCTCTTTTAAAATAGCTTTGGCTTCGACCATGGTAATGCGTGGGAACGGCTGTGAGGGAACGGTGAGGCCAAGTTCGGGGAAGGCATCGTTCACCGCTTTAAAACCGGAGATGATCATCCCCTCTTCCGCATCCATCACATCATGATGAGACTCGACGTAGGCCATCTCGAAGTCCCAGCCGGTGAATTCGGTAAGGTGGCGGGTAGTGAACGATTCCTCGGCGCGAAACACCGGCCCGACCATGAAGACCTTTTCGAATCCCGAGGCGATGCCCATCTGTTTGTAGAACTGAGGAGACTGAGCGAGGTAGGCTTTCCTATCAAAATAATTTACTTCGAAGACTTCGGCCCCAGTTTCGGATGGAGTGCTCATGAACGACGGAGAATAGAGCTGGGTGAATCCTTCTTCGTCCCAATATTTTCTCCAGCCTTTCTCGAAGGCGGTCCAGACTTTGAATATCTTCGCCTTCTCAGGTTTTCTGAGGTCGATCCATCGGTGATCAAATCGGACGGGGGCCTCCGTCTCTTCTCCGCCCTTGATGGTGACGACAGGGATCGGAAGTTCCGGCGCAGCAGCAGAAAGCACTTCGATGTTCTCCACTTGGATCTCGACTCCGCCGGGAGCATTTGCTTCAGCCTTAGCCGTACCTGACATACGGACGACCGATTCGGTAGAAAGTCCTTTGGCCGTTTCGAAGGCGGGGCTATCGGCCATGACGACTCCTTGGATGGTCCCTGTTGTATCGCGGACAACGACGAAGGCGATCTTTGATTGGGCGCGGATAGCCTGGACGAAACCTTGCACAGTTACCGATTCGCCGGCTTTTTGTAGAATTTCTTTGGTGGGGGTTGCTTTAAGCATGATGTATCAATCCTACCTTATTTCGCACGTCGATCATCTTATCGTGAATTATCTTTCGCATCTTGAGGCCTCCTTCAGTAATGATCTTCTTCACTTCGTCCGGCTTCCCTTCCCATTCCTTTCTCCTCTCTCGCATCGGACCGATAAAGGCTTTGAGGTCTTCAGCCAGGGCTTCTTTGAGATCCTTATACTTGCCTTTCTTTTCTTCGTAGAGCGCATCGAGGTCGGCTTTGTCTTTGATCAAGGCGTGGATCGCATAGACATTCTCAGGTACTCCGGCGGCAGAGTCCGTGACGATCGACATCACCGCTTTATCTATCTCTTCGTCCGAGGCAAACAAAGGAATGGTGTTGTTGTAGCTCTTGCTCATCTTCTGTCCGTCGGTGCCTGGAGTAGCGGCCACAGACTCGAGGATAAGCGCCTCGGGCATTTTAAAGGTTTCTCCAAAGATCCGGTTGAACTTCTCGACGGTGTCGCGGGCGAATTCGACATGCTGTTTCTGGTCTTGTCCGACGGGTACGACATCCGCGTCGGGAGCGACGATGTCCGCAGCCATAAGGAGCGGATAATTGAAAACCCCGACGTTGATCTCTTTATTCTTGGCTTCGGCGTCCTTGAAGGCGTGCGCCCGCATCAGGTACGGCATGGTAGTGAGGCATTCGAATATCCATGCGAGTTCGGCGAGGTGCGGGACATCCGACTGGAGGTAGAGCGTAGTCTTCTCCGGGTCAAGTCCTATCGCCAGGTAGTCGAGGACGACGTCGAACGAGTTTTGTTCCATCTCCTGCTTGTTCTGGATGGTGGTGAGGGCGTGGAGATTGGCCACAAAGATTCTGGACTCGTAATCTTCCTGGAGATCGGCGAACTGCTTCATCGCGCCGAAATAGTTGCCGATGTGCGGCCGCCCGGTCGGTTTTACCCCGGAAACTAGGATCTTTTTCATACTCATCACTGTATCAAGAAAACGGCCTTATTTGAAGCTGTAAATGCTATCCTGTCATCCTTGACTTTGTGCCCTAAAAGTGATATGATACAAGGCAGAAGCTCATTCTCATTAACCCAGTATCACAGGAGATCGGTGTGAAAGAATTTCGAGCAACGCTCAAAAGGATTGCGACTCTGTTTGCCCCTTTCAAGAGGCACCTGGTCGTCATTCTTCTTTTCCTCGCTGTGGCTGAATTCCTCGGCCTCGCATCCCCATTTCTTTTGGGTAAACTGGTCAACGGTCTTCAGTCGCACAAGCCGTTCAATGATCTGCTCGTGCTCGGCGCTCTCATGCTCGCTTCGTGGCTTACTGAGCTCATCGTGATGGTCAGCAAAGACGTCTACGAGTTCAAGCATGTCGCCTGGCAGGTCAACACCCATCTTACCGATCTTACGATCAAGAAGATCCTCACTCTGTCGATCGGGCAGCACAAGAGCCAGCACTCAGGCCTTACGCAGAGTGTGGTGAGCCAAGGACAGAACGCTGTACGCGAACTGGTGTGGCTTACTCTTTTTGTGGCCCTACCTCTCATGGCACGGCTGATAGTGGTAACTGCCGCCATCTTTTGGGTTCAGCATTTCGCCGGATCCATTATCCTAGGCGGAGTTATTGCCTACGGCGTGATCTCCTTTCGCGAGCAACAGAAAGTGTGGCCCAAGGTAAAGAAGGTGAACGACAAGAATCACCGTTCCAACAAGCACTTCTCCGAGATCCTGCGCAATACCAGTCTCATTCAAGTAAATTCGCAAGAAAGGCGGATGGCAGCTGAACACGGAAAAGGGCTGAAGGAGGTCTCTACCGAGTCGCAAAATCTCTGGATAGAATATGCCCATCGCAATGTGCCGCGGTACGTCCTCCCCTATCTCTTGCGCTTCGTTGTCCTCATGATCGCCATTCAGTCGGTCTATGGTGGGCGTCATCCGTTTGGAGATTTGGTGGTCCTTGTCTATTGGACCAATCAGGTCACGTCTGAACTGTGGATGATCGGGCGTTTGCAGAGACAGTGGATCGATCTCTCGGTGAACATGAAGAAGTACTTTGCCATCCTCGACATCGAGCCGATGGTGAAGGTGGTTCAAAACCCCGTCCGTATGGAAGGGCTGAAGGGGCGGATCGAGTTTAGGGATGTGGTATTCGCATACCCAACCACTCGATACATCGAAGATGACCGCAAGGACAAGGATGCCGAGCTTGAAGAAGTGGTTTCTCATGGGCCGGCCTTGCGGAGCGTCAGCTTCGTCATCGAACAGGGCGAGAGCGTCGCATTTGTGGGCGCTTCCGGTGCTGGCAAGTCAACGATCATCAGTCTCTTGCTTCGAGGGTATGACCCCGATGAAGGGCAGATCCTCGTCGACACACATGACCTCAGGCTCGTTGACCTAAAGAGGTTTCGCGAGCAGGTTGGTCTCGTTGAGCAGAATGTAGTGCTTCTCGATAAGTCCCTTCGGGACAATATCCTTTTCGGGCTTAACGGTCGCGCAAAGGATGTCACCGAAGAACGACTCGACGATCTGGCGCGTTCCTCTGCGATCGACCAGTTCCGTCATCGCCTTACCAAGGGCTGGGATACACGCATCGGCGAGAACGGAGTAGAACTGTCCGGTGGAGAGCGCCAAAGGGTCGGCATTGCAAGAGCCTTGATAAAGGATCCTGCGGTGCTCGTCCTCGATGAGGCGACTTCAAGCCTCGATGCTGTAAATGAGCACCTGATCAAGGAAGCGGTTCGCACCGCCTCCAAGGGCCGCACCACGATCATCATCGCCCACCGCCTTTCGACAGTTCGAGATGTGGACAAGATCTTCGTGATGAACAAAGGCCAGATAGTGGCCACTGGGCGTCACGAGGTTCTCTATCGTGAGTGTGAGATCTACAGAGAGCTTGTTGAAAAACAGCTCTTCGCAGTTTAAACAAATCGGTCTATAAAAAATGTAAGAGCGCCTGACCAGCGCTCTTTTTCTTATTTATTTTCTTCGGATCGGAAGTTCGAGGTAGAAGGTGGAGCCTTTGCCCGAACCTTCGGATTCGACCCAGACTCGGCCCTTGTGGGCTTCGACGACCGCCTTCACGAAGGCCAGGCCGTAGCCGGTCGAGTTTATATTTATTTTCAAAGAATCCTTGCCTCGGCCTCCCTTGGTAAACAATTTCGGCTTGTCTTCTTCGGAGATTCCCACGCCCGTATCCTGGACCGAGAGGGTCATCTTTTCATCTTTGCTTTCAAGCTTCACCTTGAGCCCGCCTTTCAGCGTGTAGTGGATCGAGTTGTCTATGAGGTTCTTGATAGCCTCGCGGAGCTGCACATTGTCCCCTATCGAATGATATTCTCCGGGCACCAGTTCAAGATCAAATGTCAGTTCCCTTTCTTCGGCGTTCGACTTCTGGCTGTCCGCCACTTCTTTGACCAGTTCACCAAAATCATATGCATTCTCCGCATAGACCATCATCCCGCTTGCGGCGGATGAGCCGTTCAGCACTTCCTGGACGAATCCGACGGCTTCGGTGAGCGACGTCAGTCCTTCTTTGATCATAGGCTTCACTTCATCGGGCATGTGCCCGTAGTCGTCGGTTTGGAGCTCGGCGAAGATGTTCCTTGATTTTGAGAGGTACCCCTTCACCTGGTGGTTCATTATGTGGATGAGGTTCTCCTGGCCTTCGTTTGATTTTTGTAGCGCTTCTTTCTGCGTTTCAATTATTTCCCTCTGAACCACTTCCTGCCTGACTGAATTAATAAGTATCCACCCAAATAAGGTTGTAAGGATTAACGTTCCGCCCACAACTGCGTGAATGGTATCAGGGTCCTGAATGCTCAAAAGGGCTGCAGTTAATACCCATAAAGCAAGCACCAGAGCCGTGCTCCCAATTATTTTAATGTTAAAAATGCGAAACTTAACCATTGAATATACTAACAACCCAAGAAATATCGGCATTCCAAACAATCCATATTGTCCTAATTGCCAATTTTCAGTAAAGCTTCCTATGATATTTCCCCATGAGAAGGCCAGCAAAAGAAACATGGTGCCTGCCCCTAAATAAAGAATTTCCTCGCGTAGAGCTTTGTCACGAGTTCTAAGAAAATTTTTCACACAAAATTGTAATGCGAGAATTGTAACAACAATTTCAATAAAATATGAATAATACAAAGCTACTGGGCCTTCATTTGCTAAACATGTAGTTATATTAAATCCAGAAAGAACTAGAGGAGTCGGAAGTAGTAGAATTACAGGTAGGTAGAGAATTCCTAAAGAGATCTTTTCGCTAAATCTCATATCTCTCTTTCCAACAAGTGTATATAAGAGATACAGGGCACCAATGTATACCAAAGGTTCAACAAGGACATCGATAGCCCAGACAAACATAATGACATCGCTGCGGTTGCTTGCCCAATAAATAGAGTCGCATATAACCCAGATAGCGAAAGCGACGATGGTATAAAAAAGAACTTGATTAGGAAGACTTTTCCGATTTTTGTGGAGAACAAAAAACCCTAATAATAAAGAAATAATTACTACAGGAAGATGCGAGTAGTAAACCAGAGGAGCAACATTTGGCCCAAACAATAGCCACTGCGCGCCCTCAAAATTACAAAATGAAATTGCGGTGGTCATTAATTAATAAATAGGATAAAATTATTTTTCCAATTAATTATAGTATACTACAACGAATGATTCTTATAAAAGCAAAACGAGAGATAAGCCCTGTACACGGCATAGGTTTATTTGCTGACCAATTTATCCCCAAAGGGACTCCCACCTGGAAATATACTGCTTGGTTTGACTCATCTTATTCCCAGGAAGATGTAGACAATATGTCCGAGCATGCCAAAGCTCAATTTTTATGGTATGCGTATTTTGATAAAGATACTCAAAAATATGTTTTGTGTGCTGATGACTACCGTTTTATTAATCATTCGAGCGATGGATTAAAGCGAAATATCCATTCAACTCCTAATGAAGATATAGCAGCACGTGATATTGAACCTGGAGAGGAGCTACTTTGTGACTACAATAAATTCGATGATACTTACTTTGATAGAATGGGGCTAGATCACTCTAAGCTTGTTTAATTCTAAAATTTTTTTGATGAAATTGGTAGACGCATAATTAAAATGGTAACCAAGCCGTTTATAATCAGCATATATATAGGGTAAATCCACATATCAAAGCTCCAAACTCTAATAGCAAAAACATTTAGTAAGCATGCACTTGAGGTAAGCAACCATGGAAATCTTGCCTCACTGTAGGGTTCCAAAAGGCTCTTCCTCACTGTGGGCAGCATTCCCATAAAATCGATAAAAATATTAATCAAAAGAATATAAAGTGCGCTTTTTGTTCCTACCCAAACAAGTAAGCTGGCCAATGTTAAAGCTAAACAAATCTTATCAAATGTAGACCATTTATTGTTTCCATACTTTAGAGACAAAATAAATGTGATCAACTGTCCAATCGTATAGCTTGCAGGTAGCCACAGGGTATCTCTTGCTCCTAACGAGTAGTAGCTAACAAGTATTAGGAAGCTAACGATAGTAAGTATCATCCAAGTGGCTTGGTCTGGCTTGGTTCTACCTCTGATGATAGAAATATAATAAGCACAGAAAGCGAAAAAAGAGATTACTCCTGCGGTTACTCCCAATAATTCTTGGAATATCATTGCGCTTACTCCGAGCTTGTTATTTTAAGATCCTTTTTAATAACAAATTTATAGTATGTAGTGATAACCGACATTATTAGAAGGATGAGAAGACTTGTGAGCAAAACTTTAGATTTTCTATCCATAAATATTATTTTGAGGATATCGCAATCCTCGTTTAATAAAGTTTACTTCCTCTTCCTTTAAATTAAAAGCTTCCTTAAAGTAATCTTTGATTTTTTCAATGTCGAGGCCGTTCTGGCAGGTGTAGACATCGATCGAGACGAAGCCCCGGGCCGGGAAGGTGTGGACGCTGATGTGGCTTTCGGCGATCATCACAAAGCCGCTCCATCCTCCGGGGTCTTTTATATCGTTTGCCGGGGCGAATACGACCACAGGATCGCAGATAGTATGCATGCCCAGGAGTTCGGGAAGTTCAGAAAAAATTCGCTCTACAATCTTCTTGTCATTAAGAAGAATTTCCTCTCCGCCATATCCGTCGATGGTCAAATGTTCTCCAAAGTGCATTTGTCTAAGTATAGACCGTTTAGAAAAACAAAACTACCAGCGGGGCGATGAGCCAAAGCGCGTAAGCAAGGTCCGGCACAAAAAATCGATCGATGAACGGAGGGAGATCGTAAAGCGACTTGATCGGGATGATGTGATACAAGATCGAAAGGATGATCCCTGCACAGCCTAGGCTTAGGAGTACGGTCTTCATCATTCCCCACATTCCCCTGCCCGGATTCACTTGGACGATCCGATTCATCACAAACCACACAGGGACGCAAAAAAGAACAAACACACCAAGATGACTCCACACAGCAGGCATGCCTTTAGCCGCTCCGGTCAAGACTTTGGTGAGAGGAAGAACCGTAAATAAAAAAGATCCGATGTAGAGCGAAAGGATCGCGGAAACAAGTTTGTTCATGAACTCATTATAAAGCATTTTCATTGTAATAAAAAAGCCCCAAGTCAGATGCTTGGAGCCAGTGAATTGTATTGGCGAAGGGCGAAGTCAACGTAGTCGATCACTTTCGTTTCGGAGAGTCCGTCCGCGTCATCCATGAGCCTTCCTTCGGCGTCAATCGAGATCTTGGGGAATTCCTCAAGAAGCGGATCAATGGAGTAGAGCGTCTCTTTGCTGAGCCCTCCGGCGATGCCGATACCGAAACCAAGATCTGCTTGATCGATCGCGCAGACAAGGCCTTGCATCCAGGTCGGTTCAAATAGTCGGCCGTATCCTCCGCTCAGGTCGAGAAGGATGTGGTTTACAACGCCTTGGTACCGTCGCAATTCCTCCACAATCTCATCTGATCCGCGGTGCAAGGCTTCAGGGGTCTCCGCGACGCATACTGCCCTTTTACCCAGCTGAAGGATGATCTCATATTGTCCTTTCGTTAGGTGCTTGAACTCGCCCAGGGTTTCTGCATCCGGCCAGCACAGGTTGAGTTGAAAACCTGCGAGGTAACCAGGTCGACATAGACGCGATACCGCGAGGAGCTCAACCAGCAGGTCTTCCTTCTTCGCATCCGTGTTGTAGTGGATGAATTGGTGAACCAGTCCTCGGCTGGATTTGGCTGGATCCATGAATGCATCCTGCAGTCTGTCACGTTCGGGGTATCTGCGCGGCCATGTGTTGGTTATGCCTCGAAGGGTCCTGGCAGAGACGAGAATGCCCGCCATGAGATGTATCCGTCGAGGGTTATTGAGCAAAAACCGCCTGGCGACCCGTTCTACAAGCGCGGCATAGGTAAAGCCCGTCACTCCGATGTATGTATGCATGTGGCCTCAATGAAAGAATGGTCTTTCCCTAACCTACTCCTTTGAAGCATTAAAATCAAACATATCTATATACCCTCTTTCTTTAATTCTTCCACCAGTTTCTTCGCGTCTTTGGAAAGTTTTTCAGGGATCTGTACCGTCGTCCGGATGTAGAGATCTCCACGGTCTTTGCCTCGAGGCACTCCTTTGTTCTTCACGCGAAGGATATTCCCGGTGTTCGTACCTGCGGGGACTTTCAGCTCGATGTCTCCATCAAGCGTCGTAATGTTTCGTGTAGAGCCGAGCAATGCTTCCGTGAGCTTGATAGAGAGATCCATCACCAGGTTGTAGCCTTCTTTACGGAGATACGCATGAGGCTTCACATGAATACGGATATAGAGGTCGCCCGATCGCCCATCAGGGATCGTCTCTCCTCCTTCATTCATGCGGATCATTTGGCCCGAGTCTATACCTGCGGGGACTTTGATCTCAACCTCCGCCTGTTTAACCAATTTTGAATTGATGCGGACCTTTTTGGTCGCTCCGAATACGGACTCCTCGAATGTGATCTCGAGGTCGACTTGAACATCGCGTCCTTTGCGCATGCGGGCCCCGCCTCCAAAAATAGAGGACAAGATGTCTCCGAGGTCTCCCGTATCAAATCCATTGGCGCTCTGGAAGCCGGAGAAATCAAATCCGAATCCGTTCGGGTCAAAGCCGCCTCCGAATCCCCCGCCGCCCATATTTCCTCCTGTTGAGCCGAATTGGTCGTATTGGGCGCGCTTTTGCTTATCAGAAAGCACTGAGTAGGCTTCACTCGCCTCTTTGAATTTAGCTTCGTTGCCGCCCTTTTTGTCCGGATGATGTTCGTGGGCCTTTTTTCGGAAGGCCTTTTTGATATCCTCTTCGCTCGCGTTCTTGTCTACGCCTAAGGTCTGGTAGTAATCCTTGGCCATCGGTTATTTGTTTTCTCCTTCAGGGTTTTCTTTGAACTCCGCGTCTTTCACGTTGTCAGTGCTAGGTGGTGGTTCAGTTGGAGTAGCTCCACTTGCTTGCGCTGAGCTTGTCGAAGCGTTCACAGCTTCGCCGATCTTTTGCATTTCAGTTGAAAGCGCTCCGGTCGCCGCTTTGATGGTTTCGATCGTGCCTGAGTCCTTTTCTTTCTTGGCAGCATCGATCTTCTCTTGCACGCTGTTCTTTATGTCTTCGGTGATGGCTGCAGCGTTGTCTTTGAGGGCTTTCTCTGCTGTATAGACAAGCTGTTCGGCCAGGTTTTTTGCATCGATGAGATCCTTTTTCTTTTGATCCTCGCTTGCATTTGCCTCTGCATCCTTCTGCATCTTCTCTATGTCTTCTTTTGAAAGGCCGGATGAAGCTTCGATCCTGATCGACTGCTCTTTGCCTGTGGCTTTATCCTTGGCCTTCACTGAAAGGATGCCGTTCGCGTCGACGTCGAAGGTCACTTCGACCTGCGGCATGCCGCGAGGAGATGGAGGGATGCCGTCGAGGATGAACTTGCCGAGAGATTTGTTATCTGCAGCCATTGCCCGTTCCCCTTGGACGATGTGGATCTCCACCGAGGTTTGATTATCTGCGGCGGTCGAGAAGACCTGGGATTTGGATGAAGGGATGGTGGTGTTTCGCTCAATGAGCTTGGTAGCTACGCCTCCCATGGTCTCTATGCCGAGGGAAAGAGGGATGACGTCGAGGAGGAGCACGTCCTTCACATCACCGCTGATGATGCCCCCCTGAACCGCCGCTCCGAGGGCGACGACTTCATCCGGGTTGATGGATTTGTTAGGCTCCTTATTAAAGAATTTCTTGACCGCTTCGGAAATGGCCGGCATACGAGTCTGTCCTCCGACCAAAATGATCTCATTCAGGTCTTCGACCTTGAATGGAGAAGCTTCGACGGCTCTCTTGGTGATAGCTATGGCTCGGTCGATGAATTCTTGGGTCAATTCTTCAAGCTTTGCACGAGAGAGCTTGAGCAAGAGGTGCTTCGGACCGGACGCGTCCGAGGTGATGAACGGGATGTTGATCTCCGTCTCTGTGGCGCTTGAGAGCTCGATCTTTGCCTTCTCAGCGGCTTCGTCGAGGCGCTG
Source organism: Parcubacteria group bacterium (assembly GCA_028286565.1). Taxonomy (GTDB): domain Bacteria; phylum Patescibacteriota; class Minisyncoccia; order Phycocordibacterales; family Zambryskibacteraceae; genus JAIFWN01. The sequence continues at coordinate 117,019 of JAQBRH010000002.1, forward strand.
GAGGGCGAGGGCGTCAGTGCGGACATCGATGCCGGATTCTTTTTTGTATTCTTCGGCGATCCACTGGATGACCTTTTGGTCGATGTCCCGGCCTCCGAGGTGCGAGTCTCCGTCGGTCGATTTTACTTCGACCACATCATCGCCCACTTCGAGCACGGAGATGTCGAATGTTCCCCCTCCAAAGTCGAAGACAACGATCTTCTCGTTCTTTTTCTTATCAAATCCGTACGCAAGGGCGGCGGCCGTCGGTTCATTGATGATTCGCTTCACGTCTAACCCTGCGATCTGCCCCGCGTCCTTGGTGGCTTTGCGCTGGGCATCATTAAAATATGCGGGCACGGTGATGACCGCCTCGGTGATCTTCTCTCCGAGCTTAGCTTCAACGTCTGCCTTGATCTTCTGGAGGATCATGGCGGATATTTCCTCCGGTCTGTAGTCCTTGTCTCCGAGGTGCACGAGCACTCCACCGTCAGGAGAGGCTTTGATCTCATACGGAGCGACTGCTTTGTCCTTCTGGACTGCAGGGTCAGAGAAAAGATGGCCCATGAAGCGCTTGATACCGAACACCGTGTTTTTGGGATTGGTGACCGCCTGTCTCTTGGCGAGTAACCCAACCAGCCTCTCGCCGGTTTTTGAAATTGCCACAATAGAAGGAGTGGTACGGGCTCCTTCGGCGTTCTCGATTATTTTTGGGCTGCCGACTTCCATTACAGCCACAGCAGAGTTCGTCGTTCCCAAATCGATTCCAATGATCTTTGCCATAGTTATGGTAGTTAGTTATATAAGGACCTTATTATAAAAGGTTTTTGTCCTCGACGCAAGCGGAAGCGGCCTTATTTTAAGCCGTATATTCTCCTACTCTGACCTTTGCCGGGCGGAGTACTTTGCTTCCGAGAAAGTAGCCTTTTTGGAGGACTTCAAGGACTTTCTGATCGTCCTCTTTGTTATCCGCAGGTATCGTCCCCAGGGCTTCGTGTAGGCTAGGATCAAAGACCGCGCCCATAGGATCTATCTCTTCGAGCCCGTGCTGGCGGAGGATTTGAAGAAATTGATTGTAGATTGGTTCGACTGTTTTCTCTCCATGCGCAGCTGCGGAACTCAAGCTGTCGAGGACCGGTATGATCTCGCGTATTGTGTCCGCCTTAGCGAATTTTAGGAACTCACCCTTGGCTTCCTCGTCTCTTTTCCTAAGGTTCATGAACTCAGCCTGGGCTCTCTGCCAGTTGTCGAGGTTCTCTTTTGCCTTGGCTTCCGCCGCTTTCAGCTTTTCCTTGAGCTTTTTGATCGTGTCTCCCTGAGCCTCTTCGGCGAGCACCGAGTCGTCTATCCCCTCTTCGCTGTCGAGTGTGATGTCATCATTTTCATCTTGCATAGGGCTATAGAATAAGCGATTTTAGCCCAATAATCAAGATTTAATTTATAAGCCAAAATAGGATTAAATAGGCCGAAATGACGATAGAATCGCAGAAACGTTTTTTGGATCATTTTCACCTCCCCAAACAATAATTTCATAGTAAGACTCACCATCTGGAGCGAAAGCATAATATGCATCGCCGGCCGATCCGTCTCCTTCAGTGCCTGGCGTAAATTTATTTGTATATATAATACTGCCCAATGAAATAGATTCAATCGCAGTTCGTGTAACACCATTTTCTAAGTCCTGCGCCGTCATTTTATTCATTGACACAAGAAACTCTTTCTGCTGTTTTTTATCCGTAAGATCAAAATTTGATGCATGATAATAGACAGAATCTCCTTTTCCAAAGTCAATCACTACTCCATTTGGGGCACCTCTTTCGTACAGGATTTCATCATAGTTAACGAGTCGTGAACCACTATAAAATGGATTGTGGTAAGTTGCGGGGTACGAAATCATATAACCAACTTCTTTATTGGTTTGGGTTTTCCAATTCGTGGTGGTCGAAGTACTGGATGTATCAGAAGTATTTGTAAATTTAAACGTAGAGAGAATTTGGTCTAAAATAGAATCTTCGGCGTATAAAATTATGATTATTGGTTTGTTTTTTAATTCATATAGAAGATGCGGTTCACCAGGACCAGGGGCACTCCAGCTCCATTTTACGGCTGGGGTATTATTGAGTGCTATATCTATTTTGTGACTTGGTTCAACGACCCCGGCTAAGCATCTCATTCCCATTTGAATAAACCCTTTTCTAACTTTATTTTCTATAAGTTCTATGTTTGTATTATCTTCTTCACATAGCCCCGAGCTTTCGTCTAAGCTGTACGAACTTGGATATTTAAACTCAACACCATACTTTAAGTTAGTGTACGTTTTCCAATCTGAAGTTTCAGTCGCTACGATCTGCTTATTATCTACGTACTGATTTACAGACCATATTCTTAAACCCGCCAAGAACACAGCTAGGATTCCGAAAGTTATTAAAGCTATTTTTGTTCTCATTCATTAACCCTATCACATCTCCAAAAAACCGCTCGAAATTGGAAGCAAGTAAAAAAGACGACTACTTGGTCGTCTTGCATAGGTCTATAGAATACGAGAAATAGAATTTACAAGCAAGAGCGCTTATTCGCAGTTTTTAAACCTAATTGGAGATTAATCCTGTTGTTTTTAATGCTTCTTGGAGAGATGCAATTTGTTTGGTAGTTAAGTCAATGCTCGCTTGAGTATCAGCGCAGGTTGCTTGTGGATGGGTGTAGTACACACCGGTAATACCAATAGTTTTTGCTGGCGGTCCTAATCTTAGTTCATCCTCATGCCCAGCTGTTTTAGTTGTGTCCGCTACTCTAATCGTACCGAGCGGCCCTTCCGATGAAGTACAGTACTTGCCTCCAATTTGAGTTAAACTTTTTGTAGAAAAGAATGCTGCTGTGCCCAATCCTCCACCTAGAGTTTTAATCGAATATGTAAGATCCTGAATATCTTCCGGCAGAGCAAATTTAACCCCGAGCTCCTTAATTTCAAATGTTTGAGATTGCGCCTGTTTAATCTCTGGTATCTGTGCTTGCTTAGTAGGAGTTAGGTTCTGTGCATGATACCCAAGCCCCCCCAAAATTACAGCCACTATCCCGAACACAATAAGTTTTGTTTTCATTTATTAACCCTAACACATCTACAGAAAACCGCCTTCCGGCGATTTTTTATAGCGACTATCGTTTGGACCACTGTGGTGCCTTTCTCGCCTTCTTCAATCCGAACTTACGGCGTTCCTTGGCTCGAGGATCTCGTTTGAGATAGCCCTTGACCTTGAGGGTGGTGCGAAGAGTTGCGTCGTAGATGATAAGGGCTCGGGCGATGCCGTGTCGCACAGCTTCGGCTTGCGAAGAGACGCCTCCGCCGGTGGTCAACACGGTAACGGAGAATTTCTGATCGAGGTCGACTGTATCAAATGCTGACTTGACGGTTTTGCGAAGTTCCGCGGTCGGGAAATAGTTCTCGAATTCGCGATCATTGATGGTGATAGAGAATTTCGAAGCTGGGGTGATGCGGACGCGGGCGGTCGAGGTCTTTCTACGGCCGACTGCTCCGATGTATTTGTCTCCTGTTTTTGCTGCGGCCATATTAGTCGTTAATAGTTAAATTCTTCATCATTTTTGGGCGAAGTTTGTTCTTTGGGAGCATCCCGAGGATAGCCTTGCGAAGAACTTCTTTGGCACCCTTTGAGGCGACCATCTTCTCCATCGATTGGAGCTTCAATGCTCCCGGATATCCGGAGTGGGTAGCGTACTTCTTGTCCACGAGCTTCTTCGGATCGAGGGAAAGCTTTGAAGCGTTCTCGACCTTGACCTCTATCTCAGGGATAAAGTTTCTCTGATAGTCAGGGCGATTCTTGCCCATGAGGAGAACGGCGATCTCGGTGGCGAGTCGTCCCGGCTTCTTTCCTGCTGCATCTAAAGTGTATTTCTTTTCCATGTTATTTGACGAATTCGATGACGGCCATAGGAGCGCCGTCGGAGGCTCGGCGGATCAACTTTGTAATTCGAGTGTATCCGCCCTTTCTTTCCATATATTCCGGAGCAAGGACGGTGGCGATCTTTTTAGCCGCTATCTTCCCTACTCTGGATTCAAGCTCTCGGCGAGAAGCCACGGTGCCTTTCTTGCCGTAGGTAACGAGCTTCTCGACGAACGGTCGGAGCTCCTTGGCCTTTGGCTCTGTGGTCTTGATCTTGCCCTTGAGGACGAGTGAGTAGGCCAAAGACTTCATGAGCGCCTTGCGCTGGTCCTTGGTGCGTCCGAATTTTCTGTTGGCGTTGTGGTGGCGCATGGGTCTCTACCTTACTAGTTTTTGAGCGTTATGCCAAATTCTCCAAGAGCTTTCTTTATTTCTTGGATGCCCTTGGCTCCGAGCCCTTCGATATCGAGAAGATCTCTCTCCTTCTTGCGGGCGAGGCCTCCGATGGTTCGGATGTTGGCGTTCGAGAGAGCGTTCTGGGTTCGGGCGGACACGTCGAGCGATTCTACGCGGGTCTTCAAGATCTCAGGGTCGATCTCGGCTCCGTTTGCTCCCTTGTGGCTTTCTTCTTCATGGGATTCTTCCGGCTCATCGGCCTTCTCTTCCTTGAATCCGACGACTGCCTTGAGCTGGTTGATCATGATCTCGATCGACTGGGTGAGGGCATCCTTTGGAGAGATGGTGCCGTCGGTTTCGATGGAGATCTTCAATTTATTGAAGTCTGTTCGATCCCCCACGCGCATGTTCTCGACTTCGTATGAAGCGCGGCGGATAGGGGTGAAGATCCCGTCGAGAGAGATGGTGCCGATGTCGACGCGGTTCTTCTCGATCATTTCCTTAGGGACGAAACCGAGGCCTTTTTCGGCCCGGACCTCGATGTTGAGCTCGGTGGACTTTGAGGTGACGGTAGCGATGATCTGATCGGGGTTCAAGATCTCAACTTGTCCGGGAACATCGAAGTCTGCCGCAGTAACGACCTTGTCTCCCTTCACTTTGAGGGTAAGGGTCTGAGGTTCATCGGTCGAAAAGCGCATGCGGACCTTTTTGAGGTTCAAGAGGATAGTGATGACATCTTCCTTAACTCCGTCCATGACCGAGAATTCGTGGCTCACCCCTTCGATCTTCACAGACGTAATAGCCACTCCGGGAAGTGACGAGAGGATAATGCGTCGGAGCGAGTTGCCGAGGGTGTATCCGTATCCCGGGTACAGTCCTTCGATCTCGTATACCCCGGACACTCCGGCTTCGGAGATGATCTTTGGTTTCGAAGGCAAAAGTATTGTGTAATCAGCCATTGTTGTTATAAAAAAATTAGTCGTTAAATTATACGTTATTTTTGCTTTCTTTGCAATTATATGCCGTGCTATCTCGAATAGAACTCGAGCACTGCTCCCAATTCGAACACTTGCTCTCCCGGCGCATACACAGGCACTCCCCCGACCTTGGCCTCCCGTTTCTTCGGGTCAACAGAGACCCAAGCCGGAGCCGCGAGCGTATTCATGCGCTCTTCCACATCGCCAAAGAGGGGGCTTGCTGAGCTTCCACCTCGAATGCCGATCACATCCCCTTCTTTGACCTCGATCGAAGGGACGGTGACTCGGCGGCCGTTGAGGGTCGCATGGCCGTGAGCGGCGATCTGTCTGCCGGCTGCGCGAGTCTTCGCAAGACCCGAGCGATAGAGAACGTTGTCGAGGCGGAGTTCAAGGGATCGGAAGAGCTTCTGCATAGGATCTGCGCCGTTCAATGCACCTTTGGCATATTTGGAGAATTGCTTTTCTGTGATGCCGTAGCTGAAGCGAGCCTTTTGCTTTTCGAGGAGCTGCTTGCCGAACTCGGATTTTGGCTTATTGCGGCCCTTCATGTTCTTTTCCTTGCGGGCAAGAGAAAGGGCGTATTTCTGGCCTTGGGTCTTCTCGAATATTGGGGCTCCGAGTCTGCGAGCTATTTTGTATTTTGGTCCGATTTTCATTGTATATAGGGTGAGATATTCGAACTATGCTCGTCGAGGCCGAGGGGCTTTCGGTCCGTTATGAGGCACGGGAGTCGCATCGGTGATGGTGGTAAGGTTGATGCCTTTGGATATGAAGCCTCGGATAGCCGATTCGCGGCCTGATCCGACTCCTTTAACCACCACCCTGACCTCCTTGATGCCGAACGCGGCCGCCTTCTCGGCTATCTTCTCTCCGATCTTCGCCGCTGCGAACGGGGTTCCCTTCTTTGCCCCTTTGAAGCCGATGGCTCCGGAGGTCGACCAGGCGAGGGTATTGCCTTTCGGGTCGGTCAACACGAGCTTGGTGTTGTTGTAGGTCGATTGGACATACAAAATACCGGATTCAAATCGCTTTTTGCCGAGCTTTGGAGCTTCTACCGCTTTTACTACTTCCGCAGTTTCAGGCGCCTTGCTTCCTTCGTCTATGATCTTTTTCTTTCCCATATTAAATATTATTTCTTCTCTGCGATCTTACGTCCGGTACCCATGGTCTTGCGCTGGTTGCCTCGGCGGGTTCGGGAGTTGGTCTTGGTTCGCTGTCCGCGCACAGGAAGTCCGCGCATGTGGCGGACCCCTCTATATGCCTTGATATCCTTGAGACGCTTCACATTCGAAGCGATCTCGCGCTTCAGGTCTCCTTCAAGGGTAAGGGCTTCGACGATGCCGCGGATCTTGTTCTCATCAGCAAGCTCAATATCCTTTGGGGTTTTCTCCCTTGGGACGCCTGCTTCTTTGAGGATCGAGGCTGCACGCGAACGGCCGATTCCAAAAAGGACTGTGAGGCCGATATCTATACGCTTTTCGTCTGGAATGGTAATACCGAGGATTCTCATTTAGCCTTGTCGTTGCTTATGTCGCGCGTTAGCCTTGCAGATCACGTAGACGTAGCCCTTGCGCCTCACAATTTGGCACTTGGCGCACATCTTTTTGACCGATGCTTTGACTTTCATGGTGAATAGGTATTTTAGACTTGTCTCGGTTTTTTGTCAAATGGCGCCTGAAGAAGGCCTCGAAAAGGGCCTAGAGACGCTTAATAATACGCGCTTTTCCTCCGTATGGCTCAAGGACAAGGAGTACTTTATCCCCCACGAGAACTCTGATCCTATGAAGGCGCATTTTGCCTGAGAGATATGAGAGGAGTTCTCCTTCTTCGCCGTCGATCTTCACTTTGAACATGATGTTGGGCAAAGCCTCCATCACAACCCCGGTGCGTTCAAGTTCTTTGGTATCCTGCATTAAGAAGTAAAGTATACCCGAGGGACAGGCTTATTTCAATGCTGCCTGAGTCACCTGAATCTTCGAGGGATCCGCCGGGAACGAGGTTTTCCAGAAAGGGCGAACCGAGGCGACGGCGGAGAGGACGCCCGGATATTTTCCTAGCACATCATTCACTTCTGTTTTAGATTTTCCCGCGAGGTCCTTCTGAAGATCGGATTCAGAGATACGAGAGATCGCTTTGACCGAACCTGTGACCTCAAAGCTCAATTCTTCGGCCTTCAAAAGATCCGCAGTGCCGTCCTTGCCTACGAACGAGGCGTCGAGGCTTGCGATATCCGGAATATCAAGAGGGGTCGGGATGGTCGTCGCCTTCTTGGCCCCGAGGTACGAAGCCAGTTCGGCCCGCTTGAACATCACGCCGTAAAAGTCTGCGTGTTCGTTCACTGTCACTCCCGTATCAGTCGGGGCGGTTTGCGGAGTATCTGCATAGGTGATCTGTACGAGGTTCGGATACAGGATGAAGTCCGCTGGCACTTGAGCCTTGGCTTCGTTCAGCAATTGATCTTTAAGAGAGGCTTCAAGGGTTGTGCGCGCCTTTGACAGGTCCGCTTCGCTCACTTTCTTGGTAAGTCCGACAAATCCTCCGGTCATCGCGGTCTTCGAGCGGGCATAGACGGTCGTGAACTTCGGGTCCCCCTTCAATCCGGGCAAGGTGAAGTCGGTGAGGCCGATGTTGTAGGTGTCGCCGGGCTGGTCGGCGTAGACAGTGACCTCAAGGGATCCGGGAGCGGTACCGGTCTTCCCCGGGACGCTTATATCAGAAAGGATGCGGTACACCTTGCCTTCCGGGCTTTCAAAGCGGGTATTTCGTATGAGCTTTTGCGGAGCGGCTCCCGAATTGTTGTAGACGACGATCTTGCCGCTCGCTTTTGTGGAGACATTCTCTTGTCCGGACGCCGGAGCTTCCACTCCCCTGTCTCCGGAGAGTTTGATAACGCTAAAACCGAGCTTGTCCTGTCCGCCGTCCTTATAGGCGATGTAGGTGTCTTTATTAAAGGAAATGTCAGCCGAGCGAGGAGTATATACAAGCGTCCCTCCGCTGAAGAACGAAAGTCCGAGAAGGACAAGAGCGATCAGAGCGACGCTTCCAAAAATAAATTTCTTTTTGGATCCGCCTGTAGAGCCTCTAAAATATCCGAGGAGATCCCTATCCCCGAGGAAGGTGATCCTGCGCGGAGAAGAAGGGATATCCGTGGCTCGCCTCCCCGTACTAATTTCCGGCTCAGTGCGCCGTTCGGATACTCCGTCAGTTGCCCGCCTGTTTTGGATCGGCTCGAGATCAACGTCGGAAGCCCGTCGATGCAAAAATACAGCCTCTTCGTCCGAGGCTCGCCTATGCTGATACACAGGTTCCGGCTCGCGGATCGGCTGCGCCGGCTCGACGTACGATTCCGGAGCGCGTTCCGGAGTTTGGGTCGCGTCAATAAAATCGGTTCGTCGGCGCTTTGCCGGAATAGGAATATTTCTGATAGAACGGCGTTCTGGTTTTCCTCCGGGAATGATGTCTTGCATTTCTTTGGCCATGATGTATTAATTGTAACCCATACAAGTCGCGACGCAATGTGGATGAGCGAATATCATCATGATGCGATGACCGCGTGCGCAGAAAGGATCGTCAGCTTTTCGTCGCTCCTTACATTCGATTCGAGGGAAATTATTTTTTCAGTGAACGAATTATCCTTGCCGACGATGATGACGTCGTGGCCGGGGAGAACGTCTTCGAGGATTTTTTTGGCTACGCCTTCAAATCCATATGCGCCGACGACATATACTCGATACGGATGATCGGCATCTCCGTCCGCCACGCTCTTTGAGCGTTGCCACATCGCCGCCAGACTCGCAGCGGCATCATCGACGATCCGGGATATATCGTCGCGGATCTCATCGACGAGGAAGCTTTCAGAGTATAGAGCGAGGTACGAGTGAGCCAGTTCATACGGCATCCTCATCTCCGCCTCGATGCGCTCGAGGATGGTTCCGGTGCCGAATTGGAGCGAGGTGGTGCTGATCGACTGGCCTTTCTTAAGAAAAAGGAGATCCGTTATCTCGCTTGTCATGCTGACAAACAGCGCGGAGTGGAGATCATTGAACGCATGCGTAAAGACCCGGAAATAAGCCCCCATAAAGCTCTCTATGGCCACACCTTCGTTAACAAAGAAGAATTTGATGATCTCCCCTTCTATCCGCTTGACCAGGCTCGACTTGGTGGCGCTCATGATGAGGCGCAGGTCCGCCGAAGCGGTGCGCTTTTTTATGGGAAAGCGGGTCTCATAGCCGTTCAAAAAAAGCCCGGTGATCTTTGATTCAAAGACCTCGGTTTCTTCGACATATTCTGCATCGAGCTCCTTCTTGAACCGCGCCTCTTCTTCCTTTAGAGCTTCGTTCCCGATGCTTTCATCCAAAAGGAATGGGGCGTCCTTGGTAATGTTCTTAAGAAAAGTCTTTGAGATGAGCCATGGAGAAGAGAGGGCGATCACCACCTTGGAAACCTCGGATCGGGTTCCCTTCTCGGGCAATGATCCGACGACGTTTTGATGGAGGCGGGCCAAGGCGTCCTCGAGGCTCCTGATCATGGCGTTCTCGCGTTCGGCGAGGCTTGCGCCTTTCTGCATATGAAAAGTAGGGCGGATGCTCGCGAGCATGTGCGGCACCTTATCCTTGGATATTTTTATCAAGGCGACGCCGATCGAACCGGCTGAGATGTCGATGATGAGATTAAGATTTGAAAGATCGTTCGATGGCCAAAACTTCATTCTCTTATTGTACCTCGATTTCTTTTTAGCTCAATATCGCTTTTATTCTTCGCACGCCCTGAGAGACCGCTTCTTCTTTTTGAATTGTAAATTTTCCGAGCTCCGACGTATTAGAAACATGCGGCCCTCCACAAAATTCTTTGGAGATAGCGGTATCGAGTGAATCTCCGATGAAGTACACCGATACTTGGTCCGGATATTTTTGATCGAAGAAGTGCAAGGCGCCGGAGGCGGTCGCTTCTTCTTTGTTCAAGACAACGTTCTGAACGGGAAGCTTGGCTTCGATGTTCCTATTCACAATGTCTTCCACCTTCTGCTTTTCCTCGTCGGTCATTTTGCGGGAGAAGGCAAAGTCAAAGCGCAAACGCTCGGGAGTGATGTTCGAACCTTTTTGAGACACTTCGCCGCCAAGCACTTCTCGAAGAGCCTGATGAAGGAGATGGGTCGCCGTGTGATACTTCACGGACATTTCCGAGGTATCTGCGAGTCCGCCCTTGAATTTCTGTTCCGCCCCCGATCGCGAAAGGTCTTGGTGAGCCTTGAATTTCTCCCGGAAAGCTGCCTCGTCTATCTCGATCCCCTTCTCTTCTGCTAATTCTTTGGTGAGCTCGAACGGAAAGCCGTAGGAGGTGAAGAGAGTGAAGGCATCGACGCCCTTCTCGAACTGTTTGAGGCCATCCTTCAAAGTTTCTCTAAACTTATTCTCTTCCTGGAGTACGGTGGCGTGTATAAGGGTTCGCTTTTCTTCGAGCTCCGGGTAAGCCTCCACATAGGAATTCACTACTCCTTGAGTGCAGATATACCCTAATTCTTGATTCATGATCCCAAGCTTGTCGGCGTTCACTACCGCCCTGCGTAAAAGTCTGCGCAATACATATCCTCGATCTGTATTCGACGGCAAAACCCCATCCGCGATCATGAACGTGGCTGTGCGCAAATGATCAGCTACTATTCTCTCGGACGTGATCCTCTGCTCTTCGGACAATTCTTTTTTCTCGGTTATTTGAGAACGAAGTTCTTTAAAAATATGCTCGAACAGATCTGTATCATAGGCGGTCTGTTTGCCCTGCATCACCGCCGTCATGCGCTCGAGGCCGGCCCCGGTGTCCACATTCTGCTTGGCGAGCTTGCCGACAACTTTGCCGTCTCTTTTCTCGTATTCCATGAACACATCGTTCCAGATCTCAACAACGGTCTCGTCTTTGACCGCCTGAGTGAATTCTTCTTTTGACAGATCTCCAAGCGTACCGTTCATATCATAGAACATCTCTGTATCCGGACCGCAGGGGCCGTTGTCTCCGGGGCTCCACCAATTATCCTCGGCTCCTAATGGATAGATGCGATGCCCAGGCATACCCAGGCTAAGCCAGATCTTTTTGGATTCTTCATCAAAGGGAGCGTTGTCATCACCCTCAAATACTGTGACGTAGAGCCGTGATGGATCAAGGCCCAACCCTTCTTCTTTTGAGGTCAAAAATTCATAGCTCCAGAGAATAGCTTCGATCTTAAAATAATCGCCCAACGACCAGTTCCCCATCATTTGGAAAAAAGAAAAGTGCCTGTTGTCCCCTATGTCTTCGAGGTCTCCGGTGCGAACGCATTTCTGCACATTGACTATTCTTTTGCCGGCCGGATGAGGTTTACCTAAAAGGTACGGTACCAATGGCTGCATGCCTGCGGTAGTGAAGAGGACCGACGGATCGTTCTCGGGCACTAGCGAAGCACTAGGGATGACCGCATGCCCCCGATCGGCGAAGAATTTTAGGAATCTTGATCTGATCTCTTGTGAGTTCATTAGAGTGTGAATTGTCCGTTCTTGTAGATCACTTTGGTCTTTCCGTTCTTTAGATATGCGGTAACAGTTCGAGGCGAAGTTGAGAACATATCCGTATGGACCGATGAATCATTATACCCAAGTCTCTTCCATTCTGCCGATTTTACCTTAGAGGGATCGCCTTTGTAGCAATCCTTGTATGACATACCGAGGGCAACATGCGTGTTTCCATTCGGGCCTCCCATATTCTCGTCGTACATAGTGTCGGCCATGAATCGAGTGATCCGGGATAGGCGTCGATCAGTAAGAGAAAACTCTCCGAGCTTGTCTGCGTCTTTAGTTGCGATCATAGTTTTAAGCACATCTTCATTGTGTGTGGCCTTGGATCTCACCACCTTTCCATTCCGGAATTCAAGCTCTATGCCTTTAACGAGGTTCCCGTATCTATAAAGCGGCTGATTGAACTTGATGTATCCCTCAGTCCCTCGCCAATCAGGCGATGTAAAGACTTCAAAAGAAGGAATATTCGCACCTCCACCGGATTTCCAGCCTCGTTTCTCTCCGATTTGTACCCAAAGGTCAATGTCCGGAGCGACCACATGCACTTTCTCTATCTCAAGATCGTTCAACTTCTTCACAGTCCTTGCGAGTGTTGCTTCGATCTTTCTCCACTCCTTGATTGGATTTTCTTTATCGAGAAAGCACGCATTGATTATTTGCTGCCAGTATTCCTTGAGAGACATGCCGGCTTCTTTGGCCATGGCTTCTGTCGCATAATTTGCAACGCTCCACGTCAGCTTTTTAGCTCGCTCTTTTTCAAAAAACCATTTCTGATCGAGCTTCCACGCTTCGTTTCTCTGATGCATCTTCTTTGTATCAATTCCTTTGAGGGCGTGCATATCAGTCTTTGCATACAGCATCAAAGAGTGGTCAATGGTTTCTATTTGGCCCTTCGCGAGTTTTTTTGGAAAAAATGCAAGCTGTTCATTCGACGCAAGTTCATAAAATGTTCTTGTTGGCTTAAAGTCAGGAGCATCATCTAATCCGTATCGCTGGATGACATTTCCGCCCTTTTTCCAAACAGCTTTTAGAACTTCTATATATAGGAGGCGGGTGGATTCTGTGGCATGAACAAGGACAGTATCTCCCTTTTTAATCCCCTTGCCGCCCCCAAGTGCAAAATTCACCAGCACGTCCGCGTAGCGTTCGAGGATCTTCTGAGAGGGAATATAGGGTTTATTCATATGGGCACTATATCAATTTTAGATAGAAATAAAAACTCCGCACGACATGTGCGGGGTTACCTGAGCTTATTCTGTATCACTGCTAGGTTGCCGGGTTCAGCGTCGAGAAGCGGTGTCTCCAGTTGGATATTTGGGATATCACTCGGCTTTTTGTTGAGCCGCTGGAGAAGCTTGATGACGAACTCATCGAACTCGTTGATAACCGGCTGGGATCGGTTAGCGCGACGAGTCCTGCTGAACTCCTGCAACGTTCGGAAGGTGCTCTTCACATCTGCAAAGGTCTTGTTCATGGGTCCTCTCTGAGGTTCGGTACTAAGGATTAAGCTAATCCTTTACCCAAAGGAAGTCAAATAAGGCTTTTGAGGATCTTGAAATCCGTTCGCAGTTCGTCCTTTGAGCCGGGATTATAGAGTGCCACAGCAGGGTGATAGAGAGGAACCACCTTCACTTTCTCTCCGCTGATCTCTGTCTCGAATACTTTGCCATGGAGGGCAGAGATGGGACTCGTCTCAAACGAAAGGCCGTACCGGTTCATGATGTATTGCATCGAAAAGCGCCCGAGGGTAGCGATCACTTTTGGCTTCATGATCTCAATTTGTCGGTCGAGGAAAGGGGCATAGAGTTCTATCTCCTCGGGTTTTGGATCGCGGTTCTTCGGCGGGCGATCCTTCACGATATTTGTGATGTAGACATCCTCGCGCTTGATCCCCACTCCTTCGAGAAGTTCGTTCAAAAATTGCCCCGATCGTCCGACGAAGGGCCGGCCCGAGAGGGCCTCCTTTTCTCCGGGAGCTTCTCCGACGAACATAATTTTAGCCTCGTGGCTTCCTTCGCCGATCACCGGGAAATATTTCTCTTTGCGTCGAAGATCGGCGAGGTCTCCTTGAATATCAAGTACCTCGTCTTTTATCTTTTTAAGCTCGTCGGTGTTCGACATAGAGGTATTACCTCTTCTGATCCGGTTTTTCTTCGAGGTGGAGCATCATATGTTCGACGAACCAGAAGAAGGTGAAGACGATGAGCACAATGAGGGTAGCGAAGATGGCGAGCCATTCGAGGCCATAGCCGACGCTCACGCCGATGCCTGCGGCCACCCAGAGGCCGGCAGCAGTGGTAAGACCGGAGATCTGAGAATCCTTGAAGACGATCACCCCTCCGCAGAGGAAACCGATACCCATGACCACTCCGGCGGCGATCCTCATCGGGTCGAAAGCGTATTGTCCGCCTGCGGGGATGACGATGCGGGAGATCAATATAAAGAGGCACGAACCCATAGACACGAGGCTGTAGGTACGCATGCCCGCAGTCTTGCCTGCGAAGGACCGCTCGATCCCGAGAGACGTCCCGAGGAGGAGCGCGATGATCAGATCAATAAAATAGATGGAGTACATATTAAAGTTCGTTTATTTCATTCATGACCGCCTCGACATCTACGTGAGACCCGAGGACCTCGGCCAGAATGTTCTGGTTATTTTTGATAGTGGTGCAGAGAACTACTCTTGATTTCATCAGCGCCGTTTTATCCGCTGACGAAAGCGAGGTGAGGCACGTGATCGGATGGAGGCTCGCTTCTTCGATCATGTCCTGCAGGTTTCCTTTTTCCGGATAGTTCCATCCAATCATAGTAAGGTTTTTGCATTCTCCATAGTGGATAGCTGTGGACGAGAACTTTGTATTGGTGATGAGCCAGCCTTCATCCAGCGATCGATCTCTGCCTCCGTAGTTGAACATATTCTCCTTGAGGTCATCAAAACGCGCTTTGACATAGAGAGCGACCTTCACATCGGACTTGCTTCCGAGCTCATTGTGGAACTTGGCTTCGCACATTATGAGCTTCTTCTCGTTCCAAGCGACAACGTCGACCTCGTGGGGCACGCATCCACCGAGAACGGTTTGCCGCGTGAGCGTATCGAATCCTTTTGACTTCAATACTTCCGCCACAAAGTCCTCGAAGGGAAATCCGGACGGGCCAAGGTCCATCACCGCCCGGCGCAGCGAATATCTCCGAGCCACCGGCTTCTCGGCGGCGTGGAGGAGGGAAAATGCGTGCTTGTAGATCTCGGACGTCGTCATCCCGTCATAGAGCTCGGGGAGAAGATGCAGGATCACCTCGTCGGTTTCGGCCCTTGATGCGCCGGAGCGAAGGAGCGAGGCGCGGAGCTTTTCTGTATCAAAGGCTTCATGCTTGCCGTTCGCCTTCTCGATAGTGATCTGGGTGGTAGTGAGGTCCGGATTCATTCAAAAGATTATACCTTAGATCTATTTAACCGCATTAATGATGCCCCCTCCGATCATGATCGGGCCTTCGTAGAACACGATCGATTGGCCTGGCGAAACTCCGATGACCGGCTTTTCGAATTCGATCAAGAGTCTGCTCTTAGCACTGTTTATGAGCACAGGTAGTTTCTCCCCTCTGTATCTGATCCGGGCGGTGGTCTTGGTCCCTTCGGGGCGCATTAACCAGTTCACATCCTTGGCGGTGATGGCTTTTGGAGAAAGAGAGAGGATCTCTTGGGAGTTATTAGAAACCGTGATGGTGTTCTCGATCATGTCTTTTGAGACGACATACGAAGCCGAATCATGGGGGCTCTTTTTATCGATGGTAAATCCGTGCCTCTCGCCGATCGTATAATAGAGCGCTCCGGTGTGGATGCCGATCGCTTCGCCCTTGGTGTTCAAGACGTCCCCAGGCTTTGTCTCGATGAATTCACCGAGGAATTCTTCGAGAGTGATCTCCCCAATGAAGCAAATGCCCTGGCTGTCTTTCTTCGCCGCGACGGGGATGGCAAATTTCTCCGCGAGCGAGCGCACCTCTTTTTTTTCGATATGGCCGACCGGGAAGAGCACATGTTCGAGATCCTTCTCGGTCAGGGTCCACAAAAAGTAGCTTTGATCCTTCTCCGCATCATTACCTTCCATGAGGAAAAAGCTGCCGTCCTTTTCCCTGACCTGCGCATAGTGGCCCGTGGCTATATAGTCTGCGCCCATCTCCTTGGCCTTCTTCCAAAAAGCTCCGAATTTCACTTCCCTATTGCACATCACATCCGGGTTTGGCGTGCGGCCCTTCCTGTATTCTTCGATCATATAATCCGCAACGCCTTTCTTGTATTCCTTCTCAAAATCAAAAAAGAGGAACGGGATGCCGAGCTTCGCCGCCACCCGCATGGCGTCCCTTCGCTCCTCTCTCCAAGTGCAGGGCAGGAAGCTCGGCGACCAGACCTTGATGAAGACCCCGGTGACGTCGTATCCGGCCTGCTGCAAAAGCGCTGCAGAGACAGCGCTATCCACTCCCCCGGAGAGGCCGACAAAGACCCGCTTGCCGGGCCTGTTTTTAGGATCCGTGTTACTTGAGATACTTGGCGATGTTCTTGTTGTGGTCATCAAGAGTCCTAGCGTAATGCATCTTCCCTTCCTTGTCACTGATGTAATAGAGATACGGAGATGCTGTGGGGCGCAGAGCGGCTTCAATGGAGACAAGGCCCGGGTTGTTGATCGGATGATCCGGCAGGCCTTGATAGGTGTATGTTTCCTTCTTTGCGTCGACTTGGAGCGGCATATGAAGGCCGATGCGCTTCCACAGCACTCCGGCGATCATGCTCATGTCAGCGGGAGACTTCCCCTCCGCTTCAAGGATAGAGGCCATGGTGAGGATCTCGTTCAGCGTATGGGGAGAAGCCGCGATCTCATCCCGCCATGGTTCGATCTTCTTTTCAAAATTATTGGCAAGGAGGGTGATGGTCGAGGACGCCATAGCGCTCACTTCAACAAAATATGTATCCGGGAACAGATATCCTTCGCGGGCCGTATCCAGGAACTCCGCGTGGTCAAAGAGAGGAAATCGATCATCAAAGAGATTTGAGATCTCTGCATTCGTATATCCTTCGGGGATGGTCGTTCGAATGGTAGCAAGCCCTCGAGATCCGTGGACTATCCTCCAGGCGATCCGGATAGCGTTCTCTTTGTTCGGGAGGTAATAGTCCCCCGCCTGCAAAATATGCTCGCCTCCGAACAAGATAGCCGCGGTTCTGAATCCAAGTGGAGAACGGATCACGCCCTGTTTCTCCAAGAGCTGCGAGAGGGTTAGGAGGCCTGTACCTTGAGGGATGGTGATGATTTTTCTTGACGGGAAGTTCCTCGGGGTCGAGAAAAGAAAAAAATATCCGCCCAAGAGAAGGAGGCCTCCCAAGAGAACCGCCGGGTACCTCTTCTTTGGACCCTGGGGTCCGAAGATGGCCATCATGCGTTCCGCAAGTTGTTTTGAGTATGATAAATAAGGATTCTCCATTTATATAGGAAGGTTCGCGGGGGCTTCGGCTTTCTTCGAAGGAATGCGGGCGAGCGTAGGGGTGGCAGCGACGAGGGACGATGGGAAGTGCCACATGGTAGCCAGTTCCTCCGTCGTCAGTATAAACGGCTTGCCGTTAAAATTCTTAAACGGAGTATTGAAGAATGAGCGGCGCTTGTAGGCTTCGAGGATCTTTTTCTCATTTTCGAATTTTTTCCTGCCCTTGAAGTCCTGCCACGGATAATCATATCCGGTGTTCCAATCGGGCTTGAAGCCGTTCATGTTCGCCGAACCGAATTGCTTGAAGCTTCCCAAGAGTCCGCCGATATTATTCGGATTAAAGGCGTCTTTCTCGGCGATGTAGGCGCCGCGGATCATGGTATCAAAAGGAGTCTTCGCCAGGGTCCGTTCGATAGCTTCGACCACATCCTGATTGGTTTTGCTCAGATCCTTTAAGAGCGGCTCCTTGCCTTCGGCCGGCTTCGGCGCATTTTTCTTTATAAAGTCTTTTATTTCTTTTTGGGCGGCGTCCTTCCAATCGGGCTTGGCGGTTATTCGGCCAAGCTTGAGGCCCTCCTTTGTATGTCCTTGGAGAAGGATCTGGATCCAGGCCTGTTCGCCCTTTTTAAGCGAGCCGAGGAATTCGAGTACGGGGACGATCGGGTCCGTTTTGTATTCTTCTTCTTGATCCTTGTCCAAGCCGTAGTCGAGGTATGTCTTGATCGGATAGGCGTCCTTCTTGGTCAACGCGAACTGCCCGAACCATCCGAAATTCCACCTTGACGGATCATGATGAACTCCGAGCGCATAGTCGGGCACTTCATGGACCTCGATGTTCGGGAACTGCGCATAGAGCTGGGTCTCGACCACGTTCTTGAACTTTGGATGGAGCCAGATATAGAAATGCACGCCGCCGTCAATAGAAACAAGTTCAAGAGAGAACCACGGCCGAACGCGGCCCTTGAGGTAGACGTCGAGGAGCGACCCGACTCCCGTCTGGGAAAGGGTGTTCAAAAAGACTTCCATGGCGAGCGGCGATTTGACCATCTCGCGGGGAATGCGAATTTCGAGGAGCATGGCGCCTTGGCTCTTTATATACTCCCTGCGCTTATACAAGAGCCATAATTCGAACCAGGTGAGGATGAACATGAGCGGGATCCAAATGGGAGCGAGCGTCTTCGCCGCATGCCACACGGTCTGGATCCACGGCGCGGTAAATAGAGATGCGAACTGTGAGAACATGAAAATATTGTAGCAGAGATTAGAAAAAATCCGCCATGCTTTGGCGGATTTTCTTAGGCGTTCTCTGTTCCAGACACCGCCGTCGCTCGGAAACAGTGTGGATAAATCCCCACTTTTCCTCGCTAGGCGTTGTGGTATTTGCCTTCTTTGTCTTTCTTGAAATGCTTGGAGTTTTGGAGGTTGACCATGATGGTGTTTTCCTTGACGTATCGCTCCTTCAACACCTTTTCGATGATCTTGTCCTTGTGGAGAGGCCCTTCCTTGTCGATGATCTTCTTGATGACATCCTTGACTACGCCGGACATATATCCCCATTCGGCGAGCGCATAGAGTCCGCGGCCGACAAGGACGAATCGCGGATCCTTGATAAGTTCGTTGTGCGTAGTGGCGACGTGGGCTTTCTTGTCGAAATACTGGCCAATAGCCTTGGCTACTTCTTTAAAGTGGATCGGAGAACCGTGCTTACGGATAACGAGGAAGGCGTAGTCTCGCATGCCTTTGGCGTTCACGTTCGGGCTTGAGGCCTTGCCCCATTCGCCGAGGGGGTTCTTGTCTATCTTGTGAGAGATGGCGAGCCAGCGCTTGATAACCTCTTCGTTCTTGTACTTTTCATTGATATCCTTCACTTCATCGAGGAAGTTGTCTATAAGGTCGCCTTCGAGGACAAGCTCATCATCAGAAAGTTTGGAGTAGAGGCGCTTGATGGCGTTCTGGATCTTCTTCGCGAGCTCAGGATCAACATGCCATCGGTGCTTGAACTCCTCATCCTCTTTTTCTCGCTTGAACTCATCTCCGACTACTAAAATAAAATTCAAATGGTTCTGTGCGGCCGGATCCTTGGAGAGATGCTTCAAAAGATCCTTTTCGGCGACGATCCCTCCGAGAGAAAGGATGACTTCTTTTAATTCGGTAAAGATCGGCTGAGCGTCTTTGTACTCCTTGGACTTGCGAATAGTGATGAGCGAGTGGTTCTCGATCTGGCGAACGCGCTCGCGGGTGATCCCGTATTTTTTGCCGATGGCATCAAGGGTCATCTTGACCGATTTAGGGCCGAGACCATAGCGGGATTCGATGACATCTTTGCCTCGTTTTGTGAGGACAGAAAGGAGGCCCTTGGTGACCTGTTTTGGCTTAAAGCTGAGATTGATCTTGTCGCTCATGTGTTTTACTATCTCTTATTTGTATCACTTGACCAGAGTGGTGTCAATAGATGCGAGGTTTCTATGTATTTGATTATACCACGAGGTTGACAATCTTGCCAACTACAACAATTACTTTTTTGGGAATGGCCCCGTTGAGCCATTTTTTCGTCTCCGGAAGGGCCAGGGCGATCTCCCTGATCTCCTCTTCAAGAGCGCCGAAGGACACTTCAAAGGTCGATCTGGTCTTGCCGTTTATCTGGAGAGCAAGGGTTGTTAGCTCGGTGTGGAGTTTGTCTTCATCGAACTCCGGCCACGATGCGAGAGAGATCGGATCAGTGTTCCCCGCCTTCGCCCAAAGCTCTTCGGAAACGTGCGGAACAAAAGGCGCAAGGAGCTTTAAAAGAGTTTCAAATTCTGTTTTGAATACGAATTCTTTTTTCTCGAGCGAGTTCGCATACATCATCAGCGCAGAGACCGCGGTGTTGAATCCGAGCGTCTCGATATCCGTCGAGACCTTTTTGATCGTCCGATTTCGTTCGATCTCTCGATCGGCCTCGCTTGCGGTCATCTCCCTATCTCCGACCTTATCAGAAAGCTTCCATACCCGCTCGATAAATCTGCGCGGACCGATGAGAGCGCCTTCGCTCCATGAGATCGCCTGCTCGAACGGGCCCATGAACATCTCATACAAGCGAAGCGTGTCCGCGCCGTAGCGTTCGACGATCGAATTCGGGTTCACCACATTCCCGCGGGACTTCGACATCTTCTCTCCGTTCTCAGCGAGGATGAATCCGTGCGAGGTACGCCGGGCATATGGTTCGCTCGTGGGCACAAGGCCGATATCAAAAAAGAATTTGTGCCAGAAGCGCGAATACAAGAGGTGGAGGGTTGTGTGCTCCATCCCCCCGTTGTACCAATCCACAGGCGTCCAGTGGTCGAGGGCGGCGCGAGAGGCAAACTCTGCATCATTGTGCGGATCCGTGTAGCGCAAGAAATACCATGATGATCCGGCCCAGTTCGGCATGGTATCCGTCTCTCTTTTCCCCGGTCCTCCGCACTTTGGGCAGGTGGTGTTCACCCATTCGGAAATATTGGCCAAAGGCGATTCGCCCGTATCCGTCGGCTCGTATTTCTCCACTTCAGGCAACAGGACAGGAAGATCACTCTCGGGCACAGCGACCATTCCGCATTTCTCACAATGGATGACCGGGATCGGCTCTCCCCAGTATCGCTGTCTGCTGAATACCCAATCACGCAATTTGAATTTGATTTCTGGTCGAGCAAGATTATGGGCTACACAGTAGTCAATAATTTCTTGCCTGGCATCTCCTGCTTTCCTTCCTTCAAATTCCTTTGGGAAAGATAAAATTCCCTTTTTCATGTCGGTGTAGCAAACTTCTAGATTCTTTACTCGTTCTTTCAATCCAGGATCCTCTGGGAACATAACGGGCTTCAGATAAAGGTCGTACTTTTTTGCAAAAGCAAAATCTCTCTCATCATGCGCAGAACATTTGACTATACCTGTCCCATAATCTGCCAGAGCATAATTAGCTATCCAAATAGGAAGTTCGCCGTTACCTACTGGGTCAACTGTATATCTGCCTGTAAAGATGCCTTCGACTTCTTTCACCTCATCATGGCCCTGGAGCATTCGTGCTTGGAGCATCTTGCTTGCGGCTTCAAGAATATCTTCTTTGTTTTGTATTCCTTCTAACAGTTTTGATAAAAGGGGGTGATCAGGTGCGATAACAACAAATGTGTCCGCGCAAAATGCTTCAAAATGAGCCGAGAAAGTTTCTATAGAAAGGTTCGTATCCTTTACTGGTGAGGTGAACACAAGGCCCGTGCTCCGACCGATCCAATTTCTCTGCTGGGTCTTCACTCGCTCAGAGAAATCAACGAGGTCGAGGTCTTTGTCCAGGCGGTCGGCGTATTTGGTGATGGCGAGCATCCATTGCTCCTTCTCGCGCTTCTCGACCACCGTCCCGCAGCGTTCGCACTTGCCATCGATCACTTCTTCGTTCGCGAGACCTATCTTGTCCTTGGGGCACCAGTTGATCGTCATCTTGGCCTTGTAGGCGAGATCGTGCTCGAGGAACTTTAGGAAGAGCCACTGCGTCCATTTATAATAGGCTGGATCGCTCGTGTTCACCTCTCTCGACCAATCGAACGAAAGACCGAGAGATTCGATCTGCTTTTTGAACTTCTGGATGTTTTCCTTGGTGATGATCGAGGGATGAATGCCTGTTTTGATCGCATAGTTCTCTGCCGGAAGGCCAAAAGCGTCGAAGCCCATCGGATAGAGGACGTTGTAGCCTTCCATGCGGCGCTTTCGCGAGACCACATCCATGCCTATATACGGACGAGGGTGGCCGACATGCAGGCCTTCTCCGGATGGGTACGGAAATTCGACCAAAGAATAATACTTTGGTTTATGAACATCATCCGTGGCCTCGTGGATCTTGTTCTTGACCCAATACTCCTGCCACTTAGCTTCGATCTCTTTAGGGTCGTATTCTCGCATCGGTTAGTTAGTCGGTTGTAGATTTCTGAACTTCTTGTAGGCCACCCAGAAAAGGACGAGGAGGGCTATGCCGAGGATGAGGACGCGGATCGCGTCGTTCGCATTGCCCCAATACCTCATCGAAGCGATGATGAACGAAAGTACCCCGGCGAGAGAAAGGCCTTGGGAGATCACATCATTGCCTTTCAAGAAATTCCCGAGGAGAACAAGGAGGGCCCCGATGGAGACAAGAGCGACGAAGATGTTTCGATCATAGGATTTTTGAGCCGTATCGTAGTCTTGTCTGCATGTGAATTGGGGGTCGCAGTATCCGGCTGTTCGAACATCGATGGTGGTAGCCGGGATTGGAGCAACCTTATCCGTAGCATAGGCATTCCACTGTCCGCCGACAGCGACGCATGCATCCTTGGTCAAGATCTCGTTCACCTGCTGGTTCGGGCAATACGCGAGGTAATCAGGAGATTTGTAGACGAGCGAGATCGCATAATTCAAAAAAAGGTTGGTAACGATCACGATGCCGATAATGACAGACCATTTCAAAACGCGTGGTTGTGTGTTCATGATTTGAATTATACTCCAAAACCTCTAATTGACAATTCCCTCTTTGAAGCGTAAAAAATAACCAGTATCCTGATCTTTCCTCCTTCCCGCACTCCCATGCACTCACGTATACAGTCTGAAATCCTGGATGGTGTCACCGCTGAAGAGGTGAGGCGTATCGTCCAAGAGACCGACGAAATACTGCGCCCGTTCCTGAACGCTGTATCTGATATCCAGCCCTTCATTCTTCTCGACAGAGCACTACACGATTCAAAAGGTGATATCGCTGGAGAAGCGATTCACCGAGAGCGCATACGTGAAGCAATGCGCTCAATCATTGCGCAAATACGAACCCCCTCAGAAGTTTTGTCCACGCATGATTACTTTGTCGGGATTCAGGTGTTCGATCAAGTGATCCAGAAGGAGCTTGGAGAAAAGGCGAAGCTGATCTTTGGAAGATGGCATCCGTCAACTGGAGGTTCATCTTCCTGGAAGTAGCAATTCAACAGAAGTAATACTTCTGTTTTTTATATTTTAAACTCGATCACATCTCCATCCTTGACCACGCAATAAGTATCAAGGGCTACCCTCGATACAAATTTGTTTTTTATTAAAAATCGTCACTCGTGTTTAATGCGAGTGACGGGTTCCAGTTTCATGATCTGGAAATCATCTTCGGTGTATCGATCTTCCCAGGTAGAAGCCATCTTCAACCGAGCGTTGGTTTCTGCCTCGTCATATGTCTCTGCTTCCACGTCGATCGGACCCCCACCGCCCAAGTGCACAATATTAGATCCATACTCCTGACCTTGAGCGCGGATACGATAATACCCTTTCCATTTCATGACTACCTCCTATACTTAGAGAGCGCCTTCCACCTTTATACCTTAAATTCGATCACATCTCCATCCTTGACCACGTAGCCCCGGCCTTCGGTTCGTACCCAGCCTTTTTCGCGGGCCACAGCGTAGGAGCCGGCTTCAAGGAGCTTATCCTGTTCGATCACTTCTGCTCGGATGAACTTATCCTTAAAATCGTTGTGGATGGCTGTGCCGGCGATGGGAGCGGTCGAATCCTTTTTTGTAGTCCATGCCCTTGATTCGTCTTCTCCGGTTGTAAAGAAGGTGATGAGGTTCAAAAGCTTGTAGCTCTCGGTGATGAGAGAGTCGAGGCCCGTGCCGAACACCGGATCGATCTTCACGTGCGCTCCGGGAATGCGGGCGGCGACGTCGTCCGCGACGTTCTCCGCGGCTTCGGAGGTATTCAATATATAAAGGATCGGCTTCATGGTGAGGAGGTGCATCCCCTTTACGAATTTCTTTTCTTCTTCGGTCAGTTCAACTGTATTCGCGAGTTTGCCCTGCTTGAGCGCTTCGTCGACTTTCTTCAAGGCTTCTTCTTCGGCGACGGCCGCCTTGTCTCCCCTTTTTACATCCTTTTGAAGATTTGAAAGGCGCTTGGTGACGGTTTCCGAATCCGCGAGCACGAGTTCGAGGTTGATCACCTCGATGTCCGAGAGCGGATCGACCTTGCCGGCGACATGGATGACGTCGTCGTCCTTAAAAGTGCGCACCATCTCGGCGATCGCGTCCACTTCGCGGATATTTTGCAGGAATTTGTTCCCGAGCCCTTCGCCTTCAGCCGCGCCCTTTACGAGCCCAGCGATGTCCACGAATTCCACGACAGCAGGGACGGTCTTCGCCGAGTTCGACATCTTCGAAAGCCTTTCCAGGCGGTCATCAGGAACAGGTACGATGCCGACAGACGGATCGATGGTACAAAAAGGATAGTTCTCCGCCGGGACGGATTTCTTTGTGAGCGCGTTGAAAAGGGTGGATTTCCCCACATTCGGCAGCCCGACGATACCTATAGATAAAGACATCCAGCTAGCTTAGCTGTTTTAGTCTCTTCATTCAAGCAAAGATGAATTGAAAAATTCCAGATCCTTTTTGAAGAGAACTTCCGCCATATGAAAGATCCCGTAGGAGATAAAGAAGGCCGAAAGCACATCGATAGTGTAGTGGAGATGAGCCAAGAGAACCACGACGGCGAAGAAGATCGATGTGCACAAGAATATCATCCTCAGCCGGCGATCCTTCCAGAACACGAGCGCGAGGAGAAACGGCAGGCCGGTGTGGCCCGAGAAGAAGAGGTCGCCTCCGAAAACGAAATAGCGGATGAAGCTCGCGGGGTTGATGACCGCGGCGTGCGGGAACGGCCCCAGATGGGTCAAGGTGATGAAGAGCGCGCGCACGAGCACAAAGAGGGCGATGGTCTTCAGGGTGAAGGGAGTTTTCCTAAGGTTCTTCACGCATACATAGGCGATGAAAGCGACGAGGATCCACGAACCGTAGACGAATATCTCATCGAGGTCATAGACGGGCACGTTCGAAAGGATGATGTCGGTAACAGGATTCGATGCGCGTTCCGTCGCATAGACCCCGGCGTAGAAATTGACCACCAGGCTCGCGAGCAGGAGCAGTATCCCCATGACCAAAGAGCGCTTGAGCGAATGATTTTTAAAAAATTGGCTGTATTGTTCGATCATGATAGTTTGGCCTTGCCCTCCGGAAGCTCTTCCACAAAATCTTTTATGAAAGCGGCCACCTCGAGGAAATTATTCTTCACGATGATGTGATCCGCTCCTTCAATAATTTTTATCTGTGAATGAGGGATAGCCCGGTTCATCAGTATGGAATTTTTGAGAGGAAAATATCCGTCCTTTCTCCCGTGGATCAAGAGGATGGGTATCTTTATTTCCTTGAGAAAAGAAGTGTAGTCTCCTCCGAGCGATTGTTCCAGACTATATAAGTATACCCTTAGGCCGGTATTTCGAATATCCTGTATCCCCGCCCGGATATCCCAATCGCCTTTTTGGGGATGAGCCTTGTAGTCGATATGCCCTCCTCGGCGATCGATGTGGGCAAGGAAGCCCGTCTTGCGGACGGCGCGGAGAAGAGGCCGCAAGAGAGCGGAAATCACTCCCCGATTTGGAGCCGGGTTCGGACTGAGAAATACCACTCCCGAGACTTCGGCTTGATGGGTCTCTAGATACTCGAGGACCACAAAGGTGGCGAACGAATGGCTTATGAGGATCGGATCGGCGATATGAAGATGCTTCACGAGCGCATCCAGGTCTTTTGCAAAATGCCGTATCTCGTATTCGGCATACGCTGCGGGTTTCCGAGACTTCCCGTGGCCGCGCAGATCAAAAGAAAAGACATTGTATGCCTTCCCGAGTTCTTCCTCATATTCCGCCCAGGCCGAAGAGCTCCCCGACAGGCCGTGGACGAAGAGGAGGGTCTTCCTTCCCGGCCGAAAGTCATTCATCCGATAATATATGTCCCCGAATAAAAGATCTTCGCTCATGAATTAAGGACTGAGAAATAGACCCGCTCGAGCTTATCGACGCTCTCTTCGATATCATACTTTTTGGCTACTTCGAGACTTGCGCCCGCCATGCTGTTGCGGAGATCGCGGTCGGCGATAAGCTTGATCGCCTGCAGGGCCAGGTCTTCCGGATCCTCGGCTTTAAAATGAAAGCCGTTCCCTTCCACAAAAAACCTTGAAGCACTCATGGGAGCATCGGCGACGATGATCGGCTTGCCGCACGCCATGGCTTCGAGCACGGCCATCCCTTCGAGTTCGGCCAAGGAAGGAAAAACGAATATGTCGCTTGCATTATACGCGTGCAGCCTATCCTCATCGCTCACAAGCCCGAGGAAATCGACCGACGCCCCAACACCCAGACGCCGAGCCAGAAGTTCGAGGCCGGGCCTTGAAGGGCCGGTGCCGGCGATCATGAGGCCGGTATCGGGATGTTCGGCCAGGATACGAGGCATGGCCTTCAGGAGGGTATCGAGCGATTTTTCAGGAGATAGGCGGCCCACAAAGAGAAGTTTCAAGCCTTCTTTGGACAAGCCGAATCGCTCATGGAAGTCGCCGACCTCCGCGGACCGAAATTCATCCAGGCTGATCCCGTTGCTCACTACCGCAGACGGAGTGCTTTTTTTGCTTAGTGTCTCAAGCAGGCTTCTAGCCATCTCGGTCGGATAGAGAATATAAGAGGTCTTCCCATAGAACCATGCGAGATACGCGTTCCAGCCCCTGCCGAGGAACCCCTGCAGGATCTTCGGCAAATGCATAAATAAGTTTTCAGGCTGGGAATGCGAATGGGCGATCACTTTGATACCCATAACTCCCGCGGCTTTTACCGCGGCGATCGCTCCGGACATCGGCAGAATGACATGCACTACATCGATCTTCTCGTCTTGAAAAACTTTCTTAAGCTCTCCGACGGCCGGAAAGGCCAGGCGCCAGCCTCCTGATCTAGGCACCGGCAGGCTTCGAAAGAGATGCGTTTTGATGCCTTGATAGTGAGAGCCAGTGTGCTCTTCGGATCGCGAACCGACGAACACGACCCGATGCCCCCGTTCGGACAAGAGCCGCCCAAAGCGCAGGGTCGAGACCACTACTCCCGATTTGTTGCTCCCTATCGGATCACACACGAGGGCGATGGAAAGTTTCCGACTCATTGGCTTTTTTTATATATGAACACGCCCGCGGCCACAAGAACGGCGGCCACGACCCCGAAGGCGGCAAGAACATTGAGATACGTGTGGACCGTGGCATATGCGCCTCCCAAGAAATACCCGATAAGCGTGAAGACCGCGCACTGAACGAGGCTTACCCAGAGGCAGGTGCGAAAATATTTCCAATACGGCATCTTGAGGATGCCGGCCGTGACAAGCCCCGCCACCCCGATCCCGTGGACGGTCTTCGAGAATACAAGAAATTTGCGGCGATGTTTTGAGTGATACACGTCGGCCTTGGCGAGCCTCTCCTCGGTCAGCCCGATCCAGTGTCCGTGCCTCCTCACGAGTGATGCATTCCACCTTCCCAAGGAATAGAACAGGAGATCCCCCGCCAAGTCCGCCGCGACCACCGTCAGATATACAAAAAAAACATTCAAGTATCCCTGAGAAGCAAGCAGGGCCGCGATGACCGTTACGATAGGGCCTTCGACAACGGCAAGAGGAAAAAGCAGAAAATAGCCGTAGCTTGTGATGAGCGGAGAAAGGGCTGAAAGCGGGGGCATGATCCTCTCATCTTACCCTAAAGTCTCGGTCCGGGGCGCATCCTTCTTTGTGATAATAAGGTACCCGACAATGACCAGGATGGCGACGAGGAAGATAATGCTCGTGATGACCGTGCCCAGGCCTAGGCCGCCGGCGTCCGCATCTTGCGAAAGCCAATCCCCGAGAGAGGCGCCGAGCGGTCGAGTGAGGATATAGGCGATCCAGAACGATACGACTGCGTTTAATTTTAGTTTGAAGTGAGCAAAGGCCGTGATCGCAATAGCTCCGGCAAAGAGAAGGGCCGACAGCGGATACCCTACGCTGAGCTTCTCGGCGATGAGATCTCCGGCCGCCGTCCCAAGAGCGAAGGTAAAGAGGATGGCGAGCCAGTAGAACGCTTCGCGGCGCGTGGTGGTAATGCTGTGGATCGAAAGAGTGCCTTCAACTTTGTGCCAAACGGCGAAGACGATCGCGAGGACAACCGCGAAAACCGCCGTGGTGGTCGTGAGGGATATGCCGAAGTTGTCGATGAGGTTGTCGGTGATGAGCGTGCCGACGATAGAAATGAGAACGACGGCGAGCCAGTACAGGCCGGGGATATATTTCCTCGCTCGAAATTGGAAGAAAAGGACGACGAGGAGCAGCCCTCCCATAACGAGGGAAGTGCCCGTCAATCCGAGATTAAAACTTGTATTGAGAAAATCAGCAGCTGTCTCTCCGACCGTCGTACAGAGCACTTTGATGATCCAGAAATAGAGCGTTATCTCCGGGACCTTGTTTAGCATGTTCTTCATATATGTGTAGAGTATACGCCTAGTTTCGGATACGAACATG
The DNA here is from genome assembly GCA_028286565.1 of Parcubacteria group bacterium. Taxonomy (GTDB): domain Bacteria; phylum Patescibacteriota; class Minisyncoccia; order Phycocordibacterales; family Zambryskibacteraceae; genus JAIFWN01. The sequence continues at coordinate 145,638 of JAQBRH010000002.1, forward strand.
ACGCCATCATGACAAAACCGCTCCCTGGTACAGAAGAGCGGTTTTGTCCGAGGAACGGGCGCGTTGTTAGTTAACGTTCGCAACCCCGTTCACATCATCGGCAGGATTTTCACCCTGCTCTGGAGTACCCGAGGAAGAAGCTGAATCGTCAGCAGTCTCCGCATCGGCGCTTTCGGCGACATCCGCCTTTTCGATACCGCCTTGTTCATCTTGAACATTATCGGTATCGGCGGCAGTCTTCACGTCTGCGACCGCGGCGGTAGCCGGGGCTGCAGTAGCCGACTGCGCATGGGTCTGAAGAGCGATAGAAGTTGCTCCTCCGACACCAAGCATCACGATGGCCATGAGGGCCATAAGTTTTCTATTCATACTGGTGTGGTTAGCTGGTAAGCTTCAATAGTGAAGCCTTATCATTCTAATTTATGAGAATGATGCCAGCGTGACGCGCGCCTCGGTCCCCTTCCCGACCTCGCTTGCAAATGACAGGCCGCCTCCGTGCCTATGGACGATCTCTTGGGCGATCGAGAGCCCGAGCCCGACTCCGTTCAAGCGCTTTCCGGAAGCAGTCTTATAGAACGGCGTAGTCAGATGCGGCAGATCCTCTTTCGAAATGCCCGAGCCCGTGTCGGTGATGGTTATGTGTATCTTTTTTTGAACGAGGATCGACGCCGTGATGCCGCCGGCATCCGTATGAGCGATGGCGTTCTGAAGGAGGTTGGTACAAAGCTGATCAAGAAGCTGTTCGTTGCCCTTGGTATACGCTTGCGCCGGACCTTCAAACACGAGGGTAAGGCCTTTGGCTACTGCGGAACCTTTGAGCTTGCCTACAACCCTTTGGAGAACGGCGGATACATCCACCCGTGTGAGCTTGAGGGACATGTCACCGGAGCTTCGGGCCAGGAGAAGCAGCTCTTCGACCATTCCGGCCATTCTGTCGATCTCCTCGATGTTGCTCCGCGCCAAGGATGAGGCCTCCAAGGATGTGCCCGCCTGCCGCAGGAATACTTCGTTCTCCATCTTCATCACCGCGAGCGGCGTGCGGAGCTCGTGCGAAGCGTTCGCACCAAATTGCATCTGAGCTTTGTGCGATCTCTTGATCGGTTCAAGCGTCCTGCCCGCCAGGACATAGGCGAATCCGCTCGCAAGGACGATGATGAGGATATCGGAAGTGACAAGCGTATTTTGGAGGCCGTCGACCGCCCGGTCCGCGCTTCTCTGCTGGGCGGCTGTGGGAGGAGTATCTTCTTCAATGCTGTCGTGGATATGCTGGGCCGTATAGCGGAACAAGAAAAGACTGAATCCCCCTATGACCAGCGCTAGGAGGAGGATGTAGAAACCCGTAAGCTTTAAGCGAGCTGCGGTAAACATCAGGATTGATTAAGCCGATATCCCGCTCCGCGGACCGTCTCGATGATCAGCGCGCTTTTGTCTCCGATCTTCTTTCGGATGTTCTTGATCTTCACATCGACGAGGTTCGAGAAGGATGTGAAATCATAGTCCCACGCATGATCGAGGATCTCCTGGCGGGTCACGATCCGTTCAGGGTTTCTCATCAAGTAGAGGAGGATGGCATATTCTTTTTCCGTAAGGGGGATCTCTTTCTTGCGCTTCATCAATTTATGAGTAGCGAGTGATAGGACAAGGTCTCCGACCACGAGTTCTTCCGCATACGTCGCCTGCGGCCGGCGGAGCAGAGCGTGGAGGCGGGCCGTGAGTTCGCTTAAAGCAAAAGGCTTGACCAGATAATCGTCCGCCCCGCTTTGGAGCCCCTCCACTTTATCCTCGAGAGTATCCTTCGCCGTGAGCATGAGGACGGGGGTAGGAATGCGTGCCTTGCGTAGGCGCCTGCAGACTTCCACGCCGTCTATACCCGGGAGCATCCGATCAAGGACGACCACATCATACGTCTCTCGCGCCGCTTCAAGCCTTCGGAAGCCCGCTTCTCCGTCATGAAGGAGATCCACGACAAAGCCCTCGCCCTCAAGACCTTTTTTGAGCGAGGCGGCCAGCTTTTGGTTGTCTTCGATTATGAGCGTTTTCATCGTGTTGTAGACGTATACACAGAGTATATGCTACCGGATGACGGAGAGATGACGCTCTTATTTTGCTTTCCGGCCGAGGTTGTAGACCTTTCGCTTCATCCGTTCTCGTCGCCACATGCCGAAGTGCTTGAGGTAGCCGAACTTGTGGACATAAATTGGACCGAGTCCGGAGAACCACAGGATGCCCTTCTTCAATTCGTTCGTCGTATCGCCGAACACGAGGCGCTGGATGATCGGAGCGGTGTCCGAGGTGATGATCATCGAAGCGGACTTGCCCTTGAGAAGCCCCTCCCACATATAGCCGCCGGCTTTGAAATGATAGGCGAATCCGGGGAGCCACACTCGATCGAACAATCCCTTGAGGAGAGCCGGCATGGTCGACCACCAGGACGGATAGAAGATCACTACATGATCAGCCCAGCGGACATTTTCCTGAAAGGCTTTGAGGTCTGGCTCGAGCTCCTGGATGGTCTTGTATCCGAAGTGGAGGATCGGATCAAACTGCATGTCTCCGATGTTCATCCGGCGTACTTCCCTGCCCGCCTCTGTTGCACCACGCTCGTATTCGGAAGCCAGAGTGCCGTTCAGCGTATCTTTGTCCGGATGGCCCAGTAATATGAAAACCTTCTCTCTTTTTTTGAAATTGAACATATAAAGAACTGGGTTACATCATTAATTTTTGGAGCTCCGATTGGTGCTCGCGCATGACCTGCATGGTCGCCTCCATCTCGTTTTGCCCGCTCTTCTTTCGCTTCTCCACTTCCTCGCCGATCTTTTTGAAAAAGTCCGGATTTTTCTCTACCAAAGCAAGAACTCGCTCCTGTTCCGCCTCCGGAACGCCTTTCATTTTGGACTTAAGCATCTGCTTAAGCATGAAGTTTTGGAACATACCCATAGTGTGGACATTATACGTAATACACAGCCTCTAAGGCAAATCGCGTGACAGAACCGACATTTGTAGTATAATCCAAGTGTTGTATTACTTGTTAAATAAATGTAATCAAAATGGTTAGACAAGCCAACCCGGCATTATTAAAGCCGATGACCCTCACCCCAGAACTCGAGGCTGTTGTCGGAGCAGGCCCTATGCCCCGCTCTCAGGTCGTCAAGAAGATGTGGGAATACATCAAGAAGCATGATCTTCAGAACCCTGCGAACAAGAGGAACATCTTCGCAGATGACAATCTTCGCCCTATATTCAAAAAGGATGAAGTGACCATGTTCGAGATGACGAAACTCGCTTCGGCGCACATGAGCTAACAGGAGGACCGCACTTCTACTAAAAACCGCCTTTCTTTATTGAAAGGCGGTTTTTGCTATGCCTCGCTTGAATATCTCCTTGAAGCTGATACCCGCAAGGAGCCACATCAACCCGACCAAATATCCTCCCAAGACATCCGAAACATAATGGACCCCGAGATAGACCCGGCTAAAGCCGATAAGGATAATGAGGACGATCAGAATTCGGGCTGCGATCCTTGAGCCGAGATCCCGCCCCCGGATTCGCAGGAGGGCGTAGATAATAAATCCATAGAGGGCGACCGAGATGCACGCATGCCCGCTTGGAAATGAAAAAGACCTTTCAAGATAGAAAGCGATGTCCGCCCCCGGCCTCACTCTCTGCACGGCAAGCTTCAGAAGCGAGTTGGTGATCTCCGCTCCAATGATGGTGATGATGAACGGCAGGACGAAGCTTCTTTTTTTGATGTAGATGAACCCTCCCAGGGTGAGAAAGATGAACAGGATCGCGAGATAGAGACTCCCGAACTGAGTGGCCGCATAAAAGAACTGATCCAGAAGAATGGAACGGTGGGAGAACAAAAAATTGGTCACAGCCTGATCCAAGGCAACGATCGGCCCCGAATCCCGTACCGTATCCATGAGTCCAATAAAACCAAAAAGGATAAGCGAGGCGCTCACTATGAGGACGGTTAGAGGCATGCCCGTAACCCCATCCTTTTCGATCCTTTTTCTAAAAAATTCTTGCAGGCCTCTCATATCAAATAAGACGAGCGATATATCATTTAATCTCCGCAAAGCGGCCATTTTGAGGAAAAGAAAAAGACGAGTGTGAACTCGTCTCAGGTGAGCACAAGAAGACCCGGGTATTCCAGCTTCTTCCCGTCGATCGCTTGTGTATTGATGCCCTTCGAGAAGGCAAACAGGACGACGTCGCCTTCCTGTCGCTTTGCCTTCCATTGCAGTTGCCGTGAGAGAAGGCGACCGGTTGCATCATAGCGATGAAGAATCGAAAATATTCCGCCGATCGCTACGTATTTTCCTCCGCGGAAGATGATGAAGCGAGGCCCAGCATGGGTGTAGAACACCCACTCAGCCGGACGATGGCCGCGACCCGGCCTAACATTCCCTGAGTGGGATAGCCTGAACCTTCTTGAGATCCACCAGTCTAACCGCCCCAGCAAGCGTTGTATGAGCATGTGACTCTCCCCCAGTGAGGATGAACTTCTGAATTCACCCTATCACAACCACATAAAAGAAAAAGGCGCCGATGTTTTGGCGCCCACTGGTTTCCAGGTCCTTACCCCTTAAAGCTCTGCTGGAAGTATTCAATTGAGGGATCATTTCCGACGAGCTTTCCACCGGACACCCAGATCTTATCTCCAACCCTCCACGGATGTTTCCTCCAGTTGGGCATGTGATACCTCAGTACAATTTCTACTTGAGGATTCAAGAGTTGTTCCTGAAACAGGATCGTGAAGTAATCTACACCTCCCGAACCCGGTGACACATCGACGATTGTTCCTTCCTGGTCCTTCATTGGGAAAGTGGCGGACAGCGGCATCTTTGGTTTCGGCTTCGCCGAACGCACTCCAGCGACGAACGATATGACCGCCACTATTCCCAAGATGGCAATTTCGGTAAGCATGGATTCTCCGGGGTTGGGTTTACTTACTCTGATGCCACCCTACCACACCTCAGAATGCCGATACAATGTCCCGAATGGGATATGAAAAAGGGCGTCTGGCAAATGCCGAACGCCCGTGCCTTTTCAGAAACCTCCATGCGCGTCCCATGAGCCGATGAGGTGAATGTCGTGCTCAAGGCAGAAACGTGTCATTTTCACCTGCGCTGATTCCTCAGGAGAGTCTACACTTGTGTGATACGGTTCTCCATCTGGTATCTTACCGACGTAGGGTTGTTCCAGTGAATCCCAGACTTCGGTAAATACGCCAGTTCCACTTTGGACATTCCCGTCCGCAATCCGATACAGGCGACGCCGATTGTGAACTGTCAGTCCATCACGTTGTAGTTCACTTGCCTCAACACCTTGGCTACCTCCCAGCTGTGTTGACATAGCAGGGTCAGTCATATGAGTTCTCCGATAGGGTGTGTCCTAATTCACCCTACCACACCCCCGGATACCGATACAATGTCCTCCATTTTTGATAAGATAGACATTGAGCCTGCCTATGTTGAGGAGATTGATTTTTATAGACTCGAACCGGTCTTAGCAGCTAATATACTTAATATATGATCATGGAAGTACTTGGATAACATATAATGCCACGCCATGTGTGCGGCATTATATTTGTAGTAAGACCGATAGATAACCCCTGACATACCTTTGTCCCTATGTTTTAGCTATCAATAAAAAAGCCGTCACTCACAATGAGGACGGTACCTTAAACGCTTCGGATCGATGTATGGTTCGTTGTTCCAATTGCTCAAATTGCCTGTGAAGCTCCGCGTCGGGATCTCGCAGAAAGTTCTCGACTTCGCCAAGAGCCCAATTGCGAACGTCTTGCCGATTTGCCAACGAGATAATGATGCTGAAAACAACAGCGAGACATGCACCCATCAACAGGATGAACCCTACGCTCGCGGGTTCAACGATTGGCAGGGGTATTGGTGGCAATGGTCCAAGAAGCATATGAGACGCTCCAGGTTGGGGTTTCTAGGTGTTACCATACCACACTATTTATATTATTCAAGCTACCCTAAAAGATGATGGTGCTGGTGATAATCGAGGGCAATTGTGTATTTTGTGGTCACAAATAAATTTCCTGACGGAAATTTTTCGCGACCCCGGCTCGCTGTTTTTGCCTTTCGCTTTGCTCAAACAAAAACATAGCTGTGCCTTCCACAAAATCACAAAACCTGCCGCAGGGCAGGCTTTTGTGTATTTTGTGGACCCTATCGGATTCGAACCGATGACCTCCTCATTGCAAATGAGGCGCTCTACCAACTAAGCTAAGGGCCCTTTAAAACCTAACTCAAGAATCATAGTAGACAAACGGCCAAAAATCAAGAAAAATACCCCTATAGGTCCCCACTATCAATTAACCCTATACTCATGACTGAAAAGGAATTTTTTATCGAAACAATGAAAAACGAGGTGCCGATCTTCGAGAGGCTCTTTAAGGCCCTCCCCGTAGACAAGCTCCACCATACCCACCATCCCAAATCAAAGACCGCAGGAGCCCTCGCCATCCAGATGGCCGAAGAGGCGGAAAGCATCGAGGAGTTTTTGACCACAGGGCTCGTAGATTGGGGGATCCACAAAGATATGGAACCGGATATGGAGAAGGTTGCGGCGGTATTTTCTACCGGACTCTCGAATGCGGCAAGTCTCGCGGAAAAAATGACCGACGAAGAATGGGCCTCCGAAGCCCGTGCTCTCCACAATGGGGCTGAAGTATGGAAGACCACCAAGGGCAAGATGGCCTGGGGACTTCTCTTCGACCTCGTTCATCATCGGGGACAGCTCTCGACCTACATCAGGCCGATGGGAGGCAGGGTACCGTCCATATATGGACCTTCGGGAGACGATATGGGAGCATAAGTGCTCCGGGCGATTAGCTCAGTTGGTTAGAGCGCACGATTCACATTCGTGAGGTGGCAGGTTCGAGCCCTGTATCGCCCACCTACAAAGTCCCACTTGCAAGTCCAAGAAGATGTTCCAAAAATTCGATATGCGTCCAGCCGGCGGCGGTAAGGGACTGCGAGAGGAGCGAGTCGGCATGAAATTCGGGGAGCGAAGAAATATTCAAAACATACACATTGCCTGCGGGGGTAAGGATAAGATTTGAATGCGAATAGTGCCGAAGGCCGAGGGCTGAATGCGCTTCCTTGGCCGCCCCTTCAAGTATCTTGTGCTCGTCCGTACTAAAGCTCGTGGGGAATAGATATTCCGGTTTTTCTTTGAACTTCGCTTCAAAATCCTGCTGCTTCCCTTTCTTCGGCGTACGAACTTCGATCGGCATGAACGAATACAGCTTTTGGCCCCGAGCGCGGTCGACAACGGCTACCTTGGCCTCTTTGCCTCGAACGAATTCTTCGATGATGGCTTTCGGTGATTCCCTCAATACTTCTCCGACGGCGAGCACGAGCTCGTCGAATGTATAGGCCAGGCGGACGATCCGCTCATCCGCATCCCTGGGGGATTTCACCACCATGGGGTGAAGATATTCTCTGAAGACCTCTGTGAGGCGCGTCGCGTCGTCCTCCGCGGTCACTTCATCGTGCTGTGGAGTGCGGATATCATGCGCTCCGAGCACTTGCTTGAACGTATGATGCCTGGCCAGAGCGGACTCGATGCTCTTGGTGCCCGTAAACGGGATATGAAGGTGAGAAAGCATCCGCTGGACCTTGCCGCTTTCTCCGTAGTGGCCGTGGAGAGCATTAAAGGCGATGTCCGCATGCTTCAGCGCTTCGTGCGGCTCCTTTTTCATCCCCTCGACATGCCACTCGTCGTCTTTGGAAATGAAGACATCGATCGGTTCATATGTGTCCGGCTTTTCTCTGAGGAGCGAGAGGACATGTTCGCCGGTTTTCAAAGATGCGGCATAGTCCGAAGACGGTCCGCCGCGGAGAACGATCACGCGCTTCTTTGATCCGGAAGAAATACTCATGAAATATAGTATACTACCTAAATTCTAAAACCTTTGCTGCGGAGCTTTCTGTGGTACCCGATAGCAAATCTGTGCGCCTCGGCGTTCGCGAGAAGTATCGAATGTCTCCACGTCTCTATGTGCTTTTCTTCGCCGAGTATATCCTTCGGCTTGTGGCGAGAGTCTTTGACCACGGACACGACAGGAATAGAAAATTTCCTCTCCGTAAGCACTGCGTTCGCGGCGTTGATCTGGCCGACGCCCCCGTCTATGACCATAAGGCTCGGCAGAGGCCACTCCGGATGCCCGAGGCGCCTTTCAATAACTTCCTTTAGATTATTCGTATCGTCGACCTTTATCTTCCCGCCCGATCCGCGGATCCTGAATTTCCTGTATTGGCTCTTCTCGAGCTCTCCGTCCTCTATCACGGTCATCACTCCGACGGTTTCTTTGCCCGAGAGGTGGGCGATGTCATAGGCTTCGATCCTAAATGTATCCCCGCCCTCGATGCGCTCGAGGTCCCGCTTGATGAGGCCCATGTCGTGGATATGTTCGAGGGCGAACAGCGTCCGCTTGAGCTTTGCCGCCTCTTCGAATTTATTTTGCTTGGCGCATGAGTGCATGTCCCGCTCGACTTCCTTCAAAAGCTTTTCCATTTTGCCCTCAAAGAACAAAGTGATGTGCTTGATCGTCCGGGCGTATTCTCTTTTTGTGACCTTCCCTACACATACTCCCGGACAAAGTCCGATCTGAGCATTCCAGCAGGCCTTCGGCTTATCCGGATTTTTCTGCTGGTTATACGGGATGCATTTGTCATCCCTATACGGGAAGATCCTGCGGATGATCCTCAAAGCTTCGCGGAGTTCTCCTCCGTGCGGGAAGGGCCCGGCAAGGAACTTCGCATTCAAGTGCGGGCTTGTGCCGTACGAGATCTCCTTGCCTCTGACCACTCGGATAGCCGGGAACTCTTCATCAGTGATCACCACATAGTTAAAGCTCTTGCCGTCCTTGCCTAGAATATTGTATTTGGGCTGATGCTTTTGGATCTCATGAGCTTCGAACATCAGCGCTTCGAGGACGGATTCGGTCTGGTGGTGTTCTATGTGGACCGCGAGCTCGACCATCTCGACTAGGCGCTCCCCGCGGGTGAGGACGAGGTCCTTGCCGAAATAGCTTTTGACCCGGTCCTTGAGGCTCGTAGCTTTGCCTATGTAGAGGATCTCTTTTTTAGGCCCGATGAAAAAGTACACTCCGGGAGTGTCAGGAAGCTTTTGGCTCTTTAGCCTGAGTTCATCAAAGGCTTGACTAGTCATAATAAGTATTATAAATTACTTAGAGAACGCGCACAAACCCGAGCCTAGGACACATATGGAACGCCCGCCTTACACCGGACCGATGAGCGATCTGGGCGAGCTCGCCCATCGCAGATCGGATGATCCCCATCCCCTTCCCCCCAATCCGATCCCTCAGGACGCGCTCGAATCTTCCCACGGCGAGAATGTGGAGAAGGCTGCCGAAGGCCCTTCCGGTCTTGCGAGCGCTCTAGCTAAGCTTTTCCGCGTCGAGTAACCACTCGTCGCTTTTTTTATTTCCCGCCCGCCATCGCAAGACTGACTTGCTCAGGCGTTGCGGGCAGGCTTCTTATCCTTTTTTAATATCTTTCGGAGATAGTAACCGGTGTGAGTATCGGTGTTCGCCACTTCTTCCGGAGTACCCTTGGCCACGAGCCGGCCTCCCCCATCCCCTCCTTCGGGACCGATGTCGAGGATGTAGTCGGAGGACTTGATGAGGTCGAGGTTGTGTTCGATGACGACGACCGTGCCGCCCTTGTCCACGAGCTTTTGCAATATTTCTATAAGCTTCTTCACATCCTCATAGTGAAGTCCGATCGTCGGCTCATCCAGGATGTAGATGGTCTTTTGGAGCTGAGGACGATAGAGCTCCGAAGAGATCTTTACGCGCTGGGCTTCTCCGCCCGAAAGGGTCGTCGCGCTCTGGCCGAGCTTCAAATATCCGAGTCCGACGTCGTCCATGGTCTTCAGACGATCATAGATAGCCGGGATCTCTTCAAAGAAGGCGAGGGCTTCTTCGACCGTCATCTCGAGCACTTCAAAGATGTTCTTCTTTTTGTAATGAACCTGAAGCGTTTCTTTCATGAACCTTTTGCCTCGGCAGACGTCGCAGGGCACGTAGACGGTCGGGAGGAAATGCATCTCCACTTCGATCACCCCGTTGCCCTGGCAGGTCTCACAGCGGCCGCCCTTCACATTGAAAGAAAAACGATTGGCCTTCCATCCTCGGGCTCGAGCTTCGGAGGATTCGGCGAAAAGCTCTCGGATAAAGGTAAAGGCGCCCGTGTATGTGGCCGGGTTCGAACGAGGAGTGCGGCCGATGGCCGACTGATCGATAAGGATGGCGCGGCCGACGTATTCGGATCCGGTGAATGATTGGGCGTTGAAGGTCTCGGCGCTTCTGTATCGCTTGTCGAGCCTCGCCTGCAAGTTCTTGTAGAGGATCTCGTATATGAAAGACGACTTGCCCGAACCGGACACCCCGGTGACGGATACCATGCGCCCGAGCGGAATGTCTACGTTTAAATGCTTGATGTTAAATATTTTGCCTCCTCGGATCGATATTGTGCCCTTCTCGGATTCTCGACGAATCTCCGGGACTTCTACTCTCTCTTCTCCGCGGAGATAGGCAAGGGTCAGAGACTTCGAATCATTCTTCTTCGCCGTGAGGAGCGGTTCGAGATAATCCGCGACGACGACGTGTCCCCCATGAACTCCGGCGCCCGGTCCGATGTCCACGATGTAGTCGGCCGAATAAATAGTATCCTCGTCGTGTTCGACCACGAGGATGGTGTTCCCAAGGTCTCGGAGATCGAGGAGAGTTTTGATGAGGCGGTCATTGTCCCGCGCGTGGAGACCGATGGTCGGCTCGTCCAAGACATAGAGCGCTCCGACGAGGCCCGAGCCGAGCTGGGAGGCAAGCCTGATGCGCTGGGCTTCCCCGCCCGAGAGCGTGTGAGCCCGGCGATTGAGGGAGAGATAGTCGATCCCCACATTCAGCATGAACTCGAGGCGGGCGCAGATCTCTTTGGTCACCACTTTCGAAATGTTCTTCTCGCGAACGGTGAGCTTTATCTTCTTGAAGAATTCATCCGATTCTTTGATGGACATCTCCGTCAGATCGACGATGTTCTTGCCTCCCAGCAGCACATGCAGAGCTTCCTCTCGAAGCCTCTTGCCTTTGCATTTTGGACAAGGCTGATTGCCAAAGAGGTATTTCGTACCCAAGCCGTTGCACTCCGGGCACGCTCCATACGGCGAGTTGAAAGAGAACAGGCGGGGTTCGATCTCCGGAAAGGAGAAGCCGTCGTTCGGACAGGCCCACTTGGCGCTCATCAGGATCTCTTCAGGAAGTTTTTGCTCGCTCTTCGGTTTCTGTTCCTCCGCCATGTCGCGGAAGCGGATGACGAGGAGGCCGTCCGATTCTTGGATAGCTTTTTCTATGGACTCGGAGAGCCGCTCGTGCGCGGTCTTCTCATCCGTCTTGAATTCGTTCAGGCTGATCGAGTCGATCAGGGCGGAGATCGAATGGGCTTTGGTCTTCGTCAGTTCGATCCGGTCTCGAAGGCTCTTTCTCTGTCCGTCGACGAGTACTTCCGTATAGCCTTTGCCCAAGAGGTCATAGAGAAGCTGATAATATTCGCCTTTCCGGCCGCGGACGATCGGAGAAAAGATCTCCACATAGGTCGGGAACTCCATCTTAGAAGTTTTAGGCTGGGCGGCGGTCTTCTCGTCCACGCGCTCGAGGATGAAATTCTTGATCTCTTCGTTCGAGAGCTTTTTGATCTCCGTACCGCAGATCGGGCAATGCGGATGGCCTATGCGGGCATAGAGGATGCGAAGGTAGTCGTAGATCTCCGTGATGGTAGCCACGGTCGAACGAGGGTTGTTCGAACGCGAGGTCTGATCGATGGAGATGGCCGGAGAAAGCCCCACGATCTCATCCACATCCGGCTTCTGCATCTGCTTCAAAAATTGCCGTGCGTATGAGGACAGGGATTCGACATAGCGCCTCTGTCCTTCGGCAAAGATCGTATCGAACGCCAAAGAAGACTTGCCCGATCCGGAAAGCCCCGTGAAGACGATCATCTTGCCGCGCGGCATCTCCACCGTGATGTTTTTCAGGTTGTGAGTGCGGGCTCCGCGTACGATGATCTTATCGTGGTTGTGTTTTGGTTCTTTGGCCATACAAATATGACCCCGGGCTTGGCCCTGGGGGTTACCTATACGCGAAGTATACCATAATTCCCCCTTGACCGATAGAGATATGAGGCTATGCTGAGTAGAGACCGCCCACCAAGGAATCGTATGAATGATCCACGGAGCCGGATGTACTCGCAACTCAGTGCAGAGTCCCGCTCTCGCCGCATTCACACGTTCGTCGCGCTCGCGAGATCGGGCCAACAAAATCCTTCTCGCGCCCAGATCGAGACCCCCGAACCGGCCGAAGCCGATCCCCACGAACTTGCCTCCGACTGAATTTCAGCCGGAGGATTTTATTTAGACATTTGAACTCATCAGTAAAAAATGTATGATGATTTTAGACCTGCCGAATCCTCGGCAGAGTACAACCCTCCACAGAGGCATCCTATATGATTCGCTGCTCTAGGAATTTGCTTCGCGCGCGACCTCCATGCCGCACCAACGCTCGACAACGTAGGGCATGGTATCGAGGCCACCGCGGACAGAATCGCTAGAGGGAGGTGATTACATTCCTGCGAGCCTTACCCGCTCGCACCTGATCACAAAAGCTCTGGCCGCCTCGCCAGAGCTTTCTCTTATCTATTTCTTCTTGCCTTTCTGCGCCTTTTCTAATTTCTTTTCGAGCGCATAGACCTCGTCGCGGATGATCGCCGCGGTCTCAAAGTCGAGGTCGCGGACGGCGTTCTCCATCTCTTCTTTCTTATTCTTCAAAAATAGTTTCGGATTCTGTTCAAAGAGAGCCTCGTCGGTCTCGAGGAGCATGTCCACCGCATGGTGGTGTTCGCGCTCAAGCGTGTCTGTGATGTCTTTGATCTTTTTCTTGATGGTGGTCGGCGTGATCCCGTGTTTTGTGTTGTAGGCCATCTGGATCTCGCGCCTTCTCTTCGTCTCGTTCATGGCCCGCTCCATGGATCCCGTGATCGTATCCGCATAGAGGATCACTCGGCCTTCGACATTTCTCGCAGCGCGCCCGATGATCTGAATGAGGGACGTCTCGGAGCGAAGAAAGCCTTCTTTGTCCGCATCCAAGATGCCGATGAATGTCACTTCGGGGAGATCGAGCCCTTCTCGAAGGAGGTTCACTCCGACGAGCACGTCGAATTCCCCTTTTCTGAATTCGGTCAGGATCTCTATGCGCTCGATGGTCTTGATCTCCGAATGGAGATACTTGGCCTTCATCTTTTTTTCCTTGAGATATTCGGAGAGGTCCTCGGCCATTTTCTTCGTGAGCGTCGTGGCGATCACTCGGCCCCCTTTCTTCACAGCCTTCTCCGCTTCGCTTATAAAATCAGAGACCTGGCCCGCATACGCGGCTTTGCTTTGGATCGGCCGGACGTCGACGACGGGATCGATGAGTCCCGTAGGGCGGATGACCTGCTCCACGATCTTCTTGCTGTGCTCCTTTTCAAAAGGGCCCGGGGTGGCCGTGGTAAAGATGACCTGCCCGACCCTCTCCTCGAATTCCTTGAACTTGAGCGGACGGTTGTCGAGCGCCGAGGGAAGCCTGAATCCGTGTTCGATCAAGGTATCCTTTCTCGACTTATCTCCGGCGTACATGCCTCCGATCTGGGAGATGGTCACGTGTGATTCGTCGATGACCGTCAGGAAGTCCGGAGATCCGTCGGCTTTGTGCGGGAAATATGAAAGTAGGGTGTCCGGCGCCTCCCCGGCCTTGCGGCCCGTAAAGTGCCGTGAATAGTTCTCTATGCCGCTGCAGTAGCCGACCTCTTTGATCATGGCGAGGTCGTAGGTGGTGCGGCGCTTTAGCCTGTCCGCTTCGAGGATCTTGCCTTCTGTTTTGAATACCTCGAGCTGATCGGCGAGCTCGCTCTTGATGCTCTCGAAGGCGCGCTTGGCCTCGTCTTCTCCGGTGACGAAGTGCTTGGCCGGGAAAAGAAAGAAAGAATCCGGTTCACTGATGATCGCTCGAGATACTGCGTCGATCCGTTTGATCGAAGCGATCTTGCCTTCCTCGATCTCGATCCTATAGATCATGCGTTCGCCAGTGGGCATGATCTCAATAGCGTTCCCGATAGCGCGGAAGGTGCCCGGCTTCACATCCGCATTCGTCCTGGCAAAATGAATATGGATCAATTCTCGTATAAAATCCGAACGCGAGATGGCATCTCCTTTCAGGATCTTCATGTTCACCTTCTCGTATTCCGCCGGAGATCCGAGGCCATAGATGCAGGACACGGAAGCGACGATGATCACGTCCTTCCTGGTCAGCAAGGCCTGCGTCGAAGCGTGTCTGAGGCGGTCGATCTCTTCGTTGATCATGGCCTCTTTCTCTATATATGTATCCGTTACCGGCATGTAGGCCTCCGGCTGATAGAAGTCGTAGTAGGAGACGAAGTAGTGCACCGCGTGGTCAGGGAAGAATTCTCTGTACTCCTGAGCGAGCTGAGCGGCCAGGGTTTTGTTGTGGGCGATGACCAAGGTGGGCTTGCCGATCTGCTCGATCACATTGGCTGCAGTAAAGGTCTTTCCGGATCCGGTCACTCCAAGGAGCGTTTGATACCTCAGCCCCTTCTTTACTCCATCAACAAGCTCCTTGATCGCCTTTGGCTGATCCCCTGCGGGCGCAAAATCATTTTTTATCGTAAAAACTGGCATAGATACTGATTATATTACTGACGATAGCCATTAAGGAAGCTTTCTTTAAATTCCTTAAAATTGCCGTCGAGGATCGATTGCCTCATTCGCTTCACGAGATTAATGATGAAGTAGAGGTTATGGATCGAACCGAGGGTGGAGGCGAGCATCTCATGCGAGCGATAGAGGTGAGAGAGATAGCCGAGAGAATAATTCCTGCAGGTCGAGCAGCCGCAAGCCGGGTCGATCGGACCGGCGGCTTCGATGAATTGAGTGTTGCCTATATTTATCTTTCCGTTCTCTGTGTACAACGTTCCTCCGCGAGCCCTGCGTGTCGGGGCCACGCAGTCAAAGAGATCAACGCCGTTCTCGACTCCCATGAACAGATCCTCCGGTTCGCCGATCCCGAGGAGATGCCTCGGCTTATCAGGAGGCAAAACATCGTTCACCCACTTCACCGCCGTTTCCATATCTTCCTTGGCGAATGATCCTCCGATGCCGAAGCCGTCGAAGCCTTCTCCTTTGGAGGTTCTCATTTCTGAGATCAGTTTTGCGGAATCCTTCCTCAGATTCTCTTCCCTGCCTCCTTGGACTATGCCGAACAAAGCTTGAAATTCAGAATTTGGTTTTGATCTATGGTATTCCAAGCTCTTCTTGGCCCAGCGATGCGTCCGATCAAGGGCTTCTTCCTGATACTGCACAGTCTCAGTCGGCGAGGTGCATTCGTCGAAGGCGAAGATGATGTCCGCCCCGAGGTTGTGCTGGATATCGATCGATTTCTCCGGAGTGATGTAGTGGAGCGACCCGTCGATGTGCGAACGGAAAGAAACGCCGTCCGATCCGATCGTCGCAAGCCTTGGTACGCCGTCTTCGTTCGAACGTTCCTGCAAAAGCTGGGACGGATCGGTGATAGAAACGACCTTGTTCAAGGCCTTGCCGTATGCAGCCCCAAGCGAGAAGACTTGGAACCCTCCAGAGTCCGTCATGATCGGACCGTTCCAGTTCATGAATTTGTGGAGACCGCCGAACCTTTTTATCCGTTCGTCCCCGGGCTGTAGATACAAGTGATACGTGTTCGCCAGGACGACGTCTGCCCCGGCGTTCACTACATCCTGAGGAGAAAGAGCTTTGACCGTCGCCTTGGTGCCGACGGTGACGAAAGCGGGCGTTGGGATGGTGCCGTGTGGCGTCTCAAGCGTTCCCGCCCGCCCGAGCTCACCCGGTATTTCTTTAAGAATGGAGAATGTTATAGGAGCCATGAGGGTAGAGTACCAAAGCTCGACAGTTTATGCGAGATGACACGTCACTATATACAGGCCTGTACTTCCCTCCTCAGCGAGCGCCTATGATGAGCCTAAAGACGGCGCAGGGCACTCCCATCCTTACCCCGGAGTGCGACCGGACCAAAGAATTGCGATACTACCGACGCCGGTACGAGCAAACCTTGGGCAGTCACCACCTCGACCCCCGATTCACCGATGAACTCGACAAGCTCTCGGCAAAGATCAATGAGCTCGAGAGTGTGGTAAGGTAGCTCCGGACACTCAGGTGCCCGGTTTTTAATGTCATAAAGCCGAGCTTCCTACGTTTACTCATGCAGAGCACCTTCCCCCTAGAGAGGACATATGACTATCCCTCCCCCAAGGTTCAACGTCCCTGCCGAATTGCCCGAAGGCCAAAAGGCCCTTCGGAACATGTACAGCGCCCTCTTGCTTGAACATCAGAACGGCGGCAAGCACGGCAACGTCCTTGATCAGGTACTTCATAAATGGGACCACGTTTCAGTCGCGAAGATCGCGGCGGCAGCGTCGCTCCAGGATCTCATCGCCGCCTGCTACTATGCTGAGCCGACATGCGAAGAGATCACCCGCGGAGTGGATCGCATTCTGGTCTCCGATATTGGGCCAAAGGATGCGGGGTGGCTCATTGCTATCGCAAGCATCCTGACGAGCCATCATGATGCGGTTCGAGAGAAGCTCATTGATCGAGCGACAACTCTCCTCATCTCCGACAAGGAAGCCCTGGGAACGCTCCTCACTTCAATGGTCATGATCATCCGGAAGGTGGAGAAGCACCGCGGCGGCGTGATCCCGGCCGAGCTTGCTCTGCACCTTGTGTCCCGTTAAGCGAGCCTGACCCATAAAGACCCCACCGGATATTGATCCGGTGTTTTATTTGACAAAAAGTTATAAAAATGTACAATTAGTTCAGATCACCCGTTGCAAGGAGCGGCCATGAGCATCCTAAAGAGACTTCTCACCCTTGTTCGCCGGTTCTCAAGAAACGAGGAGGTCCCGGCTCCCCCACCCAACAAGCGCCCGAAACCCGACCTCCCCGATGTTCCCATCTCGCTCAGCGAGAAGGTGAACGACGAAATATTTTGGGACGAGGCGGGACTCGGCCGATGATCCTCTATCATCGGCTTTTTATTTATCTTTTGGCGATAATGCTTTTTTTATACAGATCCAAGTGCTCAAGGGCGACGCCCGTGCCTTTGGCCACGCAGTAGAGCGCATCCTTGGCGAGGACGGCCTTCACGCCGGTGCGCCTGAATACGAGTTCGGGGAGATGACGGAGCTGGGACGACCCGCCGGTCATGATAATGCCTCGGTCGATGATATCGGATGAAAGTTCGGGCGGAGTTTCTTGGAGGACATCCTTGATGGCCTTGACCATTTCTCGGAGTTCTTTTTGGATGGCTTTCGTTATCTCATTCGATTTGATCTCCACTGTCCGAGGGAGGCCGAGGATGGAGTCGCGCCCCTTTACGCTCATCACAAGTTCTTCGTCGAGCGGAACAGCCGAACCGATCTTTATTTTAATGTCCTCCGCCGTCTTTTCACCCACAGCGAGGTTGTAGGTCTTCTTTATATAGTCGGCGATGGCCGCATCGATCTTGTTCCCGGCCACCTTGACCGAGATGGACGAGACGATCCCTCCGAGAGAAATGACCGCCACGTCCGTCGTCCCACCGCCTATGTCTACGATCATGTTCCCGGCCGCTTCTTGGATCGGGATGCCGGCTCCGATGGCGGCGAGGATGGGCTCTTTCACCACATAGGCGTTCTTGGCTCCGGCTTTCACCGCGGCTTCCACCACGGCTCTGCGCTCGGTCGAGGTCACGCCCGCAGGTACGGAGATGAGCACGTCCGGCTTCCAAATGTTCCACTTGCCGAGGGCTTTGTTGATGTAGTAGCGAAGCATGGCTTCGGTCACGCGATAGTCCGCGATGACACCGTCCTTCATCGGCCGATAGGCGATGATGTTCTCCGGCGTGCGGCCGATCATGGTCTTGGCTTCGGCGCCGATGGCCAAGATCTTGTTGTCATCCTCAGAAACCGCGACAACCGACGGCTCATTCAAAACAATACCGATGCCGGGAACGAAAACGAGGATATTCGTCGTCCCAAGGTCGATGCCGAGCTTCTTAGATCCGAGTGCCATGCGCCCATAATACCGCTATAATAGGCCCATGTCGAAGGCCGAAAAACTCTTTGTGGTAGAGGTGATCCCGATCGTTCGAGGCCTGCCCAAAGCCACACTTTCGTATTTCACCAAGGAAAAACTTGTACTCGGTTCGTTCGTCAGGATCACCGTCAGGAACACCCCGGCTCTCGGACTTGTGGTCCGCACCACCGATGCGAAGGAAGCAAAGTCGAGCCTCAAAGCTTCGAATTTCGCTCTAAAAAAACTTACTCCGCTTCAAGGCGATCATTCGCTCTCCCCCGCCTTTATTCGAGCCGCCGAAGCGTCCGCTCGATACTATGCGACGAGCGTCGGGAGCATTCTCGGTTCAACAATACCCCGATCTCTTCTTGAATCTCCGGAGCTTGTAGCATGCGGACAGCGCAAGGAATCCAAGATCAAGCTCACCCGCGAGCCCCTCCTCGTCCAGCTTTCGGACGAAGAGCGCTACAGGGAATACAAGTCGATCGTCCGGGGAGCGTTCGCACGAAGCAGCTCGGTTCTTTTTCTTGTTCCCACTCTCGAGGACGGCTTGCGCGCCTATGATATTTTGTCCAAAGGCATCGAGGCTTATGCCTTCACCACCGCCCGCAAATCCGCGAAGGCTCTCCGAAGCACTCTCGAAGCGGCGCACGGCGAAAAGCACCCTATCCTTCTCATCACTACGCCGGGATTCATCTCCTTTGATCGCCCCGACCTCGACACGATCATCCTTGAAAAGGAAAATTCCCGCTCGTATAAGACTCTGGCTCGTCCGTATATAGACCTCAGGATATTCGCTGAACTTTTGGCCGAAGAATCGGGTAAAACTCTCATCCTCGGAGACTCTGTCCTTTCCCTGCGCTCTCTCCTGCGCGAGAAACAAGGCAAGTATGCGGAGCTTTCGCCGCTCAAGTGGAAGACGCATTATGATGCAAAGACCCATATCGTAGACATGAAAGCGCCGGTCAACGCAGATGCGAAAGGCGAGCCGGAATTCACCATACTGTCAAAGGAGATCATCGGGATGATCTCGCGGGCGATCGAAGAGAAGCGCAAGGTCTTCCTATTTGCCGCCCGCCGAGGACTCGCCCCCTCCACCGTCTGCAGGGACTGCGGGACGGTCCTCCCGTGCGACAACTGCAAGGCGCCCTTGGTTCTCCACGAACGATCGAACGGAGATCGATTCTATCTTTGCCATGCCTGCGGAGCTCAGAGGGACGCTCACACCCGCTGCGGCCACTGCAATAGCTGGAACCTGGTCCCGCTCGGCATCGGAGTGACAAGGATCCGCGATGAGGTTCGGAAACTTTTTCCCCACTCGCCTCTCTTCATCTTGGACAAAGAGCATGCGGGGACCGCCAAGGAAGCGACGGCCGTGGCCAAAGAGTTCGCAGGCGACAAAGGCGGGATCCTTGTCGGCACGGAGCTCGCCCTTTTATATCTTGAGAAGGTTCCGTACATCGGCATTATTTCCCTGGACTCGCTTTTTTCCATTCCTGACTTCGGCATCCATGAGCGCGTTTTTTATCTGGTGAATCGGATCCTTGAAAAAGCCGAACGGGAAGCCATCATCCAGACCAGGAACATCGGCAAGGAAGTGCTTGCCTTCGCCAGCCGCGGGGATATCCTCGACTTTTTTCGCACTGAGATACAAGAGCGAGAGGAGCTCGCCTACCCCCCCTTCACCCTGTTCATCAAAGTGACGACCGAAGGCTCGTCCGACGAGCTCGCGAAGAAAGCCGCACGCCTCCGCACTCTTTTTGAAGAATTTTCTCCGGACTTCATCAAGGAGCGCGGGGTCAAGAGCGGCAAGGTCGGGCTTTCGATGGTCCTCCGGTTCCATAAAAATGAATGGCCGAAGCCCGAGGTCGAAGAGAAGCTGGCTTTGCTTCCTCCTGATTTTTTGATTAAAGTAGATCCTGACAGCCTATTTTGATGAAAAACTTAATTCTCGACCACGACGATCCGATATTGCGCCAGAAAGCCGCCGAAGTTCCTCTGAGTGATATCGGATCAAGACGGATCACAAGCATCCTTAATCGGATGAAGAAAGCCCTCCATAGCCAGGAAGACGGGGTGGCTATCGCCGCGCCTCAGATCGGCGAGAGCCTTCGCATCTTCCTCGTCAGCGGGCGCGCTCTGGCTCTGACGAACAAAAAGAAAAGATCCAAAAAAGATATCGATGCGGAAGAAATAGAGGAAGCCTTCGAGGACCTCGTCTTCATCAATCCGGTCATCACCAAGCTTTCCAAAAAGAAGAGCAGTATGGAAGAAGGCTGCCTTTCCGTCCGCTGGCTCTACGGAGAAGTGGAGCGCAGCAACAAAGCGACGATACGCGCGTATAACGGGAAGGGCGCCAAGTTTGAAATGGGAGGTTCGGACCTCATGGCTCAGATCTTTCAGCACGAAACGGATCACCTCGACGGCGTATTATTTATAGATAAAGCGGAGAATATCAGAGACCTTCCTCCGAAAGACACAGACGATGAAGAATAATTTTATTTTTTTCGGTACGTCGAATTTCTCTGTCTATGTCTTGGATGCGCTGTATGAAAAAGAATGCGCTCCTACCGCGGTAGTCACCTTTCACGACAAGCCCAATGGAAGAAACCTAACTCTTGTCCCAAACCCGGTGAAGGTCTGGGCGAAAGAGCATCATATAGAAGTGATAGAGACAGATTCGGTAAGAAGCGAGACGCATCTCACTACGCTCAAGCATCGCAACGCTGATGTATTCGTGGTCGCAAGTTTTGGCAAGATCATGCCGAAAGAACTCATTTACCTTCCTCCGCACAAGACGTTGAACGTTCACCCATCCTTGCTCCCCAAGCTTCGCGGACCGGCTCCTATACAGGGAGCGATCCTTGGTGAAGAGAAGACAGGCGTGACCATAATGCGGATGGATGAAAAGATGGATGAAGGGCCGATCCTCGTTGCGGAAGAGGTCTCCTTTCCCACCTGGCCGGTGCACTATGAAGTAGCCGAGAAAAAGCTCGGGAAAGCTGGTGGAGAGTTACTTGCTCGGATCCTCCCTATGTGGACAAGCGGGGCACTCAAAGAAGCTGAACAAAATCCATCTCTGGCTACGTATACACACATGATCAAAAAGTCAGATGCGGATATCACAAACGATAATCCAGAAAGCGCCCTTAGAAAGATCTACGCATACAGCACCTGGCCTCGGGCACGAAAAGGCGATTTAATAATTACTTCTGCTCATATAGAAAACGGCAATCTAATTTTTGATAAAGTCATCCCTCCAGGCAGAAAGGAGATGAGCTATGCGGATTACTTGCGAGGGAAGAAATAATCAGTAGACTGGGGAAAGATCATTGTACCCTCACACGGAGAGACGAGTATGGAGTCCGGAGCCATAAGTGCGGCGGAAAGACAGGCCGCCATAGATGCACATTTCTCGAGACGGGCTGAATTCATCGTGAAAGGCCTGATGCCCCGCTTCCACTCTCACCTGAGCGCCCTGCCGCACCGTTCGCCCTTTTATCACGTCAAGCACTTCTGGGTGTGCACAGGTGTGTGGAAAGCGAGGCTCGAGGTCACCACCCGCACGGCGAGCCTCCGCCTCATTCATTTGTTCATGAGCGACCTCCCTATGCGTCGAGCATTTGAGGGAGCTTCCGTTATTCCCCTCGGTTTCGGAAAGGAGTTCGAACTGCCATTCAGGCATAGGATCGACATTCCGATTCAACCCGGCGTGAAAGCGGAATGGGCGGTGCACTCGACTCCGGACGGAGAGATACCCGCCGAGTGTGTACCCGTTCTGAAGAGCCTGCTCCTCCCCGAGCTCAAGAAGCACCCCAATCTCGTTTTCTAGACCGCTCAGCGGTCTTTTTTGTATTATTTTTTGCGCCAATCGCGGAGGCCGCGCATCATGTCTTTGATGGCGCGCTGGCCGCGACGGAGCATCTTTGTGTGACGGCCCTTCTCCGATGACAATTCCCTCTTCACTTCGTTCTCGACGAGGTCGATGGCCTTATAGAGATCGTCGGATTCTTTGGTGGCCACCAGATTCAATCCTTCTCCGACGAGCCGTACTTCGGCTCTGAACACATCTCCGCTTTTGTGGTGGTGAGAAGGCTTGCCCACTTCGACGAAAGCGTCGACCGCGGTTCGTTCACCCAAATATTTTTCAACGGCGCCTATCTTTTTGTATACATACTCGGAGATCGCTTCGGTCAACTCTATCCCCGTGGCTTTGATCTGGATATTCATAGGCGTTTGGTTAGCTCGTATGCTCTTATAATACAAGAACAAGCGCCGAGGCGCTTGTTCAAAAGTTTACTCTTCGGGAGTATCGTCCGCATCGCGGCGCGAGTCGTCGGCAGCCGCTCGAGTAGCCTCAGCCTTGGTTTCTTCGGCATCCGCTTCAGCCTCGTCAGCGTCCGCCTTACTTTCTTTGGCTTCCTTTACACCTCGCTGTGCGTCTTTTTCTGCATCTGTTGACATATAGTAATAGTGCTAGCGTATAACGTATTTCGGGCCCGCATATAGAGACGAGAGAGTCCCGGATTCGTGTCTCATCAACCGGCTAGCTGCGGTTCAGAAATTCCCCATATGCCGCCTGCACCTTTTCAAGCTTGGGGTTTATAACTACTTCGCAATAGGGATTCCCCGGATGCTTCGCGAAATAGTCCTTATGATAATCTTCCGCTTCGTAGAACTTCTCGAGAGGCACGACCTCAGTAACGACGGGAGCGCCGGAACTCGCGGAAGCATCTATGTCTTGTATATATTTCTCCACCGCGGCTTTCTGCTCGGGAGTGGTATAAAAAACAACCGACCTGTACTGCGTGCCGACGTCCGCACCTTGGCGGTTCAGCGTGGTCGGATCATGGCTTCCGAAGAAGATAGTAAGGAGGGTCTCGTATTCGACGAGCGTTGGATCATAGTCGATCCGGACCGCCTCCGCGTGCCCAGTCTGCCCGCCGGAGACCTGCTCATATGTAGGATTCTCTACTGACCCTCCGGCATACCCGGGCAAAACTGAGGAGACCCCTCGGATCTTTTTAAAGACCGCTTCAGTGCACCAAAAGCATCCTCCGCCGAATACTGCTGTTGCTTGGCTCATGCGCTTATTATATCATGCAGGCATGAAGCGTTTTTTTAATCATTGGAAATATCTCCTCGCCGCCGTACTCGTCGTCGGTACGGGGATCGGCGGATACACGTATGGCATGAACCAGCACGATGTGCTGAAGCCCTTGGTCGTCCGCGAGACTGATGAGGATCTCAAGTTCATCAGTCCCCTCGTGGTATTCACTATCGGGGACAAGAGCAACTATCCCGAATACCGCAGTCTCGAACAAAAGATCACAAGCTATATAACCGCGAGCAAAAATAACGGCCAGGCGACCGATGTTTCCGTTTACTTTAGGAATCTTGTGAACGAATCTTGGACAGGCATTAATGAAGACGAAAAATATGCCCCATCGAGCATGCTTAAGGTAGCCATAATGATGGCCTACATGAAAGCGGCCGAGACCGAGCCAACGCTGTTATCAAAAGAAGTCCTATACAAAGCCGAAAGTGATCCGGGGCAGACGTTTAAACCGGTTGATCCCCTTTCGACGGGCTACCATACGAACGAGGAGCTCATTGATCAAATGATTCGAGAGTCGGACAACTTCGCGGCCGATATCCTGCTTTCTAATCAGAAAGAATCTTTGCTCAAAGTATTTCAGGCTCTTCATCTTCCTCAGGAGCAGGACCCGACCCAGATCGACTTTATGTCCGCACGACTGTATTCCCGCCTCTTCAGAACTCTGTACAACGGCACCTACCTCTCCAAGGATGTGTCGAACAAAGCCCTCGAACTCTTGTCTCAAACTGATTTCCAAGACGGGCTCGTAAAGGGCGTCCCGGCCTCGGTGATCGTTTCGCATAAATTCGGCGAACGCACTGTACGAGATAACCCCACGAACAATAACGTAGTCTATCGAGAGCTTCATGACTGCGGGATCATTTACCACGATACAGCCCCTTATTTCCTCTGCATTATGACCAAGGGCAAAGATTTCAACAGCCTTGAATCGGTTATCTCCGATATTTCGCACATTGTCTACACAGACGTCAACCAAGGACTCGCCCAATAATTATTTTCCTTCGGATAAATAAAGCCAAAGATTTGATAAAATGATCCTATGATCAAAACAGAAATTGCCGGCGGCGTGGCGCATAGGATGCCGGCGGACCTGAGAGAGGCTCTCATCTCCTCATCGCGAGTCGTATCGGCGTGGGATGACATAACTCCGCTCGCCCGCAACGAATGGATATGCTGGATCGAGTCCGCGAAGAAACCGGAGACGAGGAAGCACAGGATCGAGAGGACACGCTCGGAACTGCGCGAAGGAAAACGCCGACCCTGTTGCTGGGCCGGCTGTATTCATCGGTGAAATAAAAAATTAAACCGAGAAAAGATTATTAAAATTTTGAGTGCATGAATTTAGTTTTGCATAAAAAGACAACGCCACGGAATTACTCCGTGGCGTTTGGGGTCTCGATGAGCTCAGCAAACATCTGAGCATAGTCCTTCGACAACATGGAAGAGACCGTAACGTTCAGCGCTTCGCATACTTTCATTGCTGAGAAGTACCCGATTGGCGCCTTCGCCCCTTCCACGCGGCTGAGGTGACCCGCAGTCAGACCCGACTGAGTACCGAGTTCAGTCATGCTCATTCCTCTCACCGGTCGTACTGCTGAGAGGTTGCGGCCAAACAGTGCGGCCCCTTCGGGAGTTCGAATGGCAATATCGAACTCAACTTCTGCGGCTCGTATTGAAGAGACGGACATGATGCCTCCAAAAAGGACGTGGGTTTGCTTCCAGTATTATTTCACAACTTTATAAGTCTGTCAACTTGGCTCCACGGCTAGGGCTGGGCCATTAACATTGCTTCGCAATTTCGCGACCCCGACTCGGCTACATCCTTTCAGGATCGGCTTCACCCCCATCTATGGAGGGGAAAGAGGTTCATGAACGTCTATATGCATTATAGGTAGATCCTCTGAACCTTTACTCGATTCTTAATATTAGTTAGCTATTCGTTATAAATGAAAAAAATCACTCGAGCCGCTATATTCGCGGTTTTTGCTGCATTTGCGATTCTCAGTTCCTCTTTGCCAGGTGTTGCGCGGGCCAATGGTCCCGGAGCCATTAATCTTGGGGCTGCAGGCAACTTCGTTATCTTGACCAAAACAGGTGTTTCAACAACCGGATCTACATCAGTGAACGGAGATATAGGTGTGAGTCCTGTGGCGGCAAGTTATATCACGGGGTTTGCTCTCACGCTTCCTTCCGCCTCAGCCTTCTCTACTTCGGCTTTGGTGACCGGAAATGTCTATGCTTCGGATTATGCCGTTCCTACTCCTAGCAATCTTACAACCGCGGTTAATGATATGGAGACTGCCTATAACGATGGTGCGGGCCGTTCCGATACAACTGCGACAGAACTCGGTGCCGGTAACATTGGCGGGTTAACCATTCCTCCGGGACTTTATAAGTGGGGTACCGGGGTAACGATTCCTTCAGATGTAACCCTAAGTGGTTCAGCGAACGATGTGTGGATCTTCCAAATTGCCCAAGGTCTGAATGTAGGACCTGGGGTGAGCATCCAGCTAAGCGGAGGTGCCCAAGCTGCGAATGTTTTCTGGATTGTGGCCGGCCAAACGACCATCGAAACCACAGCGGTCTTTAATGGGAACATTTTGGACAAAACAGCTATCGTCCTTAAAACTGGAGCACGATTGAACGGCCGAGCTCTCGCTCAAACCGCCGTAACGCTTGATTCAAATACGATAACAAAAGTGGGTTCAAATGGCTCCCCTACCCCCACCCCGACTCCTGCGCCAGTACCTACTCCAACTCCCTCGCCTACTCCCTCCTCTTCTTCGTCCGGTTCGTCCGGCCAATCTTTGAACGTAACGGCTTCGAACGGATTGACCATTGTTTCCCAGCCGACAGATCCTAAGATCGCCTTGCAGCAAAAGCTCGACCAATTGGTCGCTCAGTTACGAACCCTTCAGGGACAAGCTGGATCTCCTTTGCGAGGAGTTATGGTAAATCTGAATGTGGGAAGCCGAGGAAGCAATGTAAGCACTCTTCAGCAGTTTCTTATCTCCCAGAATAAAGGATCGGCCGCAAGAGCGCTTTCTAGCGTCGGGGCCACCTCAAACTTCGGAGTCATGACTAAAGCAGCCTTGGCAGAATTCCAAATGAATGTAGGCATCCAGCCCGCTTTAGGAAATTTCGGTCCGATCACCCGTGCGTACATCAGTGCTCATTTCTAGTTTCCTTATAAAGGAGCATTAAACAAAAAAACCACTTTTTCGGTGGTTTTTTTGTTTGATATTCACACTAGCCGACGATTTTCGAACTTTGGATTGGGCAACTGAATTCCCCTTTCCTTCGGTTGAGTTAGAACAAATTAAAAGTTTATTGGCATAAGAAGAACCGCCAGCACAAAAGTGCTGGCGGTTAGGACTCCTGGCATTTCTGCCGGGAAACTATTTGCTACCAAACCTGGCCTTCATCGCCGCAAGTGCGTCACGGGAGGGTTTTACCCATTTCCTTTTCCATGCACATTCCGGCTGAGTTTTACCTCGCGGATCACGAGGATAGCCCTTGAAGTATTGATACCGACTCGGAGAGCCGGCACATGGGGTGGGGCCATCGACAGGAAACAGATGTCGATCAACTAATCCAAAAAATCCCAGTGAGTGAGGTTGGCGAGTAGCTTCGAAATTAGTGACGCTGTTTTCGAGCGGCACCAACTGACCGCAATAGTCGCAAGGGAGTGGTTCCGTGATGAAGCTGATGATCATTGCAGGATTCCTCGTTGAGGGGTAGGCGCATATGCACCTCCTCATGAGTAGTCCTTGATTCGGTGCGTGTGATGAAACAAAAAGTAGCTTCTATCGATGTCGCATGCTTTGTATCTCCAGGTTTAGTTAATGTTCGAGGCTATTTCAAAGTTATCACACATTGTTTATATTGTCAATAGTTTGCTCTGTATGTTGGACGAGTTCAGAACTCATTGGTTGAAAAGTTTAGAAGGTTGAATTGGGGTTTGATTGAAAAAGAATTGAGTTTCGCAGGACTGAGTTAAGTAAAAGAAAGCCACCCGAGAGGTCGGGTGACCTTCAGGGGTGGCGGTAGAACTTACACTTCAGTGCGCAGAAGCTCATCGAGAGTCATTCCGCGAACCTGAGCGCAGTACTCGAATTGGCGGAGGTAAAGTGGCTCCTCACGTCGGTCGTCCTTGGTGGTACCGACCCAGCGAAGTGAACACTTGCCAGCGATGGTCATCTTTTGATGGATACCATCCTTATCGGTCCCGACTTTGACAACATTCCCTTCCTCGAAGAGGGCAGTATAGAAAATCTTCTGCCCATCAGGGCGCACAAGGTGGAAATGAATCAAATCGTCGCGACTAAGACTTGCTCCGATTTGATAAACAATGTTGCCGACAATCATCGAACCGTAGCCAGTGTTGAAATCGTACTGAGCAAGGTACACGCGCTCGCCAGTGAGAACTTCGACTGCTTGCGAGATCATGCTGATGAACCTGCAGACGGTGGCGGTAAGGACGGGCTTCTTGTGTGACATGACAACCTCCAGTTCAGGAAGTGTACTCAGGTTACCCTGAGCTTCCGCAGTTCTGCGGAATGTGAAAGAGCGCTACACTTGTAGCTTATCATATAAAATAGTATTTGTCAATAGTTAGCTCCGCGGCTAGGCTCTCGACTACCGTCGCGGGTGGTTTTCGATCTCGATCTACTCGATAACGAAAACCCTTTCGAGCCCTAGACGCAAGCAGAGTCATCTGCTTGCTCCGGCGGAGCCGCAAAGCAAAACCACCCTCTTCGGGTGGTTTGTGCCAGCGGCTCCGCGGCTAGGGCTCGAACCTAGGACCTAGCGATTAACAGTCGCTTGCTCTACCAGCTGAGCTACCGCGGAATTCTGAAATCATAATCAAAATCTTGCATTCGAGCAAGTTTTGGCTATGCTGTCTACGGACCCATACCCCTCGATGAATGAGAATCAAGCGCGACCCGAAAAATCCCCACGGCGGCATAGTCTACTTTTCTACCCAGGAACTGCTCGACTACGGGTGTTCCCTGGCTAACCTGCTCACTGAACGAGATGTGAAAGAAGAGGCGGACTCCGGACTCGCCGGGATCCGCCTCGATAACCTGGGCAAGATCATCCTGTGGTTCGAGATACGAGTCCTGACCGACGAGGAAAGGAGGCTCTGCGACCACCTCCGGGTGGTCAAAGAAAGCATCCACCTCAAGCCCCGCATCGCTCTTGTGCAGGATGATTCGTAGACGGAATTTTTTCGTCTTTTTTGTTATAATAAACACATGAAAAAGATCATCGGCCTCATCGCTGTGGTTCTCCTCGGCTGGGCAGTATGGCACGCATACAAAACTTCTACCGCTCCCCAGGGGGCGGCTACAAGCACGGGGGCTACGGCTTCTGTCACTACCAAGCACCCGGATGCATCAGGAGCCGCCTTTATATTTGAGGACGGGGCCATCACCTTCAAGAACGGGAAATCAGAAATAAAGCTCCCGGACAGTTCGGCTCTCCAGGCGACAGAACTGACGAACACGCTCGGATACGGAGATCTCAACAATGACGGCAAAGAGGATACGGCCGTAGTTATCATCCAGACCGGCGGAGGGTCGGGCACCTTCTTCTATCTCGGCGCCTATGTCTCGGGACCCCTCGCCTACAAAGGTTCGAATGCGGTCTTCCTCGGTGATCGCATCTCGCCTCAGACCGTATCCATAAAGAGCGGGGTGATCACCGTTACCTACCTCGACAGGAAACCCGACGAGCCGTTCGACGCAGAGCCGACGGTAAAAACTTCAAAGACCTTTATCGTGTCCAAGGGAGAACTTATCCCCAAAGAATAAAACAACCTTGTTTGACACTCGGCAAGCTCGGCGGTAGGATTCTTCGTTAGATCTGTACCGTAGCACTCCGCCCGCTGTACCCTCCCCACAGTTCTACCTTTGGAGGAAGTGCCAGTGCCAAATCAGCAGGAGACTCAGGAACCCAGGCCTCCGGTCCCGCCGCGCACCTTTCGTCGTCCGGCAGACCTCGCCTCGAAGCTCGCGAGATCCGAAGCCTTTCGGGCCACCCTCTCGACCCTCATCCGGCAAGCCGAAGCCGAGTCTCCCCCACCCTCCAGCTGATCCGAACCTCCCTCGCCCTCCTAGGGCGTTTTTCATTGCTCAAATAAGCTTTTTGTGCTTTAATTGCATCCTTATGGAAATCAGAAATATTGCGATCATCGCGCACGTCGACCACGGCAAAACCACCCTTACGGATGCGTTAATGCGCCAGACCGGCATGGTCGAGGAAGGAGTATCAATGGACTCGAACGACCTTGAAAAGGAGCGAGGCATTACTATCTATTCGAAGAACACTTCGATCTTCTACAAG
Source organism: Parcubacteria group bacterium (assembly GCA_028286565.1). Classification (GTDB taxonomy): domain Bacteria; phylum Patescibacteriota; class Minisyncoccia; order Phycocordibacterales; family Zambryskibacteraceae; genus JAIFWN01. The sequence continues at coordinate 175,315 of JAQBRH010000002.1, forward strand.
GATACGAAGATCAACATCGTGGACACTCCCGGCCACTCCGATTTCGGCTCCGAGGTCGAACGCGTGCTCCGCTCGATCGACACGGTGCTCCTCGTCGTCGACGCCCAGGAAGGCCCGATGCCTCAGACTCGTTTCGTGCTTAAAAAGTCCCTTGAGCTCGGATTGAAGCCGATCGTCGTCATCAACAAGATCGACAAGCCGGCCGCCCGACCGGAGATCGTCCACGAGATGGTCCTCGAGCTTTTCCTTGAACTCGGTGCGAACAATGACCAGATCGACTTCCCTACGGTCTATGCGATCGGTCGAGAAGGCGTAGCCAAGCGAAATCTCTCGGACGAATTCAAAGATCTCACTCCGATGCTCGATGTCGTCCTTGAGCACGTTCCTCCGGCTGCCCAAAACCTCTCCGTTCCAGCTCGACTTCAGCCCTTTAACCTCGCCTATGACAACTTCCTCGGACGCCTCGCCATCGCTCGCATCTATGAAGGGACGCTGAAGAACGGACAGGAAGTGTTTGTGAAGAAACCGGATGGCAAAACGATCAAAGGCAAGATCACCAAGCTCTATACATTCGAAGGCATCAAGAGAATAGAAGCCGCTGAGGCCATCGCCGGAGACATCTGCATGTTTGCGGGTATTTCGGATATCTATATCGGAGACACGGTTGTCGGAGACGAATCGGTCGAAGCCCTCCCGGTCATCAACGTGGACGAACCGACCATCTCCCTTAACTTCTTCGTGAACGACTCTCCGTTCGCGGGCAAGGAAGGCAAGTTCGTCACCGGCCGCCAGATCCGCGAGCGGCTCGAAAAGGAGCTCGAGGTGAACGTCGGACTCAAGGTCGACTTCTCCCAATCAGATCGAATGACGGTCTACGGACGAGGAGAGCTTCATATCGCCATTCTCCTTGAGAACATGCGCCGAGAAGGATTCGAGATCCAGGTCTCCCAGCCCCACGTTATTATGAAAGAAGAGAACGGCAAGAAGATGGAGCCGTATGAGGAAGTGGTCATCGACGTTCCCGAAGCAACTTCAAGCACCGTCATCTCAACTTTGAACACGAGGCGCGCCCAGCTCATGGATATGCGCACGGAGAACGGACAGACCCGCCTCACCTTCGACGCACCTACCCGAGGACTCCTCGGATACCGCGGACAATTCGTCGTTGATACTAAAGGCTTGGGAATATTTTCATCCAGATTTACAGAATTCAAGGACTATGCCGGCGTGATCGACCACCACGATGTCGGATCGATGATCTCCATGGAGAACGGCAAGGCCCTCGCCTTCTCGCTCGATAATCTCCAAACTCGCGGAGTGCTCTACATCGCCCCAAGCGCTGAGATATACGAAGGCCAAGTGATCGGCAACACCTCAAAGGGAGACGACTTGTACGTAAATCCGACCAAGGGCAAGCAGCTCACGAACATGCGCGCTTCAGGGTCCGACGACAGCATCTTCCTCGTCCCGGCTTGGGAACTCACCATTGAACGGGCCATGGAGATCATGAAGGACGACGAATACATCGAGATCACTCCAAAATCCACTCGCCTCCGCAAGAAATTCCTCACTCAGCAAGACCGCTCCAAAGCAACCAAAAAAAGCTAGTCCAAGGCGGTTCCTTGGCAAAAACGGTCCAAATTCGCGTTCTAAAATAAGGCTTAAAAGTTATCCCCACCTCCAAGGCGGGTCCTTGGACTAGAGGATATATTCGCCGACTCGGGTGCGCTTGATGGAGTATGCCAGGGCGCCCGTCTCGAAGTAGTCGCCCATGTCTTTGGCGAGGCTTCGTATGTACGTCCCGCTTGAAACACTGGCGGTAAATTTGGAAATGAGGAAATCGGCTTCTTTGGATAGCCGAATCGTTTCCTGCCAGCCGCCGATGATCTCGTCTTGTCTAAAATCGCCCTTTACTAATTCGATCCTCGGAATGATCTCGTCGAGCAGGGCCTGTTTTGAAATGAGGCGAGTGTCCTCATGTTGTATGGAAAATATCTTGATCCCCTTTTGAGGCACGTCTATCTCCTCGATCTTTTTCTCGCGGGCCCATTCAAACAGCGGTTTGCCTTCAACCGTTCGCGATGAATATGGAGGGTACACTTGGACCTTTTTCTTCCCTATCGTATCCAAGAGGCTCGGCATCCGCTCCTCAAGCTTTCGGGGCATCGCTCCTGATCCGTTCGTTACCACTCCAAGGATGTCATACGTATCGGTCTCAAATCCCCACAAGACCTCGAACTCATAGGTTTTGTCCGAAGCAAGGTAGATATCCTTGTCCTTCGTATTCCCCGCGAGGACTAAAAGCAGCCCTTCGGCCATCGGGTCGAGCCGGCCGAGGTAGGTCATCTTCTTCTCCTTATATTCCGGCTTCGCGACTCGAAACCGCTCGATGCATTCAAGCGGCGTTTCGCCCATATTCTTGTATAAGGTGAGGACTTCTCCGGGCATTGGGCAAATATAGCACAAGAAAAGAGCCCCGGACGAATCGGGGCTTTATTTGCGCGAACGCTTGTTGAAGGAAGTGAAGGCGTCCACTCGGCGCGCTTCATCGAAAAGATCTCTTTCCCTCTGCGACGCCGGAGGAATTTTCCTGAACCATTCGCCGCATTTCTGGCTTAGGTCGTGGCTCAGCTTGGCGTGCATGAGGATCACGGTCGACGAATCATGCGAGACGAATCCTTTGGCGTCCAAGGTGTTCATCATCACGGGTAGGAACTCCTCGTAGCCCTTGAGCATGATCGAGCATTCGCTCGGAGGAGCCATGGCGGAGGGGGTTCGACCGCTCTTCGGCGATACGACGATGAGGGCGAGTAGACATGCCGCCGCACCGCTTTTGGCCACCATTGAAACATTGATCATGGACGTACCTTGGATGAAAGGTGCCTGATCGTTCAACAAAGTCTCGACTCATTCAATAGGAAAAGGCCTGGCGAGTCAAGGCTATAATTTGCTATACTTTCACCATGTCCAAGCTTGATACGGCCCCATATAAGGGCGTCCGGGATTTCTATCCCGAAGACCAGTTTATCCAGAATTATATTTTCGGCGTTTGGAGAAAGACCCTCGAGCGATCCGGCTACGAAGAATATAACGCTTCCATCCTCGAATCGACCGAGATCTACAAAGAAAAATCGGGCGAAGAGATCGTGAACGAACAGACATATACTTTCAAGGATCGGGGAGACCGCGATGTGACGCTCCGCCCGGAGATGACCCCCACGGTCGCCCGCATGGTCGCAGCACGCAGACGCGAACTCGGCTTCCCGCTCCGCTGGTATTCGATCCCCAACCTTTTTCGCTATGAAGCTCCTCAACGGGGACGGCTGCGTGAACACTGGCAATTGAATGCGGATCTGTTCGGAGTGAAGACCATCGAAGCGGACATCGAGATGATCGCCGTCGCCCACGCTATCATGAAGAACTTCGGCGCCAAGGACGAGGACTTCGAGATCCGCCTGAACACCCATTCATCCAAGGAGGACCTCGAGCAGGTCATCATCGGCCTTAAGTTCTCGGGCATTGAGAACGTCCGGATCGACGGGACGCTCGCCCGGGGCCAGGCGTACTACACGGGCGTGGTCTTCGAATTCTTTGATACAAACCCCGCAAACCCCCGCTCGATCCTCGGCGGAGGCAGATACGATAACCTTACGGCGCTCTTTGAGGATCACGAGATGCCGGCAGTCGGATTCGGTGCTGGTGATGTGACCATCAAAGATTTCCTTGAAACGCACGATCTCCTCCCGGAATACCGCCCGGCTACAGATTTATTTTTGACTCTGAAGAGAACTGAAAATATCCAGATGATCGTGGATTTCTACAAAATGGTCGCCGAGCTTCAGAACGGAGGCATCAATACGGCCACCGACGGCAGTACGAGGGAAAATGGCGATATCTATAAAGCGGTCGAGCGACTTAAGATTCCCTTCGTTTCTTTCGTCGACGAGGAGGCTCTTACTAAAGGAGTGATCGTTATAAAGAACATGAAGACTCGAGAGGAGCACTCCGTCACTGTGAGCGAGACCGAGAAAATAAAAGAAATAGTCAAAGCCTAATGCGTAAAATAGTCTTCGATATCGAGACCCGCAATGTATTCGCCGACGTCGGGAAGAACGATCCGACGCTCCTCGACATTGCCCTGGTCGCCATCCATGATTCGGAGACGAACGAGTTTTCTTCATACCTTGAAGAGGATCTGCCTAAACTTTGGCCCATCATCGAGCGAGCGGACATGCTTATCGGGTTCAACTCCGACCACTTCGATGTTCCGCTTTTGAACAAGTATTATCCCGGGGATCTTTCCAAGATAAAATCTCTTGATATTCTGAAGGAGATCCAAAAATCCTACGGCCGCCGGATGAAGCTCGATCAGCTCGCCGAAGGCACATTGAACAAGAAGAAATCCGGGCATGGCCTCGACGCCATCATGTGGTGGAGGCAGGGAGAGATCGAAAAGATCCGCACGTACTGCATCGATGACGTCAGGATCACCAAGGAGATCTACGAATATGCGACTGCCAATCAGAAGCTTCTGTTCAAAGAAGGCGGGAAGCTGAACGAGATCAAGCTTGATACCAGCGAATGGGAAAAGCCGAACGAGAATATCCTAACCTTTACCCTTCCTTTTTAATTTCTTTTTAACTTTCCTATGAACACATTTTTTATTTTTGGAGCGAAATACCTTGTTGCCCTTTCTCTCCTCCTCATCCTCTGGTTTTTCTGGAAATTACCCCGGGAGGAGAAAAAAGGTTTTGCCGTCGTCGGAGTTGTCTCCGCCATTCTCTCGTTTGTCATAGCTAAACTCGTTTCCCTCGCCTATATGGACCCGCGGCCGTTTGTCGTAAACCACGTCGCCCCGCTCATCCCTCATGCGGCGGATAACGGCTTCCCTTCCGACCACGCTCTCCTTGTGGGTGTCCTCGCCGCGGTTGTAAGCCTCTACGATCGGCGATTCGGCGTAATTCTCTGGGTGATCGCCCTCATCGTGGGGATCTCGCGAGTTTTCGTCGGAGTGCATCACCTCGTCGATATCCTCGGAAGCTTCCTTATCGCCATCCTTTCCGCCTATGCGGTCAAAAGGCTATATTCGAAGCGCACAAATGCTACAATATAGTTCATAAAATATAAACACATGGACCAAACATCAGCACCTAGGAAAGAAGACCGAAAACTTATTCCCCTCGCTATCGTTGTCGCCGGAGGATTGATCGCCGCCGCAATTTATTTCGGCGGATCACGGCCAGCTCCGATTGCACCGAATACGAATACAGGAACCACGGCTACTATCGGCGCCATCGCTCCCGTATCTCCAAACGAGCACATCCTCGGGAACCCCGCCGCCAAGGTACTTATCGTCGAATACTCGGATTATGAATGCCCGTTCTGCAAGAGCTTCCACACGACCGTTCATCAGATCCTGGATACCTACGGCAAAGACAACGTAGCCCTCGTCTATAGGCATTTCCCTATCGCCCAGCTTCATTCCAAGGCTCCCAAAGAAGCCGAAGCGGCCGAGTGCGTAGCCGAGCAAGGAGGGAACACTGCCTTCTGGAAATTCACCGACGAGATCTTCCAAAAGACCGGATCGAACGATACGCTTGATCCGCTCGAGCTTCCAAAAATAGCGGCTGATGCCGGCGTGGATGTCCAGAAGTTCAATACCTGCCTCTCTTCGGGCAAATACACCCAAGCGGTGAGCGACGCCGTCGCAGCCGCCGTCAAGGCGGGAGGCCAAGGCACCCCATACTCTGTCGTGATCTTCAACAAGGACGTCTCCTCTTCACAAAAAACAGCCATCCTTAAAGGATTCGGAAATCAAGCAAGCGCCGTCACCTTCGATCCTGCAAAGAAAAACATGTTCAGCATGAACGGAGCTCTCTCCTTCCCGAACATCAAAGCCGCCTTCGACGTTCTGCTTAAATAAAAAAGACCCGCTTCGCGCAAAGCGCTAGGCGGGTCAAGGCACTACTCCTCAGGATCGTCATCCTCGAAGTCGAGCTCAACGTCGTAGATGGAAGCAAGATACTCCCATTCAACAGCGCTGCTCTTGCGATATTCGAGAAAGTAATTGTATTCATACATACCCACAGGGCCTTCTAGTCTGCGGTGTGGAATACAATACTCGACACAGTAGCGAATCAAATCTTCTGTAGAAGACTCATCGCTCCAAGTCCCTCTGTCGAGGATCCGTTCTCTCTTATCCGATACAATGTTCTGCAAACTGCCTGGACCGTCTTCGTACTCGATTCGGTTTCTGTACTCGGTTTCGATCAGTCTGTATTCCATATCTTCCTCCTGTTAGGGTAAAAAGACATGGATGACTCGTTCTTGGTCCTTTCGGATGGGGCGAGTCCCCCTTACTGCCTTCCGCTGTACCCCGTAATCGGAAGCCGGATCTGGAAGTATATTAGCACATATAATATTAAAAGTCAAGCTAGGCGATCAACACCTTGCGGAGCTTGCATGACTCACAATCCTTATCCCCGCACTCCTTGTCCCAAAATTCAAAATTCAAGATCTCTCCGGCCACTCGGAGAGTTTCTTGTTTTACTTTTTCAGAATCCTCCGAGGTGATATCAAAAGTCTCTTTCTTGATCCTCCCCTTCTCATCGGGCTCGGTGAAGAGGATGGTGCCGTTCGTCATCAAATATTTTCCATCGTCATAGAGGTCGAGGAGCAAGCGATAAAAATCAAGCTGGCGCTTCTCATTCCCCGTCGCGGAAGCGGTCTCTCCGAGGATCTGGTTTCGGGTCTTCGGCCTGCCCGTCTTAAAGTCGACGACGCATACCTCCTGGCCCTTGGAATTCTTTGGGGCCTCGGTCAAAAGATCCACTTTGTCCAAGCGTCCGCGAAGCACCAGGTCTTCTCCGGCAGGGAGAGGGATCGTCACCCCGGCAATGTTGAATTCGGCGAGAGCCCGAGTATGCCAATGTTCGCGCTCGGAATCCCAAAATGCTTCGAGCACCTCTTTGCCTTTCTTCTTAGAGTCCTCAAAATCTTTTTTGGTCAAGGGCTGCTTTTCGAGGCAGGACAGGAACGAACCGATGAGGTCCTCGAGCTCGAAGGATCTGTCCTGTCGAAGAGCATTTGTCATCTCGGCAAGGGCGAAATGGATAGCCGTCCCGTACATCTGGTGCTTTTCCATCATATCCGGAATGCGGATAAGGTTTTTGAAGAAATATTTCCACGGACACTCCAGATAATTATTCAAAGCGGTGGCATTCAAGCCTTGCTCCAAGAACGTCTCGCGGAGATACTCCCTATCCCACAGTGTATTTTCTCTGGATGAATGCCGAGCAAGGGCGCCGAGGAGCGGAGCGCTTGCGCCGACCTCATCCCCTTCCTTTATATCCACGAGCTCTTTTGGAAGTTCTTCGATGAACTGCGAAGGCACGAGTTCCTTTCCGTCCTGGGCGGCGGCCGCATAGGTGATCATGATCTTCTCCTTGGCTCGGGTAAGAGCGACGTAAAAGAGCCTGCGCTCGTCTTCTTCTTTCCCGGACTGGAGCGCGCTTCCCAGAGGATAGGGCAATCTAAAATCAAGGTTCGTTCGCTTAGAGCCCCATCGGCCCGAGACCATGTGGGGAATGCACACCACTTTCCATTCGAGGCCCTTGGATTTGTGGGCGGTCATGACGGATATGGTGTTCTCTTTTTTCAAACGGGAAGCGAAGGACAGCCGAGCGCCATGCTCCTCGAGTGTGTCGATATCCCGCAAGAAGTTCTCTATCGATTGATCTTTCTTGTGAGCTTGGCGCGTGGCGATCTCTTGGTACAGCGTCGAGAGGAGGGCCATCTTTTCTACTGAGTCGGGCAGGGTCAGGAGATGTTCGGCAAGATGAGAATCGTCGAGGACGGCGGTGACCACTTCGAGGGCGCTTCTGTTCTTGCCTAAGGTCACCCATTTGGAAAAGTTCTCCGCAAGCTCGGGGAATTTGGAGATGATATCGATGATCGGCTTCTTTTCATGGCGGGCCTCATGCAGGGCCTTGGTCACTTCGATCGGATCAAGCCCGAGGAAGTCGATGAAGAGAGTTTCTGCAAGCAGGGTTTCGTTCTCCGGATCGTTGACCGCGCGGAGGAGGAGCATGAGCTTCGCGACATCGGGATCAGCAAGCACATCCTCATCTTGAAAAAGGGTGACTGGAAGCGCAGCATTCCTGAGATGCCGCCCCAGGTCGCTGATCTCCCTGTTCGTGCGGACAAGAACGCTGATATCTCTCGGTTCGGTCTCCTTCTCCAATTCTTCTTTAAGGCATCGCACGATGCCTTCGGCCTCATCGATCTCCGTCGGATACGCGATCACCTCGATGGTCCCACGAGCAGATCCGCCCTTGGACATAAGCCGGGGACGAAGCTCTTTGTCTCCGGGCAAAGGCTCGGCGAGAGCATGCGAAGCGTCGAGGATGGATTGATGCGAGCGATAGTTCTCATCAAGATAAATAAGTTTTGCCGTGGGAAATTTCTTTTTGAAATAAAGGAAGTTCTCAAGTGATGCGCCTTGGAACCGGTAAATGGCCTGCTTCTCGTCTCCCACAATAAAGAGATTCGGTTCGTCAAAGTAAGAGCTCAAAAGTTCAAGAATGGTATTCTGGGCCTGGTTCGCATCCTGATGCTCATCAGCAAGGAAGTACAGATACTCCTCCTGAAGGCTCTGCAAGAGGTCTGGGTGCTCCTTAAAGGCCCGCAAGAGCTCGAGGAGCATATCATCAAAATCGTAGAGATCCTCGCGGGCGAGAGCAGTTTCGTATTCGGCGTAGAGCGCCTGCAGTTCACGGTTCTTCTCGATGTTTTTAAGAGCATCCTTGTACAAAGATTTCATCTCGCCTGCATATTTGCCCTTCTCATGCTTGAGGTCTTCTTTTGAAAGAATGCTCTCTTCTTCCCTTTGGAGGATATCGGCGAACTGTGTCGGCGAGACCGCGTCGCGCTTGAGATCGGAAATGGTGTGAAGAGCGCCTTTCACATAATGGTATGGCGAACCGAACGGCCGAATGCGATCAAAGGCGCCTTGATCAAGGATGGTCTCAATAAGAGAAAGTTTTTCCGATTCGGTGGCCACATCCCCCCCGACGATCCGGGGAAAATATTCCGGGTGCTTTCTGATCACTTCTTCGGCGAATCCGTGGAAAGTAAAGATCCCCACCCGATATGCGGCCGGACCGATCAGAGCGACCAATTTTCTGCGCATGGAAACCACCCCCGATTCGGTAAAGGTGAGGGCGAGAATGCCGTCCGGAGGCGTATCCGTCTTTTCGAGGATGTTCGCGATGCGGAGGGTGAGCACTGTCGTCTTTCCCGTCCCCGGCCCGGCGATGACCATGGTCGGCCCTTCGATCGTGTCGACGGCCTCCTTCTGGCCTTGATTCAGGTTCTTATAATTCTTCTTGAAGAGGTCGGCCTGCATGGAATAATTCTATCATGCGGTCCTCCTTGACGACCGCTCGAGGAGAAGGTAAGGTCTTCCTAGACTAACCCTAAGAGGCGCACATGCATCCCGAAACCGCAACCGTCATCCTGGCCACACTGCTCGGCGTTCTCACATTTACGGCCTCGTGTACATTCTGCAAGTATGGAGGAGAGATAATCCTAAGGATCGTCTCCGCAGGATGCTTTGCCCTTGCCATCGCCGTCTCGACCTACTATTCCCGCATAGCGGGCCTTGGCGGCGAGCCCGTCCCCTACATCCTGCTTCGATGGTGGCGCATATATAGTCCGTGGATCATCACCGCGCTTATCATCTGGATCGCCTTTCGGAAAGTGGTGTTGAAGCGCTCATTCGACTGGAAGCTCTTTCTTCTGACACTTCTCCTGATCTGCCTCTACGCGGCCGTCGAAATTCACACCGCTCCCTTCGACTGATGATGAACAAAAGCGACCCTCTGGGGCCGCTCTTTTTATTTAATATCCTCTGAGTCTATTTATTTTGTCGTGCTGGCGGATCTTTTCATGCGCCTTGGCTTCGATCTGGCGGATGCGCTCTCGCGTGACGCCGAAGACCTTTCCCACTTCTTCGAGGGTGTGGGTATAGCCGTCGAGAAGGCCGTGCCTCATTTCCAAGATCTTTCTTTCTTTAGGAGGGAGGTCGGAGAGAATTTCCTTGACCTGGTCTTGGATAATTCGTCGAGAAGATTCCTGATCGGGAGAAAGGATCTTATCGTCGGCGAGGAAGTCCCCGAGTTTGGACTTGCCGTCCTCGTCTTCTCCGACCGGGCTTTCAAGGGAGACGGTCGATTGGTCGATCTTTTCGATCTGATAGACCTTGTCCACATCAAGGTTCATTTCCATAGCGATCTCTTCTTGGAGCGGCTCTCGGCCAAGGTCTTGGGTCAAGCGGCGAACCACTTGCTTATACTTGGCGATGGTTTCAACCATGTGCACAGGGACGCGGATGGTGCGGGACTGGTCGGCCAAGGCACGGGTGATGGCCTGTCGTATCCACCAGGTGGCATACGTCGAGAACTTGTAGCCCTTGGTCCAATCGAATTTATCCACAGCTTTAAAGAGCCCGAGATTTCCTTCCTGAATGAGGTCAAGGAGGGTGAGGTCCGGGCTGCGGTTGGCGTATTTCTTGGCGATAGAGACAACGAGGCGCAGGTTCGCCTTGGCCAAAAGGTTTTTGGCTTCTTCATCCCCCGCTTCGATCCGTTTGGCGAGTTCTTTCTCCATCCCGCCGGAGATAAGCGGATATTGTCCGATCTCCTTCAGGTACATTTGGATAGAGTCGTAAGCCGAATCGGATTTTGAGTACGAATATTTCTTGTTCGTCACTTCGACCGGCATCTCGAGGAGTCCGCCTCCTTCGAGGATATCGATCGCCTGGTTGTGAAGCTTCTCGTAGAGTTCGTCAAGAAAAGTGATATTCTCTTCGATGGTCGGGAATTCTTTCAGGATCTCATCATAGGTGACGAAACCTTTTTCCTTGCCTCGCGATATGAGGCGGGCGAGCTTTGTGTTCTCCTCTTGGGCTTTCTTTGAAACCGGCTTTGCTTTAACCGCTTTTTCTTTCTTTGCTTTGGGCTTTTTCAGAGCTTTCACCACCTTCTTCTTTGCCGGTGACTTTGCGGCCCGCGACTTTGCGCTGGCCGGCTTTCGGCTATTCTTTTGTTGTTTTTTGCCTTTTTTCATTAATATCCTATATTACACCATTTTTCTCTTCTCTTCATCAAGACGCCTATTCAGTGTTTCAATTCGCTCCGCCACTTCCTCATCTCCGCCCTTCTCAAGTTCGAGCCGGAGAGCGATCCGCTCCTCTTCCATTATGACTATCTGGAGGCGATGAGTAAGCTCATCTTTCTCCCTGGAAAGCGTCGTGTATTCAGGAGACGTCTCATGCAACTCTTTCTGCCACAGTTCGACTTCCTGGAGGCGCTCTTCGATGCGCTCTTTGTGCGATGCTCTTTTTTCGTCGGGCTCCGATTCTTCTCCCGCTTCTCCACTCGTATGGATCTCCACAGTCGGCACCGGTGTGCGCTTTAGATCATCCCAAATTATTTCCTCCCTGATCCCTGAACGCTTGGCGATGAGAGAAACAAAATGGGACCGTTCGATCGAGCTTTCGAGGAGAACGATGAGCGGTAAGACTTTTTTTACAATGAGCTTGCCCGATTTCCTCGGATCTGTTTCTCCTTCAAGTACCCGGGTCAGCGCGTCCTCGATCGAATGCTTGGCCCGGCGGAGCACGTCTTTCCATTTCTCCGGTGATTCGTGGACAAGGTCGGCCGGATCAGACCCTTCCGGAAGAGCGGCGATCTTCACCTCCATCCCGAGAACCAGCCCGAGGAGAGCGCTCTTCTCCGCGGCCTTCCGGCCGGCCTCATCCGGATCAAAGGCGAGAATAATGCGCGGGGACAAGCGCTTGAGCCGGGCGAGATGCTGGCTTGTAAAGGCCGTCCCTGAAGAAGCGACCGTATTTTTCACCCCTCCTTGATGCGAAAGAACGAGATCGATCTGCCCTTCGACGAGAACGGCAAAATTCTTCTTTCTGATATCATCCTTGGCCTTGTCCAGGCCGTAGAGCACTTCGCTTTTCTGGAAAAGAGCGGTCTCAGGAGAATTCAGATACTTGGCTTCGATCTCCTTGGAAAGCGCTCTCCCTGAAAAAGCGATGACTCTCCCGGATTGATCGAAGATGGGGAACATGATCCTGCCTCTAAACACGTCGTAGGCTTCTTTGGTTTTCTCCGGCGGCTCCTTGATCAGACCGGCCTTGAGGAGAATTTCTTTTGAGTAGCCGACCTTTTTCAGATGATCGGAGAGATCTCTCCATTCATCCCGAGCATATCCCAGGCGCCATTCTTTAATAGAATCTTTACTGATCCCCCTTCCGTTCAGATACTCGAGGGCTTCCGGAGTCGCGCTTAAGTTCGATTCAAAGAGGAGCGTCGCATCTTCGAGCGCACTGTACAACTTTTCCTTGTCATCTTTTGATTCTCCCCGATACTGCTCTATTTCTACTCCGGCCTTATCCGCGAGCATTCGCAGCGCTTCCTTGAAGTCGACTCCTTCGAGAGCCTCGGTAATGGTGAAGATGTCCCCCTTGGCTCCGCATCCAAAACAATAATAGTTTTGGCGGACCGGAGACACCATGAAAGACGCAGTCTTCTCGTTATGGAACGGGCATTTACCCTTATAGTTCTGGCCCGCTTTTTCGAGTTTGAGATAGTGAGAAACGATATCGACTATATCTAGTCGTTGTTTGATGGAGTCGACGGTTCCTCGCATATGAGTTTTTCTTTGTAGCCTCCCTTAAACCCGGTACCTGCTGGAATCATACGTCCGATAATAACATTTTCTTTGAGACCGATGAGCTCGTCTTCCGCGCCTCGGATAGCGGCCTGGATGAGGACGCGAGGAGTGTGCTGGAATGAAGCGGCTGAGAGGAACGATGCGCGCGAGAGCGACACTTCGGTAATACCCATGATGACCGCATCCCCCTTGGTCTCTTCCCGGCCTTCGGCCTTGGCAAGATCGTTCATGGCCATGTAGTCCGAGATCTCGACGACGTCGCCTCGAGTGAACTGGGTCGAGCCCGAGTGGCGGATCTTTCTTCGGGAGAACATCTGTCGAACGATAAGTTCGATATGCTTGTGAGAGACGGCCGAACCTTGAAGTTCGTAGAGCTTGGAAACTTCATGGATGATGTATTTCTCCGTTGTTTCTCTGCCGGCATAGCGGAAAAGTTCGTCGAGGTCCGCTGAACCGTCCGTAAGCATCTGTCCCTTCTTCACCTCCTGTCCGATTCGAACCAAGATGCTTCGAGTAGGTCCGACGGTATATTCATTATCGAGTTTCTTCGACTTCCCTGCGACCTTTTCTCCGATCTCGGGAGTGACGACGATAACTCGGTCATGTCCGGACATCTTGATCTCGGTGATCGTACCGTCGAGGTGAGAGATGGCGGCTGGATTCTTCGGTTTTCGCTTCTCGAAGATCTCTTCGACGCGAGGAAGTCCCGCGGTAATGTCTCCGGCGGCTGACGCCACTCCTCCGGCGTGGAACGTACGCATGGTGAGCTGAGTTCCCGGCTCTCCGATCGCCTGTGCGGCGACGGTTCCGACCGCTTCTCCGAGCTCAACGACCTTGTTCGTACCAAGATCCGCACCGTAGCACTTGATGCAGACTCCGTGGAGAGACTTACAGGCCATCGGCGAGCGGACTTCGACCGCTTCAATGTGAGCGTTGTCCATGATCTCACCGTCATATTTGGTGACAAAGTGACCTCTCTTGAAGAGAACGGTTCCCTTTGCATCCACCACGTCCTGGGCGAGGAATCGCCCTTTAAGCGTTCGAGAGAGCGGCATCTCGATACCAGAAGCGGTTTTCTTCGAGATGAGCGTGCCTTCCTTGGTTCCGCAATCTTCTTCTGCGACGATCTCATCCTGAGCGACATCGAAGAGTCGGCGAGTAAGGTATCCGGCCTTAGCAGTGTTGAGCGCGGTGTCGGTGAGACCTTTGCGTGATCCGTGGGTAGTGATGAAGTATTCGAGCGGGGTCAAACCTTCCTTGTAGCAAGAGAGGATCGGGAATTCGAGAGATTCTCCTGAAACGTTCTGGATAATACCCTTCATACCCGCCATCTGGTTCAAGTTGCCGAGTGATCCTCGAGCTCGAGAATACGTCATGTCGTAGACGGAGTCTTTTGGTCCGAGGGTGCCCGGGATAAGGGCTTCAACTTCCGACTTCACTCCCTGCCAGATCTCGACCGATTTCTGGATACGCTCGTTCTCCGAAAGGAGGCCTTCGTTGTATTGATCCACGACCTTGATGACCCTTTCGCGGCCGGCATCTATGATGCCCTTCTTTGCGGGAGGGATCTTGACGTCATCGAGTCCCCAGGTAACTCCGGAATGAGTGGCGTATTTGAAGCCGAATTCCTTGATCTTGTCGATGATCGGAGGAATGTTGCCGATGCCGTACTTCTCGATGAGATCGTCGACGAGTTCGACCATCTTTCGAGCATCGATCTCCTGGTTCAAGAACGGATAATCCGATGGGAGAGCGCTGTTGAAGAGGAGGCGGCCGACGGTGGTCTCGAAGATCTTCTCGTCAAAGGCTTTATATTTCTCCGACTCGGTCGGAAGGATATGGATCTTGGCTCGATAGCTGAGGGCGCCGAAGTCATGGGCGGTAATAGCGGCGTTCGGGCTTGAGAAATATTTGTCTTCTCCCTTTTCTCCGGGGATCTGTCGAGTCATCCAGTACGAACCGAGGATGATGTCGAGCATTTTGGCTGAGACGACCGGTTCGCCGTTTCCCGGCTTCAAGATGTTCTTGTCGGCTGCCATGATGAGGCGAGCTTCGGCCTGCGCTTCATCCGAAAGAGGAACGTGAACGGCCATCTGGTCTCCGTCGAAGTCCGCGTTGAAAGCGGTACAGACGAGAGGGTGGAGCTGGATCGCGTTACCTTCGATGAGGACGGGCTGGAAAGCCTGGATACCGAGGCGGTGAAGCGTCGGCGCACGGTTCAAGAGAACGTATTTGCCGCGGATGATCTCTTCGAGGATGGCCCATACTTCAGGGATAGTGTCTTCGATCAATCGGCGGGCACCTGGAATATTGTAGGCGAGTTCCCTCTTCAAAAGCTGAGAGATAACGAACGGCTTGAAGAGTTCAAGGGCCATATGCTTTGGCAATCCGCACTGGTGGAGCTTCAATTCGGGACCGACGACGATAACCGATCGTCCTGAATAGTCCACTCGCTTACCGAGGAGGTTCTGTCTAAAGAGCCCACGCTTACCTTTGAGGTTGTCCGAAAGAGACTTCAATGGGCGTCGCTGCGATTGATTGCCCGTAGCGCCTCCGTGTCGGATGGTGTTGTCGATGAGGGCGTCAACCGCTTCCTGGAGAATGCGCTTCTCGTTTCGGAGAATAACATCGGGAGCGTGGATGTCCTTCAATTTCTTCAAACGATTGTTTCGGTTAATGACGCGTCGGTAGAGGTCATTCACGTCGGACGTCGCATAGCGTCCTCCGTCGAGAGGAACCATCGGTCGGATGGCCGGAGGGATGACCGGGATGCGGGAAAGGAACATCCACTCCGGGCGAATGCCGGCGCGGAGCATCCATTGGACGGTCGATGATCGCTTGTGGAGGCGAGGAACTTCGGTAGCAGGAGCGGTTTCAAGGATGGTTTCGAGTTCCTTGTAGAGCTTCTGGAGGTCTACTTCTTTTAATATATTATAGATGGCTTCTGCTCCGATCTGCGCTTCGAAGATCGAGGAATACTTCATGCCGAAGCGATGGTACTCGACCTCGTCGAGCACGCGGCCGGGAACCAAGGATTCGATGTCTTTCTTGGCTGCCATGGCGAGTTCCTTCAAGGCTTCTTTGGACTTTTCGTCCTGGAGCGACTTTGACTTGGCTTTGAACTCGGAATCAAGGTCCTTCAAGACACGAGTCTTCTCGCTTTCGGAGACCGACGTAACGATGTATCCGGCAAAGTAGATGACCTTTTCGAGGTCGGCGACGGGGATGCCCATGACGAGGGAAATTCTGGAAGGGACGTTCTTCAAGAACCAGATGTGAGCGACCGGTGAGGCGAGCTCAATGTGGCCCATTCGCTCTCGGCGGACGATCGAGCGGGTGATCTCCACTCCGCATTTCTCGCAGATAATGCCCTTGTATCGGATGCCTCGGTATTTGCCGCAGTAGCATTCGAAATCCTTGTCCGGTCCGAAGATCTTCTCGTCGAAGAGGCCGTTCCTCTCGGAGCGCTGGGTTCGGTAGTTGATGGTCTCGGGCTTCGTGACTTCTCCATACGACCATTCTTTGATCCGCTCAGGCGAAGCAAGCTTGATCTGGATCGAATCAAAGTCCGTGGTGTCGATGTTTTTGTTTCTCGGGGTATTCATGATGGTGGAAGTTATCGTGAGCCGTTATTCTTCTTCAGCTCGACATCGAGCCCAAGACCGCGAAGGTTATTAAGGAGAACATTGAACGATGCCGGGGTGCCGGGTTCCTGGATCTTCTCGCCCTTGACGATCGAATCGAAGGCCGCAGAACGTCCGACGATATCGTCCGATTTGATGGTGAGCATCTCGCGGAGCGTGTGTCCGGCTCCGTGGCCGAGAAGGGCCCACACTTCCATCTCTCCGAATCGCTGGCCTCCGTTCTGAGCTTTTCCTCCGAGCGGCTGCTGGGTGATAAGAGAGTAAGGACCGATCGAGCGCATGTGGATCTTGTCCTCGACCATGTGGTGGAGCTTCAAGATGTACATGTAGCCGATAGCCACGTCCTGCTGGACCTCTTCTCCGGTTCGTCCGTCAAAGAGTTTGACCTTGCCGGATTCGTTGTAGCCAGCCTTGACGAGTTCCTGCTTGATCTCGTCTTCGGTCGCTCCGGCAAATGGAGGAACGATGGCCTGATAGTTGAGGGTGTGCGCCGCGAGACCGAGGTGCATCTCAAGGATCTGTCCGAGGTTCATGCGTGAAGGAACGCCGAGTGGAGTGAGGATGATGTCGATCGGAGTACCGTCGGCCATGTACGGCATATCTTCAACGGGGAGGATTCGGGAAATAACTCCCTTGTTTCCGTGTCGACCGGCGAGCTTGTCTCCGACCGAGACGTTGCGGAGCTCTGCGACCTGGATGTGGATCTGCTTGAGAATGCCTGAATCAAGCTTGTCTCCCTTTTCTCTGGAGAACACTTGGACCGAGATGACTCGTCCTCGCTTGCCACCTTCCATGCGCTTGGATGTATCTTTGACGTCGCGGGCTTTTTCACCGAAGAGAGACCTGAGGAGCCGTTCTTCCGGAGTGAGCTGTGATTCTCCCTTTGGAGTGATCTTCCCGACAAGGATGTCACCCGGGCGGACTTCGGCGCCGACGCGGATAATGCCGTCTTCGGCGAGGTTCCTGAGCTTGGATTCACCGACATTCGGGATGTCGCAGGTGGTGACTTCCGGTCCGAGCTTGGTGTCGCGGACGTTGATGGTGAAATCTTCGATGTGAATAGTTGTAAATTTGGATTCTTTGACGAGTCGCTCGGAGAGGACGATAGCGTCTTCATAGTTCGCACCGCTCCACGACATGAAGGCGACAAGGATGTTCTGGCCGAGAGCCATCTGTCCGCGATCCGACGATGAGGTATCGGCGAGCACGTCACCCTTCTTCACTTTCTGGCCGAGCTCGACCGATGGTCGCTGGTGGAAGGCGGTAAAGCCGTTGGTCATCGAGAAGTTCACGAGCTTGAAGACGTGCTTTTCTCCCTTGTGGTCTTCAAGGGTGATCGACTTGCCGTCCATTTTTGTGATCGTACCGTCTGCAGGCGCATAGACGAGTCGTCCTGTGTCTCGAACCGCCTTTTCTTCGATACCGGTAGCAACGAGCGGAGCTTCGGGAATGATGCATGGGGTTCCTTGTCTCTGCATGTTCGAACCCATCAATGCTCGGTTCGCATCGTCGTGGTTAAGGAACGGGATCATAGATGTACAGATAGAGAAGGCCTGGTTCGTGGCGACGTCGATCAGGTCTACCTGATTCTTATGAACGGTGATCGGAGTGCCTTTGGATCGGACTTCGATGAGATCGTTCGACAGATTACCGTCGTCGTCTCGAGGAGTGGCCGCGTGAGCAATATTGAATTTCTCTTCTTCGAGGGCGTTGTAATATTTGATCTCCTTGGTGATCTTGCCATCCTTGACGCTGGCGTACGGAGTTTCGATCATGCCGAAATCATTCACGCGGGCATACGATGACAAGCGCAAGATAAGACCGATGTTCGGACCTTCAGGCGTACAGATAGGGCAGAGTCGTCCGTAGTGGGAAGGATGCACGTCGCGAACCTCGTATCCGGCGCGGGCGCGGGAAAGTCCTCCGGGACCGAGGGCCGAGAGGGTTCGCAGGTGTTCGAGCTCTTCGAGGGAGTTCGTCTGCTGCATGAATTGCGAGAGCTGGTTCGTGGTGAAGAATTCCTTCATGCGCGCCTGGAGCGGCTTTGGGGAGATGAATTGCACAGGAAGGGTCACATCGGTGTCGATGGTCGACATTCTGTTCTGGATGTTTCGCTTGATCTGAGCCATGCCGACTCGGATCTTCTGCTGGAAGAGTTCTCCGACGTATCGAACGCGGCGCGAACCGAGGTGGTCGATGTCATCGGCGATAGAACCGGGAGTGACGTTCAAGTGCGCGATATGCGAAAGGATGAGAATAAGGTCGTCGGTCGACAGCGTGCGTCGCTCGATCTCCTTTGGTGTTTCCTTGAGGCCGAATCGTCGGATAAAGGCATAGCGTCCGACTCGGTGGATGTCGTATCGTTCGGAATCAAAGATAGAGCGGACGAATTCGCGGGCATTGTCAGCCGAAGCGAGGTCTCCGTCGCGGAGGCGCTTGTGGATCTCGATAGCCGCGTCTTCAACGGTCAGGGTGTGGTCCTTGGCGAGAGACTTCTCTATAAAGGCCTTGGCCTCGGGATGGC
Source organism: Parcubacteria group bacterium (assembly GCA_028286565.1). GTDB lineage: Bacteria > Patescibacteriota > Minisyncoccia > Phycocordibacterales > Zambryskibacteraceae > JAIFWN01. Next base: position 194,230 of record JAQBRH010000002.1, read on the forward strand.
CGGCAAAGAGGGCGAGGATCTTTTCGTTCGTAGCCGCGCCAAAAGCTCGGAGGAGCGTAGTGACCGGAAACTTTCGCTTGCGGTCGATGCGGACATAAATGGTGCCGTCGAGGTCAGTTTCGAACTCGATCCAGGCTCCGCGGGCGGGAATGATCTTCGCGCCGAAAGTGGTCTTGCCCTTCAATTCCTGAGAAGTAAAGAACACGCCGAACGATCGGGCGAGCTGGGGAACGACGACACGCTCAATACCGGAGATAATGAAGGTCCCGTGCGAGGTCATAAGAGGGAAATCCGCCATGAAGATCTCTTGCTCCTTCTCGGTCTTCATAATGAGGTTCTTCAAGCGAACGCGGACCTTGAGAGGCGCTTCGTATGAGAGTTTGAGGTCTTTGGCCTCGTACTCGTTCATTTTCGGCTTGTCGAGCTCGAACCCGACGAAATCAAGCTGGAACTTCCTTTCGGAGAAGTCCTTTATAGAAGAGAATTCCTCGAACACCTCTTTCAATCCTTCTTCGATCAGCCATTTGAAGGATTCGACCTGGGAGATGACGAGATCCGGCATCTCGGTAAGAGGCTCCTTGAAGCGTCCGAAATATTTTTTCTCACGCTTCTCTTTGTGTATGGTCATATGACAGAAAATGAAAGCACGCCCAGAGGGTTTGCTTTGCTTATAAGCTATTATTAAATAAAACCTAAAAAGTAGAACCTAGAAACAAATCGCCTTGTCCTATATTCCGCTTCGGTTCTGCCGTAACACAATCGTTCGAAGTTACAAACACTTTAACTCCCCCACCCCTCTATGTCAATAGATTATCCACTTTACAGGTGGGGATAAGCGTATCTCAGCTATCCCCACCCTCCCTATCCACAGTCCAAGGACCCGCCTTGGACTGTGGATAAGAAAAAGCCCCTCTAGGGGGCGGCTTTTTGAAGGAACCAAAAACCCTTGAATTACCCGACCAAGCTGTACACCAAGCCGATGATGAGGAGGTTCAAGAGCTGGTTCGCGACATGGAGAAAGAAAAGCCCCCATGGCTTCCCTTCCCAGATGACCATCCCGATGAAAGAAGGAACGACGAACCCGAGCCAGAGAGCGAGGCTTAATTTAAGAGAATCTCCAAGGGTCGCCACACCTACTCCGTGCATGAGGGCGTGATAGATCACCGCTTCAATGCCCGTGATGAAGATCTGGAAGATCATCCCCTTCATCATCATGCGCTGCATTTCCGCCTTGTCCGTGACGGGCTTGATATTCGACTCCCTGACCCAGTATCCGCTGAACATTTTCGGCGAGTACCACAGCGATCCGATAATGAGATTGATAACGATAATAATGAGCACGGGCAACCAATGTATTGTGTAGTCCATGTATGTATTCTAACCCTACTTCCTCTTTTTCTTCCACTCTTCGATCTTGGCCGCATGCCCGGAAAGCAGTACCTTTGGCACCCGGTAGTTCTTGCCTTTGTAGGTGAACACTTCCGGCCTGGTATAGACCTCGGAAGAAGAAACTCTCTTCTCTTCAAGGGAATCAAAGTTTCCGAGCACTCCCTCAACTTGGCGGGCGATGGTATCTATCATGAGCATAGCCGGAAGTTCTCCGCCGGTGAGGACGAACGGACCGATCGAGACATCTTCCATCTTGAAGACCTTCTTTATCCTGGCATCGATGCCTTCGTAGCGGCCGCTAACGATGATGATGTGCTTGAATTTCGAGACCTTTGCCGCATATGCATTGTCGAACTGCTTCCCGCTTGGAGAGAGGAAGATGATCTTGACCAAGCCCTTGGCCTTCTTCTCGGCAGCTGCAATGGCCTTGATCACGGGCTCCGCCTGGATGACCATGCCCGGTCCGCCGCCATACGGAGGCTTGTCGATACGAACGGTCTTAAGGGTGGAGCCTTTGGGAACCGGAGGGGCGAAGTCTCGGGGGTTATAGAATGAGACCTTGAGCTTCTTGTCCTCCAAGGCGCGCTTCAAAATAGACTCCCCGAGGTAGGAATCAAAGGCGCCCGGGAACAAGGTGATGATATGGAAATGCATGGCTCTACAGTAGCCTACTTTTTCGTTCTTGACAAGTACCTAGTAAGTATGATATAATGCATACAGGTAGATCGTTGTCTTCGTCTCTCTTTGGAGGCTTCCATGCACAGAAAGAAAGTCCTCTTGGACCTCGCTGGCCTGGCCGCACTCGCAGTGAACATCACGATCGTCCTCGGCTTCCTCACGCTTTGGACGAGCCAGCACGCAGAAATGCCCGGCCTCCCGCTTGGCTGGGTGCTCGCGTTCGATGTCCTGAACCTGATCTTCGCCGCCGCTCTCGTCATCTCCTTGGTGTACTTCCTCAAGGAGATCGGGAATGCGGTGAAAAGCAGCAAGCGGCGTCTCCCCGATATGGTGACGTTCTGAAGAGAAACGAAGAAAAGCCGACCCTTTGGGGCCGGCTCTTCTTTTTTATAATTAGTCGAGGTTAAGGTCTTCCATCGCCTCATCCACGGTCTTCGAGGCCGGGGTCGCCGGAGCGGCGTACGCTTCCCTGCTTCCTCCCGCCGGTTCGTTTATTTTCAAATTGACGCGAGCGTTGTTCTTCATACCCACCACGCGGAGGAGGATGCGGATCGCCTTGGCGGTATTTCCTGATCGGCCGATCACCTTGCCCATGTCGTCCGGATGGACGTCGAGGGTCATGAGCACCCCCATCTCATCCACTGTTCTCTTGATCTTCACATCGTTCGGATGTTCGACCAGTGCCTGTATGACGTATTCCAAAAACTGCGTATCGTCTACCATTACCATAGTCGTTTCGTTAAGGGATAACAGAAGGCAGATTGCCTACCTGTATTGTACCACTTGCAAGCCGGACTAGGCAGCGTCCTCTGTGGGTCGAGCGGGAGTTTCTTCTGCAGGAACGGAAGTTGCCTCGGGAGCCGGGACGGCTTCTTCAGCCGGTACCTCTTCAGCTGCGGGAGCGGCCTCTACAGGAGTTTCTTCAACCGGCTCCGGAAGAGGAGCTTCTTCTTTGACTTCAGGGGCTGGAGCCTCGGCTACTGGAGCGGGAGCAGGCGTTGCGGAAGCCACAGGCGCTTCTTTCACAATAGGAGTTTTCTTTGGAAGGACGTTGACCTTCTTTGCGTCTATAAGCTTGTGGGTGACGAGAAGGTTGTGAACTGAACCGGTGGCGGCGATGCCTTTTGAAAGCCAGTATTTGATGCGGTCGGATTTGAGGGCGTCCGCGGTTTTCCTTGGATCATACGAGCCGAGGATCTCCTTGAATCGTCCTGATTTAGTGGAGTTTTTTGAGTCGGTCAGTACAAGCCGAAACGACGGTTCGTGCTTGCGGCCCACTCTTTGAAGTCTCATTTTTAGCATGGGCGTAATAGTAGCAACAAAGTAGCCCAGGGTCAAGATTGTGATATAGTGCTTACACTGTATGGAAAACTCTGAAGGCCTCACAGGAACAATAAAAGTCACCCCGAAAGGCGTCGGGTATTTCGGTGCGATCGGAGAAGAGATCAACTTCGAGATCCAGCCGGAATACGTCAACACGGCCTTGAACGGCGACACGGTCAAGATCGAGGTCCTCGACCACGAGGTCTATGGCCGCAAGCAGGCTAAAGTGCTCGAAGTTCTCGAACGGCACAAACTCGAATTCGTCGGCACTCTCGAAACGTCCGATGCGGGCTTTTTCTTTGTCCCCGATGACAAGCGCATGTACAGAGACGTTTTGATAACCAAGGAAAACTCGGGCGGCGGCAAGGAGGGAGACAAGGTCCAGATCATCATTCTCGAGTGGGCCGACGCTTCGAAGAGCCCTACAGGCAAGGTCATCCGCGTCATCGGCCGCAAAGGCGAGCACAACGCCGAAATGCTCGGCATCGTCTACGACAAGGGATTCGTCATCGACTTCCCTCCCGATGTTGAGGCCGAGGCCAAAGCCTGGAAACAAAAATTTACTACGGAAGATCATCTGAAGGGACGCAAGGATTTCAGGGAGACCCTCACCTTCACCATCGACCCGGCGGACGCCAAGGACTTCGACGACGCTATTTCTTTTAAAAAGCTTGATACCGGGGACTACGAGGTCGGAGTGCACATCGCCGATGTCTCGCATTTCGTCGTCGAGAAGACCGCGCTCGACCGAGAAGCCAGGAACCGCGCCACATCGATCTACCTCGTCGACCGCACCATCCCCATGCTTCCGGAAGTCCTCTCGAACGACCTCTGTTCTTTGAATCCGAATGAAGACAAGTATGCCTTCTCTGCGGTGTTCGTCATGGACAAGAACGCGGTCGTCAAAGAGCGGTGGTTCGGGAAGACCCTGATCGAATCGGACAAGCGATTTACATACGAAGAAGCGCAAGAGATCCTCGACGCCAAAGAAGGATTATACGCGGATGAGCTATTGACCCTAAACGCTCTCGCCTACAAGCTCCGCGAGGAGAAGTTCAAGAACGGAGCCATCGAATTCGAGACCGAAGAAGTAAAATTCGTTTTGGATGATAAAGGGAAACCCGTGAAGGTGTACAAGAAAGAAAGGAAAGATACGCATAAGCTTGTTGAAGATTTCATGCTCCTCGCCAACCGAGAAGTGGCGACGTACATGTTCAATGCCGGGAGAGGCAACAACCGCATGGCCTTCGTCTATCGAATTCACGCTTCGCCGGACCGGGAGAAGATCGTGAATCTCGCCACCTTTGTGAAGGCTCTCGGCTTTGACCTCAAGAACCAGGAAGGAGAAACAACCGCCGAAGACATCAGCCGCATGCTGAAATCGGTCGAAGGATCGACGGCCGAGATGCTCATAAAGGTCGCCGCCATCCGCTCCATGCAAAAGGCCGTCTACTCGACCGCGAACATCGGACACTTCGGACTCGGCTTCGAATACTATACGCACTTCACTTCTCCGATCCGACGATACCCTGACCTTATGGTCCATAGATTGCTCCAAAGGCACATCGAGAAGGGCCCGATCGAACAGGATGAGGTCATCAAATACCAGCACCTCTCGGACGTCTCGAGCGAGCGCGAGATGGATGCGGCCGAAGCCGAGCGAGCTTCGATCAAATATAAGCAGGTTGAATACATGCAGGATCATGTGGGCGAAGAATTCGACGCGGTCATCAGCGGAGTTTCCGAATGGGGCGTCTACGTGGAAGAAACGAACACCAAAGCCGAAGGCATGGTTCGCCTGAAAGACATGACCGATGACTTCTATGAAGTGAACCCGAAGATCTACGCTGTCGTAGGTAAAAAGACTGGTAAGAAATATTCTCTGGGTGACCGCGTCCGCGTCAAGCTCACCGCCTCTGATCCAGAGAGAAAGACTCTTGATTTCCAGTTCGTACCGGCCGCATAAATTTTATATAAAAAAGCGGCAGAAGCCGCCTTACCTCTCGCGATGCCATTCCCCTCCGCCACGCGGATGGTCGATTGTCTCGTTCTTCGCAGTTTTCCGCTTTGCCGCGCGAGCGAGGCCACCCTTGCGGCCGATCTTGACCATGTGGGCCCGATCCTTGGCAACGATTGCACCACCCTTGCGGCCAGCAGCCTGCCTCTCCTTCTCGGTGAACTGATGGGCAACCCCCATCTCGTGCGCTCGTTTGCCGCCCTTGGATGCGATCTCTCGATGCCATTCCGGATCTCTGCTGATCGTAGAGGCAAAGCCCCTGCGAGACTTTTTCTTGCCAAACCCCGGCTCTGCACAGGGGCGCGGGGTGGATTCATCGTGCAGTGGAACTTTTCCTCCGGCCGTTCCTCCGCCCATCAACATGCGATCCTCCCTGAAATGATGTACTGCCCAGGTCAAACCCTACGCTTCCCTCTTTTATTTTGCAACTTGGACGGCTTGGTCGAATTCTATCGAAAGGAGCTTCGAGACGCCCGTCGAACCCATGGTCACTCCGTAGATCACTCCGGCGCGGGACATCGTCTCTCTGTTGTGCGTGATCAAAATGAGCTGCGAATGCTCCGCCAGCTTCTCCACCATGTCTCCGTAACGCTTTGAGTTCGCCTCGTCGAGCGCGGCGTCCGTCTCGTCCAAAATGATGAACGGGGGAGGATTCACTTGAGAGATGGCAAAGAGGAGGGCGATCGAGGTGAGCGCTCGCTCGCCTCCGGAGAGCATCATGAGGCCGCGGATCTTCTTGCGGGGCAGGTTGACCGAGATGTCGAGCCCTTCTTCGACGATCTCGTCTTCATCATCTCCTTCGAGCTCGACGTCCTCGCCTTCGAGGAGCGCATCCTTTTTCTTTTTCTTCTCTTTGGTCAAGACAAGCTCGGCGTCTCCGCCTCCGAACATGGTGCTGAATAATTCTCCGAATTCGGTGTTGATCCTCTTGATGCCCGTAGCAAATTCGACCTGAAGCCGTTCTTCAAGATCTTGTATTAATACCTTTAGCGATTCGGCTGACTTCTCGAGGTCCAGGAGCTCTCGGGCCAAGAATTCATCGCGCTCGTTCGCCTCGGTGAATTCCTTCACCACTTCATCCGTCCCGGAGATCCCCGCCTCTTCGAGCCTGATCTTTAATCGTTCGATCTCTCTTTTCCTATTCTCTTGAATCGCACGGTCTTCGGCCACGGCTTCGCTCTCGCTTCCTATATCAAATGTTTTGAACTGGAGGACTTCGTGCCCTATCACGGCCGCCACCTCCTCGACATCTCTCACGAGCTCGGCTTCGTCTTTCTTTATGTTTTCTTCGCGCGATCTGATGAGAACGAGCTTGGCCAGGAGATCGTTCTCTTCGGACATGATCCTGAAGACCGCCTTCTCGGCGTCCCTCGAGGAGTCCTTTTCCTTCTCTATACGAGCCTTCTCAGCGTCATATTTTTCCCGAAGGGCGAGCTCTTTCGCGCTCGCCTTTTCTATCTCGTGTTCCACCTTTTCCTTCTCATGCTTCAAATGTTCGATCGCTTTCTCCGCATCCACGATGAGGCTCGAATCCGCCGAATCCTTGTGCCCTTTGATAAAATCCCGGATGCGGGCGATGACCGTCCCCAGGATGTGGTGGTCCTTCTCGATCTCTTGCTCGAGCGTTCGGGCGAATTCCTCGACATCCTTGAGACGGATCATCTTGTGCTCATCGGAGGTCTGAAGCTCTTTTTGTTTTCTGATTATCCTCTCCTCGGCGTCCAGGGAACCTTCAAGCTTGCCGAGCTCCCTCGCCAGGCCGTCCTTGTGGGCGCGCGCTCCGGCCATCTCGGCCTCGAGGTCGAGGATGAGATATCCTTTTTTATTCTCCTCTCCCGCCCTGGCAAGGACGGCCTTGGCTGTCTCTAGCTCTTTGGAAAGCAGGGCGAGCTTCTCGTCGATCGGCGTCCGCTCATCTCTCTGCGCGGTTTTGGTAAATCCGACGTAGAGATCTTCCCGCCTGAAATATTCTTTGGACAAACGCGCGAGTTCTTCGCGCATGCCGAGCGCCTTCTCCATCTTCTCGACCTGCTTTTTCAAGAAGCGCAGATGCGGCGCGATCTCTTTTCGCAGGGACTCGACCTGAGCAATATTCTCAAATGTTTTCTTCAGCTTCCTGTCGCTTTCGATCCGCTTGTATTGATAGAGGCGCAGGCCGAGGGCGTCCTCGATCATCGATTTCCTGTCCTTGCCGCTTGAGTTCAAGATCTTGTCCGCCTCGCCTTGAGAGATGATGTGGTGCCCCGAAGCGCCGATGTGCGCCTTCAAGAGAAGCTCGATCACATCCTTGAGCCGGACGGCGCTCCCGTTTATAAAATAGTCATTGATGCCGTCTCGGTGGACGACGCGCTCGATCGAGACTTCCGGATAATCGATCCCGAAGACCTTGTTCGAATTATCGAATGTCACCTTGACCGAAGCACGATTCGACCTCGATTCCCCGCCTGCGCCATTGAAGATGAGGTCCTCTCCCTTCTTGCCTCGGAGGCTCTTGATCGACTGCTCCCCGAGGACGAACCTGAAGGCCTCGGCCACATTCGATTTGCCCGAGCCGTTCGGACCGACGATCGAAGAGATGGGCGAAGTGAAAAGAAGCTCGCTCTTTTTGGCAAACGACTTGAACCCCGATAATTCGATCGATTTTAAATACATTTATTAAATTATACACGAACACACCTCACCGGCACTTTGTGTCCTCCCTCTCCTTGGCAAGGAGAGGGTTGGGTGAGGTCATTCCCAGCCTTTATCTGTGAGTGCGTTTCGCGCGGCTTCCTGCTCCGCATCCTGCTTTGAATTGCCCGTTCCTTGGCCCAAGAGTTCCGTGCCGACATAGACGCCGACGGTGAACTTTTTATCATGATCGGGACCCGATTCACGAATGGTCTTGTATGAGGGAGTAGACCCTGTGTGTTCCTGCGCTTTCTCCTGGAAAAGAGATTTGGCGTCGATCCATGTGCCTTTCTTTACGATGTCATCCGTGAGAGGAGTGATGTGGGCGAGAATAAACTTTTTTGCTTCATCCAACCCTTGGTCGATGTAGATGGCGCCGATGACCGCCTCGAGCGTATTGGCGAGGATGTATTGCCTGGCCCGGCCGGTATCTTTGGATTCTCCGCGAGAGAGAAGGAGGAAATCATTTGCACCGAGGTTTTGGGCGACAAGGGCGCACGTATCGGCGTTCACGAGGGCCGAGCGGAGGCTCGTCATCTCCCCTTCGCTCATCTTTGGGAACGTATTGAAAAGATACTCGGTTGTGACGAGTTCAAGCACCGCATCACCGAGAAATTCGAACCGCTCATTGTCTCCGAGGCCCGAAGCCCGATTCTCATTGATATAGGAGCGGTGAGTGAAGGCCTGTTTCAAAAGAGCCTTATCCTTGAAGGTCACCCCCGCCGTTGTTTCAAAAATATTCCAATCCATCCTGTGTATATACCTTTACTTAGAGGTTTCCGCAAGCATTGTGATCGCCTTGGTGACGATGGGCAAAATATCATCATAAAAGTTGAGGTCGAGGATCTCCGCAAGTTTGAACCAGCGCACATCGTCGAGTCCGCCCTTCTCCTCTTTCTTCTCAAGCGTCAGCTCTTTGTACGGAGCCTCGGCGAGGAAATACGTCACCTGCTTTTTGATCTTGCCGTGCTCGGGGTGATAGGTGGTATAAGAATTTTGACCGAGGCGTTCGTTGATGACGACGGGGATGCCGAGTTCTTCTTCGGCTTCGCGAATGAGACAATCTTCGTCCGATTCATCGCCTTCCACCTTGCCTTTCGTGAGCGTCCAGTGGCCGAAGATATCATGAACGAGGGCGAGATACGTGTCGCCTTCGTGGGTCGCATAGACGACCGCACCGGCCAGCCTGTGGATCGGAAGTTCGGAGTCGGGGATGTTCCCGTATTTTTTCTTCGGTCGAGGCTCGTCGTCTTTGCCGGGCTCCCCCATCTCTTTGTAGACGGCGCCGAGGACGCCGTTCACGAATTTGCCCGACGTATCTCCGCCGAACGACTTGGCGAGTTCGATAGCCTCATTGATGGCCACCTTGGGGGGAACTTCCTTGCGGTCGGCAAAAAGAAGCTCAGCCAGGCCGATGCGCAAAATATTCCTGTCGACCGTGGCGATCTTCTCGATCGGCCAATCGGGAGCGGCTTTTTCTATCAAAAGGTCGAGATCGTTCTTCTTGTCGAGGACGGACTTGAGAAGCGCTTCCATGAACGGCCGGTCTTTGGATTCGGGTGCGAATTCGATGAGGTTTCGTTCAAACGCCTCCAGAGCATGATCTTTGGTCTTCTTATCAAAATCCCATTCAAAAAGGGTTTGGAGAACTACGGAGCGTGAGAGATGTCGGTGAGACATAAAGAACAAAAAGAGCTAAAAATAATTCGTGCCGGCTGGCGGGCCCGGCCTATCGGCCGGCCCTGGCCTTGCTCGCCTTCTTGGTCGCCTTGGCGGCAACGTCGAGAACCTTGCGCCCGCGGTAAGCGCCGGTCTTCGGATTCATGCGGTGTCGCATGTGCGAAGAGGCGCCGTCTGCGGTGAGGGTGGGCTTTGCGAGGGCGTGATGAGATCGCCTGTTGTTAGACTGCGACCTCGTGTGTCTCATTCGTACTGTCATAGATCGAGTCTAGCAAAAGAAGGGCAAAAAGAAAAGGCCCGCACAAGGAGGTCGTGTAGACCTTCTCTTGTGCGGGCCTGTGATGGTTCACCACCACGGATACTCGGCGATAGCCGACGACTCTTCCGCTGTGAGAGGCTTTGACATCCACGAACGGAGGCGCTGGCGATACCGACTTTCCACGAGCTCAGACCGGGCGGCGGCGAAGGCGAGGGTCGCGAGGGTCGCGCGGTAATGGAAAGGAACGGTCTTCCCTTCCGTCTCGCGAAGGAGACTCTCGATCTCTACCATGGTGATAGGACCCAGAACTTCCTTCTGGCCGTCCGGAAGATAGAAGTCTCGAAGCGTTCCCGACAGGATCACCATTGGGTACACCACCTTGAGGTGAGTACCGTCCGGATTTTTGTCGTCCGGACCGAGTTCCATGTGGATCGGCTCCGCGCTGAGCTGACGCCACTTGAAGGGGCTATCCTTCTTGCCGTTATCCTTGTCCACTTCGTGGATGAGAGAACGGAGCGTGTCCCTGACGGTCTCGCCGGGCTCTCCGGTCTCGACCGGATGGCGGATGCTCGTCGACCCTCCTCTCGTGTACGGCATGCGGTCGTTCTGCAACTCGCCGCTCGGCTTTTGCCGAGGAAGGGTGATAAGCACGGAGTGGCTGGTGATGATCGTTTGCTTCGCGCCTGCAAGCATCGTATCCTCTCGGTCATGGGTATGTAGAGTTCGGATGCCGCATAAGCGGTCATTCCGTTGTGTATTATAACATAGTTATTAGCAATTTGTCAAGGAGTTTTTAGATATAAAAAAAGCCCCTGAAGGCTTAGTGAATGGCCGCTATCTGGCGGGCGTTTACTTTGGAAAAGGTGCCCTTGAATAGCGCCATCATCTGGCGGATCTTGGCCTTTGGAGTCGGCCATTCCGGATTTCCCGCAATGACCTCGAGCGCTTGGATGACGTTCGAATCCGTATATCTGCCAGCGAGCTTCGAATGTTCTCTGCAGGCTCCCTCAAGGCCAAGCCTGTCAAATGCTCCGACCCAGATCACCAGAGATTCATTGATCTCCCTTCCGTTTCCCGCATCGCGGAGAGCGAAGAGGGCCATGGCCGAGAGCGAATGCCGATCCGGCCGCATACCGAGGATAGTGGCCTTGCCTCTCGCGTGAACGGGAAATTGAAAGCTGAGCGCCCGCTCGATGAGCGACGTGCCGACCGTTCGAGTGCCCGCGGCTCGGATATTCCCGAGTCCGCATAGCGACCCGTACCCGGCACCGATGTCGATCCCGAGTAAGAGAGAAGAAGGTACTCCTTTTCTAGCTTGAAGTGACTCAAGTATTTCGTGATCGTTTAGAAACGTGTATTTGTGCGGCACGTAAGCACTGATGAAAGAGGGATGGGAGATGTCTAAGGAAAATATAGTATAAAATGGTATTTTGTCAAGATATTACTGGTGTGAGTTCAGATTTCGCAAAAAGGTCCTTCTGTGGGAATCCGACGGTCCGTGCTTTTGTATGGCCTCCCGATGAAGTCTTGTCCCATATCCCTTATGGATATGAAATCCGTACTCGGGATATTTCTTCGACAGCTTGACCATATACCTGTCCCTCGTCACTTTAGCGCACACGCTTGCAAGCGAGATGACCGGGATCTTCTCATCTCCGCGGATGACAGTAAGCTGGCGCGAGAATTCCTTTGGCGCATGGAGAGCCCCGTCGAGAAATACCTGGTCGCTTTTGCTTGCGTGTATCTTCTCGAGGCAGCGCTTGATGCCGAGGCGGATGGCAAAACTGATCCCGTGCTTGTCTATGACCTTTTCTGAGACCAGGGAAACCGCAAAATCGAGCTCTCCCCCTTTTTTGGCTTCGAGGGCGAGACCGTACCAGAGTTCCCGATCCTCCGCCGAGAGCTTTTTTGAATCCTTGATCCCTTTAAAGAATTTCTTGTTGAAATTCGCACCGACCCGGACCGCCCCTACAGCCACCGGCCCGGCGAGCGGACCTCTGCCTGCTTCATCAATACCTACAAGACAAGTCATCGTTAGTAGCTATCATACCCTTATATTATACTGGTCGTATGTCCCGCTTCATACACCTCCATACTCACAGCCACTATTCTCTCCTTGAAGCGCTCCCAAAGATCCCGGACCTTGTTGAAAAAGCCAAAAAGCTCGGCATGAGTGCTCTTGCCCTCACTGATGCGGGCAATCTCTACGGAGCCATAGAATTCTATAAAGAATGCACTAGTGAAGGAATAAAGCCCATCATCGGAGTGGATGCGTATATGGCCGCGCGAACCCGGCTCGACAGAGAGCCTCGGATCGACAACTCCCGCTCAAGGCTCGTCCTCCTCGCCAAGGATGAAGCAGGATATAAAAATCTCCTCTCCCTCGTCACCGCCTCGAACCTCGAAGGCTTCTACTACAAGCCGAGGATCGACAAGGAACTCTTGGAGAAGTATCACGAAGGCCTCGTCTGTATCATGCCCTCCTTCTCGGGGCAGATCGGGAGATTGGTGGGCATGAAAGACAACGAGAAGGCGACGGAACTTTTGAATTGGTATAAAAAGCTCTTTGGCGAAGATGATTTTTATCTCGAGATCTCGCATCATCCGGAAATAAACGGCCACGAGGAGAAGATGCGCGAATTGATCGGCTTTGCCCGCTCGACGAACACCCACTTGGTGGCCGCTCAGGACGTGTATTACCTCGAACCAGAAGACAAGCCGGCTCGAGACACCCTCCTCTCCATCCAGTCGCACGTCGGCAAGGACACCACGGGCAGCTGGAACGGCGAAGAGGAGGACTTTTCATTTATCGACGGAGCAAAGGCCGAGAAATATTTCAAACACATCCCGGATGCCATAGAGAACACCTCAAAGATCGCGGCCAAATGCAGCCTAGAGCTTGCTCTCGGATCGTGGGTGTTCCCGAACATGGAGATCCCGAACGGCCTGACGCCGGACCAAGCCCTCCGCGAGGTGGTCTTCGCCGGCATAGACCGGCGCGGATTGATCAAAACTCCTGAAGTGCTCGGGCGCATCGAATACGAGCTCAAGGTCATAGAGGACAAAGGCTACCCGAAATATTTCTTGGTCGTGTCCGACCTCCTCCGCTTTGCCCACGAACACGGCATCCTTACGAACGTCAGAGGTTCGGTGGCCGGTTCCTTGGTCACCTACCTTGCAGGAATTACGAACGTGAACCCGCTTGAATTCAAGCTCCCTTTCGAGCGATTCTTGAACCCGGACCGCCCTTCGGCACCGGACATCGACATGGACTTCGCCGATACCCGCCGAGACGAGGTGATCGAATACGCCCGCAAAAAATACGGGGCGGATCATGTGGCTCAGATCGGTACGTTCGGCACCATGATGGCCCGCGGCGCGGTTCGAGACGTGGCCCGAGCCCTCGGATTCCCGTACGGACTCGGCGACCAGATCGCAAAGCTGATCCCCATGGGCGCTCAGGGATTCCCGATGACCCTCGACCGAGCCATGAAGGAAAACCCGGACCTTAAAAAGCTATACAAAGACGATGCGGGCACGAAAACCATCATCGACATGGCCAAGAAGATCGAAGGTTCAGCGAGACACATCTCCGTCCACGCCGCCGGAGTGGTGATCGCTCCTCGGCCTCTCACCGACTACACCCCGCTCCAGTACGACACCAAGGGCGAGAACAAGATCATCACCCAGTACGACATGTATTCGATCGAGGAAGCCGGTCTCCTCAAGTTCGACTTCCTCGGCATCCGAAACCTCTCGATCATCGCGGACGCCTTTGACCGCATTAAAAAGATCGAGGGCAAAGACCTTCGCATCGAAGACATCCCGATCGATGACAAGAAAACATTCGAGATGCTCGCCCGCGGAGAAACCGAAGGCACCTTTCAGCTGAACGGCGACGGGATGACCAAGGCCCTGACCGAACTGAAGCCGACGAATATCCACGACATCAACGTCATGGTGGCGCTCTATCGCCCGGGTCCGATGGACAACATCCAGGAATACATCGCCCGAAAGCACGGCAAAAAGCCCGCCACCTATATGCATCCGAAGATGAAAGATTTCTTGGATACGACCTTCGGCGTGCTCGTCTATCAGGACGATCTCCTCATGACAGCGATCGAGGTCGCCGGATATTCGTGGGGCGAGGTCGACAAGTTCCGTAAAGCCGTCGGAAAGAAGATCCCGGAGGAAATGAAGAAGCAGCACATCTTGTTCGTCGAGGGCTGCCAGAAGCACGGAGGGATGAGCAAGGACAAGGCTGAAGCTCTTTGGGAACTCTTCGTCCCCTTCCAAGGCTACGGATTCAACAAGGCGCACGCCGCGAGCTATGGGCACATTGCCTACGTGACCGCCTACCTCAAGGCGAACTTCCCCGCCATTTATATGTCCGCCGTCCTCACCGCCGAATCCGGAGACGTGGAAACGATCGGCATCATGGTGGCCGAGTGCAAGCGGATGGGCATCGAAGTCCTCCCTCCGTCCGTGAACGAAAGCTTCTCGCAATTCACCGTGGTCACTATCCCCGACGAACCCCAGAAGATCCGATTCGGGCTGACCACCATCAAGAACTTCGGGCAGGGCGTCTCGACCGCCATCATTGAAGAAAGAAAAAAGGGCGGCCCGTTCAAATCCATCGTCGAATTCCTCGACCGGGTAAAGGATAAAAATTTGAATAAAAAATCTCTTGAGTCGCTCATCAAATGCGGAGCGCTCGACGACCTTCCGGGAAACGATGGCAAGCCTGTGGACCGCGGAGTATTGTGCGCGAACATCGACAGCCTCCTCGCCTATCACAAAGAGCATGCTCAGGCTCCGAGCGACCAGGGTTCGCTCTTTGGCCTCATGACCGATACCTCGAGCCTTCCCACCCTCCGCCTCAGCCCGGCACCGGAAGCTACGCAAAAAGAGAAATTATTGTGGGAGAAAGAACTGCTTGGCCTCTACATTTCAGGACATCCTCTCGAAGAGTTCAGAGACAAGATCGAGAAGACGAACGGCAACATCCAAAAACTCGAAGAGTGCAGAGAGAACACCGAATGCATCATCGCCGGCCAGATCACGTCTATCCGCGAAGTGATGACCAAGAAGGGCGACCGCATGATGTTCGTCTGCCTCGAGGATTTCTCCAAATCAGTCGACGTTGTCGTCTTCCCCAAGATCTTTGAAGAGTTCAAGCAATTTCTGGTCCTCGACAACTGCGTAGCCATGAAAGGCAAGGTTTCCAAAAAGAACGGCGAAACCTCCTTCATCGCCGACAAAGTAAAAAATTTATAATAAAAAAGACCCGCGATGTTTTGCAGATCATTCAGTTTAAGAAACGGGTCCTAATGCGAGTTTAAGCTGCGACGTTAGCCATTCAAGGATTTCGATGACTGCGGTTCCTGATCCGATCCCCAGCGGGGTTGAAAGAGGCAGCTCGCGGGCTGACTCCGCATCGATATCGCCGTTTTCGATCCGGAACGCATCCCCGATTCGAGCTAAGCGGCTGTTGTATTCGGCCTCAAATGCCCGAACTTCTTCTGATTCCGAGCCGTATAGCCTCGTCAAAAGAATGAGCAGCGCCTGAACCCTGTTGTCGATCTGCGCAATGTCACCAAACGTCCTGATCTGCATCGCGGACATCTCCTTGATTAGTCTTTGGATTTAATACACTAAATAACCAAAAATGTCAATATAAAAAGCCGCCTGAGTAACACCCAGACGGCTTTGAGCTCCTATTCACGCATCTCTCTGTCCCAGAACCATAAACAAAGAGCTGTGAATGTCGCCCAACCGTAATGACCAGAACCTACGAGCATGCTGGTTACGATAATGAGAAAAAACGTAACCGAATAGAATATCTTTGCCATGTTCGGTCTCGACTGAAAGAGGTATCTTATTTAATTGTACTATAAAATTATCATCTGTCAATGATATATTTAACCCTTTAATTAAGCCTGTTTTCTGGTACTATTTCCTTTATGACTGAAGAACACAAACCTGAAGGAAACGAGAGGGACCACAAGAAACTGGGCAAGGAGCTTGAGCTCTTTACCTTCTCCGACACCGTGGGCAAGGGACTCCCCCTCTGGCTCCCTAAGGGTGCTACCGTCCGCCGAGAGCTTGAGCGGTTCATCGTCGACGAAGAGATCCGCCGAGGATACCAGCACGTCCGCACTCCGGATATTGCCAAGCTCGACCTCTATAAAAAGTCCGGACATTACCCTCACTATAAGGATTCGATGTATGCTCCGATCGTCATCGACGACGAAGAATTCATGCTGCGCCCGATGACCTGCCCGCACCACTTCGAACTTTTCCTCTCAAAACCTCGAAGCTACCGCGACCTGCCGATGAGGATCGCCGAACTCGCCCAGCTCTACAGATATGAACAATCAGGGGAACTTATGGGCCTGCAGCGCGTGCGCACATTCTGTCTCTCGGATGCGCACATTATCTGCAAAGACGAAGAGCAGGCCGTATCAGAGATAGGCAAAGCCCTCGACCTCATTGAATACGCGAACTCCGTCTTCGGACTCAAGCCCGGAGAAGATTATTGGTACCGACTCTCCCTCGGCGACCGAGCGAATACCGAGAAATATTATAAAGACGACGCCGGTTGGGAAAAGGCCGAAGGACTTCTCCGAGAACACATGACAACCCGCGGAGTAAAGTTCACCGAAGCCGAGGACGAAGCCGCTTTCTATGGCCCAAAGATCGACGTCCAGATGAAGAACGTGAACGGCAAGGAAGATACCGCCTTCACTGTCCAATACGACCTCTCCTCTCCTCAGCGATTCGAGCTCGACTACACGGGCGAAGACGGACAAAAGCACCGAGCCTTTGTTGTCCATCGTTCCTCCATAGGAGCGATCGAGAGACTCATGGCCTTCCTCATCGAAAAGTACGCCGGCGCCTTCCCTCTCTGGCTCGCCCCGGTTCAGGCCAAAGTTCTCCCGATCGGCGAAGCGCATTTTGCATATGCCAAATCGGTTGTTGAAGCCTTAAAAAATGAAAACATCCGCGCCGAACTCGATGAATCAAATGAATCCCTTGGCAAGAAGATCAGGAACGCAAAGACCGAAAAGATCCCGTACATGCTCATCATCGGAGATAAGGAAGTCTCAGATTCAAAAGTAACTATCGAATCGAGAGACAGCGGGAACCTCGGAGCCGTGTCCCTAGAAGAAGTGATCTCCAAGCTCAAAACGGAGATCAAAGACAAGAAGTAAGAAAAAATCCCGGCGCAGAGCGGCGGGAGTGAGGGAGGTCAGCAAGTAAAGATAGGAACTTCTTCCGTGAGGTTCGGAAGAGCGAGCTGCGCGACGTCGTAGACGGTCGGACGCATTTGGGGAACTTCCTCGCGGGGCGTTTCGGGGCCGGACGGGGTCAGTTCAAGGATGGGGCGCTGATCGAACGACGATTCCTGCATGAGACTTCTCCATTGGTGTGCGGGTCCTCATCTATTTTCCCGCACTTCTTTCCAGCAAACAATGGTGCATAACGCACTCGAACACTTTTTTTAAAAATAAAAAAGACCGACTTAGAAAGTCAGCCATATTCAATCGAAGAGTTTCGACCACTCGGAAGGTGTGATCTCTGAGAGGTCGCCTGATTCCCGCCCAAGGATCTCTTTCATTCCCCTGGCCGCAGGGTCTGGGGCGGGCGTTTCTTGTACCACGATATGCGGGCAGTCCTTGAACTGACAGCGCCCGCCTTGCGGAATGGGAATCAACAAACACAGACTGCAGGGATGCTCACCTGGCAGCATGTAAGGCATTCCAGACATAGTGGCAACCTCCCAAAGAGTGAATCTGGGCTCTTTATACCCTCATTTCTATTAAATGTCGATGGTCGCTTTCTTGGCGTTCGATTGGATGAACGATTTGCGTGAAGGGACGTCGGTGCCCATGAGGATATCGAAGACCTTGTCCGCTTCGCGGGCGTCTTCCACGTTGACCTGCTTCAAGATGCGGACCTTTGGATCCATAGTGGTTTCCCAGAGCTCCTCGGCGTTCATCTCTCCAAGGCCTTTATATCGCTGGATAGAGATCTTTGGTGTTTTGCCCTTTTTTGTTTCCGCTTCTTCGACTTCGGCCTCTTCCGCCTCTTGCCCGTCTGTTTCGGTCAACTCGTCGAGGTTCACATCCTTGCCGACGATCTTGTCTCTCTCCTCGTCCGAATATGCATAGTGGACTTCTTTGCCTTTTCGTATCTTATAGAGCGGCGGCTGGGCGATGTAGACGAATCCGGCGTCGATGAGCGGGCGGAAGAACCTGTAGAGGAGGGTGAGGAGAAGCGTGCGAATGTGCGCGCCGTCGACGTCGGCGTCCGTGGCGATGATGATCTTGTGGTAGCGGAGCTTGGTTATATCAAATGTATCTCCGATGGCGGTCCCGAGAGCGACTACGAGGTTCTTGATCTGTTCCGAGGCGAGCATGCGGTCGAGGCGGGCGCGTTCGATGTTCAAGATCTTTCCGCGCAAAGGAAGGATGGCCTGGGTTCGCCTGTCGCGTCCCATCTTGGCCGTACCTCCGGCTGAATCTCCCTCGACGATAAAGATCTCCGATTCCTCGGCTGATTTGGACTGGCAGTCGGCGAGCTTCCCCGGGAGGGTCATGCCTTCGAGGGCTCCCTTTCTAAGGACAGAGTCTTTGGCGGCCTTGGCGGCCTTTCGGGCTCGGAGCGCGAGGACGACCTTGTTGATCATAGCCTTCGCATCGTCCGGATTTTCTTCGAGGAAGGTGGCAAAGGCGTCTCCGAACACGGTTGTGACCATCGACTGCGCTTCGACCGATCCGAGCTTGCCCTTGGTCTGGCCTTCGAACTGGATCTCGCTTAGCTTGACCGAGATGACGGCGGTCAATCCTTCGAGTACATCGTCTCCGGTGAAGTTGTCCTCCTTGTCGGATACGAGATTATTTTTCCTCGCATAGTTGTTGATCGTTCGGGTGAGGGCGGTCTTGAATCCGGTGATATGCGTTCCCCCTTCGGCGTTATAGATATTGTTCGCAAAAGGCAGGATCCGAGAGGAGATGTCGTCCACGTACTGCAAGGCGACTTCGACGGTCTCATAGTCTTTGCCGTTCGCCGCCTTTTCTACATAAAAGATATTCTTGTGGACCGGCTTTTGCAGGGCGTTCTCAAATCGAACCAGAGAGATCAACCCTCCTTCAAAGTAGAAGGACATGGACGGAGCCTCGAGAGCGAGCTCCCGGAGATAAAAGACGTCAATATCCTTCACGGTCTTCGTGTCGAGCTCTCGAGCGTCGATGACGGTGATGCGCAGTCCCTTCACGAGGTAGGCCTGCTGGCGGAGATGGTTGACGACCTTGGTAAAATCGAACGCAGTGTCCGGGAAGATGGTCGGATCGGGCTGGAAGGTGATCACTGTGCCGTTATCTTTGGTCGGGCCGATGCGCTTTACCGCCGCTTTCTTTTTGCCTTCGCTGTATTCCTGGGCATAGATGCCGTCGCCTTCTTTGTGGACGGCCGCTCGAGTATAGACGGACAAGGCGTTCACCACCGAGGCACCCACGCCGTGGAGGCCTCCGGAAACTTTGTACCCCCCGTCTTCCGCTCCGAATTTACCTCCGGCGTGGAGGGTGGTCATGATGGTCTCGAGGGCCGAAACTTTTGTCTTCGAGTGAATGCCGACCGGAATGCCTCGACCGTTGTCGACGACGCGGATGCGGTTGCCGGGCAGAAGGGCGACCTCAATATCGTTCGCAAAGCCTCCCATGGCTTCGTCCCTGGAGTTGTCGAAGATCTCCCAGATGAGGTGGTGGAGACCGTCCGGCCCGGTGGTGCCGATATACATGCCCGGTCGCTTTCGAACGGGGTCGAGGCCTTCGAGGACAGTGATCGATTCGGCGCTATAATTCGAGGTTTTTTT
This sequence comes from Parcubacteria group bacterium, assembly GCA_028286565.1. GTDB lineage: Bacteria > Patescibacteriota > Minisyncoccia > Phycocordibacterales > Zambryskibacteraceae > JAIFWN01. The sequence continues at coordinate 214,123 of JAQBRH010000002.1, forward strand.
CAAGTCTTTAGTGTCTTTGGCCATCTGTTTTGAGTACTCATTTTAGCATAAATACCCTCTAAATAGAAGAGCTAAACCGGCCTTTTATTGTTGACTTCAAGGGCCTTGGGACGTACTCTTTTCTTAGACCATTGTTCACTTCAAACCAGAGGAATCACGCCATGGAAGATCTCCGAGTCGGCCAGTCTGGCAAAGTCACCCCGCTTCCGCTCGATACAGCGAAGGAGAAGGCATGCAAGGCCCTTCGCGAGGATCTCAGCAAGGTGATGCGGCGTCCGCTCTTCAAGGCATCAGAGCTCGGCCACTTGTTCACAAAGGAGACCGTCGCTCTTTTGCAAGCCGCCGAAAACATGCGGGCAGATTTTGGTCACGCAGCCGTCTCCGGCGAGCTCATACTTCGGGCCATCCTTCTGAGTCCGACCGCTCGCCCGAGAGACATCTTGGTGGGGCTCGGTGCTAAGCCCCAAGAGCTTCTGCACAAGCTCAGCCGAGTTCTCCACGAGGCCAAGCACATGCGCGGGCCTTCCTCGTACCTGTATCTCTGGGTAGCGAGAGAGATGATCATCGCGAGCTTCTCCGAGGCGTATCGCATGGGGACCTCGGTACACCCCGAGCACCTCCTCCTCGGAGTCCTCCATCATCAGTCACGGTGCTACGCGCGCCTATATCTCATCGAAAATCTACGGTGGTCATCAAGACCGTCCGGGGCTCTCGATGAGGTTCGAGACAAGATCTGCAAGATTTCCTTCCCCGCACTCGCTTCCTAGCCGTGCGGCTTTTTATTTATAAAAATACCCGAGCTTTGGCTCGGGTCGAAGGCTACTCCGTCACGGAATGGCCGTGAGTTTCGTAGTACTTCTCAATGGATCTTTGAATACCTTCAATGAGGCGATCGACCTCGGTCTGAGTATCCATGTAATAGAACTCTGCTCCGTTAGGACGGTACGTCAGGACGAACGGAGGCCTACCGTCGATGAACTCCGTGTGAACGTGCACCATAGCGATGCTTCGATGCAATCCCGAGGCCGTGTCGGCGATATCAAATGACCCTGGCGTACCTGAATAAAAAGTGATCTTCAGGTACGGATACTGATCTCTTTTTGATTTTTGGTATGCGTCAGCGAAATTCTTGATCTGGCCGGTGAACTGTCTGCGCCGGCTCTGAACTTTCTCCCATTTTCGCTCGGTACGGGCCCGGGCCTGGGCTTTTCTCTCATAGCTGCGGGCGTAGACGAAAACCCCGGCCATGAGCGGCCACACTCCGAAGCACACAAGGATCGCCCAATCGTTGGGACTCATGCAAGTGGTCATATCAACCTCATGAAAAGAGCACAGCTGTCCGGCCGTCGGATGTGAGAGTTACGGCGCCCACATTCACCGGGTCAAATAATACAATTAAATTATATAATTGGCAAGCGACCTTATTTATCAATGAAAATGGCGAATTTGCGCCAGTGCTGCCGGAAAATATCCGTATTTATAAATTTGCTCTCCCCTTGCTCGTCCTCATCGTCCGGATCGTGATAAAAGAATCCTCGTACGGCCCCGTGCTCTTCGCGGTCGACGCCGACGCAGACCATGAGGTGCGGCTTGTCTACATCCTTCCACTGCTTGATGCCCGAGACGATCACCGGGCGGCCTCCTTCAACCTCGTAGGCGATCTTTTTGATACCTCTTTCTACGTGTTCCCTCTCGAACGGGCTCGGCAAGAATTTCTGCGCATCCGAATCGACGAGGACGCTTCTGAACTCTTCGGCGTACGCGCCCACGTTGTGGTTCCGGAGGAGAGCGGCGAGCCCGGCGTGGGTCCAGCCAATGCCCGAGACATATGCCCCCTTGATGGTCTGGCCCTCGCGGACGATCGAGAGGAAGTCCACATCGTCCGATTCCCTAAAGTCTATGATCATCTTCACACAGGCGGCGCCGCACGCTCGAGAAAGCCCGTCCGAGTCTCGGCCGATCGAATATTGGGAGACGAATGGTACGGGGAGGATCATTTTCATCCTACGTATTATATACCAAAACTATTTCTGAACCTCTTTCAATAGGTTTTCTTTGTTGCGGAGATCAGGACGATCATCTGGGATTTCAATGACAAATCGTAGTGTATCGTCTTCAACTATCCTTCCATAGCCAACAATTTTTTGAAAAGAAGCGCTAGTATCGAGATCTTCTTCTACTACGGCATTTTTTGACGAAGTACCGTGAATGATCTTGTTATTACCCATATATATACCCACATGATCTACCCCGTGCGGGACCTTCGTGCCGGGCATGTATTCAAGAGTTTCGTATCTGATCGGTTCTTCTTTAACTTCTTTTTTTAATACTTGCGAATAATATGCCCCTTCGGTGTGCACAATCTCTTCAGTATTGGCAAATACTAAATCCCCGGGTAACAAGTCTTCTTTATTTATTCTTTTTGAAAAGACAAACTGATCAACAGAAACTCTAGGGATAGAATACCCAGACTCAACGGCGGCCCACGCAACAAGAGAAGAACATTCAAAACAATTTGGCGCATCCTTAAGCACGCTTGCTCCCCTTTTGTACGGCTTGCCGACGGCGGATCGTGCCGAATCGAGGATTTTTTGTCGCGGTTCAACTACAGTAAAAGACAACCCGGATTCCCGGAGCTTGGCTTCATCTATTTCGCCTTGAGATATGCCGATCCTGTACATTAATCTACTCGAATTACTCCTCCATAGTCCTCCATGGTCATATTTTCTATTTTCGCATGGAGATCATTCACTTCCGCGTTCGTCAGGGTTTTGTTCAGATCTCTATACGTGATCCGAAAGGTGTAGCTCGACTTCCCTTCTCCGAACTTGGTAGCGTTCTCATACTTGTCCAAGAGCTCCACTTGCTCGACCGTATCGCCCCCTTCGGTTCGAATGGCATCAAAATAGTTATTGAGGACGAACGTCTCGTCGACGACGAAGGAGATATCTCGAACGACCGGAGGGAATTTAGAAACCTCCTTGAATTTCTGTCCGAGGACGAGCTGCTTCTTTACCCGCTCATCTTCCGACCAGAGCAGGCGGATGTCCGGGAGCTCCATCGAGACGATAGCAAGCCTCTCGAGGCCGAAGCCGAAAGCCCAGCCGTTCCACTTGGACGAATCGACGCCGAACTTCTCAAGGACGCTTCCCTTGACCACTCCGCTCCCGAGGACCTCCACCCACTTTCCGTCCTTGTCGATCTCCATCTCAAGCGACGGGTCGGTATACGGGAAGGTGTCCGGATTAAATCGGCCGGCCACTTCCTCGCCGAAAACCGCCTTGGCGATGGAAGACAAGACCGCCTGCAGTTCGGCTGTGCCGATCTCTTCTTTGTCCTTTGGAGCAAGGTACCAGCCGTCGAGCTGATGGAAGACGTTCATGTGGTGCCGATCGATCTCGTCTTTCCTATAGACCTTGCCGAAAGAAAAAGCTCCGACGGATTCTCCGCGAGCCATCCTTTCCTGCACTTCTTTCTGCTGGAGATAGTAGTACCACATGACGGTGGTCTGCGTACGGAGGATATGGTCATCGTCGACGTAATAGGTGTCGGACTTGTTTCTCGCCGGATGATCCGTCGGGAAGTCGAAGAGGTCAAATCCGATCTTCGTCGAGACCATCTCCGGAGTCTCCATAACATCAAAGTTCGCGAAGCTCGGCTGGGCGAGGATGCGCTCCACCATCTCGCGGATCGGGCTCCCTGCTGTCCGTGAGAGATCGGGCATGGCGAGATATCGCTTGATGCGAAGGGCTTCGGCGTCGGTTCTCTTGTCGAGCTCCGCGACGAGGGTTTTCTCCTCATCCAAGGGGACTTTGTAGGTGTTTTTCATAGACAATTAAGTATAGCCTAAGCATTGAAAAAGTCTAAGATTAAGGCTATAATATGGATGATTTCATATGGGAAGCCTCACACAGATCATTCTGTATTTCACGCTCTTTATCTCGCTCTTTTTCGAGATTTTTTTGCTCATTACCTACTTCGAGACCAAGGAGGAGCTTAAATTCGAAAGCGAACACCTGAAGCGCCCTATCAACTACTACCCTTCAGTGACCATCATCGTCCCGAGTTTTAATGAAGAAAAGACCGTAGCTGCCACGGTCGATTCGCTCCTGGCTCTTGATTATCCGAAGGAAAAGCTTTCTCTCCTCTTGGTCGACGATGGATCGACGGACAGAACGCTCGAGGTCATGAACGAATACAAAAAGAATCCGCAGGTTCAAATATTCAGAAAAGAGAACGAAGGCAGCAAATTTGCCGCTTTGAACTTCGGACTGGAAAAGCTTAATTCAGAACTCGTCGGATGCTTGGATGCGGATTCGTTCGTCTCTTCGAACGCCTTGAAGCTGATGATCCCTTTCTTCGAGGACAAAACCATCATGGCCGTCACCCCGTCGATCAAGATCCACGAGCCCAAAAGCATCCTCCAGCACATGCAGAAAATGGAGTACAACTGGGGCGTTTTCTTTAGGCGCATGCTCTCGGCCATGGGCGCCCTCTACGTCACCCCGGGGCCGTTCTCCATCTTCAGGACAAGCGTTTTTCGGGACCTCGGGGGATATAGGCAGGCTCACCACACAGAGGACATGGAGCTCGCTCTCCGCATGCAGAAGAACAGATACAAGATCGTGAACTCGGTCGGCGCCCACGTTTTCACAGTCGCCCCGGACACCATCCAAGCGCTGTACAAGCAGAGAGTGCGATGGACCTACGGCTTCTTGAACAATGCCTTGGATTACAAAGAGCTCTATTTCAATAAAAAATACGGTCACATTGGGATGTTCATCATGCCCGTCGCTACCCTCTCGGTCTTTGGGACCATGTACACCGCCGGAACGTTTGTGTGGAGCCTCATACACAAAGCCGCTACCGCCTTTGCAAAGTATCAGGCCGTCGGATTCTCTCTTCACCCGCCGAAGCTCGCATTCAATTGGTTCTTCTGGGATACGGGTGTGGTCACCTGGGTCGCCCTGATCGCGGTCATCATGAACATCACCCTCCTTCTCCTCTCGACCCGCATCGCCCGAGAGAAAAAAATGTTCTCCCAGGGGCTGTTCTACTATCTCTCCCTCTATCTCTTTATCGTCCCCTTCTGGCTTGCCAAAGCGACCTACAATACTGTATTTTCTAAGCAAGCCAGCTGGCGATAATCCCTTATACGAATGAGCTTTAGGAAATATATCTTCGCTTTTCTCATGACCGCCGCCATCTTTGGCACGGCTATGTACATATCCAATACGCTGAATCAAAAGAAGCTCGATGAGGTTCGCACCATCGAGGACAAGCTTTCGCTCAACATCCTCTCGGGCGAAACTCAGTCCGAGCTCCTCAGGGAGACCTCGTGCAAGGATGTGAAGAATACCTTCCTCACTCACGAGCTCGGCGACCTCGGCGCCAAGCTCTCATACGCCGCGAGCCAGAACAGCCCGGACAATGCGGAGGTTCTGAACCTCAAGCAGTACTACTATCTCTTGGAGATCAAGGACTACCTCCTCATGAAAAACATCACCGCGAAGTGCGGTATCCGCCCGACCTTCATCCTCTATTTCTACGGAGACAAGAGCGTCTGCCCGGACTGCGAGAAGACGGGGTTCGTCCTCGACGCCTTGCACGAAAAGTATCCGGATCTCCGGATCTATTCGTTCGACTATACCTCTCTCGAACCGGCGGTGAAGACCCTCATAGGCATCTACCACGTCGAGAACCGGCTCCCCGCCCTCATCGTGAACTCCGACCCGTTCTACGGCTTCAAGACCCTCGATACGATGGAGAACAACATCGGGGCCATCCACCTCCTCAAGGTCGAATATGACAAGGCTCAAGCCGCTTCCTCAACCGAATCAACCACGACCCCGAACAGATAGCTGGAACAGGAAAAAGGACACTAGTACATTTTAAAAACACCCTCTTTCGAGGGCGTTTTTTTTGATTACTTTTCCGGAGCCGCTTCGTACGAAGCATCGAACTTTTTCTGCCAATCGACCATCAAAGGATCGGCTGGAGACATTTTTTTAATGGATTCCGCCATTTCGGGATGAGCCGCTTCAACGTGCTCCATGCCCTTTGCGAGCATTTCGTCTTTTGAACCCGCGGTGATCTCCTCGTCGCACATACCTCCCATTTCTCTACATGTTAGTGTTTTCACAAATATTGTTAGTTACATTATTACTAGAGCATCGTATCACGATCTAAAGCTTTATGATAAAACCCCCTAGAAGAATGGGGCCGGTGAAGTTGGAACTTATTTAAGCTTAAAGCCAAGTAATCCGAACTCCCTGATCTTCTCATTGTAATCAGGATACGAAGCATAAGCTTTTTTCATTTCTTCTAGGGAAGAAACTGAGGGCATTATCTTTTTAAAAGGAATTTCTTTAACCATCGTATCAACATCAGGCCAAGAATATTTCTGAACAATCATCTTTGAAAATCGATCCCTGTCGCAAACAAACACAAGTTCGTCCCCCACTTCTATGGGTCGATATTTAATTGTCCCGGCTCTGGTTTCGTATTCCTTTAAACCACTGCGGACTTCCTCAAAATTTTTCTTATCTTTCGCTCGAAACCTAAGTGTCCAAGTTTTCATCTCTCTAGGATATCACGAGCTGGCCCTGTTGTACGAAGTTGGAACTTTTATAAATAAATAGGCGCTATCCGTAGATAGCGCCGTTGCGACCGTTTATAAGGCTGGTCGCCGTACCTTTTATGCTCCGCGGAGAATGCGGAGCCTTTCCTGCATCGCA
>JAQBRH010000003.1 GCA_028286565.1 Parcubacteria group bacterium
GTTCTCGGCCGGAGTCGCCCGATCTACGAACAGCATCACCGTAGACCAAAACTTCTCTCCTACCTGGACCGGAGCCCACATCTTCGACAACATCACGAGATCGACGACCACGCAGGCGACGACGACGTCTCTTGCCGTGCTAGGACTCACCGCCTCGAACTGCGATGTTAAGTCAACAACGGGCGGAACATTGTTCTGCGGAACAGACGCGGGTGCCGGCGCCGCTCCTCTCCCGAACTCCAAGTGGGCAACTTCGACCATCCCTAATTCAAACGGCATCTATGTGAACGGCGGAGCGGGGACCGACGTCCTTATCGGTGGTGTTGCCACCACCTCGACTCAGAAGCTCGAGGTCATCGGCGGCGCCTATTTCTCCGGCAATGTCGGCATCGGTACCACCACTCCGTATGCCAAGCTCTCGGTCGTCGGAGAAATTGTCGGCGCCTACTTCACGGGGACCACAACGGCCACTTCGACCTTCGGCGGGCCGATCCAGGCGTCGTCCCTTGTAAGCCTCTTGTCTTCGACCTCGGGGCTCACGTTCGGAGGCACATCCACTCCGTCGATCCTTACCCTCGATACTATCAATAGCCGAGTCCAAGTCGGTCTCGGCGCCGGATCAGCCAGCCCTTCACTTCTCGTCCTCGATACCAAAAACACGTCCGGAGATCCGGCCGGCATCAACGGTGCGATGTACTACAACAGCAATATGGGAATATTCCGATGCTTTGCGAATTCCCAATGGGGAACATGCGGGTCCCAAGCTACAACCACGAAGGTGATGCTTTCGGATTGTTCTCCGAAGATCACCTCGACCGATTTCGCTCCGGGCGGATCATGGTGGCAGCCTTTGGACATGGCGAACGATCTTATCGGCATGGGAGGATGGGCCTTCCAGGAAGCGACGTCGTCCGAAGTGACGTGCATTGCCCACATACCGAAAAATATTTCCGCTTCCCCTAACGCCCAGCTTTGGAGCGCCTGGACATCGACCTCGACGAGTGCGCTGAGCAACGTCCTTGATATAGACATTGCTTCGATCAATCCGGCCACCGGCTCTGTTGATCCCGCCGCCTTCACGAATATTATGGCTTCAACCTCGGCCGCCAAACGCCTCACCGTCGCCGCCGCGGCCTGGGGCTCGGTGTCCACCTCGACTTCGATCGGCCTTACTCTGCCGAACACCAATGACCTGGTGGTGAGGTTTAGAAGATATGGAGCGAACGCCAACGATTCATCGAACTCGGATCTGTACCTGTGGAGCCAATGGTTAGAAGTTAAGGTAGACTCACAATAATATGAAAAAGATACTCGTCTTCGTTCTCGTCTGTATGTACACTCTGGGGCTGCCGGCGGTTGTTTCTGCCGCGTTGACCACCGGAGCCGCAACCGGCGACTATATAGGAATAGGATTCGATCCGTCCATCTCAAATATCGAAAGCGAATTTACTATTATGATGTGGATCAAACCAAACTCAACCATCAGCACGAACAGGGCCCTGGTCGGCACCAGGCCGAACGCCGCTAACGGCTCTTCAAATATGTCTCTTCGAACAGCGGCGGGAGCACCAGCTACCGATATCTCTCTTAGGCTCGCAAAGACAGGAGGATTGAGGTTCGACACCACAGATGCGCCTCTGTTGCCGGGCGAATGGACGTTCATTGCCGTGACTCACAGCGAATCCGCCTCAACGACGAACCTGTATCATGGTTCGCTGCGCCAAACGGCGATCGAGAGCACGTATTCTTTTCAAAGCACGGTCACGGGCGCTCCTACCGCCTCCGGAGGAACGGACCCGTTCGTGTGGGGGAATAGATGGGCGCCGGGCGGCCCCACATCGGCGTTCACAGGCACGTTTGCCGTAGCCGCTATCATTAACAGATCGATTTCTCTCGGGGAAGTACGCGCCTGGCAGTATGCTCCGAGAAATATACCCGGGACGGTGAATCTGATGTTCTTCGGACTGGCGAGCGGCATAGGAACCCAGCCTGATTTTTCAGGATTTAAGAACATAGGCACTCCGGTCGGTTCGGTGACCTTTAACCCGGTGAACCTGCCGTTTAAGTGGTTCAAGCGTTAATTAAAAATGAGATACAATACATCTATGACGAATTTCCTTAGACCGCTCACGATCATTCTCGCTCTTTCTCTCTGCCTCTCGCCGCTCTCTGTTTTCGGGCAAGCGGAAGGAGAAGTTGTGCCTGCAGATGCGCCGGTCACAGAGGTGGATCCAACGCCGGAAGGTGCGGAGCAAGTTACCATTGACAGTTCGCTTCTCGAAACAACGGTCAATCCCCAAGCCGACACCCTGACTCCGCAAGTTCCCGACGCTCCGCCTACTGATGATGCGACAACTACGCCGATCGATATTCCGCCGGATGCAGATCCGGTCTCCATGCCGGCTCCGGTTATCGCGCCCGATATAGCGCTCGTGATAGAAGTGGACGTTCTTGAAGTGACTCCTATGGATGTCGTGGAGCTCCAGCCGAAGAAAGAATATACATTCGCTCTTCAAGGAAATACCATTCCCGCCAAGGCAACCACCGATTGGACCAAGAGCCAAACAGAAAAAGAAAAGTCTCGCCCGGTGAAGCAGGTTTCGAATGCCGTAGCGCTCGACGTTCAAAGTAACGGCGTTCTCGAGGTGTCCGGCGCGTGCACTGATCCGTACTACGTTGTTCTTCTCTACAAGAGCGCCGATGATTATGACAAGAGTCCGGCCTCATATATATTCAACAAGGCGTTCGACTGCGTAGGCGGAAGATATTCGTACGCCATCTCCGATCTTCCGAAGGACCTCGCTTCGGGGACATACTACCTCCTCGTCGGGGGACAGGGCGCCAAGGGCGGATGGAAGCCGATCAGCTCGCTTGCGCCTATCGCCATAACCAATCAAAAAGATGCCCAATAACAACCGTTGGTTCAAAGGAAGCATTATCCTCCTCCTTTCCTTGGGGCTGTCGATGGCCGGTATCTCTATGAGAGGAGCCTCCCGAGACCTCCCTGACGGCCTCGCTGATAAATTCCAAGCCGTGTTTTTAACCGACGGGCAAGTGTATTTTGGAAAGCTCGATTCATATAATTCGAGGTTCGTTCTCTTGAAGAACGTGTACTACCTGAAGGCTGCAAGCGGACTCCAGCAAAGCACAGCCGATACGAAATCCGGGCTCAACTTGATCAAACTCGGCGGAGAAGCCCACGGGCCGGAAGGGGATATGTATATAGCCAAGGACAAGATCTTGTTCTTGGAAAATCTTAAGAATGATTCAGCCGTAGTTAAGGCCATCAAAAACACCCAGTAGATCCTTGATTGTTTTTGTCTCTTGTTTGTGGTATAATACAGGAGGTACCGGTTGATCGCTCCTCTGGTAGAGATACAAGAGGGGAGGAAAGTCCGAACATTCGGTCCTCTCTACAGCATATGCATAGAGAGAACACGAGTAGCAGGTAACGCCTGTCGGGGGTAACCCTAGAGATGCGAACAGAGACGAATCTTTGGTATGTTCGGGGCTTGCCCTGAGCGTGTCGAAGGGTGAAACGGCAAAATTCTTACTTGAATGCAAGGCCGTGCTCCGACTTCGGTCGGAGAGTGCCGCTCGAGGGCGCGAGTGATCGCGCTCCCAGATAAATGATCATCCACCGCTTCGGCGGGGACAGAATTCGGCTTATAGGTACCCACGATCCCCGGCGCTTGCGTTCGGGGATTTTGTGTATCATATCGGCTTCTCCAGTCCGGTTTTTTTGGCTATAATTATGGATATTACTCTTTATCAGTCCGTCTATGCACGATATTCAAGCCAGCCCGAATTCGATCAAAAAAGAGCTCCCCGCGGAGCAAACGATCTTCTCGAAGCTTGATATGGGGAGGCTTGCATACTGGACGATCTCTCTGACCGTTCTTATCCTTCCTTTTTTCTTCATCCCGTCTTCTCTGGTCACCCTCGATGTGGCGAAGGGCATCATGGCTTCGGTCGGCATCACTCTGGCCCTCATCTTTTTCGTTCTTCATATCCTTGGGCGGGGCGAGTTCTCTTTCCCGCGCAGCAAACTTGCGTATGGGATCCTCGGGGTGCCGCTTGTCCTCGGCCTCTCGTCTTTTTTCGGGAATCCGCAGGCTCCTTCCTTGTATGCGTTCGGACTCGAGTCATACGGCGCTCTCCCAGTCATCCTCGGGTTTGTCCTCCTCCTCATCACTTCTCAGATCTTTGCCGTCCGAAAGAGGATCTTTTATTCATACTTTGCCTTGATCGTCGGGTTCCTTGTGGTTGTCCTCTTTGCGGTTCTAAAACTCGCCGTCGGGCCGGACACCCTGTCCTTCGGCGTCCTTATAGGCAAGTCATCTACTCCTGTCGGCGTTTGGACCGATGCGGCGATCTTTGTGGGGCTCGGCCTTATGCTCGTGGCGGCGGCGCTTGACCTTGAACTGCCAAAGCCTACGAAAGCCGTCTTGTATGCCGTGCTCGTCGTCGGCCTCCTCCTCCTCGCTGTATTTAATTTTCAGATGCTATGGATCGTGCTCGTTCTCTTTGCCGTCGTATTTTCTCTCTACAATTTCAGATTTCGAGCGAGGATCTCCGCCGCAGCCATCATCATCTTCTGTATCTCGAGCGTCTTTCTTGCTAACCCGGTTATCTCGTCGATCGCACTTAATGATCGCATTGCGAACGCGCTTCATGTCTCAAACATCGAGGTTCGCCCGTCTCTCTTGACTACGGCGGGGATCCTTCCTCATTCGCTGAAGAAAAATCTCCTCCTAGGCACGGGTCCCGGCACGTTTAGTCCTTTGTGGAATCTGTACAAGCCGGAAGGCATCAACCTGACGCCGTACTGGGGAACGAATTTCTTGTACGGGTTCGGCCTTCTCCCCACGTTCTTTGCGACCACCGGCATCCTCGGCATCCTCGCTTGGGTATGGTTCTTCGCCTTTTATATTCGTACGGGAATACGGGCGTTGAAAGCACCGGAAACCGGCATATCGAATTTCTTTACCGTTTCTTCGTTTTTCGGCTCGCTCTTCTTGTGGGTGGCGAGTTTCCTCTATGTGCCGAACCTCACGATCCTTCTCCTGACCTTTTTCCTCACCGGGATTTTCCTCGGCAACTCGGTTCTCCAAGGTGCGCCCCAGCGGACGTTCGTCTTTAAAGGTAAAAAAGCGGGAGGGTTTGCGGCGGCGGTCATGGCTATCCTTGTGCTTGTCGGAGGGGCCGCCCTGGGGTATGCCCTCGTTACGCGGGGGCTTTCAAGCGTCTACTTTAATCAGGCCGTCATAGAGGCCAATAGGGACGGGGATGTCGACCGGGCCATCCAAAGCTTGCACAAGGCGGCTTCACTTTCAGATTTTGATTTCTACTATCGCACGAACGCCGAGCTCACCATGCTCCGGATGACAAAGATGGTGGAAGGCAAGGCGGTAAATGAGGAGACGGGGAAACTTGTCAGCCAATCCCTGAACACATCTCTCGGCCTCGCGGGGTCCGCCATTGCCCGCGATCCTGAAAATTATCAGAACCACCTCACTCTCGGCAGGATATATGACGCCCTCCTCCTTCCGCCGTTCTCGTTGCCGGAAGCGTATGAGAAGGCGAAGTCTTCGTACATGAATGCGCTCGCGCTGAATCCGCATGATCCGGAGATATATCTTCTCCTGGGGAAACTCGAGATCGAACACAACAACCTCGATGCCGCAAAGGGGTACATCATCAAAGCTCTTGCCGAAAAGAACGATTATGTGGATGCCTATTTCCTTTCTGCGCGCATCGCTATCCTTGAAAATAATATCTCCCAAGCCCTGAAGGATTCGGAAGCCTTGGCGGCCCTGTCCCCGAACAACCCGGGCGCTTTCTTTCAGCTCGGAGTATTGCATTATAGCGCCGGAGAATATAAGGCAGCGGCCGAAGCCCTGATCCGGGCAGAAATGCTCGTGCCGGACTATGCGAACGCCAAATACTTCCTCGGCCTCACATATTACAAGCTGGGAGATGCGGGGCGCGCTTTGAAGGAGTTCCAAGACTTGCAAAAGGCCAATCCTCTGAACGCTGACCTTGCCTCGGTCATAGAAAACCTTCAGAGTAACCGCGATCCTCTCTACAAGATCAGCAATGTAAAGACACGAGGGGAGTCGGTCACTCCGCCGCTCGGCACCCGCTAGAAAATGGTTAAAGCGATATTCAGGTTCTTTTATAAGGAAACCGCGACGCTCCATAAGGCGGCGTATCTCTTGGGGTTCTTTGCCATCCTTTCCCAAGTGCTGGCCTTTCTCCGCGACAGGCTCCTCGCCCATGCGTTCGGAGCGAGTTCCGACCTCGACATTTATTATGCCGCCTTTCGAATTCCGGACTTTCTCTTTGTGACGGTGGCGTCGGTCGTGTCCCTTTCGGTCATCGTGCCCTTCATCATCGAACGGGAGAAACAAGGGCACGAAGAAGTGCGAATGTTCGTCGACAACATCTTTTCCTTCTTCTCGATCCTGATGATCGGGACGTGCGCCCTCGCCTTCTTTCTCATTCCGCACTTCTCCGGGGTCCTCTTCAAAGGATTTTCCGGCGAAGCGCTCCACCGGGTGGTGCTCCTTTCGAGGATATTCCTCCTGTCGCCGATCGCCCTCGGATTTTCGAATCTCTTCGGCTCCCTGACCCAAGCCTATAACCGGTTCATCATTTACGCCTTCGCTCCGCTTCTTTATAACCTCGGCATTATTATAGGGATCATCGGCCTTGGCCCTCGCTACGGCATCATGGGCGTAGCCATCGGAGTGGTCTTTGGAGCCATCCTTCACGCTCTCGTTCAAATACCTTTTGTGATAAAGATCGGATTGTTTCCTCGGATCTCGACCAAGCTTGATTTTGCATCAATAAAAAAAGTCGCCACCCTCTCTTTTCCCCGCACCCTGACGCTTTCCATCAACCACATCAGCACCATTTTTATGGTGTCCATGGCCTCATTGATGACCGCGGGTTCGATCTCGATATTTTCCTTTGCGCTCAATATCCAATCAGTACCGCTCTCGGTTATCGGGGTCTCGTATTCCCTGGCAGCCTTTCCGACGCTCTCCAGGCACTTTGCGGATAAGAATTTGACGGCCTTTGTGGAACAAATGGCCACGACGGCGCGGCACATCATCTTTTGGTCCCTGCCGGTGACCGCCCTCTTCATCGTCCTCCGCGCTCAGATCGTCCGCGTCCTTCTTGGGACAGGGCGCTTCAATTGGGACGATACGAGGCTTACGGCCGCCGCCCTCGCCCTCTTCGCTCTCTCGGCGGTCTTCCAGAGCTTGATGCTTCTCTTCATCCGGGCATTCTATTCGGCCGGGCATACAAAAAAACCGTTCCTTATCAATTTGGTCTCGACGACGATCCTCATGCTCTGCGCCTACGGATTTGTGAAGATATTCTATGCTTCCCTCGGGTTCAGATATTTTATCAGCGCCCTTCTCAAGGTGGAGGATCTGCCGGGCACCGTCATCCTCATGCTCCCGCTCGGCTACTCGATCGGTACGATCATAAACGGCATTGTTCACTGGATAGGATTTGAAAGGGACTTCGGAGGATTCTCCAAGGAGGTGAATCGTACATTGTTCGAATCGATCGGCGCGTCGGTGATCCTCGGATATGTGTCGTACCTCGGGCTTGGATTGTTCGAACACATGTTCAATACGGATTCGCTCGTCGGCATATTCCTCCAAGGATTCTCTGCCGGCATGCTCGGCATCGCCGCCGGCGTCCTTGTCCTCTTTTTATTGAAAAGCAGGGAGCTTCGCGAAGCGTGGAATTCTATCCATGCAAAGTTCTGGCAGGCGAAAGTGGTCTCGACCGATCCGGAGATCGTTTAGCTCAATATAAAGGGAGAGTTCTCTCCGAAAATGCTTTTGACGAGGGTGCCCATCTCTTCGGCGGCTCTCTTGAGGTGATGGGAGTCTCTGCACAGGGGTCCGGGTTCGTTTTCGCTGTAGGGAACTATCTGGAGGAAGCGGTTGCCGTCCTTGATGCCCACATGCTTAAGGTGCTCAAATTGCTCGTGGGTGTTGTAGATGATCAAAATATCCGTCGCATCGGTGTTGAGCACGTCTCTGACCGAACTTTCCATCTGCGGCAGCAACCCCGCATCTTTGTAGTGCTTGCCGTTTATCTCGATCGATCCGGGATTTAAAAAGGGTACAGAGATGGCGGCGCGCATCATCCTTTCTATTTCTTTGGGCTCTCGGCCGTTCACTTTTTTATATTCGGCCTTGTCCGTTTTTGTATCGAGCAATCGGACGAGGAGCTTTGTCTTTGAATGCGAGAGCTTTTTATAATCGAGAGGCCTGATCTCTCGCATGATGCCCATGAGGTACTCGATGTCGACCACGTCCCAAAAACGGGCGAAGTTCAAGAATTCCTTGTTGCACAAATTTTCGTAGTACACCTGCATGGCCGAGATGTCCTGGGTCAGATAATAGGCGGCGTTCGGAAATCCCGCAGACATAGTGTAGATCTCATCGAAGGAGTTTATGAGCCCCATCTCAAGGAGCGCCGCTCCGGCTCCGGCCCCTCGCACCGCGCTCATCAGTCCGCCCGGGAGAATAAGGGCGATCCTCCTTCGGTCATGGAACGGAGCATGTTTGTTTTTTCGAGCCTTGATATGCTCTATGACGGGATGCATTTCCTTTATTTATAGCACAAAATAGGCTATAAATAGCGCCTATGGATCATATTCGGAACTTCTCTATCATCGCCCACATCGACCACGGCAAGTCGACCCTGGCGGACCGCATGCTTGAGATCACGGGGACCATCGAGGCGCGCAAAATGAAGGAGCAGGTGCTCGACTCCATGGAGCTCGAGCGAGAGCGGGGCATCACCATCAAGATGCAACCGGTTCGCATGCAGTACAAGAGCGAAGGCAAGGAGTACATCTTGAACCTTATCGACACCCCCGGGCACATCGACTTCTCCTACGAAGTATCGCGCGCCCTAAAGGCCGTCGAGGGGTCGATCCTCCTCGTCGATGCGACCCAGGGAGTGCAGGCCCAGACCTTGACCACGCTCGGCATGGCCCGCGACGCCGGCCTCGTCATCATCCCCGTCCTCTCGAAGATCGATTCGCCGCTTGCGAGGATCGATGATATCAAGGCCGAGATCGTCGAACTCCTCAAGGTGAATCCGGATGAGATCTATCTTGTCTCCGGAAAGACGGGTGAAGGAGTGAAAGAGCTTTTGGAAGGGATCATCAGGAAAGTTCCTTCACCGACCGTCCTTTCGACCCCGGGATTGCGCTCCTTGGTCTTCGATTTTAAATACTCAAATCACACAGGCGTCATCGTCTTCGTGCGCGTGATGTCCGGAAGCGTGAAGAAAGGAGACAAGCTTATTTTCAAACAGACAGGCAAGGTCTTTACCGCCCTCGAAGTGGGGTTCTTTGCTCCGGAAGAAACACCCGCTGACAGGATCGGAGAAGGAGAGACCGGCTATATTGTCACAGGCATAAAAGAGCCCGGAGTGGCCTCGGTTGGAGACACCGTCGCGAGCGCTTCGGATACTTCCGAGCCGCTTCCCGGATACATGAAAGCGCGTCCGGTCGTCTGGGCCTCTATTTATCCTGAGTCTCAAGACGACTTTGTGGCCTTGAGACAGGCCCTCGAGAAGCTCCAGCTCTCGGACTCCGCTTTTTCTTTTGAAGAGGAATCTTCAGGAGTCCTTGGGCGGGGATTCAGATGCGGATTTTTGGGCATGCTCCATCTTGAGATCATTACCGAGCGCTTGCGCCGAGAATTCGACCTCGAGCTCATCATAACTTTGCCTTCGATCACCTATCATGTGACCTACAAGAACGGAAAATCGGAAAACATTTACAGCCCGTCGTTCTTCCCCGAAGATTATGAGATCGCGCTCGTACGGGAACCGTGGGTCGATGCAACCATCATCACCCCGCCTGTGTATCTCGGTGAGATCCTGAAGCTTCTCTATGAACACGAGGCGGAGGTGGGAGAGACGGAAAGCTTCGGCGATGCCCGAACGTCGATCTCCTTCAAGATGCCGCTTCGGGAATTGATGCGAAGCTTCTTTGATAAATTAAAAAGCGCCACCTCGGGCTTCGCGTCGATCTCTTACGACCTCTCCGGAGATCGGGACGCGGATGTGACCCGGCTCGATATCATCGTCGCCGACGAACCGGTGGCCGCCTTTGCCAAGGTTGTCTCGCGCCGCCAAGTCGAGCAGGAAGCTGAGTCTGCTGTCGAGAAGCTCCACAAGATCCTGCCGCGGCAGATGTTCTCCATGAAGATCCAGGGCAAGGCTCTCGGCCGTATCATCTCCTCGCGCTCGCTCTCGGGTATGAAGAAAGACGTCACGCAGCACATGTACGGAGGAGACATCACTCGAAAGATGAAGCTCCGCGAAAAGCAAAAGAAGGGCAAGAAAAAGATGGCGGAGCGCGGCAAGGGAAGCGTCTCAATCCCCCAAGAGGTCTTTTTGAAAATGATCCGATCTGACGAATAGTTACCTAAAGAGGGAAGGCAAATAGAGGGCGACGATCGAGATGATCATGAGGACCGAGAGGATGACCCAGATGGTTTGGAGCTTTTTGCGGTTTTCTTTTTTGAATAGCATTCGACCATGGTAGCATAGAGGGAACGAAGTGAAAACCTAGTACCATCCCATGCGAGAACTCCAAGAAAAACAGAAGCGAAAAGAGCGATTGTACTCCACCCCGGTCCTCATCGGGCTCTCTCTTATCACCCTCCTCGTGCTCCGAGGGACGTTCGTCATCATGCAAAAAGAGAGAGAAAGCAGCACCTATGTGGGAAGCCTCGAAGAGAAGGTGACCACGCTTGCGGATCGCCAGGCCAAGCTGAAAACGGACACCGCGCGCCTGTCGACGGACGAGGGGATCGATACGGAGATCAAGACCCGTTTTAGCGTGGCTAAAGCCGGGGAACACGTGGTCGTCATCGTTGATCCGAAGGAAAAGGCCTCGACTACGGAGCCGAAATCGGGTCCGTGGTACCAAGGCGTCGTCTCCTTCCTAAAGAGCTTGTGGTAAGCGGTCGAGCTCGATATAATGACTGTCTAATTCAACGAAATCTATGAAAAAAGTAGAAATATATTCAACCCCGTCCTGCCACTTCTGCCACATGGCCAAGGAATACTTTACTGCGAACAATGTTCCCTTTACCGACTACAACGTCGCCACTGATACGGCCAAACGAACCGAAATGCTTGAGAAGAGCGGCCAGCTCGGCGTGCCTGTCATCGTCATCGACGACCAGGACCTCATCGTCGGATTTGATCAGGAGCATCTCGCTTCTCTTTTGGGAATTCCCGCGTAGATATATTTATAAAGAAAAAGCCACCTTATCCGGGTGGCGAAGAGGAAGTCTTTTGTTGCTGAAGAAAAAGAGGTAAGGGGAGCTCCTGATGTTCTAACTGCTCTCTAGTGAAGATCCTTTGGCTGCGCTCCTGGGTTTCCTGTTCCAGGGCTTCAAACTCTCGCCGGAGCGGAGCTTCGGGGTCAGCCAGGAACTCATCGAGCTCTTTCAAGACGGTGAATACGATCGAACGTCTCGCTGCTCTGCCTGCCCATAGGCAAGAGCTGAGCATGATGAGTGTGATGAATCCGGCTGCCGTGGATAGGATGAGGACATCAAGCAGTGATCCCGGCGATCCGACGGGTAAGGGCGGAAACGGTCCAGGTGTAAGCATTAGAATGGCTCCCAGGCTCGAGTTTCTTAAATCACCCTAACACAAATGGGAAAGCTATCAAATCTTGGTGCCAAGACCCAGGTTCGAACTGGGGACCCTTCCCTCTTCAGGGGAATGCTCTACCAACTGAGCTATCTTGGCAATGTCTGTTTTCTCGAATTACAGGCCCTTAAGATACTTCTGAATCGATGCTTTGTCGAGGGTCGGAGTGCTTGTGGTGGTATCCGGATTCTCCGGGTTCTGAAGCATGCCTTGGATCTCCTGGTAGTTATTCAGGGCCGAACCGAGGTACGGCTGCAAGAAGACGTATCCGAGGATAAGCGGGACGACCACGAGGAGGATCTTGATCACGCTCCAGAAAGCCTGCCAGCGCATGTGGCCCTGGAGCTTTTGGAGTATCTTATTGTTCTCTTCCGAAAGGACAAGTGTCCGGCGAAGCAGCTCTTTTTCTTCGGGGCTCATGACACAAAAGTATAGCAAAACGGGGCCAATTTTCAAATAATGTGCTATATTCGGTCATCGCTCTCATAGTTCAATGGATAGAACAGTTCCGTCCTAAGGAATAGATGTAGGTTCGATTCCTGCTGAGAGCACAGATAACAAAACACCCGCACGTGCGGGGGTTTTGTTTTATGACTGGCCTCGGACCTTGAGCTTGGTCTGGCGATTCTTGTCTATCTTTGGGAGGTGGAGGATGAGGAGTCCGTACTTTTCTATGGCCTCGGATTCTTCGACGTCGATCTCTTCCGGTAGGTGGACCGTTCGAGAGAAGGTTCCCCAATAGAGTTCCCGGTGGATATAATCATCCATTTGGAGAGTTCGATCTTCTTCGCGCTTGCCGCGGATAGTGACCGAGTCCCGAGTGATGGCCACATCGATGTCTTCTGGTTTGACCCCGGCGACCATAGTCTTGATGATGATCTCTGAAGGAGTTTGATAGACGTCGACGGTCAGGTGGCCTTCTTCCTCCTCTTCGTAGATCGCTCGGGCGGGAGAATGCATTTCGATGCGCTCCTCCGTCTCCTGTGATTCTTCGAGCTTCACTGCGCCGGTCAAACGTTCAAAAAACGATCGTTTGTTGTTCATAATGTGCGTATTAGAATTTTATTATATCACGCGGCTATATTTGCGGAGAAGAGTCTGCGGTGGATATCGGAGGCACAAGCGTTTTTACTTTTTCAAATATAAGCATAAGCATGGTGATGCCCGACCAGACGGTGGCAAACGTCAGGAATGTTCCGAGGTCGTTTTGTTCGATGATAAAGAGATTGAAAACGGTGTGTATGAGGACGGCGGCGACAAACGCGATCGAGACCAATATTTTCCGTTCCCTTTTTGTTTTATAAAAACTAAGGGCGAGGGCCGAACCGATGACCGAAGAAGAAACGGTGTGGAGGAGGGAAGCGCCGATGAAGCGGAGATTCCCGGTGATAACGCTGCCCGCAATATCTTTCTGAAGGAGCGGATTAAATATAAAGAGCGCATTCTCGAGGGCGACGAAGCCGAGGGCGGCGACGATCATGTAGACGAGCGGGTCGAGAGGCTCGTTGTCGTCGAGAGATCTGATGGCCACAAAATAGGCGGCGGCGAACTTGAAGCCTTCCTCGAGTGTCGCCCAGAGGAGGAAAGTGACGGGAGTTTGTCCGGGGAACAAAGAGTCGACGAACTTTTGGAGCGGGAGGACGAGGATGACCGCCGCGGATCCCGCAAGGAATGTTTTAACTATGCGCATGCGCGGCTCCGGATCCTTGTGATCTTCGCGGAGCCAAAACGCGAGCCAGATGAGCGCCGGCGCCAGGCCTCCGAGAAGGGCAAAGATGATAGTGGGGATGTGCGTCATGTTCGTACGGGCCACTTCTCGACCATGAGGAGAGGCTGTGAGTTCTCGTGCTCCATGCTCTGCCAGATCTCTTCGGTCACGAACGGCATGAAGGGGTGAAGGAGCTTCAGGGAATTCTCGAGGATATAGTAGAGCGATGCTCTATATTCGGGCTTGCCCTTGCTCTCTTCGATGATCTCGTCGGCGAAGCGGTGCCAGATGTAGTGGTAGATCTTCTCGGCGGCCAAATGGATCTGATGCTTCTCGAGATCTTCGGTGACGTCTCCCGCCATTTTCTCGAACTCTTCCTTGAGGGCTTCGTTGATCTCGCCGATCTTTTCCTGCGAGAGGACGAAACGGGTGATGTTCCACACCTTGTTCGCGAAGTTCTTGTAGCCGCGGATCTTGTCTTCGGAGATCTTCGAGTCCGTGCCTTGGGCCATGCCCATGATAAGCGAGATGCGGACGGCGTCAGTGCCGAACTTGGCGCTCATATCCAGAGGGTCGATGTTGTTCCCGAGGGACTTGGAGATCTTCCTGCCTTGGCCGTCTCGGACAAGACCGTGGAGGTACACGGTCCTGAACGGCACTTGGCCGAGAAGCGCTCCGCTCATGAGGATCATGCGCGCCACCCAGAAAAAGAGGATATCGTATCCGGTTTCAAGGAGCGCAGTCGGGTGGTACATCTCAAGGTCCGGGGTCTTGTCCGGCCAGCCCAAAGTCGAAAAGGTCCAAAGGGCGCTTGAGAACCAGGTATCCAACACATCCGGGTCCTGCTCCCAGCCTTCTCCTTCGGGAGCAACGCCGACGTATAGTTCTTCGCCTTTGTACCAAACGGGGATCCTGTGTCCGAACCAGATCTGCCGCGAGACGCACCAATCCCTGAGGTTGTCGATCCAGTGAAAATACGTTTTCTGGAAATTTTCTCCGAGGATAGTGACCGCTCCGCTTTCGACCGCCGCGCGCATCATCCTTTTTAGGGTTGTGGTCGAGCCCGAAGCGATGCCCGGGATCTCCGAGTGATCGAGCGTGAATTCTTTGTTCATGTTCATGAACCATTGGAGCTTGGGCAGAGGCTCGACGATCCCCCCCGTCCTTTCAGCGGTGGAAATATTTTGTCGAATGGCCTCTTCCTTCTCCAAGAGTCCTTCCTCCCGGAGCCAAGCGGCCACTTCTTCCCTCGCCTCGGTTGTCTTCTTGCCGTGGAGCTTGCCTTCGACGCTCATCTTCGCGTATTCGTTGATGACCTGGATCCGAGGGAGTTCGTGCCTTTCTGCGATCTCCCAGTCGGTGTGGCTATGAGCCGGAGTGACGCCAAGGGCGCCAGTGCCGAATTCGGGGTCGACCTCTTTGTCCGCGATTATCCGTATATGAAGAGGGACATCGACGAAGACGAGATCAAATTCCCGGCCGATGAATTCTTTGTATCTCGGATCATCCGGATGCACGGCCACGGCTGTGTCCCCGACCTTTGTTTCCGGACGGGTGGTCGAAATGGAAATAGGGAAGTCTTTTGAATATTTGAATGTATAGAGCTTGGCTTCCCGCTCCTCGTACACGATCTCATCATCAGAAATAGTCGTCTGGCCCTTCGGGTCCCAGTTCACGATGCGGTTGCCTCTATATATAAGGCCTTTGTCATACAGCCGTACGAAAGCCTCCATCACCGCCTTGTAGCGCTTGTCATCCATGGTGTAGGCATAGCGCGACCAATCGACCGATGCGCCCATACCTCGGACTTGAGAGAGAATAGTTGATTTGCTTGATTCAACGAACGAATCGATCCTCTTCAAGAGTTCTTCTCTGCCGAGATCGTGCCTCGACTTGCCTTCGGCTTTCTGGGTGTCCTTTTCAACGCGGGCTTGAGTAGCGATGGCTGCCGAATCGGTCCCTGGGATCCACAACGTACGAAAGCCCTTCATGCGAGCGAATCTTACATATATATCTTCTACAGCGAGCATGAGGGCGCTTCCCATATGAAGCACGCCGGTCACGTTCGGAGGAGGAAGGACGATCGAGAAAGTTTCTGCAGTAGGGGAGACGAGTCCGGCTTCGACGGCCTTGTCTGGGTTAAAAAAACCGCTTTCCTCCCATAAAGCGTAGATCCTATGCTCGGTATCTGCCGGATTATACGGCTTAAGAAACTTCTCATTCATACGTCTTTTATACTAGCATGGAGATATACAAACATGCGCCTGTCTATATAGGACATTATGTACGACTTATACAGAGCATAAAGGACAAATAGACAAAATACGACTAATACAAAGGATATTCTGTCAACACTACGAACTTGCGTCATCCATTGACAATATTTTAAAAAAACGTAGTGTGTGAAAACCGACATGACCAAATCACGGAAACTAACTTTTCTCTCCCGCTTCGCTGCTGTGTATATGCTTGTGGCAGTGGTCTTTTCTAATTTTCCTCTGACTGCCCTTGCGGATACTCTTCTCACCGTCTCTGCGACGGCAAACGGCCAAACCGCGCTCACTCTTGCGACTTCGACCGATAGCTTCACTGTTGACCTTTCTTCGACGAACGCCACCGCCTGCCAGATGACGAGCCCCGCTCTCTCCGGTGTCACGGTCAATGCTTCGCTCGTAGTGAATCCCGGACACCCATACTATCCGCCGCTCGGAGGCAGCACGACCTTCACCTTTAACTGTACCGACGGGACCAACACCGGATCCGCGACCGTGGTCGTCTCTCTTCCTGCCGCAAGCGTCACCCCTCCTCCTCCAGGCGGAGCTGTGACCGTGGACGTGAAGGCAAACGGCTCGGACGGTCCTGTCACTCTCGCAAGCGGAGGCACCTTTACATACACTTGGACTTCGGCTAATGCGACGGCTTGCGAACAAACGTCGCCCGCGCTTACAGGGGTCTCTACTTCGGGAATTTCTACAACCGTCGGTTCGGGTCACCCGTACTATCCATTGGTCGGAGCTCCAACGACCGTTACTATTCAGTGTACTGATGGGACAACTACCGCGACTGATTCAGTGGTCGTCGGCTTGGCTAACAACGGCGGCACCGGCTCTACCACTCCGGTGACCGTGGATGTGAAAGTGAACGGATCAGATGGCCCCACCGTCACCATCGCTTCGGGAAGTACGTATACTTACACCTGGACTTCGGCGAACGCCACCGCCTGTGAGCAGACGTCGCCCGCTCTCACCGGAGTTTCTACATTCGGATCCTCTCCTGTTGATCCTGCCCATCCGTATTATCCAGCCACTTCAACGCCGGTAACCATCACTATCCAGTGTACGGACGGTGTCACGACCGCATCCGACTCCGTGAGCGTTGCCCTTGGAGCTGTGACTCCTCCCGGAGGCGGCGGAAGCACGGTCACCGTGGACGTGAAGGCAAACGGCTCGGACGGTCCTCTTACCATTCAGAACGGAAGCCCATATACCTATACCTGGACTTCGACAAACGCCACCGCCTGCCAGCAGACCTCACCTGCGCTTACGGGCGTCGCTACTTCAGGCTCGGACGGCCCTGTCACCCCTGGCCATCCATACTATCCGGCCACCTCGACCCCGGTCACTATCACCATCAACTGTACGAACGGCTCTTCGACCGCAACCGATTCTGTGGTGATCAGCCTCGCGAATGGCCCTGCGAATCCCGGCTGCCCGATCCCGACCATCTCAAGCGCTCTGTCGGCAAGCGTAGGAGTTAATCGACCATTTTCATACACCATCACCGTCAATCAGGGTTCAACCACTCCGACGGTCACTGTCTCGAACCTTCCTTCGGGCCTTACCTACGACCCCGCGTCTCGCGTGATCTCCGGCGCCGTCACTCAGACCGGAACTTTCAATGTCCTCATCACCTCAGCTGATCCTTGCGGCACTGATTCACAGACGCTTGAGATCTCTGTCACTCCCGGAAGCACGAGCGGAGGCGGTGGAGGCGGTGGAGGCGGTGGAGGCGGCGGTTCTACCACTACGCCCGGCGGACATCGCCACCCTCCTACCCCCGAGGCTCCTGCTGCCTGCGATTTCCTCAAGGATTATATGAGAGCGGATTTCCAGAACGACCCGGTCGAGGTTATCAAGCTCCAGACCTTCCTCAAAGGCATCGAAGGCTATGACTACGTGGCCATAAACGGCGTCTACGATCAGGCGACGATAAACGGGGTCAATGCCTTCCAGATGAAGTTTAAAGATGACATTCTCACTCCATGGGGCCACACCGCTCCTACGAGCTATGTATATATTTTGACCTTGAAGAAGATCAATGAGATCTATTGCCAGCACCTCCTGCCTCTCACCCCTGATGAGCAGAACGAGATCAATGCCTTCCGAGCCCTCATTGAAGGCCTCAGAGGCCAAGGAGCGACCGTGGAAACGGTTGTGGAGACCTCTCCGGGGGGCTACGTCGAAGTTCCGGTCACTCGTACAGAGAGTACGACCACCATCTCGACCTCGACTCCGGTCGAACTCCCGATAGTCGGACAGATCACCCCTCAAGGACAAAATCTCACGAACCTGGCGGCAGCGGTCTTCGCTCTCCCGGACGGATTCAAAGCCGGCATGCAGTGCCTCTATGAATGGCTGCTTATCCTGATTGTCCTTTATATCCTGGGTTCTGTCCTTAAAGATGTCCTTTATAAGGACACTCCGGAGAATATGAAGAAGAGGTTCCTCACTAAGTGGATAACTATTTCCCTCGGACTTGTGGTTGCGATCCTCATCGCCTACGTTCTCGGAGAGTGGTGCATTATCCTCCCTCTCATCATCTCCCTTATCGTCTCCCTCGTCTGGATGGCCTTCTTCCCAAAGCACGGGTCGGTCAAAGCTTCTACCAGATCTTGGTACATCGTTCTCGCCGCCCGAGCCCGCAGCATGTTCTCAAAACGAGAGCCGGCGGCTATCATCATCGGCCCTACTGAACCGAAGAAATAACCTCACTTTCTCGACCCTCTCCTAGATAAGGAGAGGGTTTTGTTTTTATAAAGAAAGATTTCCTCGAGCTTTGATCTTCTCCCCTGGTTGTATAAAAAGCGGGTCCAGTGTTTTTATGTAGGCGGTGACTCCGATCATCACAGCGTTGTCCGTGGTCAAAGATTTCTCCGGCAAAAGGAGCGTGAGTCCGGCGAATGAGTTTGCAAGCTTCGCTACTTCTTTTCGCAAATATATATTATTCGCCACCCCTCCGGCGACGATCAAGGTCTTCGCTCCGCGGGATTCGAGAGCGAGGCGAGTTTTCTCTATTAATACTTCTATGGCCGCGTCTTCAAAGGCGTGAGCCACTTCTTCCTGAAGTTCGGGCGTGATCTCTTTGTCTTTTAATAAATAGAGGACAGAGGTTTTGAGGCCCGAATATGAGAAATCAAAGTCCTTGGAGTGGATCATCGGGCGGGGGAGGATCATGCTCGGAGTAAGGCCTTTCGCTCTATGAGCCTCGGCGAGACGCGAGATCTCCGGTCCGCCCGGGTATGGAAGGCCCAAGAGCCTCGCTACCTTGTCGAAGGCTTCTCCGACCGCGTCGTCCCTGGTCTTGCCTAATATTTTATATTGGCCGAAGTTCTCTATGTGGACGATCTCTGTATGGCCTCCGGAAACAAGGAGGGCAAGGGCGGGGAAGGCGAGCGCCTCCTTCACGTTGAAAATAGCCGAATAGATGTGGCCTTCCATATGGTTCACCGGAAGCACGGGCTTCTTATATGTTTCTCCGAGTTCTTCGGCGAAGAGGATGCCGGTCCAAAGGGCGGGTTCAAGCCCGGGGCCCGAAGTGACTGCGATGAGATCTATCCCTTCGAGGTTCTCCGGAATATTCGCTTCACCGAGAGCCTTCTTTAAAATGATGGGAAGATTCTTTTGATGCTCGCGCTTGGCCAGGTGGGGGACGACGCCTCCGAACTCCTGGTGGAGATCGATCTGGGAGATGAGGGAATTCCCGAGGATCTTAAACTCGGGCTTCTCGAGCCCTCCGGCAGCCTCCAAAACGGCTATAGCCGTCTCGTCACACGATGTTTCTATGGCCAGGATTTTCATTGGCGGAAGAGGAGAGATTCGAACTCTCGAAGGGCTTTCGCCCTTGCTGGTTTTCGAAACCAGTGCCTTCAACCACTCAGCCACTCTTCCTGAAGTGCCTGGCCATCCTAGCATTTTCGGGGAAAAATGTTAATATAAGCGGCGTTTCTAGCCTTTTTAAGGCCCTATCGTCTATCGGTTAGGACACAAGCTTTTCAAGCTTGGAAGCAGGGTTCGACTCCCTGTAGGGTCATGGCATACGAAATGAGCGTCCGAGAGGGCGCCATTTTCGTACCATGACCCTAAGCAAGGTGACAATTCACCTTGCGTCAGGGAGTCGAAAGGGTTTTCGTTATCGAGTATGCCGAGATCGAAAACCACCCGCGACGGTAGTCGAGACTCCCTGTAGGGTCACAACGGTTCCAAGTTATATTCCTCAACGTATTTTTCGTGTGGCCAAGGGGATAAAAACCACACAGATTATATGGATAAGAAAAAAAGGTTCAGCCGAAGCTGAACCCAAAGTCGAACATATTATATGCACAAGTACGGACATCTCGTCGACCCTATACGGTTGGGGACGCAATCACCTCACAAAAGTTGTGATAGTACCCTCTTCGAGAGGGATTAACCCATCTGATTTGGGCCTTCGTTGGGTAAGGTCCCCTCCCGAGTTTAGGAACCGAACCATCGGAAGTGAGAGATCCGTTACAGAGTGTGTCATCCCAGAAATCTTTTCCGCTCTCAACAAAGTGCTTGAGCCTTAGAACCAGACACTCCAGAAGCGTAACTCCAGGGATTTTGTGGTAAGCAAGATCGGTTGCTGAGGCAACCCGCCTTTCTCCATCCCGGATGTCATCCCTGAAACGGAACCAAACAGCATACGCACCGTTTTTGGGATTGCGATCGTTGTGACTGACAAGCTCGTCGAGTGAGACCTCAGTGTGCTGATTAACCGATTTGTATTTCCATCGGTAGATCTCAAGCACACGCTCCAGTGTCAATCCTTGAGGGATGACAATCACCGAGGAAATGGGGGCTTGGTAGACGGGCACCTTAACTAGCTCAAGGCTGATGCCGAAGTGGTTCCGGTAGAACTCGCGCCATTTTTCGATTTGTAGATCTGCACGCGGGTTGTTGAAATAATCGTACCACTGCTGTGGTGAGATTGTCCCAGTAGAAATTCTTGGCATGATTGGGTCCTCTAGAAGTGGTGTAATCGCCCAATCGTGGGCAATATAGGCTTGTGTATATAAGGAGCGACTTTTCAAACAATACAACATTTACCGAGATAATTCAAGTGGTTCATAAATGAGCTGAGGTAAGATATTTACACACCCGGTTCCAATCCTGTACAGCATGGGTCACTTGACAATCTAATACATTGTATATATAGTGCTTTTAGCCTGCACACTCAACCTTTGAGGGAATTATGAGCAAAAAGAATCCGCTGATCCTCGTTGCTGATACCGACGGGCATTACCGCAACGAGAAAGAGCGTATGCTCCGTGCACGAGGTTTTCAAGTAGTCCTCATGGACGAGGCAAGCGAGATTCTCGAGTTCGCCGAGCAACATCATCCGGATCTGATCATAACTACGTTACTCCTGAGTGGAAACTCCGGCTTAAACGGAGGAGATGTCTGTGCAGCCCTCCGCCGTGGAGACGCGACGCGAGACATCAGGCTCGTGATTCATACCGGAGCAGACCTCAGACCAGAGGACATGCAATATTTTATTGCTCAGGGCGCCGACGGAGTCCTGCCCAAGTCGGAATCCCTGGATGGTTTGTATTCAGTGATCTGTGAGCTTCTGCGCACATGATCAATAGGGCCCCGATTTCGGTCGGGGTTTTTTTCATATCAAAATTCCTGAAAAGCACCTATATACCTATAGACTTGGTTCCAATCCTGTATAATTAGGGTCACTTGACTTTTAATAATAATTAGTATATAACGCACTCCAGTTCTTTCACTGGAGGTTTGAATGATACGCAGTAGCAAGAAACAACCTCTGCGCGGCGATGACATCGTGGCTCGCTTCCCAAACGGGTTAGATGTACCATCCTTTTGGCATAGTGAAGCGCAGCAGTACGTCGTCAACATCAGAGAGCCCATCCGACTGTATCGTGATCCGAGCAATCGATTCGATGCCTGGTGGGTAGACATTTCTTCACTGTACGAAGAGGGTGAAGAGCCGAGGTTGATAAAACCTCAGTACGCTAAGTACCCACTTCGCGGCAGTGCCAATCAATTCGTGATCCACGGGTAAGACGACAAACAAAAAGTCTTGTACCAAACTCCAGCCTTACAGTATCTCGATCTCACGCCGTGCGTGAGATCTTTCGTTTATATACCCATAGACTCGGTTCCAATCTCGTATACTATGGGTCACATAAAGAGATACATTTTTCTCAACGTACTTTGGTATAATACAGCCCAATGAAACATGTAATTGAATCTCAACAATTTACTAGAGATTTAATTGATAAACTATTCCGTCTTGCTCATAAACTTGAGAAGAAGCCTGATAACTCTTTGAAAGGCAAAATAATGGCTTCAGTCTTCTATGAACCGAGTACCAG
This sequence comes from Parcubacteria group bacterium, assembly GCA_028286565.1. Lineage (GTDB taxonomy): Bacteria > Patescibacteriota > Minisyncoccia > Phycocordibacterales > Zambryskibacteraceae > JAIFWN01. Next base: position 22,065 of record JAQBRH010000003.1, read on the forward strand.
AACTCGGTTTTCTTTTGAATCCGCGATGATCCGATTAGGGGGAAATGTAATTACGACAGAAAATGCAAAAGAATTTTCCTCTGCTGCCAAAGGAGAAACTTTGGAGGACTCAATTAGAGTAATAAATAATTATGCCGATATAATTGTTCTAAGACACCATGAACAAGGTGCTTCAAAAAGAGCTTCTTTGGTCTCTGGCGTTCCGATAATCAATGCTGGCGATGGAATTGGACAACACCCCACCCAAGCATTGCTAGACCTTTATACGATCGAGAGAGAATTAGGGAAAATTGATGGCACTGTCATAGCCTTGGTTGGAGACTTGAAGCACGGGAGAACCATTAGATCCTTGGCTTATTTGTTAGGGAAGTATAAAAACATCCACATACAATTTGTATCGCCGGCTGCACTACGGGTTGGAAGTGATATAAAAGATTACCTCACACGACATAAAGTTTCTTATTCAGAAACCGATGATCTCGAATTAGTCGTCTCTAGTGTTGATGTGGTGTATCAAACAAGGATTCAAAAAGAACGATTTACGACCACAAAAGAATACCTCAAATATAAAGGCTGTTATCAGATCGGCACAACGTTGGTAAAACAGATGAAGAAAAAGTCCATCATCATGCATCCTCTGCCAAGAGTAGATGAGATCCTTTCAGAAGTTGATGCTTCACCTAAAGCTGCTTATTTTAAGCAGGCTAGGTATGGAGTGTTGGTTAGAATGGCACTTTTAAAATATCTCTTAAGTTAGCAATTGCTAATTTGTATAATTATTGAGCCACCAGTACGGTAGCTTTTTTCATATCAAAATTCCTAAGGAATTCAGAACTGGTATAATAAGCGAATACCTACTATGAAATCAGAAAAATCTACAGTACTGAGAATGGACAACATGGGCATCGTGGTAGAGTCTCTCGATGAGGTTGTTTCTTTTTTCATCGAACTCGGGCTCACGCTTGAGGGGCGGGCTATGATCGAAGGAGAATGGGCCGGCCGTGTTACCGGACTGGGGGACCAGCAGGTTGAGATCGCAATGATGATCACTCCCGACGGCCACAGCCGGCTCGAACTCTCGCGATTCATTACTCCGGTTGTAGTCGCAGATCACCGCCGGGCTCCCGTGAATGCTCTTGGCTACCTGCGGGCCATGTTCACCGTAAGCGACCTCGATGAGACGCTCGGGCGTCTTCAAACGCACGGCACGGAGCTCGTCGGTGAAGTGGTTCAATACGAGAACTCGTATCGGCTCTGCTATGTTCGAGGCCCCGAGGGGCTTCTTATCGGCCTGGCTGAGGAGCTGCAGTAGCCTCCTTATATTCGAAAATTCGGCTCTGAAACATGAGTCCATTCGCCCGCCTCAACTGAGTGCGGGTTTTTTATAGTAGGTGCGCGATACAGGATTCTCGACTACCGTCGCGGGTGGTTTTCGATCTCGACATACTCGATAACGAAAATCTTACAGATTCTGTCCACTCATTGGATCTTTTGAAAAAAGCTCTCAATGAGTCTTGCGAAGCTCCAAGTATTCGCTTCTCACCCTTTCAAATCCTGCCGCAAAGCAAGCAGTTGCTTTGCTATCGCAAATCTCGGGTGCGCGATACAGGATTCGAACCTGTGACCCTCTCAACGTCAATGAGATGCTCTACCAACTGAGCTAACCGCGCAGAACTCATATAAATTAGCTTAAAATCGACCGCCTGGCAACTCTACACAGGCGATCTTTAAGGTAAAATAAAATCTATGAAAAAGTACCTTGCAGCTCTCCTCCTGGTCTCGCTCGGAAGCTATGCATATACATACGAGCAGGCCCCGTGCAGGCGGCCCATCGCATACGCGATCCGGTCATTCGATAACCGGTTCAACATACCCGAGGATGAGTTTCGGAGTGCGGTCCATGATGCCGAAAGCTTGTGGGAGAAGGCCGCAGGCAAAGAGCTCTTTAAGGAAGATCCAAAGGGAAGCCTCGCGGTGAACCTCATCTATGATGAGCGCCAGGCGACCTCGGACAAGAACAAAACTCTCTTCGCAAATCTTGATCAGACCAAAGAGACAGCAGGACAAGTGAAGACCGAATACACTCTCCTGGAAGCCAAGTACGAAACTCTCATCGCTTCGTATAAAAAAGACCTCCCAAAAGGAGGACGAGACCTCGAGTCTCGGAGGCAAGAGATCAACGCCCTGGCAGCCGAGATAAACACCTTAATTAAAAAATATAATTCTCTCGTCGATCAAGCGAACCAAAAGGTGGCTACCATAAATGAATCCGCCGGCCAAGAATTCAATGAAGGGGAGTACATTTCTGATGAAGCCGGGAGGAGCATCAATATCTATGAATTCACCACCCGTCCGGAACTTGTGCGAGTGCTCGCCCATGAATTCGGGCATGCTCTGGGGCTTGATCATAATGCGAATCCGGACTCCATCATGTACTACCTCAATCAGAGCGAAAACGGAGTTCCTACGGCCGAGGATACGGCGAGCCTGGCCCTCTTGTGCGGCCAAAAGTAAGGGGAGAAGGGGATCAACGTCTACTATACAGAGCTCTTTACAATCCTTCTAGGGCGTGATACAGTACGCCTAGATCGTTCTACTCATCACGCCTCACCACGGAGCAATGTATGCGTATCTCTCGGTTTTTGGGCCTCCTGGCCCTCCTCAGCATCTCGGCCCCGAGCCTCAGTGCTCAGCAACCGGCTCCCTGCCCCCTGGATCGAGCCTGCTACTATGCGGCCGCCAGTCTGAGCAGTCGCAGGATCGTCGAGCCCAAGGGCTTCCAGGTATGGGGTGTGGATTCCAGCACCCACATCAAGAGCGGGTGGCTCACAGTGGCCATTCGCGGCGGATACCGCAAGTTCATCCGCGTCGAGGACATGCAGAATTTCAATTTCCAGACCGGCGTTGCCCCCGACATGGAGCGCGTCGGTTCACCGATGGGAATTCCCTACCGCAAGGATCAACCGGCAGTACCGGCTCCTCGAATCATTCGGATCGACACGGTCTTGCGAGTCCGCGTCGACACGGTCACGCTTCAAGGGAAGATCAGGGTCGATACGGTGCCGAAGGAGATCGTCCGCATCGACACCGTCTATCAGAAAGGCTGCGGCAACACCTTCTCGTGCCACCCCGTCGCCTGGATAGCGGGAACAGTAGCCGCCGCTGGGGCAACAATTCTCGGCGTGCAGTGTGCCAGATTCTGGTGCAAGCCGAAGGAGGTCGAGATCAACAACCACAACCGCGCATGCGCGGGGACCGAGTGCTCGAGTTCTCCGAGCCTGGCCTTCCGCCGAAGCGAGGCGAACATTCCTATCCTCAGGTTCTTCCCCTGAGGGCCCGGGCGCGCAGCAATGCGCGCCTTTTTTCATGCTTTGACTTTTTAAACTTTTTGTATTATAATCGTTTCAGAAAAAGAACCCTTACAGGAGATTCACATGCGGAGACCGTCCGGTAACAAGAAATACATATACCTTGGTGTAGTGGTTTGCACTGTCTTGCTTATCCTGGGAGTAAAAACCGGGTGGGTAAAGATAACCACACCTTCTGTAGATACGGATGGAACGAAGAACTCATCAAAGGCTGAGTCTACACTGGCCCCCGCAGTAGCCCCCAAGTCGAGCTCAGTTAAAGAGCCCGAGGCGGTGGTGGCAGAAGATTCAGAGTCCCTTATGCGCAGGTTCAATGACCTCGGTGACTCAGTTGGCCGGTTTGCTCTCGACTCTGTCGAGCAAGGTCTCCTGCGTATGATCAGGGAAACCTACCCCGGTCCGATCCTAACTCGGCAGATACACGGCGTCGTGGTCGAAAAGGATACGAGCGGTTACTGCGGAGTATTCTACGAAAATGTTCCGAGTCCGCGGATCGGCCTCACGATCAAGCGTCTTCTTTCTCCGACATCAGTAGAATGGAGGAGCACTCTCTCCCATGAGATGGGGCATTTCTATTCTCCAGATTTTCAGAAAAGCCTCGCTACGTACACGCACACTCCACAAGTCCACTTGGACTCACTCGAAGCTTTTGTTCCTCTCTTCAGAAATGCATACCATCATCGTGGATCCTTTGTACGCAGCGGGCAATCTGAAATCGCTGCTTACTACAAGGATTTAACAGATGGAAAAATGAGCGAGGAAGAATTTCTAGACCAGTATCTTGCGGAGGCGATGAGTTGTTACTTCGAGTTCTGCAATGATGCGAAAGGGGAATCTCTGCTCAACAAAGAAGAGGTTGAGCTTTTCGGCAGATATCTCACCTTCATAGCAGGCTCTTTCGATCGCGCAGCTCTTTTTTTGAAGCGAGTCGAGATGGCGAACGGCCTTGCTTCTTTTCTTTCTGTTGTAAAGAAAGATCAAGTACAGTAGTTCCGACGCACCTGCGTCGGTTTTTTATGTATTTTTATGCACGTAGAGATAGATATCCTCGAGGGCCTTCACCGCGTCGCCGGAGGCGATGTTGTTCTGGTGGAAGAGCCCGTCCGTCGCGTCTCCGGCGGCCCACAGCCCTTCGAGCTTTGTTTTCTGATCCTTTGGGTCAACGGGGATCTGTTTGTACATATTGAGGTCGATCTGTCCTTCGAGGAATCCGGTCGTAGGGACGAGGCCGATCTCGACGAAGACGCCGGCGGCGGGGATCTCATGATCTTCTCCGGCGGCGGTGTCCGTATATATAAGAGAAGACACAAATTTGTCGCCCTTGATCTCCTTCGGGAGAGCGTTTGTTATGAGCTTCATGTTCGGGTGCTTCAAGACCGCTTCGACCGTCATCTCATCCGCCTTCACGGTCTCTGACCTGTTCAAGAGGGTAACAGATCTACAATAGGCGAGGAGCTGGGCGGCCGATTCGAATCCGGCGTTGCCTCCTCCGATAACCACGACGTCCGCTCCGCTGAAGAGCGGTCCGTCGCACGATGCGCAGTAGGTGATGCCCTTGTTCTCGAACTCTTTGGCTCCGGGGATCTCGAGCTTCCGTCTGGTCGAGCCGGTGGCCACGAGGACGGCCTTGGCTTCAAATTTTTCTTTAGGAGTTTCCACGATGAACTTGCCTTCCTCTTTGGAGACCTTTGTTACCCGCCGGCCCGTGACGATGTGGACAGTGTCCTCGGCGTAGGCGCGAAGATGCTTCTCGAGCTCCTTGCCGAGGTCGATGCCGCTGATCTCGACCGTGCCGATCCAGTTCTGCACGCCCATGGATTCGGTCGACTGCCCGCCGAAGGATTCGGTGATGAGGACGGTCTTCAGCCTTTTCCTCGCCGCATACACTCCCGCAGAAACTCCCGCCGGTCCGCCTCCGATAATGGCTAAATCATATATCATTCGACTAGTATATCTCTTTGACAGGCTCGGAGTAAACAGAAAATTCTGATAAAGAAAAAAGCCGCTTTATAAGCGGCTCTGCCAGTTTCTTGTTCGCGAAGTGATCAGTCTGTCGATCACTACGGCGACGAGTACTCCATACACCGCCATGGCAAAGAGCAGGGTGTAGAAGATCAGAGGAGTGAGGTGAAGGATCACGCCGAAGAGCGCCAGGATCCAGCCAGCCCAGTTCCAATTGCCGTAACGTTCATACAGCTCATCACCCATGTAGGACTCAGCCGCAAAGATGCTCATCAAGACGCATACAGCGAAGATGAAAGCCGCCCCTCCGAACACCTTGAAGCACAAGGCTGTCAGGGTCGGATAGATAAAGAGCCACCCGAGCCTGAGGAGGACATAGTCGATCGGCCTCACTACGTACCGGTAGTAGCAGCGTTCAAGATTGTCGACGAATGCCAAGACACGTTCCATGGAGATCTCCTGTTCAAGTCTTTGATTACTTTACTTTTTCCTCAGGGTTTGTAAAGAAAAAGCCGCATCGTGTGCGGGGATCACGCCGGGTGATCGTCGAAGGGGAGTACCCGCCCCTTTCCTCTGATGAGCGTTATGATGAACGCCACTATCCCGACGATGATGGTGGCGCGCACGAATGCCGGCACGGCGTCCGCCGGCAGCGTGAAGCGCACGCCGGTCCAGGCGATCATCGACTCGGTCGCCACGATCATGACCATTGCCTTGCCGTGTACGCCCTCGTATTCGTGTAGAAAGATCCACACCAAAGCGGCGATGATAACGAAGACAAAAGTTATGATGTACCCCAGGGTGTTCGGAGGCGCTATCCGCGTAATGGACGAGAACAGCGCGGGAGCGATCAGGCTTGGGGCTGCATATCTCATCCGCATGAGTGCCTTGGAAAGAGAGAACGTCTCCATCAAACCTACGCCTCCTATATATAAAGTCAAGAAAAGACCCGGTTTCCCGGGTCTTTTGTTTATATTATTTGAGTTTCGATCGGCGGAGGAAGGCGGGGACCGCGTTCCAATCGTCGTCCGAGTCGTCGACCTTTGAGGGCGCCTCCGGCTTCTTTTCTTCATGCGGCCTCTCGGTGGGAGCGGGCTTTGGGACGAAGGAAGACATGCTGTTGAAGATGCGTTCCTTGGTCACTTCTTCCTGCGGAGCGTTCTGGAAGAGAGAGGTAGCCTTGCGCTGCATGCTCTCGGGGAAGGAAGCGGCGATGACGGTGATCTTCAGTTCGCCCTTCTTCAGCTTGTCATCCTTGACCGTACCGAAGATGATCTTGGCGTTCGCATCCACGGATTCGGTGATGATCTTCGCCGCATCTTGGATCTCGAACATCCCGAGGTCGTCGCCGCCGGCGATGGAGAAGAGAACGCCCTTGGCCCCGTTGATCGAGACTTCGAGGAGAGGGGACGAGATGGCCATGCGGGCGGCTTCTTCGGCTCGGTTGTCCCCAGAGGCGACGCCGATGCCCATGAGCGCAGCGCCCGCGTCCTGCATGACCGCGCGGATGTCTGCGAAGTCGATGTTGATGAGGCCCGGAGTGGTGATGAGGTCAGAGATGCCTTCGACCGCTTGTTTCAAAATGTTGTCGCAGGTGGCAAAGGCGTTCTTCGCGGTCGTACCCTTGTCGATCGTCGCGAGGAGCCGGTCGTTCGGGATGATGATGATGGCATCGACGGCGGCCTTGAGGTCGTTGATGGCTTCTTCGGCGATCTTCATGCGCTGCTGTCCTTCAAAGAAGAAGGGCTTAGTGACGACGGCCACAGTGAGGATGCCCGCTTCCTTGGCGGTGCGGGCGATGCCCGGAGCCGCTCCTGATCCTGTCCCGCCTCCCATGCCGGAAGCGATGAAGACCATGTCGGCGCCCTTGATGGCTTCCTGGATCTCTTCTTTGGTCTCTTCGACGGCGCGCTTGCCGAGCTCGGGGTTCATGCCTGCTCCGAGTCCGCGGGTGAGGTTCTTGCCGATATGAACCTTCTTCTTGGCGAGAGAATGATGGAGGTCTTGGGCGTCGGTGTTAACGGCGATGAAATCCACTCCCTTAACCTTGGAGTTGATCATGTGGTTGAGGGCATTGTTCCCTGAACCGCCGACACCGATGACCTTGATCCGGGCGAATGCTTCTACTTCTGGTTTAATTTGTGGCATGAAATATGGACTTTTAAGCGTTCCGTGTGGCTCCTAATGGCCACATCTTACAGAAATACCACCCAAAAAGAAACAGTTGACATTATTTAAATACGTATCGCCTTTTTTGGCTCAACATAGGGATTTTTAAGAAAAAACCCGCCGAAGCGGGCTACCAATTGAGGTAGGGGTTACAGATATCCAGATGACTGTACTCACCTAGATAATCAAGCCGCTCCCCCAGGGCAGTGTCTCTCAAGTGAGTGATGTTCCTTGATGGATTTCTGGCCAGGCGAATAACATCCTGGTCAGTCATCAAGGCAAACATGAGGAATGGGTCGCCGATCTTTAGTTGAGTCAGAAATTCAAGTACCGGCTCCATCATTGCGCGCAGATCTTGCTGTGTGACCCGTACATACACGGTCATCATGAGGGAACGGAACTTCTTGAACTTGTGCCCCCATATTGAATTCTCAAAAGAGACTTTGCCGCACGCGGCCGATTCGACGATGAGTGCGGCTATGGCAGTGCTCGTGCGCTCTCTGTGATCTAAGCCGAATTCGTCAGCCAGTGCCTTCAGCTCTTGTTCGAGAGGAAACTTCATCCGACGACTGATGTCATTGTAATCCGCGAAGAGATAGGCAATTTTGTCCGCCCATCGCACTACCCATGCTTCTTGGGTCATGCCCTCTCGAGCTGTGTCCCCACTGTGCCGCATCATGCCATCGAGCGTTTCGAAGCACAGGTTGAGCCCCAGGCCCTGGCGTTCGATCTTCTGGGCGATGAGGGGCCCCATCACTTCGTGACAGAACTCCTTACGGCCCATGGCTTCGGCCAGAAAGTGTTCCCCCGGATGACCGAACGGAACATGTCCGATGTCGTGCCCTAGAGCGATCGCCCGTACGAGGTCGATGTTGAGCCCGAGCAGTTCGGCTATTACGACCGAGCACGCCACCACTTCCATCACGTGAGTCTCGCGACTCCGAATGAAAGGGTCTATGGGGGCGGTCAAAACCTGAGTCTTGAAGCGCAGAAGTCTAAATGCCTTAGATGAAGTGATCTTAGCCTCATCCGAGACAAAAAGATTCTTCATGGTCAGCGGATCACTGTCCGAAGAGAATTGGCGCCTCCCTTCTCCTGTTCGCAGATGAGCAAGGCAGCCATGAAGGCCGCTTATTTCCTCCCAAACTTGTTTGTACATGTTACCTCCTCAAAGGTCGGGGTCTATGCCGATACTACTCCTTTCGAAAACTTAAGGCAAAAATTGGGAGATCCATTCGCCGACTTTGGAGAAGAAGGTCTTGCCTCCCTTGGTGATCTTGTCTATCTGCGAGGGGCCGATAGATGAGAGGTCGTGGCCGGTGTTGAAGCCGAGGAGAGCCAATCCGTACGCCGTCGCCCACGACGAGTCCTTGGTCTTCTCCTTTTGCTGGTCCGGTTTTTCTTCTCCGAAATGCACGTCACCGAGATGCGCAGGGAGCTTCAATGAGGTTTCTGCAGAGCCCCGAATAGTATGTAAAGACGATCCTCCTCCGATGATGATCACACCGGCCGGGAGAAGGGCGTTCCTGCCGATCCTCTTTAGGTGTCCTTCTATGAGCTCGAGACAGTCCGAAAGGCGGGCGTGGATGATGTCCTCGAGCTTCTTTTTTGAATAGACGGCGTTCGTGATGGCTCCGAGCTTGATCGATTCGGCTTCTTCGAGGCCGACCTTGAGGCCGAGGGCGATGTCGTTCGTTATATCCGTGCCGCCGATAGGGAAGACCTCGAGGGAGATGGGGTTCGAGTTCTCATAGACGACCATGGAGAGAGTCTCCGCGCCCAGGTTCACAAGGACGCAGCCGGCTTTCTTCTGTTTCTTCGAAAGAGTGACGAAGGAGGCGGCGATCGGAGCGGCGACGACGTCGGTCACTTCGATGCCCGCATCCTCGATCGTTTTGATGAGGTCTTGGATATGGTGTTCGAGGCACATGATGAAGAGCACCTTCACATCCACTTTCTGCGCCTTCAAACCTTGGACCCGGCCCCAGACCACCTTGCCGTCGGTTTTGTATTCGACGGGAATAGTGTTGATGATCTTTTTATTTAAAACGACCGCGTGAGGGATAGCGGTCTCTGCGGCTTCGCCGGCCTTGTCGAGGTCGAGAGGAGTGATCTCAAGATCCGCTCGAGAGACTATGGCGGAGCCGGTCGCGGTCACGCCCGAGAGCCCGATGCCTCCGACCGATGCGTAGGCCCGCTTGACCTGTACTCCCGCCATCTTTTCCGCCTGCCTGACCGCCAAGAGGAGCGAACGGGTGGCTTCCTCGTGGTTCGCGATATAGCCTTCATGGACGCCCTTGGATTCGCTTTGTCCCGTGCCTATGACCTTGAGCTGGCTGCGGCCGTTCATCGCCACTTCTTCGGCAATAACCACCCTCGTCCATGAGGTGCCGATGTCTATGCCTGTAGTGATGTGACGAGCCATAAAGATAAATAGAAAAGACGCGAGACAGAAACTCTAAAGCGAGGGAACAAAACTAGACGTTGAATTTCTTGCGGAACTTCTGTTCTGCTTTTTCCATTGTAGCCCCATGTTCCATTCCTTTCAAATGAAGAAGACCGTGGACAAAGAGAAATCCGACCTCATTCTTCGCCAATTTGAGATGTATGAAAATTTCTCCGCTGTCTTTTGTAAGGGGGAACGAGAGCACGTTCGTCGGTTTGTCTTTTTGCCTGTAGGTCAGGTTCAGCCGGTGAGAAAGCGCGTCGCCGCAGAACACGAGCGAGAGTTCGTAAGATTTGCCGAGGATCGCGTTCTTTATTTCCTCAAAAGGAATACCCCGCAGAGAGCGGGGCGAAGTCCTGGTGGTGTTTTTGATAGAAAAGGTAGGCACCTTTGTGGTTTAGCGCTTGCGCTTGCCGAACTTGGGGGTTTCGGCGATCTTGCCGAGCTTGATGAGCTCAGCGGTCTCATCTTTCTTCTTGAGGTAGGCGAGGGTCTTGGCGCGCTTCACATTCTCGGACTTTTCGCGCTCGTGGTATCGCTTGGAGCGGACACGGGGAAGGACGCCGGCGCCCTGGACGCGCTTTTGGAATCGGCGAAGGACCGAGAGATTGTTCTCGCTCGCGCCCTTTATAACTTCAATATTGACTGCCATATAGAGGGATAATCTAACACAAGGGCCGTATTTAGGCAACAAGTCCTAGAACGGCAGGTGCTTGAGGTAGTCGGGTAGGTCGTCCATCGAAATCGTGTCCTGGGCTCGGGTGGAGACGTTCCTGACGGTGACGGTGTGGTCGAGAGCTTCCTTGTGGCCCACGATGAGGAGGTAGGGAACGCGGAGTTCCTCCGAGGCGGCGAGCTGGGCGGTGATCTTGTCCTTGCCGAGGAAATGATAGACAGGGATCCGATGAGTGCGGAGAAGCTCGATCAAGGGAAGGGATTTCAATTTGGCCTCGTGGCCGAGATGTATCAAATAGAATTTTGGCTTGGGCAGATCTTTGTATATCTTCTCCGGGCCGTCCTTCTTCGCATGGGCAAAGATGGTCATCGAGGCCGAAGGCAATTCTTTCTTAAATCCGACACGCTTGGTGAGCCGGGAGTAGCGCGAACCTTCAGCGAGGACCATCTCGCTGTCGGCGTCGCGGATGGCGAAGATAGTGTGCGAGCTGTAGTGCTTGCTCCCGATGAGACGGCAGTCGAGGCGGAATTCGACGCCGAGGGACTCCAAGCATTCGAGCATTTCCTTGAAGTGGGCGCGCGAAGGAGAGGTAAGGGAGGCGATCGACGAGGGAAGCTGGCCCTTGATCTCTTCGGGCAGAGCGAGCTTTAAAAGTTCAAAGACGTCCTCTTTGATCCTCTTTTTGTGCTCGGGAGGGATCTCGGCCGCAACTTTCCTGACGAAGGCGTGAAGCTCTCGTTCGTAGGCTTGTACGGAATCTTTGTCTCCGACCGAGTTTACTTCTACGACGAGGCGCTTGTGGCCTTCTTCCATGAGGATGGTGAGGCCGGTGCGGATGAGGATGGCCTCGGCGACGGCCGAAGGGAATCCGAGCACGTGGAGGCAGTAATCATGGGCGCGCTTCTCCGGCTTCCTATAAATGACTGACAGAGGGTGCGGGAGTGAGGCAAAGTCGTTCTCCGCATACATGCGGAGGAAAGCGGCCTTCTCGGCGGCGTCGTGGGTGCGGAGAGGTTTCGCCCCTTCAACTTCTATCCTGCAATCCTCGGTAAGCTTGAGATCAATGTCTTTTACCTTCGGATAGTTGATAGGAGTGAATCCAAAATGGGCAGCAAGATAGATCGGTCTGTCGAATTCATGTAAAAGGTAGGCCGGCTTCTTAGTTTGTTTGGACATCGATGTTTTTTGCTCCGGGCCAGATTGCCGGAGGCCAGAATCGCACGATCGGACGGCCGATGATGTTTGCCGAAGGGACCGGACCCCAGAGTCGAGAGTCGGCGGATCCGGCGCGGTTGTCTCCCATGACGAAGTATTCGCTCGGTCCGAGGGCGAGCGTCGAAGAATCGGATTTGGTGAACTGGATGTACGGCTCGTTCAAGACGAATCCCTGCGGGTTCGCCGGATTTTTGATCGTGACCGCGCCGCTCTTGATCTCGACCGTCTCGCCTGGGAGGCCGATCACCCGCTTGATGAAATATTTTGAAGGATCCTTGGGATATTTGAAGATGAGGACCGATCCGCGGGCAGGAGTGGTGAAGTGATACGTGAGCTCGTCGACGATCAGGTACTCGCCGGTGTGAAATGTGGGGTCCATCGATGCGCCGTCGACGATGAACGGCTGAGCCACGAACATCCTGAACGGAACGACGACGAAGACCGCGAGGAGGAGGAGCTTGCCGAGCTCGACAGCGAACGAAGTATGTTTCTCTTTTGGAAGAGCGGGAGGAACATGCGGAGAAGCGATCGGAGTTGGAGTGTCTTCGTGCATAATTTTCATTGCATTGTATTATCTAAGTTCATTTGACACAATAGGCGCATGTATATCGTCGTAGGTTTAGGCAACCCGGGAGAAGAATACGCACACACTCGGCACAATACGGGAAGGCTTTTGCTCGCGGAGCTTGCAAAAAAAGACATCCAAGGAGTGAAGCTCGTACACCTTGATACCTTCATGAACAAGTCGGGAAGCGGAGTAGCAAAAGCTGTGAAGTCGAAGAAAGCAGCTGAAAAACTTGTGGTTGTCTACGACGATCTTGATCTGCCACTGGGCGTCATGAAAGTCTCGTTCGATCGGGGATCCGGCGGACACAAGGGGATCGAATCCATCGTCCGGGCTCTTGGCACGGGCGCGTTCATCCGCATCCGGATCGGCATCAGCCCGACCACTCCGGGCGGGAAGATCAAAAAACCAAAAGGCGACGCAGCGGTCGAGAAGTTCATCCTCGGCGAATTCAAAAAATCCGAACTTGAGATAGTAAAAAAGGTATTCAAACGCGCAGAGACTGCGGTCGAATACCTTGCATCAGACGGACTCCAGAAAGCGATGACCGAGTGCAACGGGTAGGTCTAGGACTCGGCTTCCTTTGAAGTTTCTACAAAGGAGAGCTTGAGTCGATATGCGTAGTCCGCGATCGTGGCAGCGGCTTCCACGTGGGGGATCTCGTGTTGCTCGAGCCACTGGTAGCGACGAAATGTGTAAGCGAAGTTTCGCTCAACTCCATCCAGGAAATGCCAGTCCTGATCCCGGCCACCGCCCAGCTCGAACTTGAAGAAGGTGCCGATGAAACCCGTCAGCATTTCTTCGACATTCAGGAACTCCTCCACGGTGATCCCGTCGTTCTTGAGCAGAAAGCTGAAAACCTCAGTTGCTCTATGAATTCGTTCGGGGTCGATGGACTCCACGCCAGTTCGATGAAGGTATTCGAACCAGCGTACAAACAGTTCTTCTTCCCGACGCTTCCGGTGGTAGATAGGGTCCTGAGCGGCGATCATCCTGGACTCGTTCGCGAGCAGATCGAGATCTTGTGACATTCGGGTCTCCGGTCTTGGGTGAGCACTTCTGGCCTTCACCCTACGCTTTTCATATAAAAATTTCAATAAAGAAAAATTCCCGCAGTGAAGGGGAATTAGAGAACGTAGCCGGTCTCGGTGACACAGTCCGCGTACGATACCCGGCGAAAGAAGGCGCGGATGGCTCGGGGAAGCGCTTCGTGGAGCGCCGCGAGCTTCTCATCGGTCATCAAGCCGTGAAGCTCGAGCAGGAGCGCCAGGTTCTCCTGGGCGGTCGTTGGATCAGGATAGGCGGCGAACTGCGGGTTTTGATCGGACCCATGATGCTCTGCGAGGATCTTTTGCGCCACCAGGGTCTCGAGGGCTTCGGTGATGGCCGGATATGTTCGGTCCTCGCCGCATTCGAACCCCAGTCCTCGAATATGCGCCAAGGCGAGGTCTTCGAGAAAGAAGGGGAAGACGCGGTGGAGGTATTTCTCCGGGAAGATCAGAGGCTGATCCTGATCGGAAGAATCCGCGAGCCATCGCCTGCCCACTTCGATCCCCGCAAGCACGAAGCGGAAAACAAGTTCGCGCTGAGGGTGGAGGTCGATGGACGGTAGTACTGAAACTATGGTCGGGCGCATGAAGCCTCCATGAATGAGCGGTATGTCTCTGAGTACATTACTCCTCCTGCATTTTTTTTCAAACCCTTCGGTAGGCTCAGGATAAATAAAAAGCGACCATTATGCGGTCGCGGGGGTTCCTTTGTCTCTCACTGCAGTGTAGAAAGCCGTGATAGCAGAGTCCAGGTCCTTTTCAGAGAACCCTACCGCAACCCCGCTCGCGAGTTTCAGGCAGTCTTGCATGATCTCTGTGCGATCGAACTCGCGAAGATGCATAAAGTGCCACGAAAGGTTTTTCCCGTCTGAGTGCTCGGTGAACGCTCTCTCGTAGAGAGTGACCGCCGGACAATCCTTGGTCTCTTCGTCGTACGAGTAGAGCTTGCAGTGACCAAGCCCTAGCGTCTCGGCAAAGACCGGAAGATGCTTGTGTGTGTCCTTTACTGAAAGCCAGCGGGTGCGGTCGGCTCGGTCTACCATGTCGAGATAGACCAAAGAATGCAGGAGGCGTACTAGGTTGATCGCCCGCTGCTCATCGTTCGTCGCATCGAGGACAAAATTTACGCCGGTTGATCGAATGGACATTGCGCACTCCTGTTTGGAAGGATCTGAGTTCACCTTACTCTTCTTCAAAATTTTTTCAAACAAAAACCCCGCGAAAGCGGGGTTTTTGCCACCCTCTCCTTGCCTAGGAGAGGGTCGAGACGCAGTCCGGGGTGAGGTTATTTCTTCTCGACGTAGGAGAGAGCCATTTTCTGTTCTTTCGGATCGAAGAGAGTGATCTTGAAGGAATAGGTCTTGCCCATCTCCAACTTCTCGCGGAGCTTGTCTTCGCCGCCAAATTCAGAAACATGAACGAGTCCAGCCACACCTTCCTCGATCGAAGCAAGGGCGCCGTGCTTGTTGAATTTGATGATAACACCTTCGACCACGTCGTCCTTTTTGTATTTCTTCTCGGCGCCCTTCCAAGGATTTTCCTTGAGAGCCTTGATAGAGAGGGAGATCTTGTCGTCCTTGATCTCGATGATCTTGACTCGGACCTTCTCGCCGATCTTGAACATGGTCTTTGGATTCTCGACGAGGCCCCAGTCGATCTCGGAGATGTGGACCAAGCCTTCGAGGCCTTCTTCGAGCTTCACGAACACTCCGAAGTCGACGAGCCCGGTCACTTCGCCCGTGAGTTCGTCGCCGAGGGCGTATTTCTGGATGATGTTCTCTTTGTTCTTGGCCTCAGGAGACTTCTCGGAGAAGATCAGCTTGCCTTCCTTTGGATTGGCGCCGATGATCTGGACCGAAAGCTTCACTCCGACGAGCTTCTTCAACTCTTCGAGAATTCTGTCCTTGTCTCCGTCAGTAACGCGAGGGTAGTGTTCAGGCTTGAGCTGAGACGCCGGGAGGAATCCGCTGATCCCTTGCCAGTTGATGATAAGTCCGCCCTTGTTCGCATCGGTGATAGGGAGTTCGTAGACGCGCTTCTCATTGATCGCTTCTTCGGCTTCGGACCAAATGAGGGCCTGGCGAGCCTCCTTCAAGGAGATCTCGATGTAGCCGTCCTTGCCTCCGATGTGCACGACCTTTCCCGCGACGGTGTCGCCCGGGTTAATTTTCTTGATGATGTCTCGGGCGTTGATGAACTCTCGGCCGAAGATGATGCCGGTTCCGAACGGATGGAGGTCGATGTAGACCGCCCCCTTGTCTATGGATATGACCGGTCCTTCGACGACGTCGTCCTCTGATGGAGGGGTAGGGGTCGTCTCGACGAGCTGGCCCATCAGGGAGGTGTCGACGACAGGCTCCTTCTTCACTTTCTCTTTCTTTTCTTTTGTGGGCATTTTTAAAGCTCTTCTCGGTCCGGGGCTTGATGAGTGGTTGCCAGAAGCCCGCGGGGATAACAAGAAGAGGAACTGCTAAAAGATGCGTCTATACCGTACCAGAAATATATACAAATGCAAAGGCCCCGATGTGTCGGGGCCGATGCAGTACTAGCGTGAAGCCGTACTGCGAAGCGAGGAGATCAGGTGACGTGCGCGCCGGCGATGCTGTGGATCGCGAGGCGGATCTCGGTGGTGTAGCCGGCTCGATCACACGGCGTGAGCGGAATGAACCGCGCGACGAGGGGCTGCTCTGCAGTGATCCGTTGTGCGAGCGCGAGTACGGGGCTGTTCATCCGTGTCGCGCAAGGTGACCGCGGCGTCGTGGGGGAAGCGGCTGCTTCCGTCGTTGCCTGCGGCGAGGCGGTGCCTGTGCCGAACTTGGCGCCCTGCTCGATGCGCGTCTGGTCGACCATCTTGCCGCGCGCGGCTCGCATGAAGGCGAGGCTGATGCTCGGCGTCGGTGATGCCTGTACCACATAGACGACGTCGAGGGCCGGCGCGGGGCCGAGCGTTAGGTCGGACGTGGCCAATGGCTCCTGAGCGGATGCTGCGGAAGCGGGAGGAGCGGCGGCGCACATGAGCGCAAAAGCGGTGAGGACTGCGGTTCGAACGGGTCGCATGGTCTGTCTCCTCTGGAAGGTGCACTGCGGGAGTTAGGAGTCCTCTCTACATCAAAGTAAATGTAGAAAATAATAAATTCCTTGTCAAGTCAAGGTGTGCACAAGAAAGGTATAAAAGAAGAGGCCCGACTGCGTGATGCAGTCGGGCCAGTGCCGCGAGGGACGCCGCGGCGGGCGAAAAGGAAGAAGATGATCTCTTGGCGAAAGGTTCCGGGCAGTCGCGCCGCCCTTCCTTGGAAGGGCGGTTGGCGCGGCGGCCGAAGTAATACGCAGTCCAATCTTGGATCAGCTCGGGGCTTGGCCTAGGGCCCGCCCCGAAGGCGTCCATCGGAGATCGAACTGGAGGCAGGGGCCTCGGTTCCCATCGTGGTTAGTTGGCGAGCCCGGACAGTTGTTCCTAGGGAACCTTTTTCCGGGTAATAACGCTACTCCTCCTTGCGCCGCGAGGCATCTCTTCAGATGAATTGTGATCAGGGGGCCGAATGCCCCGCTGATCTCTCATTGAAAGAACGAGTCCACATCATAGCATATACAAAAATATTGTCAAGCATATCAGCAATTTCTCGGTGTGGGTAGCGAAAAATATACCTATGTATAGCCATATTGTGATAATAAAAAGCCCCACATGTGTGGGGTTAAATGGATCTTGTGCCGGGAATGAATAACCGGCAGCTCGGCGAGCGTTTCCAATCGAAGAAATACCTCTTCTTCGATATGGTGTCGATGCGGACCCAGATCTTGTAGATGCTTCCGGCCTCGAGCTCTGGGGGTAGTACGCTCCATAGCTCAGCAGGATTCCTTTCCTTGAACGAGACTCTGTACAAGGCCGGAATGGAGTCCGTCGTCCGCTTAATTGCGGTAACCGTGCCGCAGATGGGCTGCGAAACAGTTTCCGCTTTGGCAGGTCGGGTAAGCCAGAGCATGGCCGCTATTCCGAGGAATATGGTCACGAACCATGCGATCATTTTCCTCTTGTTCGCGTCGGGCATTTCAGGATATGGAGTCTCCTGTTTTTCTTTCATTCAAACCTCCCATTGAAGACAAAGAGCATGCCTTACACAGTTGAGCATACAAATACCCCTTAACTCAAACAAAAAAGTGGATAAGAAAAAGAAATCGAAGTTTATCCGATCTCTTGAGGCTCGGCGCGCTCTCTTTTCAGCTGGGGCCGCGAAGGGGATGAGCTGAGATAGGACAGAGCCATAATGAAGAGAACGAGCGCAATCACTATCAACAACAGTCCGACACCGGCGCCTTTGTCCGAAGGCGATCCGGAAGGTATGGATCTTTTAGTCACGAGTCTTTCTCCCAGAGAGAGTCTAATAAAAAGATATCACATTTTATGATAATGTCAAATTACGCGTATGTGGAAGCTCTTAAAATCATGGATTTGGCGGGGTAGATGTGTTAAAATAAGGAATATGGTCATCACCTACCAAGGCCTCGAATCGTTCCGGATCACCCAAGGCGACCTCGCCATGGCGCTTAATCCGGCTTCCTCTCGAGCCGGAGCGGACATCACCCTTATCAGCTCAAGCGCCTTTGCCACAGACGGCAAGGGGTTCGTCATCAACGGCCCGGGCGAGTATGAGGTCAAAGATGTCGGCATCAAAGGATTCCTCTCGGAGTCGAACTACTCTTCCGATTCAGGACAAGCTGAAAAGAGATACAACACGGTTTACCAGATCAATCTCGAAGGCATGAACCTCTGCTTCCTCGGGGCTCTTTCGAATGCCGAACTCTCCTCTGAGGCCAAGGAGGCGATCGAGGATGTCGACGTGCTCTTTGTGCCGATCGGCGGGGACGGAGTGCTCGACCCTGCGGCCGCCTACAAGCTGGCGGTGTCTTTAGAACCGGCGATCATCATCCCCATGCACTATACGGAGAAGACCCTTGCGCAGTTTTTAAAGGAAGGCGGAGAAGAAAAGAACGCCCCGGCGGATAAGCTTGTCCTTAAAAAGAAGGACCTCGAAGGCAAAGAAGGGGAGATAGTCGTCCTTAAAGAAGAATAATTCTAATTCATCATACAAACATGAGACACTATCTCGCCACAGTCCATACGCGATCCCACTCTCACAAAAAGCGCTTCGCCTTTCTTATCTCCGGAGGCATCACGCTTTCCATATTCATGATCTGGTCATTGTTTACATTTTCTTCATTCGGAAATGATGCGACCCTTGCAGAAAACGCCGCGCCGATAGAAAATACTGGTCCAAGCCCTTTTGAAAGTCTTCAAGGAGGAGTGGCAGCTTCGGTCGCCTCCCTAAAGGATCAATTCAATGCGGTGAAGGGGAACGTCAAGGCGGTCAACCTCCAGTCCGAATACGAACGGATGCGCACTGACGCCTTAAATTCAAATTCCGGCACGAGCACGTATGGCAACTAACGAAGAACACACACCAAAGCACGACACCGTCGTCCCGCGCTCGATCGTCACAGAGATGAAAGAGTCGTTCATCGACTATGCCATGTCGGTCATCACTGACCGCGCTCTTCCTGATGTCCGCGACGGTTTGAAGCCGGTGCATCGACGCATCCTCTTCTCGATGAACGAGAAGGGTCTCACTTCGAGCGCAAAGTCCAGGAAATCCGCGACGGTGGTCGGAGACGTGCTCGGTTCGTATCATCCGCACGGAGACGCTTCTGTCTATGATGCGATGGTCAAGCTCGCTCAGGATTTCTCCACGCGCTACCCGCTCATCATCGGACAGGGAAACTTCGGTTCGATCGACGGAGACGGAGCGGCCGCCTATCGATACACCGAGGCCAAGATGAGCAAAGTGGCTTCGGAACTTTTAAATGATATAGACAAGGACACCGTCGACTTTAAGGCAAACTACGACGGCACGAAGAAGGAGCCGGTCGTCCTCCCGGCCGCCCTTCCGAATCTCCTCTTGAACGGGACCTTGGGCATCGCCGTCGGTATGGCCACGAACATTCCTCCGCACAACCTCGGAGAAGTGGTGGATGCGACCATCGCCCTTATCGAGAACCCTGAAGCGGCGACCGAAGATCTCCTCGAACATGTGAAGGGCCCCGACTTCCCGACGGGAGGCATTATCTTTAATCAAAAGGATATCCATCATGCCTATGCGACCGGGCGCGGAGGCATCGTCGCGCGAGGCGTAGCGGAGATCACCGAGAACAAGGCGGGGAACTTCCAGATCATCGTTACGGAGATCCCGTATCGCGTGAACAAGTCCGCTCTCATCGAAAAGATCGCTGACCTCGTTCGAGAAAAGAAGCTCGACGGCATCAAAGGCCTTCGCGATGAATCGACCAAAGACATCCGCATCGTCCTCGATCTCAAGTCCGGCTCTCAGCCGCAGAAAATTTTAAACAGCCTCTACAAATATACGCAGCTCGAAGATACCTTCCATGTGAACCTCGTGGCTCTCGTCGACGGAGTGCCGCAGACGCTTTCTTTGAAGTCGATGCTCCAGGAATTTATCAAGCATCGCCAAGTGGTGGTGAAGCGGCGGGCGGAATTCGAATTGAAGAAGGCTCTGGCCCGCGAGCATATCCTCCTCGGACTTTCGAAAGCCCTCGACCATATCGAAGAGGTGATCAAGATCATCCGCGCCTCGAAGGCCGTCGAAGACGCAAAGCTTAACTTGATGAAGCGCTTCAAGTTCTCGGACCTCCAGGCCGATGCCATCCTCGAAATGCGCCTCCAAAAGCTCGCGGGTCTTGAGAGAAAGAAGATCGAAGACGAGCTCAAGGAAGTGCAGGAGTTCATCAAATTCCTGGAAGATCTCCTCGCCTCGCCGAAGAAGATGCTCGCCGTGGTCAAAACCGAACTCATGGCCGCTCGGGATAAATACGGAGATGCTCGCCGCACCAAAGTGGTGAAGGGTGGAGCAAAGATCCTCTCGGTCGAAGACATGATCGCCGAAGAAGACAACGCCCTCGTCTTGACCTCGGGCGGATACATCAAGCGCACGAACCCAGACGAATATAAGCGCCAGAAGCGCGGCGGCGTCGGCGTGGTCGACCTCGACACCAAGGAAGAGGATTTTGTCACGCATCTCTTGGTCGCCTCCACGCACTCGGACCTCCTTTTCTTTACGGACAAGGGCAAAGCCTACAAGATCAAGATGTACGATATCCCCGAAGGCAAGCGCGCCACTCGAGGCAAGTCGATCATGAACTTCATCTCGCTCTCCGACGATGAGAAGATCACCTCGATCCTCCCTATGTCCAAAGAATCCAAAGAGATCCAGGGTTCGATCCTCATGGTGACATCCGACGGAACTGCGAAAAAGGTGGATGCCAAGTCGTTCCACGATGTTCGTTCATCAGGCATCATCGCCATCAAGCTCGCGCCCGGAGACAAACTCGTCTCCGTCTCTCTCGTCTGCACCGGAGATGATGCGACGATCGTCACGCGAGACGGCCAGTCCATCCGCTTTAAGGAATCGGATATTCGTGAAATGGGGCGCGGAGCAGCCGGCGTCCGAGGCATCAAGCTCGGCAAAGGAGATACGGTCATCGGCGCTCACGAGATCAAGAAAGCCTGGAAGACCGCGCACCTCCTCGTCATCTCGGCAAACGGCTACGGCAAGCGCACCGAACTTTCTGAATACAAAGTGCAAGGCCGCGGCGGATCGGGCATCCTCACCTCCAAGGTCACCGACAAGACCGGGCACGTCATGGCTTCTCAGATCGTCACCGAAGAAGAAGAGGAAGTGGTCGCTATCTCAAAGAAAAGCCAAGTGGTCCGCGTCGACATCAAGGAGATCCCGGTCCTCGGCCGCCAGACCCAAGGCGTTCGCATCATGAAGCTCCGAGAAGGAGACTCCCTCGCTTCCCTTATCTGCCTCTAGTCCAAGGACCCGCCTTGGACTGGGGATAACTTTTAATAAAAAGGCCCGCCCACTATACAAGTGAGAGGGTCTGGCGCGCCAGAGTCTGCGCGATGGCTGCGTGGAGATTTTTGCGGAGGATGGTGACGAGGGTGAAGCGCGAGAAGAGCTGCTGCCCGTCGATCGAGAACCCGACATGCAAGGGGTACACACCCTTGGCCCAGCCTGACGGGCTGAAGCCGAGCGTCCGAAGCATCGGAGAGAACGAGCTGTCTTCTCCGAACATCTCGTTTAGCGTCGTGCGTCCGATCCTGATCGCGCCCTCGTCGCCTCTGCCGATCATTCGGCACGGCTGGACTCCCAGATGTGTTCCGAGCTTATCGATGATCCGCAGATCGAAGAGGTATGAGGTCTCTACGTTCGCCGCCCAGTACTCGTTGCGTTCCGAGTCCAGTTTCAATCCGCGCAAAAGCGAGATCATGTGAGTGTTCGGACCGATGCCGCGCGGACGCGGGTCGTCCTTTCGCAGCCTGCTGGACGCTTTCCAAGGCAGGAGAGCATACAGCGTGTGATCAAAGGGGACCGGAAAGTCCTCTTTGTATCCTTCGATCTGTTTGGTGCGTAGTTCGAACGAATTCAGGTCTCCTCGAGATTTGACCTCGATCCGGGCGTTGATCTCTTCGGAGAAGATATCGGCGAGCTCGGGCCGTCCGTGCGGAGTGATCTGGCACCCGAGGGCCTGGGCCATCAGATGCTCATAGATCCGTCCGGCTTTGCCTTGTGTATCTTTCCGGCGCGAACGCCGGTAGTTGTACCGTGCGTTCGATCGCATAATCCCCATTGTAAAGGTTCGTGGTTCTATAAGGATTATAGATTCATGACGAGTGAGTGCCTAGTAGACAAAGCTTCTCTACAACATATAATCACCTCAGACTAGGCTTTGAACCTTATACATAGAGGATCCAATGGCTCGTGTACGATATGTCATTGATCATGAGCGCGCCGAATGGGTCGTCCGTTCTCTCATCGACGCGTGGAGGCGGAAGCTTCCTCCGTTCGATCACGCGGAACCCGTGCCCGGCAGGCTCCCGAAGACCCTTGAGCCCGGAAGCGTGCAGCATGCTATCTGGCTCATGGTCGGTCTCCTCTATATGAGGGGCAGGATCGACAGTGCCCAAGCGTTCTTGAGGCTCTGCAAGGTCTTCGACGAGCATCCGTGGATGTTCGATGTACAGACCTTTGCGGGCACCCTGAGCGAAGAGGTCAGGCTTCGGATGCACGAGATCTTGAAGGAGAACGGACTCGGATTCAATGTTCGGGAAACCGTTCGGTTCTGGGACTTCAACCTGAAAAAGGTCAATAGGTTCTGGGAAGGAAATCCTCTTCGTATCTTTGGTGAGGCGAAGGACTACGCTGAACTTTGCCGGATCTTCATGATAGGGAAGGGTGATCCGGACCTGTCGACGGGCTTCATGGGACTTCGCGAGAAGATGGTGAGCATGTATCTCTATTTCCTCATCAATGCGAAGCTTGTGGAGCCGATGATGCATCCGGGGCCGGTCGACACTCACAATATCCGAGTGCTCGCATCCACCGAGGCGGTGAAAGCCGTCACCATGGAACCGGGAACGAGATACGAGTTCTATCAAGTATCTCCGGTGATCCGCGAAGTGTACCGCCTCTATTGCACGACAGTGGACGATGTCCTCGATTTCGCGAACGCGCTCTGGTATCTTTCCCGCGATTTCTGTTCGCGGAGCCAGGGTAACGCCTCGACGACCGGCGGCTATCGCGGCCGGGCGACGGAGGTCACAGCTAAGCGAATCAGCTGGACCGAAAGCAAGACCGAGATCTATCATTCGACCTGCGGTCTCTGTCCGGTCGAAAGCGTTTGTGGGTGGAGCCTTCCATCGGCCCGCCAGTACAATCAGGGCTTCCTTGAGATCCGTAGTGCCCGGCCGAAGCCTCATGCGCATCAGGAAACTCTGCTCGAGGTTCCTCGCGCCATCGTAAGCCGCGGTCCGAAACCCGTCGCTTCAAGATGGGCAGGAATAGAAGAGTTCAAGCACATGCACCAGGAAACACTGGACAAGTAACCCGTACACTGTACGGGCTTTTTCTTTTTCCTTGTATACTAATTCTATGTTCACAAGTCCCAAACAAAATATTTTGGAGTTCGGGTTTCTTCCCGGACAAAAAGTGGCGGACCTCGGCTCCGGCGCCGGACACTATACGCACGCTCTCTCGGCCGCGCTCGGCAAGGACGGAAGAGTGATATCGGTCGACCTCGATCCGGCCCTCCTCGTGAAGGTCTACAAAGAAGGACGCCTCGAAGGCAGAGACAATATTCGCCCGATAGACGGCAATGTGGAAGAGATGCGGGGCACGAAGATCGCCGATGAGGCGCTCGACGGAGCGGTCTTCGGCAACATCCTTTTCTTTTTGAAGGATAAGGGTACGGCGATCCAAGAAGCCAGACGAATCGTTAAAAAAGGAGGGAAGATCGGGGTTGTCGAATGGTCGGACTCTTCATACCTTGCGCGGATAAAAACCGAAGGAGTGAACGAGGTCATCGGTGAAGATAAGGTGAAAGATCTTTTTAAATCCGAAGGCTTCGAGTTCGAACGATCGTTCCCGGCCGGAGAGCACCACTACGGACTTATCTTTAAAAAGTGATAGTATAAACGTACATGTCCAAGTTTCAGATCATTCTCCTTGCGGTCTTCGGGGTCTTTATCGTGCTCGCGGTCCTCTTGTTCTCCGTCTCTCGCGGATCTTCGAGCGCCTCAGCCACCGTGGTGGTCTGGGGGAACATGCCTTTCTATGATTTCTCCTCTCTATTGAACAATGCGGGCCTCAACGGCAACAGCAAGCTTGTTATCAAATACGTCGAGAAGCCCGAGGCGACCTTCGATGCGGATTTTACCGAGGCTCTGGCCGTCGGCAGCGGGCCCGATCTCGTCCTCCTCCCTCAGTCGAAGATCTGGAAAGAGCGCAACAAGCTCCTTCTCATCCCGGCAGCTTCGATCGCTCCAAAAGATTTTATCAGTACGTTCGTCGATGAAGCGGACCTCCTCCTCACAAGCGCGGGTACGTACGGCCTGCCTCTCTATATTGATCCGTTGGTCATGTATACCAACCGCGATCTCCTCTCCAAAGCTTCCTTTGCGAATCCTCCAAAGTATTGGGACGAGATCTATGACTATGCGAACAAGCTGACCGAACGGGATAATGCGGGAAATGTCTCCACGAGCGCCATCGCCCTCGGCGAAGCCAAGAACATCCCGAATGCCAAGGATATCTTGTCTCTCCTCATGCTCCAGGCGGGAACTCCGATCACCTATTTCCAAGGCGCCGACCTTCATTCGGCTCTCGAGGACAGCTTCAACCTCCCTCTCCTTCCGGCTGCCGCGGCTCTCGACTTTTATACCCAATTCTCAAACCCCGCCAAGCCCTATTATTCGTGGAATCGCTCGCTCCTCCCGGCTAATACCGCCTTCACTTCTGGGAAGACCGCTCTCTACCTCGGATACGCAAGCGAACTCACCCTCTTGAAGGCAAAGAATCCAACCCTTTCCCTCGGCGTCTCTCTCGTCCCGCAATCGCGGGTGTCCGGCAAATCTCTGACATACGGCAGGCTTGAAACTCTCTCGGTGGTCAAAAATACGCCGAACGCCGCGGCCGCCCTCGAAGCCGCTCTTCTGCTTGTCTCTCAGAACTCCGCCCGCGCGCTGACTCAGATCAATTTCTTGCCTCCGGCCAGGCGCGATCTTCTTTCGGAGCGCCAGGCTGATCCGAACCAGGCGACGTTCTACACAGCCGCCCTCCAATCCAAGGGCTGGATCGACCCGGATGATATAAAAACAGAAAAACTTTTCACCGACATGATCGAAAGCGTGACCTCGGGCCGGGCTCGAACCGACGAAGCTATTTCTAGCACGAGCTTCGCTTTAGACTCACTTGCAAAATGATGCGTACGCTTTCTCACATCGCCGCAACGATCTGTCTTCTTCTTTTGTTCGGTATGCCGATTCTTGTATTAGGAGCACCGCCTTGTTCAGGCCCAAATTGTCTTATTCCTTGTGATGGGCCGGAATGCGGTTTTGACCACTTGGTCCAGCTTGGGATCGCTATCATCAACAACCTTATTATCTATGCGACCATCCTCACCGTGGCCGTCCTTGCGTACGCCGGGTTCACACTCGTCACGTCGGGAGGGGACGAGGGAGCGTTGAAGAAGGCCAAAGGCATGTTCTGGTCGGTTGTTAAGGGATACGTGTGGATACTCATCGCTTGGATTCTCGTCTATACTGTTATGAACGCCTTGGTAGACCCTTCATACAATTCTGTCCTTGGTAAACCATAAAATGAAAAAATATCTTCCAGGAATTCTCGCGGTTATCTTCCTACTCATGATTTCTGTTTCGGTGGCGTATGCTCAGCCAGCTCCCGGCAGCGGTACCGTGCCTGCCAACCCCCCGGGACACGGTACAGTGCCAGGAAGTAATGTCAGTGTTACCCCGATCCTCACGAACCCATTTTCCAAAGGAGGCAATTCCCTCATCGACCTCTTCAATGCCATTCTAAAAAATATCGTTCTGCCGATCGGCGGAGTGATCATTATCCTCGCTTTCATCTACTCGGGGTTTCTCTATGTCTCGGCTCAAGGGGATGAGAACAAGGTCAGTACGGCGCACCGCGCCTTCCTCTACACCGCGGTCGGGGCGGCCATTCTCCTCGGAGCCGAAGCGATCTCGGTTGTGATATCCAATACTATAAGCAGCCTGAAATGAAATATTTTTTCCTCGCTCTCCTTGTTCCGTTTTTCGCCCATGCGGCGCCGTCGGATTTTACCGGGGTGGTAAATTTGTTCCTCTCACTCGTGAATGCGGTCATCCCCGTCCTCATGGGGCTCGCCTTCCTCCTCTTTCTGTGGGGGATCGCCCAGTTCATCAGGAACGCCGCGGATACGAAGTCTCATGAGGACGGCAAACAGATGATGATCTGGGGCATCATCGCTCTCTTTGTGATGGTCTCGTACCTCGCCATTGTTCATGCGGCGCAAGGAGATGTGTTCGGGAGATCGTTCGGACGACCGAGCTTGCCAGAAAATTAGAATAACAATCATGAAAAAAATACTTATAGGATCGATCGCCCTCGCACCCTTTGTCGCTTTTGCCGCTCCGTTCAACGGTCTCCTCTCTCTTATTCACCAGATAGGATCTGTTATCAAGGCCCTTATCCCCATTGTGGCCGGCCTCGCCTTGCTCTACTTTTTCTGGGGCCTCGCGAAATTCATCCTCAATGCAAACGATGAGAAGAAGCATGAAGAGGGCAAGAACATCATGATCTGGGGCATCATCGCTCTCTTTGTGATGGTTTCCGTCTGGGGCATCGTCGCATTTATTCAGAGTAATCTTGGCCTGCCTGTAACATCCACCGGAGGATCCTCTGTTACTCCGGGTTCTTCTGGCGGCGGAGCTTTCGATCCGAATTGTGGAATCGCTGCGGGCCAGGATCCTTGCTAATCCACACCCACCTGGCATTTTCTTCGGATGAGGGTATGATTAATCTGTTACCCAATGATTTAAAGGGGATATTAAAAATAACGAATCTATTACGTTAATGAAAAAGATCTTACTTAGTGCTCTCGCCTTCGCTCCGGCTTTCGCCTTCGCTCAGTCCGGACCTCAACTCGGCGGCATCTTCACCCTTATGAACAATGTGAAGAGGCTCGTTGACCTCGCCCTTCCGCTTGTCGTCGGTCTCGCTCTCCTCGGATTCTTCTGGGGTCTTATGAAGTTCATCTTCGCCGCAGCCGATGAAGAGAAGCGCAAAGAAGCCCGCCAGATCATGATCTACGGAGTCATCGCCCTCTTCGTCATGGTCGCCGTATGGGGACTCGTCGGATTCGTCGGTAACGCTCTCGGCATCGCTCCCGGTCAGGACAGCGGGCACATTCCTACCGTTCAGGGACTCTAAGATATTCCTTTCGTGGCAGCCGCACAGCTCTCCATCGCTCCGTTCTTGAACAAGGTCAACCAGTTCATCCTTAATCCGCTCATCGGGCTTCTCTTCGCGGTCGCTCTCTGCATCTTCATTTACGGGATCGTCCTCTTCATCAAAGATTCGAACGACAGCACGGCTCGAGAGAAGGGCAGAAGGAGCATCCTCTACGGACTTGTGGGAATGTTCATCATGTTCAGCGCCTACGGAATAGTGCGGGTCATCCTCAATACCTTCGATCTGAATACTCCGCCTTACATAGATAAGAAACTCTAGATCAAAACCCCGCATCTGCGGGGTTTTTGGCATGAAAAAAGCCGGAAGCGCGCGAAGCGCTTCCGGCGGCGTTGCTTGATCAGCAACGGGTCTTGCAGAGGTATACGGTGATCAGCTGGTCCTTCCCGATCGGGTTGAACGCATAGATCCGAGACTTCCCGAATTCCGCGTCGTGGTTCGGACGAATGCTGTCCGTCTTCACATCCGTTTTCACGACGACAGTGTCGTTCAGGTCCGAAGGCCAGATCGCGAGATCGTACCCAGCATACTTGGAGGGTACTCTCCAGGGACGGGTGAATTCTCCCTTCTTTGCGTAAAAACCTACGCTGTCGCGTTCCGGAGTCGGCGGCGGAAGAGGGTGAAGCCGGAGGTAAGCGGCCTGCTTCGCCACCTCCACCGCTTCTACTTCCTTGCTGTGTTCCATCGCCTTCGAGCCGATGTTCGAGATGAGGAGGATGACGAACGCCCCGATCACAAGCCCTGTCCACGTCTTCTCATCTGCAGGCCAGAGGATGAAGATCGCTGCTGCGAGTGCGATGAGCCAAACATACCAGCTTGGCTTCAGATATCCGAGCACGTTCGGCCAGGAGAAGAAGAGGATGAGAAGGAAGATGATCGCCGCGAGCGTGCCGGTGATCAGTCTACCTTGGTGTTTCCCAATGTTTTCCTGGGTCTTCTCCCAAAACGTTTGGGCTGGTGCCGGAGCCGCCTGAGCGGCGGTAGAGGCAGGTGCTGCAGAGGGCGCCGCGGGTGCGGGCCGTGCAGATCTTGGTCGTGCGGGTCGAGGGGTTGTGGCCATGGTAGACCTCCAATGATGTATGTGATGAGCTTCTTTTTGCATTATATCATCTTTATATTAAAAAGTCAATATATAAAAACCCCTACTGTCGATCGACAGTAGGGGGAATCTTAGGCGGCGTTTGCCTCTCCGAGTACTTTTTCGAGTACGGCCATGAGCTCGATTGCTCCTCCGGCAACAATCAGTTTCGGGTTTTGGAAAGCAGTCTGAAGCACGTCGAGCTTGCGGGCCATGATGGCGTGAGGCTTCTGCATCTGCTCGGCAACCTTCTGGATCGCTTCAGCTTCAGCATTACCCTTTACCGTGATCGCGTGGGCCTCGGCGTCAGCCTTGAGACGGATCCCTTGAGCTTCAGCTTCTTCCTGGCTGATCTTTTCTTCACGCTTCTTCAAGGCCACTGCGGCGTCAGACATCGCCTCGTTCACTCGACGACCCGGGAAGAGATTGACGATGGTGGTGTCGTCGATGACTATGCCGAGCGGCTTGCCGTGCTTGGCGATCATCTCCTGGGTTTTTGCGTTCTTCATGTGGTTGAGAAGCAGATCGAGCTGCTTTTCCCCCACGAACTCTACGAGAAGGACTTGGACATAGCCGCTGATCTCTTCCTTCACTCGAATACTTTCTCCGAGCGTCGTCTTCGTGAGGATGCTCTGAAGCAGAGACTCCTCGAGGTCGCGAAGCCAGCCAAAGACCTTCTCGATGTCCCCGTCGGCGTTCTGGATGAACTGAAAGAGCTTGCCCTTCACGAGATGGATCTTGATGGTGAAGCTAGCTTCGGAAGTGAGGCGCAGACTCAGCGGATCCTTTATGATCGCCTCGTAACGAGCCTTGTCCGATCTCTCAATCTCACTGAGCTTTAGAGTCGGGCCATTCTTGATCTCATCCTCGGTCGGCTTCCAGCTGTAGAACAGCGCCTGATCAGCGGGAGCATGAGTGATGTGGATCGGTGTTACCTGCCATCCTTCGAGCGGCTGATCATCATAGCGCTGAACATCCTCGGGTTCCCCTGGGAACTGCCGCTGTTCGGCGACCGTTGAGAACCTGCGCATCTTTTGGATAAAGCGCCACACGAGATGCGGCCCGCTTCCTTCCTCGCGGCTTGGGTTGCCGAGAGAGGATATGGCGCCGACCTCATTCGCCTCGTTGATCATGATCGAGGATATGAAGTAGAGCAACAGTATAATGATTACGCCAATGGGGATTTGCACCCACATGATGGCTCCTTGAGGCTTGGCCTCTTTGAAAGTTAACGTACACGTTGGTCTATCGTGATTTTATCACAAAAAACATAAAAGTCAAATATTGGTGCCGGGGAGAGGACTTGAACCTCCACACCTTGCGGTACCAGTTCCTAAAACTGGCGTGTCTACCATTTCACCACCCCGGCAATGCGAGCATAGTAGCACAGCTTTTGTGGTCACGAATAGTTTCCTCGCCGCCACTCGGAAACTTTCTCGACCCCGGCTCGGTATCTCGCGTACTCGCTCGATATGCCTGCGCCTCGCACAAAATACATAAACATCCCGACTGCTCGGGATTTTATGATTTTGTGCGCCCGGTAGGAATCGAACCTACGACCATCTCCTTAAGAGGGAGCTGCTCTACCAACTGAGCTACGGGCGCAAATATGGGACAAACAAAACTATATCTAAAAACAGCCTATTATTCAATCGAGTGCGGGTACCGGGAATCGAACCCGGGTCTCAGCCTTGGGAAGGCCGCATTCTGCCACTAAACCATACCCGCAGAAAAATAATGATACCTTCTTTGTCCGGGAGTATCTATTCTTTGTTCTTGAATGGAGGAAGCTCTTGCTGCATTCGCCGTATCCATTCGGCGGGGACCGGGCGGGGAGTCGGGTGCGGGATCTTCTTTATATAGAGGTAGATAAGGGCCGCGCTTATCGCGAGACAGAGAGTGATGATGACTATTTGAGTCTCTAGATTTTTTATATGCATAATTGTTGATTATTGATTGACGATCGCATACGTCTGAGCGTTCCATCCGTGGAATGAATACAGCGGATTACCGTCCACCCATTTTGTCCCCGCGTGCTGGATATCGTATCGGGAGGCGTTCTCCATTCGGGCTGCCAGAGCATAGCTTGTCCCATCGCTCCAATATGCATATGTAGCCGGACCAGCTGTTGTACTCCAGGGCCACATACATACATTGACCGGATCGTGCGACTGAGCGCTGATGTATCCCGAGCTCCATGTGTACGCCCCATTATCAGGCATCCAATTTGTGGCTTGCCAGCAATCTGCGAACCAGGTGTTTCCATTGTATGTGGTAATCGGATAATGCCCTGATGTATCCGCATACAATCTGAGAGCGGTGACCATTTGCCTCAGGGTTTGGATCCTCTGAGCATCTCGAGCCTTTGAGCGCGCGCTTTGAAGACTTGAGAGGATGATGGACGAAAGAAGGCTGATGATAGATATCACCACCAAGAGTTCGATCAGGGTGAAACCGCGGTTCTTTCTCGAAGATATCTTCATTTAATTATTATTGTTCGGCAAGGGGAGAGCGGGAATGTGCCGCTGCATTTCGCGGATCAGGCTTTGGGACGCCGGTCCGATCTGACCCTGAGGGCCGCGAGCTTTGAAAAAAAATACTCCGAGCGCGATCAAGAAAATAACCGAAGCGACGGCGAGAAGGACCTTCTTCGCGTTATCCTCGGTCGAAACGATGCCCGTTCTCATCACCATCTTTGCCATCCATGAAATGCTCGCTTGTCGGAAGGAGGGACGAATAAGCTCTGTCACATCCTCGCCGATGAATTCTACGTTTGTCATGGAGGAATTATACCTTGTAAATCAAAGGGAGAAAATCTTATAGTTGTGCTAAGGTAGATGACGTCGACCTAGTCGCCAAGTGGTAAGGCAAAGCTCTGCAAAAGCTTCATCGGCGGTTCGATTCCGCCCTAGGTCTCCATGCTCCGTGGAGCAGATTTGCCCGGGTGGCGGAATTGGTATACGCGCACGACTTAAAATCGTGTCTCGAAAGAGATGTGGGATCGTTGCCCACCCCGGGCACTAGAGATCTTTGCTTATTTCGTCGAGCCTCTGGCGATTCCTTTCGCCGTAATCGATGCGCCAGGTTAGCTGGGGGACGATGCCGATGCGGGACTTTTCTCGCACGAATCCGTGAAGCTCTCCGCCTTTCCTCATGAGGAACTTGAGGGCGGTGTCCTCTTCTTTCTCCGGCAGGGTGGTGAAGAAAAGATTGGCCGCTTTGCCCGACGGAGCGAGCTCAACACGAGTGACGGTGATGAGGGACGCCGGAGTAGCCTCGCGCAAGACAAAATCCGCGGCGATCTTTCTCAATATTTCTTCCATCTTCTCTTTTTTTAAGGCTTTCATATTATGTATAGTGAGCTGGTCGAACTATTTAGTAACCCGTACAAAAGCTTCGAGGACGTCTCCCGGCGCGATCTCGATCTTTGATTCGATAAGAGCCCCGAACTCGCTGCCTTCGTTCACTTTATCCGCGGCGATCTTGTTCTGCTGAAGCTCTTTCACTTTCCCTCGGCCGACCTCTTCATCTTTCCGCAGGATCTTTATTTCGGCGCCGAGCTCGAAGGTTCCGGTGTTCGCTCGGGCTCCGAGCACCTGCTTGTCCTTCTGCACACTGAATATCTTCAATACCTTTGCGGAGCCGGAAACCTCGTCGACCTCGATGCTTGGTTCGGATCCTCTGAGGAGTTCGGCTACCCGTTCGGTCAGTTTATAAATGATGTCGAAGCTTTCGATTGCGATGTTCGATCGTTCGGCGAGAGCCGCGGCTTGGGGATCGGTTTTTGTATGGAAGGCGAAGACGTGCGTACCCTCGGTGGTAAGGGCGGTCTTCACATCATTCTCGCTCACTGTACCGACACCCGAGAGCACCACTCGAGGCACGATGCGCTCGCGGCCGAGCTTGCCCACCTCATATATGATGGCTTCGAGGCTTCCGGCCGCATCGGCTTTAATGATAAGGGAGATGGTGGCCATGTTCTCCGGAGCGGAGGCGGCGGTCGATGTCCCTTGGTGCACCGCTTCGCTGTCCGCATAGAGCTTGGCGGCTTTTTTGTCCTCAAAGAGCTCGAAGATCGCGCCGACCGGCGGCGGATTGTCCCAGCCGACAAATTGGACCGGACTCGAAAAGCTGAGCTCGTCGACTTGGTTCCCCTCGGCGTCGAGGATGTATCGAAGAGGGGCGATGGCTCCCGTCGATGCGGCGACCATGCCTTTTTTGACCGTGCCGTCTTTGATGATGCCTATGGCGGTAACCCCGATCTTTGCATCGAGTCGCGATTCAATGATGATGCCCGTGCCCCACTTCGATGTGTCGCCGGTACAGCCTTCGATCTCGGCGATGAGGAAGATCATGTCCAAGAGTTCTTTCACTCCGACCCCGGTCTTTGATGAAAGGGGAACGACGGGGATGTTGCCCCCGTATCCTTCGACAAAGATATCCGCTTCGGCCAGGCTCTGTTTGGTGCGGTCGAGGTTTGCACTCGGCTTGTCGATCTTGGTTATGGCGACCACATACGGAATACCGCTCTCCTTTATGCGGGCATAGGCTTCGAGGGTTTGGGGCTTCACTCCGTCTTCAGCGGAGACGATAAGGACGCCGATGTCCGCGACGGATGCGCCGCGGGTGCGAATGCCGTGGAAGGCTTCATGGCCCGGAGTGTCGAGAAAGGTGGCTTTGGCCTTTGTGCCGTCTTCCTTTGTGTGCTCGATCTCATAGGCGGTGACGTGCTGGGTGATGCCTCCGGATTCGGTTTCGGTCACATTGGATTTTCTGATATAGTCGAGAAGCGTCGATTTGCCGTGATCGATGTGTCCCATTACTGCTACTACCGGAGGGCGGGTAGACCTTGAATGTGTGGTCAAAAGTGTCATAGAGGGCCTTAGAATAGCACTATTTTGGCTAAAAAACACGGCGCATACTAGAATCTAAGCAATGGAATTTTTCAAGAAAAAAAGGATATTTCTCGACCACGCATCGGCCACTCCGGTCCTAAAGGAGGCGCGCCTGGCGATGGAAAAATATTTTACCGATGAATTTTATAATCCGTCGGCTATTTATGCTGAAGGGGTGAAGGCGAGGCGAGACCTCGGAGCTTTTCGAGAGAAGGTGGCCCGGCACCTCCACGCGGGAGCCAAGGACATCGTGTTTACGAGCGGAGGCACTGAAAGCGACAACCTCGCCATTCTCGGGACCTTTGAAAAAGCGGCCGAAAGCGTACTCCTGCCTCATCTCGTCATCTCCGAGCTCGAGCATCCGGCTATCCTCGAGGCGGCCGAAGAAGTGAAGCGCCGCGGGGGCGACTATACGATAGTCCGCGCGGACGAAGAAGGGATCATCCGGCCCGAGAAAATAGAAAAGGCCATCACGAAGGATACGGTTCTCGTGTCTGTGTCCATGGCGGCCGGCTCGATCGGCGTCGTTCAGCCAATCTCCAAGATCGGGCGCCTTATTCGAGAGGCCAGGAAGAAAAATAATTCCTCATATCCCTATTTCCATACGGACGCCACCGCCGCCGCGAACTATGCGTCGCTGAACGTCGACGCGCTTTCCGTCGACCTCCTGACGCTCGACGGGGCGAAAATGTACGCACCGAAAGGCTCTGGCGTGCTGGTCGTCCGTCCGGGGATCGAGTTGTCACCGATGATCGTCGGAGGAGGCCAAGAGCGCGGGCTTCGAGCCGGTACGGAAAATCTCCCTTCGATCGCGGGGTTTGCCGCCGCTTTCGACGTGGCAGTCCGCGATAGGGAAAAAGAATCTCTGCGACTCCTCGCTCTTCGCAACAAGCTCCTCGCTGCGGTACAGAACATCAAAGGGTCATTTGTCATCGGGTCTCCGGATAATCTTCTTCCGAATGTTCTTGCGGTCTCCTTTCCCGGCCAGATCTCCGAGTTTCTGGCCATATCGCTCGATCAAAAGGGGATCTGCGTCTCGGCCGGAGCGGCGTGCCAGAGCCAAAATGATTCGACGGACGACCTTGCGCTACGCTTTTCGCTCGGAAGATCGACCACCGAAAAAGATATCGAGAACACCATAACCGCATTGAAAGAGATCGTAATGCGGGCATAAAGCTCGTGTGCTATAATCACATATTATGGCCACGATGGAAGAACTTACAAAGACACAAATGGTTCTCCTCACTCTCTTGGTGAGCTTTGTCACGTCGATCGCGACGGGTATTATCACCGTTTCCCTTCTCGCCCAGGCTCCTTCGAGCGTCACTCAGACCATCAACCGCGTCGTTGAACATACGATCGAGAAGGTCGCTCCTGCTACGCCTTCTTCGAATACAACGACCGTTAAGGAGGTGACCGTGGTCAAAGAGGAAGACGCGATCATCAGCTCTATAGACAAGTCGGCTCAAGCGGTTGTCCGCATCAAGAGTCCGGTCGCCGACGACGGATCGCAGAGCTTCTACGCCCTCGGGGTGGTGATCTCCAAAGACGGGCTGGTGGTCTCCGACAAGCGAAATCTGGTCCTGAACGGCACATACTCGGTTACTCTTCCGGACGGCACCACTCTCCCGGCTACCGTCTCCGCCATCAGCGAAGACGACAACCTCGCGCTCTTCAAGATCAAGGGAGACCCTTCACATACGAATAATTTCAAATTCATCGCTTTCTCGCCGAACGAACTCAAGCTCGGTCAAACTATCATCGCCGTCGAAGGCCGGGACAAGAACACCGTCGGTATCGGCCGGGTGGTCTCCATCAGCTCTCGAACGGAAAAAGACGCCAAGGGGAACGACCTCAAGGTCCCGTATGCGATCGACACGGACCTTAGCTCCGGAGAGATCCAAGGCTCGCCTCTTTTTAACCTCTCGGGCGAGCTCGTCGGCATTAAAACCTCGACCGTCGATCTCATCGTTCCCGCCGGACTGTATACCTCTTCCATCCCGATGAAGAGAGTTGTCGACAAGGCAAAGTAAGTTTAGAATCTAGGCCCCGTTACCTATACATAGCCATGCCTCCATTCAGCCATTTTACGAGCAAAGCCAAAGAAGCCATCAGAAAAGCCCACGAGCTGGCTATTGAGCGCGGGCAGAACCACGTCAACCCGATGCACCTCTTGGCGGCGCTCATCATCCAAGAGGAAAGCATGGTCCTCTCCATCCTCGACAAGATGGAAGTCGACACCATCCTCCTCACCGACACGGTCCTCGAAACCATCGAGAATCCCGAGGTCATCCAGACTCTCGCTCCGTCGTATCAGATCTACCTTACCCCCGAGCTCGCTCATATTTTGGAATCAAGCTCCAAGGTCGCCGAATCTCTCGGAGACGAATTTGTCTCGACCGAACACCTCTTCCTTTCCGTATTGAACGTGCCCGGCGAGTCGCGCGAACTCCTTACCAAGTTCAAGATCGATCAGGACCGCGTCGTGAAGGTGATCGACGAGCTGAAACGATCGACCTCTTCCGAACCGAAGACGGAGAAAAAATTCAAATCTCTCTCGAAGTTTGCCCGTTCGCTTACCAAGCTTGCCAAGGCGAACAAACTCGACCCGGTCATCGGGCGTGATGAAGAAATTTCCCGCATTATCCAGATCCTTTCCCGCCGAACGAAAAACAATCCTATCCTCATCGGTGAAGCCGGAGTGGGGAAGACCGCCATCGCCGAGGGCCTGGCCATCCGCATGGCAAACGGGAACGTCCCCGAATCTCTCCGGGACAAAGAGCTCGTGTCCCTCGACCTCGGCCTCCTTATAGCCGGCACTAAATATAGAGGAGAATTCGAAGAGCGATTAAAAAATATCATCAAGGAGATCGAGAAATCCGAAGGCAAGATCATTCTCTTTATCGACGAGATCCATACTATCGTCGGCGCCGGAGCCGCCGAAGGATCGATCGATGCCTCGAACATGCTCAAGCCCGCTCTCGCCCGCGGTGAACTTCGGGCCATCGGCGCCACCACGCTCCGCGAATATCAAAAACATATAGAAAAGGATCCCGCCCTTACGCGCAGATTTCAGCCGGTCCACGTGAACGAGCCGTCGATCGAAGACGCCATGACCATCCTCCGCGGTTTGAAAGAACGCTACGAGCTCTACCACGGCGTGCATATCACCGACGATGCTATCCGGGCCGCCGTCACTCTTTCGTCGCGCTACATCACCGACAGATTCCTCCCGGATAAAGCCGTCGACCTCATCGATGAAGCTGCATCGTTCTTAAAGATCTCCCTTGAGAACATGCCGCCGGTCCTCCAGGACACGCAGTCCAAAGTGATGAAGCTCGAGATCGAGCGCGAAGCCTTGAAGAAGGACAAGAATGCGAAGGCCAAGCTCCGCATCAAAGAGATCGACAAGGATATCGCGGACCTCAAGGAGAAAACCTCCGAGATCGAACTTAAGTGGAAGAACGAGAAGGAGACCGTCGCAGCCATTAAAGATATCAAAAAGAACCTCGAGACGCTTCGCCTCGAAGCCGAAGCCGCCGAAGCTCGGGCCGACCTCTCGAAAGCCGCCGAACTCCGCTACGGCCAGATCCCGCTCCTCGAGCGCGACCTCGACACCAAGGCCAAGCGCCTGAAGAAGCTCCAAAGCTCGCGCCGCATTCTCCGAGAAGAGATCACCGAGCAGGACATCGCGGACATCGTGAGCCGATGGACGGGCATCCCCGTTTCCCGCATGCTCGAAGAAGAAGCCGAGAAGCTCGGGCGCATTGAAGAATTCCTCAGAAAGAGGATCGTGGGACAGGAAGAAGCGGTCCAAAAGATCGCGGATACTATCAAACGAAGCCGCGCGGGCATCTCGGATCCGAACCGCCCCATCGGCTCCTTTATGTTCCTCGGTCCGACCGGGGTCGGGAAGACCGAACTCACCAAGGCTCTTGCCGAATTCATGTTCGACGATGATAAGGCTCTCATCAGGGTCGACATGAGCGAATACATGGAGAAGCACTCGGTCTCGAAATTGATCGGCGCGCCTCCCGGCTACGTCGGCTTCGACGAAGGTTCTCCATTTACCGAAACCGTCCGCCATCGCCCGTATTCGGTCATTCTCTTCGACGAGATCGAGAAGGCTCACCCGGAAGTCTTTAACATTCTCCTCCAAGTCCTCGACAACGGGCGCCTGACCGACACCAAGGGCCGGGCCGTCAACTTCAAGAATACGGTCATCATCCTGACCTCGAACGTCGGCGCCGAATACATCGACCGCATGCAGTCGATCGGATTCTCCAAGGGCGGAGAGAAAGAAAGCTACGACGGAATGAAGGACAAGCTGATGAACTCCCTGAAGAACCAATTCCGTCCGGAGTTCCTCAACCGCCTCGACGAGATCGTTGTGTTCGACGTGCTTTCAAAGGAGACCATCCATTCTATCGTCAAGATCCAGATCGAAGCGGTGCAAAAGCGCCTCGCCGAGAAGGAGATCGAACTCGTCGTCTCGGACCCGGTCGTCGATCTTCTCGCAGAGGAGGGGTACAATCCTGAATTCGGTGCCCGACCGCTGAAGCGCCTCATTCAAACCAAGATCTTGAATCCAGTGGCCACGATGATGATCGGGAACAAGGTTCTCTCCGGCGGAACGGTCATGGTCGGGAGGAAGGGCAAGGAGCTCGCTTTTGAAGTAGTGAAAGGCAAGCGATCCGGCACTGTCACAAGCCTCCCGAAACACAAGACCGAAGCCAAGTAAAGTTGCCCCGCTCTCTCAGTGGTGCAACAATGATCGGAGACGTACAACTCTCACCGAGGTATCCTCATGCCCGAAATCTGGGTCCGCGCCGAAGGCAGGACGCTTGAAAATCTGTGCGACGAACTGCTCAGGGTCGACACCGGCACTCCGAAGATCGGGCAGACCCTGCCCTTGATCAAAGGGTCAGTCGGGGTCATCAAGAGCGACGCCACATGGGAGAAATTCCTCGAGACCACGAACAGATGGTCAGCGAAGACCTGCACGCTCGGCTTGCGGGGTGAAGGGGAAGAGGCTCTCCAGGGGCGAACCTGGAAGCTCGAACATTTCCGCGGATATAGCTTTCTCGAAACTCACCAGTGGTTCGAGAAAGATCTGGAAAAGCGGCCCCCCGCGGATTTCTCCACGCTTCCCACGCGGAACAACAGACGTTTTGCCTGACCGGTACGCCGGTCTTTTTTCTTGAGAAATAGAGCCTTTTTAGTTATAGTAGGTTCGCGCGTCGATGGCGGAGTGGTCAATCGCACTAGACTGTAAATCTGGCGCCTTCGGGCTTCGTTGGTTCGAATCCAACTCGGCGCACCATAAAAACCCGCTTTGTGCGGGGTTTTATATACCTCTTGCCAAAATAGCTCCTCTCGGGTAATCTTATAACCCTATGGCACAGCAGCATCTCATAAAGCTCGTCTCCGTCGGAGATTCAAAGGGCGTCGGCAAAGGCCACGTCTATTATTCCCGCAAGAACAAGAAATCGGTCGAACGCAAGATCGAGGTCAAGAAGTTCAACCCGATCGCCAAAAAGCATACAACTTATAAGGAAAAGAAGGCCTAGATCAAAGAAACAAAAACCCGCCAGAAGGCGGATTTTTGCTAAATAGTTGCAGAGATATTTGCATCTAGTGCTATGATATTAGTATGAAAATAACCCGGGTTACTCGGATGTTATCGGTCTTGTTTGTATTTGGAGTCTTGAACTTTATACTCCCATTCCACATCACCCACGCTTCCGCCGCCACCTACTATGTTGCCAATGCCGGCAATGATTCATGTGACGGAACCTCTCAAACCATCGGCACCTCGGGCTCATGTTCCTGGAAGACCATTGCCAAGGTAAATACTTCCTCCTTTAATCCCGGAGATTCGATCCTCTTTAACAAAGGTGATATCTGGAGAGAACAACTCA
>JAQBRH010000007.1 GCA_028286565.1 Parcubacteria group bacterium
GTTCCTGTCCGAGCTTTTCTCTTTCTTTATTTATTTTCTTCAAGATCGACTTCCCCATCCACACTTCGCCTTCGACCACGACAGTTTTATCTTCGGTGAGCCTTAAAGGGACGGATTCAATCGTCCGGACATTCTGGGTGACGTTTTCCCCCACTCGACCGTCGCCTCGAGTAGCGGCGGTCTTCAAAATCCCCCTTTCATAGGTTAAGACGATCTTTAATCCGTCAATTTTGAGCTCGACAACATACTCGGGTTCGACCGATTTGCCAAGCTCCTCTTTGAGGACGCGCTTGACCCGGAGATCGAAGGCTCTGATATCTTCTTCAGTAAACGCATCATCAAACGACCACTGCTTGACGGTGTGGGTCACTTTCTCAAACGCGGGCAATACCGCTCCGGCCACCCGCTGAGTCGGAGAATCCGGCGTAGAAAGACCCGGGTACTTTTCCTCGAGCTTCTTCAGTTCATCCTTCAAAGAATCAAGCGCTTCTTCGGAAATCTCTGAGCGGTCTAAGACATGATAAAGATACCGATGGCGGTCGATTGTCTCCCTGAGCTTTTGAGCCCGTTCCCGGAT
Source organism: Parcubacteria group bacterium (assembly GCA_028286565.1). Taxonomy (GTDB): domain Bacteria; phylum Patescibacteriota; class Minisyncoccia; order Phycocordibacterales; family Zambryskibacteraceae; genus JAIFWN01. Next base: position 578 of record JAQBRH010000007.1, read on the forward strand.
ATCTTTTGGGATTTCCTCCATGTTATGCAGTAAAAAACGTCAAACTAATAATTGACCTGGACGGCGCGCTCCACGCGGCGAGGGTTGGCGGGGTCGCAGGTATTATACCCGCGCGACTGGATGGTGGTGGCTCCGTTATCCGCCTTGGTCACAATTACTTTAGCGCAGTAGGGATCAGGAAAAAAGGTGAGAGTAAAATTGGATATGGAAGAACCTCCCACGACGTTTGTTCCTCCGGAGGGGTTTGGGGAATTTGCCGAGTCCTCATTACAAAATATGGTCGTCTGGGTGGAGGTCGAGAAAGCACTCTCTCCGCTTCCGTTCTTTACGTCCCAGAAGAGAGCGCATTCCGCTCCGGTGTCGGCGGCATAAAAAGCATACTGCGATTCTCTGGCCGAAGAAGTTAAAAAGGCTTCTCGTACGGCGACCGAGATGATGCCCATGGACACGAGCATGAGCGTTGCGGTGATGACCACAGCGATAAACAATGTGAAGCCCCGGTTAGAAGTTTTTTTCATTATTGCCAGTTTAATATATTCTCGCGCACCCTAAACTGCCGATTGACCACCCCTTTTGACCAGTAGACGGTAACAGTGATCGCCACTTCATGATCCTGGACTATCTGAGTCAAAGTGATCTCCCGCCTAAAGGTTGTATCCGGCCACGAAGAGGTATATCCATAGAATCCGGTCACTGGATCTTCCTTGAGAGCCGGGCACGTCCCCGGACCGCTCGGGCATACTGCGAGACCGTTGTTGACTCCGGTGTTTACCGTATCGACGGTGCACGCCTTTCCGAAATAGCACGGGTCTGAGGGGTCCGCCGCGATTCCTGTAAGCCAATTTTGGCTCGTGAGGGTATCCTCGTCGCGGATGTTTCGTATTTGCTCGACCCCTTCTGCGGCGAGATAGAAAGCGATGATCTGATCCTTTGAAAAGATCGATGAATTGATGCCGTTTTGTGCTGCGGTAAAGGCGCCGGTGATCGCGAGCACGAGGACTGAGATGGCAACGAGCGTCTCGACCAGTGTGAACCCTTTATGTGTAGAAAATGTATGCATGTTAATTATCTAAAACTCTCTGAGATACGAGTGTCTGAAGGGTAAAGTCGGTCCTCGTATTCAGCTTTGCTCCCGCCACGCCGGCTTCAGCCCTGCCTCGGATCTTTATCAACCCTTTTGGCTGCCAAGAGTCGGCTTTGACCGCGCCGGTCACATAAAATTCGAGGCTCGTGATGGTGATCTCTTGGGCAGTGACCGCAATATATGTACCCCCTCCATCGGTCGATTTCTCGATCTTGGTTCCTTGGATTCTGTACACAATCTGTTCTCCGTTTGAGGCCAAGAAACTGACGAGGGCGCCTCCCCCAGCGCAGTTCTGCGGCGCCGTGAACGGGGGAAGGGCCGAGGCCGAAGTCTCACAATGATAATTCGTCCCGAAACGCATCTCTCTCGACATCGATTCAACAGAAAAATTTAGGTTGTCCATAACCGTTTTGAGCGACTCTGACTTTCTGTTCGCATCGAACACTCCGAGGATGGCTCCCATGCTGATAGTCATGACCACGAGGAAAAGTCCTACCGAAGTCATCATTTCGATAAGAGTAAAGCCCTCGATGGCAGACCTCTGGGTGAGACGTTTTTTCATATCATTGGACGGATATTTGACCGGTCGTATAAACTACAATCGAACGTGTGAGGCCCGAGGTCGAAGAAGTAAGGATAATCCTCGCGCCGATGATGTTTCCCGGACTAAAAGAATTGCCTGAGCCGTTGAAGAACATCAATTTTGCGTCGGTCGACGGACGCAAAAATGCAATATCTACCCTGCCCACATTGTTACAGATCTCATTGCTGTTTGCTTGGATCACACAGAGACCGGTGATGCTGTTTCCTGTCGTCATGTTTATTTTCTGCATACACTCAGAAGATCCGCCCGTCGGGCACGACCAGGTATCGTTGTACATAGAATCGTAAGGGAACCGGTCGGCGAATAGGATATAAGCGCTCCCTTCGCCGCTCATAATGCTAAACGAAGTGCCGTATGCATGAGTAAAGTCGTCTGACCCCGGGGTCAGTTCTTTGACGCTGATGCCGTAGACCTGAGCTTGGCGAATAGAAAGGCTCACCTCGTTTGCAGCATTTTTCAAGGATGAGCTCTGAGAATATTTGGATTGGTTATAAAAAACAGTCGAGATGATGGCGAGCATGATGCCGATGGACACGAGGAGTTCGATGAGCGTATACCCCGCCCTGTTCGCCTCTCGTCCGCGCGGATTATGCATTGAAGAAAGAAAGGACATGAAAAAGATCGAGATGATAAATAAGAGAAATCCACGCTCCGAGGATGAGGAAGGGAGCGAACGGTATCTCGCTCTTCATTGTAAGCCCTTTCCCTGATCTAAACAAAGCAAATCGAAGGCGTCCGAGTATCATAATGGTGAGCGTGATGACACTGCCGATCCAGAACGCGAGCACGAGCGCCGAAAATCCGGCCGGCGCCCCGAGGAGAAGACCGAGCGAAAGGGCAAGCTTCGCGTCTCCGAACCCCATAGCTCGACCTCTGGACAAGAGCCAGATAAGCCCGAAAAATCCGAAGAGGATCGGGCCAACGAGATAATCAAGGAGCGCTCCCCCTTGAATCAGGCGAGACGCAAATCCTAAAATGATGGCCGCATAGACAAGCTCGTCGGGGAGAATCTTGTGACGGACATCATAGATAGTCAGCACCACATAGATGCAAAAGATCGCCGCAGCCAGGATGTAGAGGAATCCCCCTTTTAAATCGAAGACGAACGGGAAGGCGGAGTAAAGCGAGAGAAAGATAAGCCCGGTCCAGAGTTCAACAAGAGGATACTGCCAGGAAATCTTTGACTTGCATCCGGAGCATTTGCCTCCGAGGCCTACAAAGCTTATGACGGGGACAAGCTCCCACCACGGCAGGTCTTTTTTGCAGACCACACAAAATGAGCGTCCTTCTATCCCCTTGCCCGAGTTCCACCGGAGACCGAGGACGTTTAAGAAACTGCCGATGAGCACGCCGAGCACGAAGAGAAAGAATGGGATCATAAGGTTATAAGCACGTCGGACCGCTAATCGGTTCGGTCTTTTTAATGGATTTCCCGGCACTGTCGACGCACCAATATTGGCCGGGTTCGGTGAGCAGAGCTTCTACGGCATAGCCAAGGTTCGTCGAATTGCACAAAAGGCCGTTGGGATAATTTGCCCCGTCTGTATAGGCGGCCATCCCCGACACGCTGTCTTTAAACATTCCTTCGGTGCATACCGAGTGGCCTCCTCCATAATTTCCATTTGTTTGGTAGTAAAGGAGAGCGGCAGACTGCACCTTGCCGAGCTTAAAGATGATGGCTCCGTCCGTGTCCCTCGTCTTTGCGATATACAACGACGTACGAACTACCGACACAAGAATACCGATCATGACAACGATCATGATGATCTCTATTCCCTTCAGTTGTTTAAATATATTCATTGGACGTTTGCTTCTCTTCTAGTATAGCAAAAACACCCGCACATGCGGGTGTTTGGCAAAACAAAACGTAGAGACTAGTTGCAGACGAATACTCCTGAAGTGGGAGCGGCAGCGAGCTGCACTGAAGTACCTCGGCTGTCAACACACCAGAATGAACCGGTAACACCAAGGAGCGGAGCATAGATACGATAGGCAAGACCGTTTGAGTTGCATACCGGTACCGAACCCGTAGGGAACGAGTTTGTGCCGTTCAAGATGGCGTTCATACCTGAAGGTATGTCCACGAACATACTGCTGGCCGCATTACAAGCCGCAGCGGTACTGTAACCTGCGTTGGTATCGTAATAAATTTCTGCTGAGGCACGGGCACTGGAAAGCTGTCCTTTGATCTTCGCATCATTTCCTTTAGAGCGAGCGGTATTAAGTGATGCAAGCACAACTGACGAAAGAATGCCGATGATGGCGATAACCACCAAGAGTTCGATGAGGGTGAAGCCTCGATTTGCTGATCTGTGTGACATAATTATTGTTACTTTTAACTACCTTATGAATTATATACCTTTGAAGCGGGGAGAGTTTCTATGGATGTGGATAACTCCATTCTAAAAGCCTGGTGGCTCTTAATCAACCCCCGGCGGAGTTGGCGATGTTGTAGATAGGAATAAGCACCGAAGCGAGAAGCGTACCCACTCCGAGGCCCAAGAGCACGATCATGACGGGCTCAATAAGACCCACCAAAGTATCCACCGCATTGATCACCTCTCTTTGATAGAAGTTCGCCATGGTCTTCAATATGCTGCCGAGCTCGCCTGTTTCTTCGCCGACTCGGATCATTTGGATAAGCATCCCGGGGATCTCTTCATATTGAGAAAGGGATTGGGAGAACGAACTTCCTCCTTTGACCATGGTCAAGCTTTCTTCGAGGATCTGCTTGTAGACATCGTTTCCGACCACCGCCGCGGTGATCTCGATAGCTCGGACCATGGGGATGCCCGAATGGACCATGGTGTTCATGTTGTCCGCGATGATCGAAAGGTACAGTTTTTTGTAGAGGTCTCCGAGGAACGGGATGCCGAGCTTGGCGCTCGCAAAGGCGCGCTTGCCGTCTGGGGTGCGCATATAATGAATCAAAAGGAAAATGAGGATGATGATCCCGGCCGCGAGAAGGGCTCCGTAGTTAAGAAGGAGGTTCGAGATGCTGAAAACAACTCGAGTATAAAAAGGCACTGCTTGGCCCGAATCAAGAAGAATAACGCTGATCTTGGGGATGATGACCGTGAACATGAGGATCATCACCGCGATGAACACTCCGATGACGAACGCCGGATAGACGAGGGCATTTTTGGCCTTGGAGACGACGGCGTAGCTCCTGTCGAGGTAATCGGCGAGATAGTTGAAGGTTTCGTTCAGCTTTCCGGTCTCCTCTCCGGCTTTGACCATGTTCACATAAAAGTCGGAGAAGATGGCCGGATGCTTGGAAAGAGCTTTAGAAATGGAGCTTCCTCCTTGGAGATCATCGGCCACTTCGATGAGAGCTTTGCGCAGATGATCGTTCTCGATTTCAGCCGAAAGGAGAGAGAAGATCTTTAGGGCCGAGACCTGGGCGTCGAAGAGGGTGGCCATCTGTCGAGAGAGGATGACGATATCCTTGTTCGACACTCCGCTCCCGATAGTGAACTGAGACAGGAAGGAGTCTTTCTCCGCGGGCTCTATTTCTGCGATGATGAGGCCGCGCTTCTGGAGGCTATCAATAGCCACATCGATAGACACGGCTTCGATAGTGCCTTCTTTCTTTAGTCCGGTCGCCTCAAGGGCCTTGTAGATGTAGAGCATGTGCGTGTTTTTATATTGACCTAAATCATTCGCTCGAGACTTCGGGGGTTAACCGAATACAGGAAGGCGTTCTCGGCAGTGATCTCCCCCGCTCGCACGAGTCCGGCGAGACAGCGGTTAAGGTCGATCATGCCTTCGTCAGCCGAGGTTTCAATAACCGAATTCAGCTCATGGGTTCGCTTCTCGCGGATGAGGTTAGCCACGGCGATGTTGTTTATCAAAAGCTCGAACGCGGGGATAAGTCCTCCCGAGATGCGGGGAATGAGGCGTTGTGAGAAAATTCCCGCGAGAGAGGCCGAGAGCTGGATGCGGATCTGATCCTGCTGGTCGGCCGGGAACGAGTCGATGATACGATCGACCGTCTGAGCGGCGGTATTCGTATGCAGGGTGGAGTAGATGAAGTGTCCGGTCTCGGCGGCGGTCACAGCAGTGGCGATGGTATCCGGTTCGCGCATTTCTCCGACCATGATCACATCGGCATCCTGCCTGAAGACTCCCCAAAGAGCGGTCTTGAAATCCGGAGTGTCGGTTTTTATTTCTCGCTGATCAATCAGGGCTTTCTTTGGCTCGAAAATATATTCGATGGGATCTTCGATGGTGACGATATGCTCGAGCCGCTCCTGGTTGATCATCTCGATGAGCGCGGCGAGCGTCGTCGACTTGCCCTGGCCGGCGGGACCCACCACCAAAAAGAATCCTTGTTGCTTCTTGGTAAAGGTTTCAAGAATGGGGGGAAGATTCAGATCTTTGATGGTTTTTACCTTGGCCGGAATGAGGCGGAGAGCGATCGCATATTTTCCGACGGCTTGAAAGGCATTGCCTCGAAACCGGCCCATGTCGCCGTGGCTATAGGCGAAGTTCGCCTCTTTATTTAAAAGAAAATCTTTCTTGTTCTCCGGAGAGAAGAAGATCTCGAGAAATCCTTGGATATCTTCGTGAGTGAGCGGCCTCATCTTCAAAAGAGGGATGAGAAACCCCGCCACTCGGATAGTAGGAATCTTGCCTTCGGTCAAGTGCAGGTCGGAGGCTCCTTCTTTGACTACCGTCCCGACGAGCTCATCTAAAAGTGTTTCTACTGCAGCCATATGTTTATTATTTTATATAAGTATCCCCTATTTCTATTATCTCCTCCGCCACCTCAGAAGGAACGGACGTGGCCTTCACGATGTACCCGCTCACTCCGAGCGACTTGGCTTTTTCTATCCTTTCGGGTTCGCTTTCGTTTGTCAGCATGACCGTGATGGCGCCCGGGGAAAGATTTTCTTTCTTTACGGTTTCCAAAAGCTCGAGTCCGTCCATGCCCGGCATGATGATGTCGAAGACCAGAATATCGTAGGCCGCGCCGGCCCGAAGTTTGACCAGGGCTTCGGCGGATCCGACCGCCACATCGGGCTTAGCTCCGACGTTTTCAAATTTCTTCTTGTACATTTCGAGGAGAAATTTGTCGTCATCAACAACAAGGACGGAGTAAGGTTTCTTCATGGATTAATTATAGCGTATTTACTTCCTCAAATGGAATGACCCGCTCGAATGCTTTGAGGATCGCGTCTTCTTTCATGGTCAGCATGCCGTTCGTTCGAGCGACTTTGGTCAGCTCGATCTCCGTCGGATTCTTCAGGATGACGCTCTCGATCGCCTTGTCCATCGACAATACTTCCATGACCGCCACTCGGCCCGATGTTCCGTTCAAACAATCGGGTGTCGGCAGGATGTCGTACACTTCTTTGCCAAAAGGAATTTCTTCTCTATAGGCGGTCGGCAGATCGGCAAACTGCCGCTCGAGCATGAGCTTGATCGAATCTTCGACGGGCACTGGTTTCCCTCCGCCGGGAGGGAGCTTCCTGACCAGGCGCTGGGCGATGGCCAAGATAAGCGTCGGAGCGATCAAGTACGGATCCACTCCCATGTCGATCAGGCGCGGGATCACTCCGAGCGCATTGTTGGTGTGAATGGTCGAGAGCACGAGGTGTCCGGTCAGCGCCGCTTGAATGGCGAGCTGGGCGGTTTCCTTGTCTCGGATTTCTCCCACCATGATGATGTCCGGGTCCTGGCGCAGGGTCGTCCGGAGACCGGTCGCGAAGGTATAGTCGATCTCCGGATGCACCTGAGACTGCGAGATGCCTTCCATGTTGTACTCGACCGGATCTTCGAGCGACAAAACGTTCATGTGGTCTTTGTCCACTTCGTTTAGCATGGAGTAGAGGGTGGTCGACTTACCCGAACCGGTCGGTCCGGAGATAAGGATCAGGCCGTACGGCTTGACGATTGCTTTCAAAATAAGGTCGAGGTTTTTCTTGGAGAGCCCCAGTTCGGCGAGCTTTTTCACTCCCTTGTCTTGGTCCAGAATACGCATCACGATCTTCTCTCCGTAGTAGGTCGGGAAGGTCGAGACACGGAAATCTATTTTTTTGTTTTCAATCTTCGCGGAGAATCGTCCGTCTTGGGGCTTTCTCTTCTCGTCGAGGCGCATGTTTGAGAGGATCTTGATACGAGCGACGACGGCCGAATGCACTTTCACCGGGAGGAGGAGCGAGGTGTTCAAAACGCCGTCGACTCGAAAGCGGACGCGGATATTTTCCTGCATCGGTTCGATGTGGATATCCGAAGCGTTGCCTTCGGACGCATAAGAAAGGATAGTAGCCACGATCTTCGTCACCGGCGCATCTTCGACGATGCGCGCTTCTCCCTTGCCTTTGCCTTCGGTCTCGCCGGCTTTCTCTTCCTGGTCGACGATCGACTGCGAGAGTTCGGTCTCAAGTTCGGAGAGAGCCTTGGTCACTTCTCCCGAAAGACCCTTATACATGTCGAGCACTCCTCCGAAATCCTGCTGAGTGATGAGAAAGAGTTTATAGGGCATGCCCACCCGCGTCGAGATGAAGTTAAGCGCATCACGCGCTTCCATGTCATCCGGATCGACGATCCCCACTTCAAGGACGCCGTCCTTTACGCTGAGGGGGGCGATTTTATAGTGCGAAGCTGATTCTTCGGGGATATATTCGAGGATCTTCCCCGGGATATTTATATTTTTTAAACTTCTGGTCGGGATATTGATAACCACTCCCTTGCTCTCGAGGATCTGCTCAGGAGTGACGCCTCGACCGACGAGCACCTGCTCAAGCGAAAGGCCGGACGACTCCGCCTCCTTTTCTATGGCGGAAATGTCGTCCTCCTTGATGATCTTTTTATCTCGGAGGGCGTCGAGAATGCTCATAATTTATCTTCCGCTGTTTGAGGCGGTTAGGGGTTGAGGGAAACCGGCATCGACACCGATGGGGTTAAAGGGATTCTTTCGGCCGATCGGCTGGACAGGGATCGGCACGCTGAAATCAACAAGGCCTCTGTAGGCGGCCGAAGAGAAGATTGAAGGGTCGAGGGTGACGACTTGAAGGCTGTTGTTCAATTCGAGAACGTCAGAGCCGACGGCGGGAGCGTCGATCGCGGTCGGGTCGACGACGACGTCTGCGGGCTTGAAGAAATATTTATAGATGCCCATCACCACTGCTACGATGATGATCGCGGTCACTATTCCTTTGTTATTTTGTATGGCTTTCATGGTTGTAAGGAATTTGGACTATTATTTGAGCCAATAGGTCTGGATAGAGACTTTGTATTCATATAGTCCGCCGTCTCCCCTGGTTTCGAACGAAACGGATTTCACGTCGATCAAGCGGAGGCTCTGCTCGATGTCGTGCATGAATTTTCGGAAGTTTTCGTATGAAGAAACGAAGCTAAAGGTGACACCCACCGTCTCGTACGGCTTCCCTGCCGTAGGCTGTACGATGTTTGATCCGGTGTCATTCTTCACCTCGCCGGTCTGGATGCTCTTGATAGAGATGCCGTATTTGGCGGCGATAGTATCGAAATCCATGGCGAGCTTAACCGTATCAACATTGTCTGGAAGAACCTTTGATAGGCGCTCAAGCTCCACCTTTGGCATGGACCGATACTTCATCAGAAGACTGTCTCGAGTTTCGGTCAGGGTTGAGACGTTCGAGAGAATCTCATCATATTTGTTCGCCTCATCCCGGAGACCTTTTACCTTTGTATACTGCGGGTTGATAAACGTATAGAAAAGTCCGCCGGCGATAAGGATAAGGACGATGGCAGTTGAGTTTTTCATATTATCGTTTTGGGGTAGTTGAAGCTGAGGTGCCCGTAGCCGTTGTAACCGGCTGTACGGGAACAAGCGCCGGAGTAGAGGTCGCCACCGCGCCGCTCAACGGCCTCAGTTCGACGGTCCCGCTTTCGAGCTGCTTTTTATACGAAACCACTGTCGGATCGAGTCCGCCTTTGAAAGAGAAGACCACGTTCCCCTTTTCATCAAGGGCCAAGTCGGAGAAGATCGGGATCTTAAAATATTTACTTTGATTAAAGGTCTCGGCCTGGAGAGCCACCGCTGCATATCCGCGCGCTTGGCCTTTCATGGTGAGCGAGAGGCCTTTGTCGGAGCCCGCGAATTGAAAGGAGGTGAAGCGGACGTTTCTCACCGTCGAAGTTTCAAGATAGTCGAGGAGCGGAGACATGACCGTATGTTTGGCCAAAAGCTCCTTCGTGCTCGTCATCCGGGCGTTCAGGCGGGTCAGTTCTTTGATAGTCTCCGGTTCGAGGGTGGCTCGAGCGGCTTCGAGGTCGGCTCCCTTTCTATCAATGCTCGACTCGAGATATTTGCTGTAGGCAAATACGCCGACGGCACCGATGACCGCCAGAATGAAAATAACTTTCCCCAGAAAACCGAGAAGGCTTTTTGATTGCTTCCTTGGACCCGGTGAAAAAGAAGCCGCGGCAGCCATCGGACCTTTGGGAATAAATGATGATTGAAATTTAGGTTCCATCTGGTAAAAAGTATAGAACAAAAGAATCTATTAAGAAAGAACAAATGTGGGAATAAGTTTATAACTCGGATTATTCTTCCTCGGCGAGTTTTCGGAGCGCCGCCCCGATGGCCACGGCGAATTCGGGTCCGGTTTCTTTGAGAATGTTCTCAAGAAAGGCCGGTGTAGCTAGTTTGTTGAACGGATTCGCCTGAACGGTGTCGGTGTTGAAGTTCGCCTTGGCCAATTCGGAGAGCCCCTTCAGCGCCGCACCGCCGCCGACGAGGATGACTTTAGAAACGGTCTTATTATATTTCTTCTCAAAGGAGAGGAGCGCATGATTCGCTTCTTCAAAGATATAATCGAGGGTCAGGCGGATGATCTCAGTCATGGTCTTGTCCTCTCCGGTCGCACCGATCTGCCTTTTCATAATCTCCGACTTCTCCAAAGGCAGTCCGAGCGACTTCGAGATGTTCGAAGTGATGTCCTGCGACCCGCGGTTGACGGTATGGCTTGCTTTGGTGATTCCCCGCTCGACGATATAAAGCTTGGTCGAGGCCGCCCCCATGTCCATGATCATCACCGGAGAAAGGGTGTCGTCGAGAACCGCGCGCATGGTACTGAAGATCTCGATCTCGAAGAACCCGGCGGCGAGGCCGGCCTTCTGGACGATGTCCGTGTAGCGGGCAATGGTGTCGTTGTGGATAGCCACCACCAAAATATCTACCTTGGGGATATTTACCGGTGTGGCAAGACCCGTATCCGGAGGAGTGCCCTCAGGATAATCTTCTATCTTCACTTCGGATCGGGGAACGATTGACCAGTCGAGGGCGACTTCGGAGATCGGTACGGGAATATACTTCCTCGCTTCGATCGGCACCATCAGCCCGAGCTGTTTTGTTGATACGGCCGGCATCTCGATGACCGACATGAGGGACGAGGCGAACGGGATGGATATCCCGCATTTGTTTGTGGTGACATTCACTTCCTTCTCGCGCATCAAATCAACCAGGGCGTTGGCTATCTTTTCGGGAGGGAGGATGACCGCTTGGCCAATGGTCGCATTGGCATACGGCCCGAGCGAAAGTTCGCCGTAGGTTTCAAGGACGGCCTGACCGTTTTGCTTTTTAATTTGAACTATCTTGATCGCCGACGAACCGATGTCTATTCCGATGACGCTCGTAAGCGGTTTGGCGAAAAAATTAAATAGAGCCATTTCCATAAGTATAACACGCGCTTCGTGTATGCTTAATATATGATCCCTCTAAAAAATACGCTTGTCTATTTTTTGGATTTTCTTTTTCCGGCGTCCGACAGCCTCCTCCGGCTCGAAGCGCTCTCAGCCGGAGAGATGGTGCGCACGCTCCCCGGAGCTCAAGAGATCAAAGATGATCGCACCATCGTCCTCTTTGATTATAAAGACGAGACCGTGCGCGAACTCATTTGGGAACTCAAATATAAAGGCAGCAGGAAGATTGCTAAGAAATTCGCGGAGATTCTGGTCGACGTCCTCAAGCACGAACTCGCGGATAGAAGCATGTTTGAGAATTTTGTCTCCCCCATCCTTATCCCCATGCCCGCCTCGAGCCGCCGGAGAAAAGAAAAAGGCTTCAACCAGACCGAAATCCTCGCCGAAGAGGTGATAAAACATCTTGCCCCGCCAAGCCTTGACGAGAGATGGCTCGAATACGCGCCGAACATTTTGGAGAAGATTATCCACACCGAGAGTCAGGCTCGAACTCACGCCACCAAGCGCGAGCGCGAGAAAAATTTAGAGCATTCCATGCTTGTCTCCGCCGAAGGGGCGGCCGGATTAAAAGGCCGATCGATTATTATTCTCGACGACGTCACCACCTCGGGCGCGACATTCGCCGAGGCCAGGCGCGCCCTTAAAGTTGCCGGCGCGAAAAAAATGCTTTGTGTGGCCCTCGCACACTAGTTTTCTATTCCCTATTCTTTATTTTTGCTTCTTATCTCTACTGTCCTTTGAAAATATCTTTAACCTTGATGACGCCTGAGACGGCGTAGTTTTTAAATTTGTCCGAATCAAGTTCGCTCGCCGGAGCAAACGTGCCGGTGATGGCCAGGTCGTCTTGGGGAGTGAGGTTGGCGGCCATCGAACTCGCCGAACTGGTGTCGAGTCCGTAGTAGACATTTTCAGCAGTCTTGAATCCGAGAGCACAGTCGGGATTCGTCACTCCGGACCTCATTGAGAGACAGGCGAATTTGCCGAAGACCTTTACCATGCCGTTGTCGAGCTGAACGACCGCCGGATTATTTATATTGAGCGAAGGAGTGCTTCGGGAGCGGATAAGGAGGCCGAGGAGAACAATAATAATGAGGCCAAGGATGGCCAGGGTGATTTTCCTTTCTTTTGTCATTTGCATAGACATATCATACATGACGCAGGGTGCGGAGGAAAATTACCCTGCGGCCGAGATTGACATATGAACAAATATTTAATATAATACAGCCTGAAGTACCATTATCCACCAGAAGCAGAGCCGCATGACTCACGCTGAACTGATCAAAGTAAAGACGGCCGCCTACTCGGTTGTCATCCTTCCCACCGCATTCGCCGGAGCCTGGTACGCCTTTCATCACCGCCATTTCTGGATCACAGCGATCCTCGTCTCTGTGATCCTCTTGGACGCCTTTGTTCTATGGGGCACCTTCACGACGGCGCTCGCCCCAAAGAAAGCTCCTCAACCGAAGAAAACCTGGAAGCTTCCTGCGCTCCCTACCTTTCTCACGGGTAGTGAACAGAGCCTCCAATCAGAGAGCCGGCTCCAGCCCATCGGAGACATATAGCTAGAGTCAAAAACCCCCCGTCGCCAGTCGACGGTTTTTTCTTTATAACACTATTGACACCCGAGCTTTGTAGGCGCATAGTACAAGCCCCGCAAGCAGGTAGCTCTTTCACCGCCGGAGATTGAATCTATGCCGAACGATCCCCAGAGGTCCGACATGTTGTCCGACAAGCGTTTCGAAGAAATGAGCGGCATGTTCGCCGTCCAGCGCGCCATCGACCAGACGGGCGTCTCTCCGACCGGCCGCCTCGTTGGCTCGGGTACAGCCACCCGACTCGGGAAGGTGGAGAGGGCCCCCGTCTCTCAGACCGAGGCGTACCTGTACGCCGACAAGCTGAACATGCTCGTCGTCCAGGAGGCGTTCTCCGGTGCCAAGGTCGAAGGCCCTGATATCACTCCGATCAAGCATGGAGAAGGCGCCCGTTCGGTCGGCTGACCGCTCGGCCTTTCCGCCCCGCCGCTCACACAGAGCGGCATTTTTATACAAAAAAATCCTAACAATGTGTTAGGAGATTGACGAGCAGGAATTCAGACTCGAGAAGGATTAAACTTCTTTTCTTACATTCCAAGCTAGCAATTCCTTCCTCCTCTTCTCCCAATCCGAGATAGTCTTCCCCACCAAAGCCCAAAAGCGTGGAGAATGGTTAAATTCACCGAGATGGCAAAGTTCATGGACGACGAGGTAGTCGGCGAGGTGGGGCGGGAGAAAAACGATTCGATAGTTAAAGTTCAGATTCCCCTTCGACGAACAGCTTCCCCATCTCCGTTTGTGGTTCTTGATGGCCACGCGGTTGTATTTAAATTTATAGAAAGCATTAAAATGCTCGAGCCTCTCTTTCACCAAACTCCGTGCTTCTTCTTTGTGCCGCAGGTACTGAGGCGAGGATTTCCGAACTTGCTTTCTACGCAGTCGAAGTCGCGAATATTTGAAGTATTTAAAGGGCATCGAAGCAGTATACCCTGAGCAAAGAAATTTAGTAAAAAGCCTTAAAATATGCTAGATTACGACGCATTGGAGACGTGTCAGAGTGGTCTAACGTACCTCTTTGCTAAAGAGGCAGGGTCTTTAAACGCCCTCGCGAGTTCGAATCTCGCCGTCTCCGCAGTTTGTAACGCAGTGAAAACTGCGGAGACGAGGAAGTGCTAAATGCACTTACGGGAGAGATTCGAAGCCTGGTTGAGCATAATTTATGAGTTTAACGAAATAAATTATCCAACCGGGGTACTGATCCTGTAAGGATCGAAATTCTCGCCGTCTCCGCTAGATTACCAAGTTTGAACCCAGATAAGCTGGGGAGTTTTGTGCATAAAGTTATTTTGGAACTTGACCCTAAGCTAAGATAAGACCAATAAAAATTGAACATTCACGAGTAATATTTTACAAAATAGATCGCAGTTATTGTCAATTTAAGAATAATAAAAAATAAATATCGCCAAAAATCGTTATTCAGAGCCGTAACTTGAAGAAAATAAAATAAATATGAAAGTAAATTTATTTTCCACTATGGA
>JAQBRH010000006.1 GCA_028286565.1 Parcubacteria group bacterium
AAATCCGTTGATATCATGGGGAACACCAAAAGCGAAGGCAATTCACTGGCGCATTCCTGACACTGAAACACGAAAGCGTGGGTAGCGAACGGGATTAGATACCCCGGTAGTCCACGCCCTAAACGATCTCTACTAGCTTTGGGAGGAATCGACCCCTTCCGAGGCGTAGCTAACGCGTTAAGTAGAGCGCCTGGGTAGTACGACCGCAAGGTTAAAACTCAAAGGAATAGACGGGGACTTGCACAAGCAGTGGATTATGCGGTTTAATTCGACGACAAACGAAAAACCTTACCAGGGTTAGAAATCTACGTGAAGCCATTTGGAAACAGATGGCGTCCGCAAGGACTCGTAGACAGGTGATGCATGGCCGTCGTCAGTTCGTGATTTGAATTGTTCCCTTAAGTGGGGTAACGAACGCAACCCTCGTTGCCAGTTACAAGTGTCTGGCGAGACTGCCCCGGTTTGTGCGCGTGAACCGATATGAATAATATTGGGTTCGCGAATACAAACCGGGGAGGAAGGCGAGGATGACGCCAGGTCAGCATGTCCCTCTGATACCCTGGGCCACACGCATAATACAATCGCCGCTACAACGGGTCGCGACGCCGCAAGGCTGAGCTAATCCTAAGAAAAGCGGCGCCAGTTCGGATTGGGGGCTGCAACTCGACCCCATGAAGCCGGAATTGCTAGTAATCGCAGGTCAGCTATACTGCGGTGAATACGTTCTCAAGTCTTGTACTCACCGCCCGTCAACTCAAGGGAGATGGGAGTACCCGAAGTCCCGTTTATGCGGGCCTACGGTAAGCTCATCGACAGGGAGTAAGTCGTAACAAGGCACGGGTAGCGGAAGCTGCTCGTGGAGTAATTCAATTTGAAACACTCTATCGAAAGGTAGATGATCGAGTCGATATTGTATGGCTCAATTGACCATATAATGGATTGTAGAGGACTCCTAGAACCTCTATGACACTTGGAAAGACAAGCGCAGCCCAACATGAAAGTGAAGGGTAAAGAGAACGGAGCAGAATAGAGAACGATAAGCAAAAGCCGCCCTCGGGCGGCTTTTGTGTTGCACAATAAAACTAAAAAGTGTACAGTGCAAAAAGACCTTACCTAGGGAGATTCCCCATGAAAACCACGTTTAGGTTCGATAGCCCCCGGATCACCGGTACACCGCTTGCGGCTCCGCCAAACCCTCGTTTTGGCGAGGATGAAGCCCCGAGGAAGTCTCGGCTCGCCGCCTTTGTGGACGGCCTCATCTGCGGGCTCCTCGTCCTCTGCCTGGGCGGCCTTCTGATCTATGTTGCCGGGAGCCTCGCGCTCTTTTTGTGGCACCGGATCTTTTGAAGGTGCCCCGCCTTGCCTTCCGGCAAGGTTTTTTCTTGTTTAAATAGGCTATTTTTGATATGTTGATGCAGCGGCGCTTGTCTCTACGAGACACGCGCTGCGCTCGGAGATAATGAAAAAACAAGCTTTTTCATTCCTCCTCGCTTGCGCGTGTAGCTCAGCTGGTAGAGCAATCGACTGATACTCGGTAGGTCCCAGGTTCGACCCCTGGCACGCGCACCATGGGAATATTCTTTGATGATACAAAGCCTCATGTCGGGAAGGACGAACTGAAAAAGGTCCGCAATTCTTTGGCCATGCATGACTTCACATCGAAGGAGCTCGACCTTGTCGAATCATTTTTCTCCGGGGACATGAACGAAGAGCGTTCGATCGATAAGGGGATCGACAAGGAGGAGATCGAGCGGGGCGTAGAAACGTTAAGGAAGAATCCGGAGATCTATCACCTCACCGAGAAGAAGCTCATCATCCTTGAAGAGAAGCTTAAGGAACACCTCTAATGCAGAACCTCACGATCGGATTCATCGGGCAGGGATTCGTCGGCAAGAACCTGGCCGACGATTTTGAAGAAAGGGGATT
This sequence comes from Parcubacteria group bacterium, assembly GCA_028286565.1. Classification (GTDB taxonomy): domain Bacteria; phylum Patescibacteriota; class Minisyncoccia; order Phycocordibacterales; family Zambryskibacteraceae; genus JAIFWN01. Next base: position 1,927 of record JAQBRH010000006.1, read on the forward strand.
TACCGTTGTCCGCTATTCGCTCGATCCGGAACACGCGGGGAATAAAGATAAGATACAAGAATGCGACGTGGTATTCATCGCCGTGCCCACTCCAACGCTTCCGTCCGGCTTTGATGATTCGATCCTCCGGGGAGAGATGAAGCTCGTCGGCAAGGGGAAGACCATCGTCATCAAATCCACCATTCTCCCAGGCACGACCGAATCGATCCAAAAAGAAAATCCGGATATTTTCGTCTTGCATTCTCCCGAGTTTTTGGTGGCGGCGACAGCCAGGGAGGATACGCGGAAACCCGAAAGGAATCTGGTCGGCGTTCCCCAGGACACTCCCGAATACAGAGAGAAGGCCGAACTCGTGCTTTCGATCTTGCCCCATGCTCCGTATATGAAAGTTCTGCTTTCAAAAGAAACCGAACTTATAAAGTATATCGGCAACAATTTTCTCTATACCAAAGTGGTGTTCATGAACATGATGTATGATCTCGCGCAGTCGATCGGCGCGGACTGGAGCGAGGTGAGCCAGGCGGTGGCCAAAGATCACCGCATCGGGGAGACCCATATGCAGCCGGTCCATACATCCGAGCGATCCAAGGGGCGAGGGGCGGGCGGACATTGTTTCCCCAAAGATTTTGAGGCGCTTCTCGGATTCTATATAGAAAAGATCGGGGATGAGGAGGGAATTCGTTCGCTTGAATCTATTCGGGATAAAAACATGACTCTCCTCAAGACAAGCGGCAAGGATCTCGACATCCTCAAGGGTATCTACAATTAATATGCACCACTTCTACCTCAAATCGATTCCTGCCGCGCTTGCGCACATCTCCCGCCTTAACTATCCGGAGATCTTCCTTATTATCATCGCGAGCGGGCACCCGCTGCCCGTGCCCGAAGGAATTATATTTATCGGGCTTGGCGTCCTCGCGGCGCATGGCGGGAGTTTCCTCGGCTACTGGGTGACCGCCGTGCTCGCCGTTTTCTGCTACGATGTTGTGCTCTTCGGCCTCGCGTATGCCGGCTCGCGCCTTGCGGAAAAGATGTCCCGAAAAATAAAAGCCGATTGGATAGAAAAATACACGGGAGCATCCGGCGGAAGGGCGCTTTTCCTCGTCTTCGTTTCTCATTTTGTGCCCGGGTGGAGGATGGTCAATCCGCTCATCTGCGGAGCTCTTCGCCTGAAGCCGAGAGACTTCTTCTTTTATACGATCTGTTCCGCGCTCGTGTATCCGGCTTTATACCTTGCGATTGGTTTCTTTCTTTTTTTGAGATAAACTAGACCCATGCCAAAATCGAAGATCATCCTCGCTCTCGGATTCCTCATCGCCCTCCTCCCGGTCTTGGGCTTTCCTCATTCATGGGAATCGTTCTTCCAGGTCTTGTTCGGGCTCTCGATCGTCCTCCTGTCCGTCCTTATCTCCGTCGACCGCCGCCTTTCGTTGAAAGCTCGAGTCCAGAAGAGACAGGCGAGAAAGAGAGCGGTTATCGAGACCAATCCTGAGGTCCAATTCGGCCGCCGAGCCTCGGATGTCGCCGAAGTTCCTCGATCGCGTTTCGGCCGCCGGGCGTCTGACCCCGTGATCCCTGTCCCGATCCTCGAAGAGGAAGGACCTGAAGTACAATAAAACTGCAATTCCTCTAAGGGTTGCAGTTTTTCATTTTTGTGATATAATACCTACCAGACCACCCGTTCAACCAGGAGATCCAATGATCGCAGTATCGCAATTGGTTCCAGATGATCGTGGAAGAGAGAAGCATCAGATCCTCGCGAGCAATGATCCCCGCAGATTCGCCGAGGTGGCCCGCCGGCTTTTCCAGGAGGGATCCGCGATCTTCATGCGGTCGGAGACCGAGGAAGGCCTCGACCTCGTCGATGAAGCGCTCCACTATGCGGAGTCCGGCCATCCCGAGTTTTGCGACCCCGGATTGCTGGGGCAGATCAAAGATTTCAACGGCCGGCTCGGGAGAAACGAACCTCTCGATCACGACTGAACTCGCATTTTGTACTGAGCGGACCTTCGGGGCCGCTCTTTTTCTTTGTTTGTTATATAATGGGACAAATGGACGATCCAAATAAGGTTACATACTTCGGCGAGACGGATTCCAGGAACAAACGCGTTGCCTTTGGCATTAAATCCAAAGACCGGGCCAAGCATATGTACGTGATCGGGAAGACGGGCATGGGAAAGTCGACCCTCCTCGAGAACCTGGCTATTCAAGACATCCAGAACGGGAACGGCGTGGCGTTCATCGACCCGCACGGAGGCACGGCAGAAAAACTTCTTGAATATATCCCGCAGGACCGTATTAAGGACGTACTCTACTTTGCACCCTTTGACCTCGAACACCCGGTCTCTTTTAATGTGATGGAGGACGTCGGCGCGGACAAGCGCCACCTCGTGGTGAACGGGCTCATGTCGACCTTCGAGAAGATCTGGGTCGACGCTTGGAGCGCCCGCATGGCCTACATTTTAAATAACACCCTCCTTGCCCTCCTCGAATTCCCCGGAGCGACGCTCCTCGGCGTGAACCGCATGCTCGCGGATAAGGAATATCGAAAGAAAGTTGTGAATAATGTAAAAGATCCGTCGGTCAAAGCGTTTTGGACCGAAGAGTTTGCGGGCTACACCGAGAAGTTCGCCGCCGAAGCCACTCCGGCTATTCAAAACAAGGTTGGACAGTTCACATCGAACCCGCTCGTGCGAAACCTCATCGGTCAAAGCGTTTCCACATTTGATATTAGGAAATTCATGGATGAGAAGAAGATCCTCATTGTGAACCTCTCGAAGGGCCGCGTCGGCGAAGGCAATGCGAACCTCATAGGTTCGATGCTCATCACCAAAATTTATCTCGCGGCCATGAGCCGCGCCGACCGAAGCGAGGCCGAACTCTCAAAGCTTCCGAATTTCTATCTCTATGTGGACGAGTTCCAATCGTTTGCGAACAAATCATTCGCCGATATTTTGTCCGAAGCCCGCAAATATAAATTGAACCTCACCATCGCCCACCAATACATCGAGCAGATGGAAGAAGAAGTGAGGGATGCGGTGTTCGGAAACGTAGGCACCATGATCGCCTTCAGGGTGGGTGCCTTTGATGCGGAAGTTCTGGAAAAGGAATTTGCTCCGACCTTCACCGCCGAGGACCTCGTCAATCTCGGATTCACCCAAGTCTATCTAAAGCTCATGATCGACGGCGTGTCATCCCAGCCCTTCTCGGCCACAACGACCGCCCCGATCCCTCGTCCGCCGGTAAGCTACAAAGAAGAGGCCATCGAGAGCTCCCGCGCCCAATACACGAAGCCTCGCGCAGAGGTAGAAAAGAACATCAATGACTGGCACGAAGAGGGCAAGGTCGAACGACCTGCCCGCGCACCGGAGCGGTCTGCCCGCCCTGCAAGCGAGAGCTCTCCCGGCAGGTACGAGCGCCCGGAGCGGTCAAGCGAGGCTCCCGCTCGAAGGTCTGAACCGGCGCCGATCGATATCCGCGGGAGGAAACCGGAAAGAGAAGCTCCTAAACAAGAGCGCCGTACTCCTCCGCCGGCCGGAGACGACTTCAAGCCCCTTGCCTCGATCTCCCTTGCCGACCTCAACAAAAAAAGCGACAACCAGCGTCAGCCGAGCCCGAAGAATATTTCCGATCTCAGAAGCGTCCTTGCCACGATCGTGAAGACTCCGGCCGAAGCGAAGCCTGCTCCTCATTCCGCGCCGAATCCCCAGCCTCAATCGACCCCGGCCCCAAAGCAAGATACGCCAAAGGAAGTTCCCGAAGCCGAGCTTAAAGCGCTTTTAGGAGTAGACGAATAACATGAGGATACTGATTTTTTCCATCGCCTATCACCCAATGATCGGAGGCGCAGAGGTTGCGGTCAAAGAGATCACGGATCGCTTGCCGGAGCATGAATTCGAGATGGTGACGCTGCAATTCGATCCGAGCCATCCAAAGGTGGAGCGGATCGGGAACGTGGTCGTGCACCGCATCAATACGTCGAAACTGATGTTTCCTTTTGAAGCGAGCTTTTATGGCAAGAAGCTTCATAAAGAAAAGAAGTTCGACGCGATCTGGTCGATCATGGCGGCCTACGCCGGATTTGCGAGCCTCTTTTTCAAAATGGCCAATCCCGAAGTGCCGTATATCCTCACTCTTCAAGAAGGGGATCCGATAGAATCCATCAAAGCCAAGACGTGGTTCGTCTCGCCGATCTTTCGAAAGATATTCATGCGAGCGGACAAGATCCAGGCCATCTCCTATTTCCTTGCGGACTTCGCCGAAGCTATGGGCTATAAAGGCAAGACCGAGGTCATCCCGAACGGGGTGGATTTCAGATCCTTTGCTGCGACTCCGGCCCCGGATCGGTTGCAGGAGATCATAGAACGATTCGAAAAGAAGGGCGAGACCTATCTCATCACCACTTCTCGCTTGGTGAAGAAAAATGCCGTGGACGATGTTATCAAAGCTGTCGCCCTATTGCCCGATACGGTGAAATTTCTAGTAGTGGGGGTCGGTCCGGATCAAAAGATCCTTGAGAGCCTTGCGCGGAGATGCGGAGTGGAGAACAGGGTGAAATTTTTGGGGTATGTGGATTATAAAAATATTCCGCTGTATCTCCACGCCTCCGATATTTTTATCCGCCCGTCGCTTTCCGAAGGATTCGGGAATTCGTTCATCGAAGCGATGGCTGCGGGGTTGCCGATCATCGCCACCCCGGTCGGGGGTATCGTCGATTTCGTCTTCGATCCGGACAAAGATCACGACATGCCTCCGACGGGGTTGTTCGTGAATGTGAAGGATCCGGAGAGTATTAAGACCCAAGTCTTGCGTCTCATGAACGATATGCCTCTTCGAGACAAGCTTATAGAGAACGGGCGAAAACTTGCCGAAGAAAAATACGACTGGAACCTCGTGGCCAAGGAGATGAAGGAGAAAGTATTCATACAATAATATGCGCATCCTTATCACATCCGGGCTGTCGGCGAGGGATACGGGCGGGCCGGCGCAGTATGGGCCGAATCTGGCGAATGAATTCAAAAAGCTCGGGCACGAGGTCGACGTCGTGTGTTATGAATTTGAAAAGAAGCTGCCCGTCGGCATCCGCCACCTCTGGTTCTTCGAGCGCATTATCTCCAAGGTCTGGAATGCGGATCTTGTGTTCGCTCTTGATACGTTCAGTGTCGGAGTGCCGTCGGTGGCCGCGGCCGCCCTCCTCGGCAAGCGCTCGATCGTCCGAGTTGGAGGGGACTTTTTGTGGGAATCATATATTGCCCGCACCAAAGAGAAGCTTCCGCTGCCGGCGTTCTATGAGTCGCATCCGGTCTTTAATCTCAAGGAAAGGATCATCTTTGCATGTACGAAATTTTTGGCGAACTCATCGATCCTCGCGTTCAATACGGAGTGGCAGAGAGGTATCTGGAAAGAGCCGTACGCTCTGGATATGACGCGTACAAAAGTAGTAAAGAATTTTATCCCTCCGCGCCGGGAAGGAGCGGAACCGAATGAGAAGAATTTCTTGTGGGCCGGCCGGAAGATCACTCTGAAAAATCTTGATCTTCTTGGCCGAGCAATGGAAAAAGTGCGGACAAAATATCCGGACGTGAAGCTCGAGATCGTCACCAAGCTTTCCCGAGAGGCGCTCGAAGCAAAGATGCGTGCCTGCTACGCCGTCGTCCTCCCTTCACTCTCCGACGTCTGTCCGAATGTTATTCTCGAGGGCGCCTCGTTCGGGAAGCCGTTCATCATGACCACGCATACGGGCATACATGAGATCTGTCCGGACGGAGGCATCTTTGTTGATCCGCTAAGCCAGCGGGAGATGGAAGAGGCCATAGAGAAGATGCTTGATCCGGAAGCGTATGCGGAGTTCAAGCGAAAACTTTCGAATATGGAGATCCATCGTGCCTGGAGCGATCTCGCGCACGAATACTTGAGTATAATAGGCTGATGGAACCGGCAGGAATCAAAGTGCTGATGATCTCAACCGACCGCAATGAAGCGGTCGAATATAGCGCTGCGGCGGAAAGGATGAAAGAGTACGGAGAACAAGTCGAAGAATTGCACATCGTCCTCCTGTCGGACAGAAAGCACGGGCTCAAGAATGTCCAGCTCTCGGGGAATGTCTGGGTATATCCGACCAATTCGTTCTCGAGATGGCTCCGCCCGCTCGGCGCGGCGCGGCTAGGCAAAAAAATAATCTTTGATAAAAAATTCGTACGAGGAAGATCCCTCATCACCGCCCAAGATCCCTTTGAAGCGGGCTGGGCGGGAAGATCGATACAAGAGGCCTGGAGGCTCCCGCTCGAGGTTCAGCTTCACACCGATCCGTTCTCTCCGTATTTCAGCGGATTCCTTAATTCGATACGCAAAAGGATCGCAGAAAAAGTGATTCGAGCCGCCGATTCTATTAGAGTCGTCAGTGCTCCTCTCAAAAATGAAGTGGTTACCAGATTCGGCAGAGAAGAGAAGGATGTATCCGTGCTGCCGATATATGTGGACATAGAGAGAATTCAAAAGGAAAAGGTGGCCTTTGATCTCCATGCGCGATACGGCTGGCACTTTATTATTCTGATGGTTTCTCGCCTGACCGCAGAGAAAAATATTCCTCTCGGGCTCGAGGCCTTCAGCCGGTTGAAGAAATTTTTCCCGGATTCGGGTCTTGTTATTGTCGGATCGGGTCCGGAAGAGAGAGCGCTCAAGGCTCGAGTGAAAGAACTCGGCCTCAAGGCCAATGTGGCCTTTGCCGGCTGGCAGGAACACCTTGCCTCGTATTATCGAAGTGCGAATCTCTTCCTCCAGACCTCCAAATTCGAGGGGTACGGGCTTTCCCTGATCGAGGCCGGAATATCGGGAGTTCCCGTGGTAACCACGCCTGTAGGGGTCGCAAATGAGCTTAAAAACGGCCAAGATGCCTATATTTGCCCCCAAAATGACCCAGAATACGTGTTTAAGGCTATGTACGACCTTCTAGAGAATAACCCAAAAAGAGAGGTTTTAAAGGCCAATTTGAAGCATACGCTCGAGGCCCTTCTTATCCCTAGAGAGGAGTATCTGAAGCGGCAGAGAGAGTCGTGGATTGAAACTGCAGGTAAGGTTAAGGCCTAAAGAACGCCCGTGCGCCGGACACGGCTACCTCCACGCTCTTTCTGTCATGCAGGGCATCCATGGAGATCCTTTTGAGGATATACCGGTCCGTTTTTGTCGTCGTGATGCCTTCGAGCGTGCTGAGAGCCCCGGCAAATTCTGCTTTTGTTTCTTGGAGCACGTCCCGGTTGATGTCTTCCGATTGGCCGTTCGGGTAGCAGAAGATATTTGAAATACTCCCGATCTTTTCTTTAAGGAGATCCTTAGATCCCTTGATCTCCGCCTCGAGTCTATCTCTTTTTATTTTACTGAGGATCGGATGAGACTTGGTGTGAGCGCCGAATTTCATGCCGGCGTTCTGCATTTCACGGATCTCATCCAAGGTGAGGGGCGCATACACAGATCCGCTCATATTGTCAGCGAGTTTTTTGTGGTGGTCTTCCTCGAGCCGTACGAGCCTTGCTTCTTTTTCTTCATCGGACAGAGATTTAAGCTGTGTACGTATGGATGCGTCGTTCGGAAGCCCTAAATATTCAAGCCGGTCCATCCACAGAGGCTTTCCTTCAAACACAAAATCCGTCGGAAGGAAAAAGGCGGCAGTCATGCGGGCCTTTTGAAGAGCGGGAAAGGCGTGTTCATAAAAGTTCTTATAGCCGTCGTCGAAGGTGATCACGAGCGGATTCGGAGGAAGCATCCCCGCCTGTTGTTTCTCCAGGGCTTCATCAAGGTCGAGGACGCTATAGTGCTTCTGTATATGCTCGAGGTGCCTAGCGAACACGTCCGGCGGGATGAATTTTCCCCGGTAGTTATACATGCCTCGGTCTTCGTGCGGAGCCACTCCGTGGTAGAGGAGGATGGTCAGGTCGCGCCGGTGGGTATGCCTCATGAGGCTCGGGACGCCCGCGAGAGCGAGAAGGCCTATAATGAAGCGCTTAAGCATTATCCCTGTATAATAACCCAGATGAGGCTTATTATCTGCACTCAGAAACTCGATCAAAAAGACCCGATCTTGGGCTTTTTCCACGCCTGGGTCGAGGAGTTTGCCAAGCACTGTGAGCTCGTGACCGTGGTGTGTTTGGAGGAAGGTGCGCACGATCTTCTCGAGAATGTCCGCGTATTCTCTTTGGGCAAAGAGAAGGGCCGGTCGCGGCTCGCATACCTTTCTAATTTCTATAAAACTATTGTAAGAACGCGACACGACTACGATACGGTCTTTGTGCATATGAATCCCGAATATGCGGTGCTCGGCGGTCCGATATGGAAAATGATGAATAAAAAGATCGCTCTCTGGTATACGCATCGGGAAGTCGATGAGAAGCTCCGCATCGGCGAAAAGTTCGCCGACATTATCTTCACCGCTTCCAAAGAAGGATTCGGCTTGCAGAGCCGCAAGGTGCGGGTGGTCGGCCACGGCATCGATATCAATAAATTTCCGCCGATCACTTCGGACCTGAGCAAGGATAGAGAGATCCTCTATTTAGGCCGGATCACAAAGATAAAAAATATCGAAACCATCCTCCAGGCCTTCCCCCTTCTTCCGGATGTTTCGCGCCTTCGTCTCGCCGGCCCGACGGTGACGCGCGAAGATGCCGTATACAAAGCCGCCCTTGAGAAAATGATCGAGGCGCTCGGCATCGGGCAAAAGGTCGTGTGGGACGGATCGGGAGAGGATGATCGGACCTTTACTCCAAGCACTATTTCCGTGAACGCCTCTCCGGACGGCGGAATGGATAAAGCCGTCCTCGGGTCGATTGCGGCCGGAGCCCCCGCTTTTGCTTCGAACGCCGCCTTCAGGAATGTGTTCGGAGAATATGCGGATACATTTTTGTATCCATATGGAGATGAGAGATCGCTCGCGGAGAAGATCAAAGCTTTTCTGGCCTTGCCCGATGATGTCCGCGCTCACACCCTCGAGACCCTCAAAGGAAAGGTCCGCAGGGAATACAGCACGGAGGCGGTAGTAGGAAAGATAATGGCCGAGCTTTCATGAAAAAAAAGATACACGGCATCTTGGAGAACATAAAAACTTTTATAAAAAGACACGTTGTCGTAGACAAGCTTTTTATCGCCCGAGAGCAATTCAAGCTCGATAATGCGGAGTTCGGACTGCGATATGCGTATCCGCTTGATGCGAACAGCGTGGTGGTCGATCTCGGCGGATATACCGGAGAATGGGCCGAGAAGATCTCGAACATGTACGGCTGTACCATATATGTGTTCGAGCCTATAGAGGAATTTGCGGACCAGGCCAGAATGCGGTTCAAAGATAACCCGCGTATTCATATATACACCTTCGGGGTCGGAGACAAGGACGAACAGGCAACCATCTCACTCGACGGAGTCTCTTCGAGCGTGTTTGCGGGGAAAAAAGGAAGAACTATCGAATTAAGAGATATACAAAAGGTTTTTAAAGAGCTGAATATTACAAAAGCGGATCTATTAAAAATGAACATCGAGGGCGGCGAATACAACGTACTGCCGAGGATGATCGAGACGGGTCTCGTGCCTCTCTGCCAAGATATGCAGATAGAATTTCACCACTTTTATCCTGACGCGGAAGCACTGCGAAGCCGTATCCAAGATTCTCTTAAAAAGACCCATTATCTCACTTACGATTATCCGTTCTTTTTTGAGAACTGGAGAAAGATCGCCGACACACATATATGAAAAAAATAGGCTTTTTCGGCATTTACGATCGGGAATATTCGAGGAACAAAGTTATCATCCGAGGACTGGAAGAGAACGGCTACTCGATCGTGCACGCGCATATCGATCCGAAGGTCCACAAGGGCCTCAAAAAATATTGGCTTCTCGCCAAGGAAGCGCAGAAATTCAGAGGAGAAGATCTGGAATTCATCTTTGTAGCCTTCCCCGGCCACACCTGCGTCTGGCTTGCCAAGCTCCTGTTTCCGCGCAAAAGAATCGTCTTTGATATCTTCATCTCCCAATACGCATCGAATGTCGTAGATAGGAAGGTCCACAAGCCATACAGTCTTAAGGCATACAAGGATTACTTTTTGGATTGGTACAGCATCCGAGCGGCGGACGTGGTGGTCATTGACGCGAACGAGCACATCAAAGCCTTCGGCAGGAATTACGGATTAAAGAAGGAAAAGGCTATCCGGATCTTCCTCAGCTCCGCCCTGACGCCGGTCGAGCATCCGAAAGATACGAGCGGCCGGGAAGAATTCATCGTCCATTACCACGGGACGTTTATCGGCGTGCACGGGGTCGAACACATCATCCGCGCGGCGAAGATGGTCGAGGGGAATCCTCGGATCGTCTTCAAGATGATCGGCGGAGGCCAGCTTCAAAAAGAGATGAAGACACTCGCCGAATCCCTCGGCCTTCGCAACATGGAATTCTTCGGGCGCATCCCCGATTATCAGGATGTCTTAAAACGGATCGATGACTGCGACGTGCTTCTCGGCGCTTTCGGCACTACCGAAAGAGGCCACTGGGTGATCATGAACAAAATTTTTGAAGGCATGGTATTCGGGAAGGCCATGGTCTCCGCCGATACTCCGGGCATGCGGGAATTGTTCACCGATCGAGAGAACGTATCGATGTGCAAAGCCGGAGACCCGTCGGACCTCGCGGAAAAGATCCTCGAGCTCGAGAAGGACGAAGCCTTGAAGAAAAAGATCGGCCAGGCAGCCCTCGACCTTTTTAAGGCCAAACTTTCTCCAAAGATGCTCGTTCAAGAATTCCTTATAGACCTATACAAGATCATATGAAGCTCCTGGCCATCCTTAGGATCAAAGATCAGATAGCGACGATCGACGGCTGTCTTTCGAAACTTTCAAGCATCGCCGACGAGATCATCCTTATAGACAACGGCTCGACCGACGGGACGCTTGAGAAGTACAAAGCGTATCCAAAGATAGTGAAGATCATGTATACCGAAGGATACGACGAAGGGAGGGACAAGATCATGCTCCTTGAAGAAGCCAAACTCCGCGAACCAGGGTGGATCCTCTGGATCGATGCGGATGAAGTGTTCGAGGATCATTTTACCCGCGAAGTGGCTGAAGGGTACATGAGGTCCGGATACAATCGCATCACCTTCAGGATGTGCAATTTCTGGCTCGATACAAAGCACTGCCGGTTCGACGGACAATATTATCTCTATAACCTCCATCCGCAGAGAAGCATGTGGAAGAATGTCCCGAGCGCCTACTTTCGGAACAAAAAGCTTCACAACGGAGACATCTTCGGCGTGCCGGGCAAAAGCTTCCTCTCGCCCTACCGCCTCAAGCACTACGGGTATGTTGACCGCAGGAAGATGCAGGAAAAGCTTGACCGATACCTTGCCGAGGACAAGAGCGGGGACAGGGATTATATAAAGTTCATCGATCCGAACCTCCCAAACCGGACGTATGTGTGGAGAGAGTTCAAGAACAAGAAGCTGAACTATGCATATATACTTATGTATAAATACATATGCAATCTGCTTTGGCTCATAGAAAGGCTGCGGCTTAAAATATTCAAATAATATGCGACCTTGGGAAACATTTTTTAAAGAAAGAACTAAAAAGATCTTCACAGAAAAGAAGTATATTTTAGACATTGGCGGCGGGCTCCGGGTAGTTAAAGAGAAGGGAAATAGATACGATCCGACAAGAGAATGGATCAGGCCGTATATAGAAAAGGTTGATTATAAAGTACTTGATGTGGTCGATACATATCATCCGGACATGGTAGGAAATATTCACTCACTCCCATTGGTAGATGATAGTATCGAAGGATTATTCGCGATAGCGGTGCTTCAACATGTGGAAGACCCAAAGCAGGCCTTCAAAGAAATTCATCGAGTGCTCGCCCCTGGGGGCTACGCCTTTATCTACGTGCCGTTCCTCTACTACTATCACGGAGAGAAGGGCTACTACAAAGATTATTGGAGATACACCGAAGATTCGCTTCGCCTGCTCGGTAAGGATTTTTCAAAGATAGAAATAGTGAATGTCAGAGGGGCCATCGAGACCTGGATCAAGATCTCGCCCTTGGGCAGGGTCGGATTTTTGAATGATCTCGGATATCTCCTCGACCGCCTGACCGGCAAGCTCTCCTCCAAACAAACGAGCGGCTACAATGTCTTTTTGACCAAATAGTGTACTATTAAGGCCGTGAAAATCACCTATATAGCAGACGTCAGGCTTCCAACGGAGAAGGCTCACGGGATCCAAATTATGAAGGCCTGCGAGGCATTCGTACAAAGCGGAGCCGAGGTCGAGCTTATCATCCCGGACCGTGAGAATCCTATCACCAAGGACCCTTTTGATTATTACGGAGTTCAGAGGATCTTTGCCATCCGGAAGATCTCGAGCCCGAGCCTCATGCGATTTGAGAAATATCTCGGAGGCCTCGCCTTTCGTCTCCAGGTGCTCGGATTTCTTGCACGGCTCGTCTTTTTCAAAGTTCCAAAAGACCGCATCGTCTATACCCGCAGCGCAGAGGTGGCTTGGCTTTTTTCTCACCGAGGATACACGACCGTCTTCGAGGCTCATCTCTGGCCCGAGACGAAGGCCGGTCTGTATGAAAAATTATTACGGAAGGTCTTTCTCATCGTGGGTAATTCCCGAGGTACGGAAGAAGAATTCAAAAAAAGAGGCATGCATACGCTCGCGGTGCCGAACGGGGTCGACCTGCAGATGTTTGATATCACTGCGGACAAGCAGGCGCTTCGAGAAAAGCTCGGTTTGCCTCTCGGGAAGATCGCTCTCTATACCGGACACCTCTACGGCTGGAAGGGCGTAGACGTCGTCTTTGAAGCGGCTCGAGCTCGGCAAGATACCGATTTTGTCTTTGTCGGAGGCACGCAAAAGGACCTCGAGAAATATAGGCAAAGGGTTGGAACGGAGCACCTTTCAAACGTCCTTTTGCTCGGACACAAAGAACAGAAGGTTCTCCCCGAGTATCTCAAAGCGGCAGACGTGCTCCTCTTGCCGAATGTCCCCATCTCTATTGAATCCGAGAAGTACACCTCTCCGATCAAGATGTTCGAATACATGGCGAGCGGGACGCCGATCGTGGCTTCGGATCTGCCTTCCATCCGAGAGGTGCTGAACGCCGAGAACGCCGTTCTGGTAGAGCCGGGAAATGCGAAGGCTCTCCTGGAAGGCATTGCGCGTGCTTTTAGTTCTTCCGTAGGAGAGCGGGCACATACAGATGCTCGGGAGTATACATGGATCAAGCGCGCAGAAAAGATCCTTCAGGCCCTAAAGTAGGAGGGGATATCTTTAATGAACCGGGCCAGGATAAGAAGCGTTGATTTTATTTTAAGGAAAAAAGTGGGTGCGTTGAGGAGGGCGAACATGATATTCGCCCCGAGGTTCGAAGAAGATCTGCGGGAGAAATATTTTGTGAGGAACGGCCAGGCTTTCTCGCCGTGCTTTTCTTTGCTGTATATAACGGCCTCATAGGACATGAGAAGAGGGGATCCGGCGCGCTTTGCGCGTAATGAAAAGTTCATATCCGCCGCGTGGTGAGGGAGAAGAGGGGTGAACAGGCCTGTTTTCTCGAATACTTCTGCAGGCACAAGCATGCCTCGGGTAGTGAGGGCATCAACCGGCTTTATCGAAAGGGAAGGGTCATACTCCCGATTGGGGAAAGAATACGTGTTCCAGTCGATCTTGATGCCCGCATCCTGGATGTGCTCGTCATAAAAGTTCTTCACCAAGGATCCCACCACGGCCCCGTGCTCTCGGCTTATCTTTTCAAGAGCCGCAATATACTCCGGCTTAACCTCGGTATCGTTGTTCATGATAAGGATGGCATCTCCTTTGATGCTCTTAAGCAAAACTCTTTGGAGGCCCATATTCACGGACTTGGCCCACCACCACCCGCCGGGGCCGCTGACAATATTCACCTTCGGATACAGTCTTCTGATCTCTTCGACCGAACCGTCCGTCGAACCGTCGTCAATGACGGTGATCTCGATATCTTTATATGTTTGAAGAGATAAAGAAGCCAGGCATTCAAGGGTCAGCTCTTTTCTATTGAATACGGGGAGGATGATGCGGATCATTCTTTTGTGGCATATATGACGAGGCAATCTCCGAGGCCAAAGAGGTCCGTTGTTCGATTAAAGACCGTGATGAGGGCAACGACCGTTTTAAAGACGTACGGTTTTAAGGAAAATGTTTTTTTCACGGCCGCCTTCTCGGCCTTTTCTTCCTTTGGCTTTCCGCTCCAGTAGGGATTTTTCTTGCCGATCTTTTGAGGATGGCGCACCGCGTAGAGGTGGTGAAGCGTCCAGGCGGTCGGGCTCACGGTCTTCGTCTCTCTCACTTTGAACTCGTGTTTTTGAAGGAGGATTTGGAGGGACCCTTTGGTGAAGATCTGCTGATGATAGGGAATGTGCCAATTGACCCAGGCTCGGCCGAAGAGTTTCCTCTGAAGGCTCCCGGCATTCGGCGTACTTATGATGATGGTCCCTCCGGGTGTAAGGAGCTTGCGGGCGGCGTTCATAAAGCTCTCCAGGTCGACGATGTGCTCGACGAGCTGGTTCGCGATGATGATATCGAACTTTTCGGGCAAGGACGGGTAGTCTTCAATGGTGCCGATGTAGATATCGAGGCGAAGCTCGTCCTTTATCCTGCGGATGTTCTCATCCGCCTCAATACCGCAGGCTTCGTAGCCCAGGGCCTCCAGTTGGAGAAGAGAGCGCCCGTCTCCGCAGCCGACGTCGAGGACGCGGCCAGTGCCGGGAGGAAGCATGTAGTGGATGCGGTGGTTGCCTCGGAGCCAATTGTGAAAGCGCTCACGCTCCGTCAATTCGGGCTTGAATCCGGTGCGGATCTTTTTCGGATCCACATCGTTGTAGGGATAATGATTCGTATACAAAGGACCTACTTCGCTCTGAGTAAGTGGAGGCAATGTTTCCAAAAGACCGCAGGCCGGGCACTTGAATATGTCGAACGGTTTTGGGTACCCGTATCGATCGTCGAACATGTCTTTCTTATAGAGGCGGAGCTCCGTGCCGCAGACTTTGCAGGAATTCATGACCGTGGTCCGTATGAACTAATGACATTTTTGATCCCGTCTCGGAGGCTTACTTCCGGCTTCCAGCCGAGGGCTTTGATCTTTGAGATGTCGAGGTAGTTGCTGCCCATTTCGAACGGTTCGAGTTCAGCCGGGAAGGGTCGTTCTTCATAGGTTCCGCTTCCGCATTCTTCTATGATCATATCCGCCGTTTCTTTGAGGGTTGTTCCTTCTCCGGAGCCGATGTTGTATACCTCATGATGATACGGAAGGAGGGCCAGCTTTTCGAATGCCGCAACAACGTCGTCGATATGTATAAAGTCCTTCAGGTCTTTCCCAAAGCCGTTCAGATAGAACTTCTCATTTTTCATAATCTCGTCTATGAAAAAATTTATCGGATTTGTCATCCTCATATTTTCCCGGTGCGGTCCGTATACCTGCGGCAAGCGGACAGAGACCGTTTTTAAGCCGTATGCTCTGTTGTATAGATGAGCGTATGCTTCCGCGGTCATTTTATGTATCCCGTAGAGAGAGATCGGTGCCTGAGGGCCCGTTTCTCGAACAGGCAGATCTTTTTCTTCAAGCTTCGCGTATTGCGCCCTGCTTCCGATAGAAATATGAATCGCCTCAGAACCGCTCTCTTTTCTTGCCTCAAGGATATTCAAAGATCCTCTGAGGTTCACCTCAAGGTCAAGATACGGATCGAACTTTCCTCCTACCTGGACCACCGCCGCACAATTAATGATCACGTCCTTGCCTTGAATGAGGGAATACACTTCGGCCTTATTGGTGACATCGCCTTCGATTGTTACTACGGCGCCCTGCGACTCGAATCGAGCCCGCAGGTGAGAGCCTACATAGCCGTTCCCTCCGAAAATGATGATCTTCTTGTCTTTCATGCTAATAGTGGACGAGAGTGCTGTATTTGTTCTCAAAATATCCGCCCTTTCCCTTATAATAGTCCCAATCTATCCTTTTATTGAAGACAATGAAAGGCTTGTCCCCATAATATGAGGCATAGGCTCCAAAGGTGCTATTCGAGCCCATGATGCTGTCCGCATGAGCCAATGCGTATAGGTCCTCGACTGGCGTGCCTTTTGCCACTTCGATCCGCAGCCCATCGAATACAGGAAGATCGACGGGGCCGTCCGAACAGATAAGAAAGATAGTTCGTTCGGTGAGACGGCCCGAAAAGGCGAGATACTCGTCGAGCATGATTCGAACGTCAGGCTGTTCAAAATAATACCGCCCTCCTTCCCAAACTTTATAATCTCCCTGGCGGATGTGCACTCCGACGATGTGATCAGAGCTTTCCTTCAGCCTTGCTATCTTCTCACTGATCCTGCGCAGAATGCCTTTCTTTGGCGTAAAGTACGAAATGATCTCCTGCCTATGCTTTTGAAGGCCGATCGGATTCCTAAAGAGCCAGCCGTTTGTATATATGGTCGAGTATTCCTTGGAGCTGAAGGGATCCGCTTCGGCCGAGGGGGGCAGATAAAGAGGGCTAGAGTTATCGGATACGATCCTCTCTTGATACAAGAACTTCATTGTTCTCACAAACCTGTCCGGAATCCCGAGCATTCGAAACCATTTGTACCGGATGAGCTTTCCAAAGAGAAGCGATCGGACAAGCGGGTTTCGCGGAAGGGGAATAGAAAAATCTTCCGCGTATCTCCAAAAGGAATAATTCTCAAGGCAGTACCCTTTTTCTAGGGAAAATGCGTACAGGCTTATGAAATTCCACAGCTGGTTCGCGAGCCGTCCGCCGTTGTGGTCAAGAATGATTATCTTTTTCATCTATCGTCCCTTGATGAGGCCGAGGAAGAACCTTTCCGCTTTCGAACCGCCGCCCGTAGAATTTCTGATCTGGCAGAGTCGGATATATTCGGGGAGATATTCCCGGAGAGTGTGTTTCGGCTTCCATCCGAGAGCTCTGATCTTTGAGGAGTTTACCGAATAGCGGAGGTCCTGGCCGGGCCGATTCTCGACGAAGGTATAAAAGTCTTTTGGCATGCCCATAACATCGTGGATAATCTCGACCACTTCGAGGTTCGAGTGCTCCTCATTTGTAGAAATGTTGTATACCTCGCCGTCTTCTCCCTTTTCCATTACCAAAAAAATACCTTCGCAGTTGTCTTGCACCTGCATCCATTCGCGCGTGTATGAGCCGTCCCCATGGAGTATCATTTTCTGATCTTTGAGGGCAAGCTTAATGGTGCGGGGGATAAGCTTCTCCGCGAACTGCCCGTAGCCGTAGTTGTTGCCCGAGCGGCAGATGCGATATTTGATGCCATAGCTTCTGCCCCAGCCGAATACGAGCTGATCGGCCGCGGCTTTGGTGGCCGAGTACGGGCTCGAAGGATGAAGCGCGTCGGTCTCTGCGGCGGATCCTTGCAAGAGATCGCCGTACACTTCATCGGTGGAGATATGAATAAGAGTGGGTCGGTCCTTTTTGTCCTTTGCGCGTATGAGGTCGAGGAGGTTGTACACCCCTTGGACGTTCGATCTAAAGAACACGACGTTCGCCGCGAGGGAGTTGTCGACGTGTGATTCGGCTGCGAAGTTCACTATATATTCGATACCGGAAGGCAGACTCTTGAGGTCGGAGATATCTTCGCGAATGAACGTATAGTTCGGATGCTTAGAGAAGCTTATGTCGTCCCTGGCGGCGTAGGTCACTTTATCCACGTTTGTGACGTTATAGCCCCTTTCCAAGGCCATTTCTATGAAATTTGAGCCTATAAAGCCGAGGCCTCCGGTGACTAAAATTCTTTTGGTATTCATTGATGGACCATTATAACAGGTTTAGGAACGGCCGGCCCCCACCGATCCTCGTAGCAGAGTACGGATAAGTGGAACCACATCTTGACGAATTTGTTTAAACATATTCGGCCGCGGCTTAGATCCTTCTTTGAATCCGGGTCGGATCTTTTGTATCCGTTTCATCTCCTTGAATATCTTATGAATATATTCATCATACATGAGAGTTTTTTCGGGAGCGGGAAGGGTATAGTCAAAACTCGTCGTCGGACCATTGGGAAGGATGAAGCGAGAGGGATAATAAAAGTTAAAGAGGGAAAAGTGGAAACAGATAAGCGGAGTCCCAAGAGCCATGATCGTTCCGTTCTGTTTTTTTATCGTCCCGCGATAATTCTTTACGTTCCAAGGCGCCACATCGACCCCGAGGTTTTTCGAAACCAGTATCCCTTCAAATTGTTCGGCGAAATAATCCAAGTATTTTTGATCTCCGAGCCGGCCGGGCTCCTCTTTGTGGTAGCACCATTCGTTGCATTTCTGCCTCCACCATTCAAGGCAGGCGCGGCCATTTGTGTCGTTCCTGAACATGATCATGCCGGCGTTATACTTGCCCACATCATTTTCTTTGGCTTGTTTTCCTCCTTGGAGCCTGTGGGGAAAAAGGATAACCGAGTGGCCCTCGAACTCCTCATAGATCGGCTGAGGCGAGTGATAAAAATAGATATCGCTATCAAGATAAAAAAGGGTTTCTATGTTCGGATACGTTGTAAAGAGAAAATTTGCCACAGAAGGCTTCATGGTCCAGCTGTATTCGCGGAGAGTGCGGGTTTTCTTTGCCTCGAGGAGATCCGCATCCTCGATGTCCTGAAGCGAGAGGAAGCGGGTATTTGCCAGGCCAAGCTCCTTGAGGATCGAGAAGCATTTGTCATCGAGACAAAGGACCCAGAGAGTGAACCCCCCAGGGCAATGCCGCACGAGGGAGTCGTGTAGTGCGAGGCCTTTGGCCAAGAATTCAGTATCGAAGATGGTATAGAAGGTATAGGTCATTTCTTGGCTGCGAACAGATAGTAGTTATTTTTTAGGAGAGGGATCTTTTCATGATGCGTGATCGCGTAGTCTTCCATCCGCCCGATTATTTCTTCGGAGTAAGGAGTGGAATTTGATTTTGCCTGATGGGCCAACAGAAGCTTATCCGCTCCAAAGAACGAGAGAGATCCCACTTTGTCGATCGAGTACAAAGAAGACTCGCTGAGGGCCCAGGTGCTGAGGAACACATCGGCGTTTCGGATAGCCAGGCGCTCAAGGATGCCTTCTTCAAGCGGGACTATGTTGATCTTGCCGGGAAGAATGCTAGAGTCTTTCCCCAATAAAAGATTAACATTTTCGGCGCCTTCCACGGTCGATAAGTACAGGGACTGAATAAAGGAAAATATCGGTAAATCAATAATTATATATGTGGTGTCCGGGTTGATTTTTCGAAAGATCCTCGCGATATTGCCGTATCCTCCGCCCCACTCCACTAGGGTCTTGACCTTAAGCAGGTCTGTTTTTGTGTGCTCGATGAATTTTTCTAAATGGCACAAATGATGAATGGAGTTATGAGAGGTCCAATAGCGGAAATTAGTGAGGGTCGGGTGCCCGACGCGGTCTTCTTTTATTAAGCTTTTCATTTCTTGCTTTCCCATAACCGATTCGAGGTAGTCAAGTTCGTTCTCCTGCTGCTCGCCGGCATAATCCATGAACATGGCCATGCGTATGACCCGATTGTTCAGAAACCCGTAGCTGAAATCTTCAAGGAAATTCCTGCTTATCTCCTGCTTGTTCTGCTCCCACATCGGAAGGATATAGTTCGTATGATCGTGCCGCTCGTTCTCATAGGTCTTAAAGAGATCCTGATGGCGTTTAAGGAGAGAATAAAACTCTTTTTTGGAAGACCAGTCGAACACATAGAGAAGCCTCGACACCGCTCGGTAGAAGTTCCTCTGGTTAAGGTGTCTGATGATTATCATGGTCGCGGATCTTTTGATTTTTTAAAGTGATACATGCCTGTACCGAATCCGCTGGTCGGATCATATGACTCAACGATATTCCTTCCGTATATGTATTTCTCCTCGGCAAGCTCTAGGGACGGGAATAGGCGAAGGGCGTGGTCGCGGGTGAATGCTCGGTGAGCGTTGAAGTATATCCTGCTTTCTGTATCTACCGGGAGAGATATGTACAAGTTGCCTCCCGGGGCGAGGATCCTCGAGAGCTCCTTAGCCGATTTTTCGGATCCGAACGGGTCTAAGCTGTCCCCGAACCTGCCGAGTCCGATATGCTCCACCACGCAGATCGAAGACAAAGAAGAGACCGAATTATCTGGAAAGGGCATGGCCAGGATGTCCCCCTTAACGAAAGAGAATCCCGGCATGGAAAGGTTGACCGGGCGGATGTCGACCATGGTAGTAGGTACAAACTGAGAGACAATGCCCACAAATCCTGTTTCCGAACCGACGTCCACGTGATGGTCTGGCGATGCTTGGAATATCTTTCCGGCGCACCAGGCGTCCTGATAAAAATAAGTGGGATCAACGATGGTTTCGCTGAGGCGCTCAAAGATCATGGGCTTCAGGTTCTCCCTTCTCATGTTGAAGTCGGGGTTCTTGCCGAGTTTTTTGTACGCGGCCAGTTCCATATAAAAAGACGATAAGAGCCCTATCTTTTCAAAGATCGAATGCTTTACTGCAAGTGTGCGAAATCCCGCCAATAATTCTTGGACATAGGGAAATTGTTTGATCTTTTTTTTGAATTTAGGCATGGTTATATTTTTCTATATATCGCGGTGATGCTGTGGCCCACGATGTGCGGAGCGAGGGCGTAAGCGCCTAAGCGGAGGATCTTGTCGCCTATGAATCTAAGGCCCGGGATCCAGGCGAGGCCTCTTCTCTTAAGCTTTGTTTCGAACGACTCCATGGCCACTCTGCGGGCGAACTGCACGTGCTGGGGCTGGAGAGATTCTGAGCGTATATCAATGAGGGCGATAGGGAAAGCTCGAGTGAGGGCGACAAGCGAGTGCGCATCCCAGATGCCCATGTGATGCGGAGGCATATTGAGGAAAATGTCTCTGCCCGTATGAAAGAGCACCGAGCCGTTGTTCGGAACGCAGATGATAAGCTTGCCGCCGGGCTTAAGGGCATCGATGGATGCTTGCATGAACGCCCCAATGTTCGCGATGTGCTCGGCGACCTGGAAGGAGCAAACGACATCGTATTCATGGGGGTTGGCTTTCGCGTGGTCCTCGATCGATTCATGGAGAATGTTGAATCCCTTGGCTTGCCCGGCCTGTACGGCGTTTTCGTTCAGCTCAAGCCCCGTGACGTTGATATTTTTCTCTTTTGCCTTGTGTAGGAATTCTCCCCGGCCGCACCCTATCTCAAGGAGGGTTTTTGCATCACCGAGGAAATTGATAGCTTCCGAATGCTCGAGCTTTGTGTCTACGTAGTACCACGGATATCTCTCAAGCTCTTCGTAAAATGCGCCGTCTCCGGCGAGAGTGAGCGGATAATAAAATCGGTATCCGGTGCTGTCTTCGTAGATACTTATCGAGTCCAAATCCTTAAAATATTTTTGGACATCAATAGCAAGCTCGTCCTTGTATCCCCGGACAATGTCTTGAACAGGAATATCTTTGATCTTTTTTGCATCTGAGCCGGTGAGGGGAGAGATGATCGTCATTTCTTTATCATATAACAGACACCGTTCGGAGTCCGCTGTACTTCTTCCTGTATCCCTTGTCCCTTCCGATACTCTTCTACCGCCTTCCGGCATCCTTCCCATGTGTCATAATCATCGATGATCACCGCTCCTCCCTTGGCAACGCGAGGATAGAGGTTCTCCAAACATGTGCGCGTGGATTCGTACCAATCTCCATCGAGACGGAGGATCGCTATGGGTTCGTCGGAGGTGAAGTTCGGGAGAGTTTCGTTGAACCAGCCCTTGATGATTCGCACATTTTTCGCTCCGGACATTCTCATGGCGTTCTCCGCGAAGGTCATTTCAGCCTTGCAGTTGTCGAAATATATCGGAGAGTTTTTGTCACTCTGCCAGGCTTTGGCCGCCTGTCCATCCACCTCTTGGGCCGGCGGCAAGCCCTCAAAGCTGTCAAAGAGGTGGTATGAACGGCCGGATCCTAAAAGTTCCGCCAGACCCGCACTCATGCCTCCTCGCCAGACACCGCATTCGACGACGGAGCCTTTGATATCCGCAAATCTCAGAGCGAGACGCAGATTTTCCACAAATATTTTCTTGGGGATCATCGTGAAGTCCGCATACTTTCTCTGAAGCCGGCCTTCCAGATCGCCCTTCGGTCCGAGCATTGTCTTGACGATGTCTTTGATTCTGCGCGGAGTGATCTTAAACATGAATGATTTCAGTTTTCTGCCGAGCTGCCTCTTTGGCTTAAAAAGATTTTTAAATGTGAAGTGGTCCGCCTCTTTGTCGGGAGATATCTCGGTAGGATGAACCAGGGGAAAGATCATGGATTCCGTCGGAATATTTGCGAACATGCTCGCGCTTGATAAGGTGTGCGTCCCGTGAGCTCCGAAGCCTATGTTCGAGATAAGGTTCACGTTGGGCATGACGCAAAGGCCTCCGCGCTCGAATATAGTATAAACCCATACATAGTCCCATGTTTTAAAGGTCCCGGTATACGATTTCTCGAAAGTGTCCATCCATACCCGCTGCTCGTCGGTCCTCGACAGGATGGTCTGGATCGTTCTCTTTTCCTTGAAGAGAGGAAAACTCTTCATATCAGGATCAACGTGCTTCCAGGCTCTTTTCCAGGTTGCCCAGCCCCAGCTGTTCGGATAGACCGAGAAATAATAGCTTGCGTTCCCTCGCTTTCTGCCGAATTGGAAATTGTCTCCGCTGATATGCATCACTCTTTCGTCATCCCTGTATTTCTCAAGCATTTCTTCGACAAAGGGGAAGAAGGTCGGGTCGGGGAGGCAATCATCTTCAAAGATCATCCCTTCTTCCACATGATCGAAAAACCAAGAGATGGCCGCCCTCATGCCTTCCATGAATCCCATGTTCTTTTCAGGGAACATCGTTTTTACTTCACATTCCCAATCGATCTGCTTCAGCAGATCTTTGACCGCCTCGAGCTTAGGCCCGTCCTCCGGGTGAGTCTCACGCGGTCCGTCCACATACATAAAAAATCTCTTCGGTTGTACGCGGCGGATCTCATTGAAGATCTTTTGAGCGGTATCGAGCCGGGTGAAGGCCATGAGGAGAACGGGCGTGTTCATATGAATCTTTGTATAAAATTTTTTATTTTTTGTTTTCTTCCGATATTTCTCTGAAAGAAGCGGGAAAAAGTACGTGCATCTGCTGCTTCGTCCAATGCCGTTGTTGTGGGCTGAACCAGCGGAGAAGGGACTGCTCCGAGAGTCAGTCTCGAAAGGAATGCGTCCGGATCGCGGGTGTGGGTCGCGTCTCTGCCGACCCCGATATTTATCACCAAGTTCTCTTTGGGAGTGATCGAAAACCCTCGATGAGACCAGATCGCGTACACCCATTGATAATCCCACGTATCCTTGCCTCGCCCTTCATAATACCGATCAAAGATCTCCAGCCAATAGGTTCGGGCCTCCCTGTTCGGAAGGATCTCCTCCAACTGCCCACTTTCTTTAAAGGCCGGGTATGAGGCCATGCGCACATCATAATGTTTCCAAGCTCTCTTCCACGTTGCCCAGCCCCAGATATGGGGATATATCGAAAAATAGTAACTCGCGCCCATATGGCTTCCGCCTTGGAAATTATTGCCTCCGATATGCATGATCCGCTCATCATCTCTGTGTTTTCCTAAAAGCTCTTCGCAATACCTGAAGAAGGTCGGATCCGGAAGGCAGTCGTCTTCGAGGATGATGCCTTCGTCGACATTCTCAAAGAACCACGTAATGGCCCCGCTTACTCCCAGCCTGCAGCCGAGATTTTCTTCCCGAAATAATGTGTGAACCTCGCATTCCCAATCCACTTGTTTCTCAATATCTCTGACCGTCCGGACCTTTTCTGCTTCTCCGGGTTGCGTGCTTCTCGGCCCGTCCACCGCTAAAAAAAGCTTCTTTGGCCCGGCCTTCCTGATCTCATTAAAGATCTTTTGAGTAGTTTCCGGGCGATTGAATGCTATGAGAAGAACCGGAGTAGAAAGCTCCTTCATATTATTCCTCTTTAATGCTCCAGTGCTGTTCGAGAAGGATGGGGCTGTGCTTGATGTCTGCTCCGGTGCCGTAGAAGTTCCCTTCCTGCACTTCAAAGACCCCGAGGTTCTTTATGTAATCTTGGATGGTCTCTCCGCTAAAGAGATTAGCCGAGATGTGATAGAGCCCGGGAGCGAAAGGGAATTTCTGTCTGATCTCGCAGCGGATAATCCCTTTGGCCGGCGCCGTATTCTTGTCTTCGTTCGTATATCGGGACCAGTTCAGGGAAAGCGGGGCGTTGTCCGGTCCCGTGATCGCAGAGGCGACACTGAGGTCGTGTGCTTCTCTGCCGTCCTTTGTCTCATAGCCAAAGCACAACGTATAGAGGCCTCCTGAGAAAATGTTATTCACCCGCTCTCCCTTCTCGTTCTCTACGAAGAAAGAAGAGAGCTTTATGTTGCCTTCGCCTCTCCTGTCCTTTCGCGTCTTCAGGCTTCCTTCCTGGGTAAGGGGATTCGACTCGAGATATGCGGCGATCACTTCATCTGTCTTGCCGATCATCTTGACCTTGCCGTGCTCGAGGAGGATGGTGCGCTTGCAGAGCTTCTGGATGGCGGACATGTTGTGCGAGACGAAGAGGACGGTGCGGTGCGCGGTCTGAGTGACCTCGTCCATCTTGCCCAAGCATTTCTTCTGGAACTCCGCGTCTCCGACGGCGAGCACTTCGTCGACGATGAGGATGTCCGGTTCCATATGAGCGGCGACGGAGAAGGCCAGGCGGACATACATGCCCGATGAATATCGCTTGACCGGCGTGTCGATGAACTTCTCGACGCCCGAGAACTTCACGATGTCGTCGAACTTTGAAGCGATCTCTTTTCGAGTCATGCCGAGGATGGCGCCGTTGAGAAGGATGTTCTCGCGACCGGAGAGCTCGGGATGGAACCCTGTGCCGACCTCAAGGAGGGAAGCGACCCGTCCGCGGAGAACGACCTCTCCTTCGGTCGGAGGAGTGATCTTTGAGAGGATCTTTAAAAGCGTTGATTTGCCGGCACCGTTCGAACCGATGATGCCGATAGCTTCGCCCTTCATCACTTCGAAATCGATGCCCTTCAAGGCCCAGAACTCTTCCTGGGTTTCTCGGCCGATCATCGACTTCGCCTTGGATTTTAAGAACCTAAAAGGATTTCTGAACGCGTTCGCGATGATATCGCGCAAAGCGATATAGCCGCCGCGCTGATGCGTGATGTTGTATTTCTTCGAAAGGCCTGTAACTGTGATGATCGGTTCGTTCATGGTTTATACAATATCGGCGAAATATCTCTCCGTCTTCTTGAAGAAGTAGACTCCGATGGTCATGAGGACGGATACGGCGACGAGCGAAATGCCGAGGAGAAGCCAGTTGATCGGCTCTGTCCCGAGGATGGCCCCGCGGGCGGCTTTGATCACGCCGGTCATCGGATTGATCGCGAGTATCCACGAATATTTGCCGGCGATAGAAGCGGGATAGATGACCGGCGTGATGTAGAGGAGGAGCTGGATAAAATAAGGAAGGATGTAGCGGACATCCCTGTATTTCACATTGATCGAGGCCAAGAAGAGACCTCCGCCGACGGATGCGAGGAACGTGATCAGGAGAAGGAGAGGAAGGATGAAGAGTCCGGCGAGATGGGGAGTGTAATGATAATAGAACATGAGGGCGATGAGCATGGCCGTCGCCACCAAGAAGTCGACGAGCTGAGTGATGACCGCCGAGAGCGGAAGGATGAGGCGGGGGAAATATACTTTAGTGATGATCGATTGGTTGCCCAAGAGCACGTTCGAAGTTTCAGAAAGTGCGCCGGAGAAAAATTGCCAGAAGAGGAGCCCGGTGTAGACAAAGATCGGATACGGAACGCCGTCGGACGGAACCTTGAGGAGCCTGCCGAAAAAGACCGAGAAAACAATCATGGTCATGAACGGCTGGAAGATCGCCCAGGCGACGCCGATGGCTGTCTGTTTATAGCGGACCTTGAGGTCTCTCCATGTGAAAAAGTACAAGAGTTCCTTGTACTGCCAGATCTCTCGAAGGTCCCCTAAGCTAAAGGTCTTTTTGGGCCGGATGACCGTTATTTCCGCCTTTTGTGTGGCCATATTGCCCGGTTATTGTAGCAGAAATAAGCATATTTTCCAATAAAAAAACCCGACCGAAGTCGGGGTGCTACACCAGAGATCCCTGCTTGATCCTCGACTCGACCCAGTGATAGGTCGCGGCGAGGGATTTGCGAAGGTCGCGCCTCGGCTTCCATCCGAGCTTATCCTGCGCCAGATCGTTCGACGCGTGCCTGATCTGGCCGCCGGTCGGACCCTGAATGTACTTCTTGACCAGGGTCTTGCCGGCCGCTTCGGAGATGATGTCCACCAAGCCGTTGATGGTGATCGACTGCGAATCGTCCGGCCCGAGATTCACGGGGCCTTCGAAGTTTGACGTCATCAGAGCTTCGATGCCGTCGAGGAGATCGTCGATGTAGATGAACGGACGAAGCTGTTCGCCGTTGCCCCAGATCTCGATCTCCCCGCCGTCTTCGGCCATAGCCACCTTGCGGGAAATGGCGGCGGGGGATTTCTCCCGGCCTCCATCGAATACTCCGCCCGGTCCGAAACAGTTGTGGAAACGGGCCACGCGGATCTTCAGACCGTGATTGTCCGCGAACGCCTTGTACATGCGCTCGCTGTACATCTTCTCGTAGCCGTAGTTCGAAGGGGGATGAACCGGGTAGGCGTCCTCCTCGTGTCCTTCGACGTCATCTGGGTAGATGCACACCGAGGAAGAGTAGAAGACGAGGCCGTCGAACTTGGCCTCCATGAGGCGACGGAGGACATGCATGTTGATGAGTGCGGAGTTCACGAGGATCTCCGCGTCATTGTCTCCCGTGAACACGTGTCCGGCTCCGCCCATGTCGGCGGCGAACTGGTACACGCGGTCGAACGAGTGTCCGCGATCGATGAGGGCGCCGACGTATCGGGGGTCCCTCAGGTCGACGAGATGAAAATCATCGGCCGGCGTGTCTTCGAAGGACGGTTCCTCCAGATCCGCTCCCACAACCTGCCATCCTTCTGTCTTCAGGAACTTGACCATGTTGTGGCCAATGAATCCTCCGGCTCCGCAAACCAAGGCTCTTTTCTGCACGATATTCTCCGTTGAGTGGTGTAGTTGGTACGTAGGTCCGGCAAAACTATAGCACTTTAATCTTTAATTTCAAGCCCACGGCATGCAAAGAAAATTACCCATTGATTTGGGGTATAATGGCCAAATGCAAAAATATCTGAAAAACATCATCTATATAGGGCTTTTCCTTGTGCCGTTCGTCCCATTCCTCGTGTCCGGCAACTTTTTCTTCCCCTTTATTACCACCAAGGCTTTCGCTTGGAGGATCATCGTCGAGGTCGTGTTCGCCGCCTGGGTGCTCCTTGCCCTCGTCGCTCCGGAATATAGGCCTAAAAGATCGCTCATCCTCTACGCCCTCCTCGCTTTCATCGCCATCATCGGGGTAGCCGATCTCTTCGGCGTGGCGCCTCTGAAGAGCTTCTGGTCGAACTACGAACGCATGGAAGGATTCATCACTCTTCTCCACCTCGGAGCGTTCTTCCTCATCATAGGATCGTTCTTCAAGGAGAAAGAATGGAATTGGTGGTGGAATGCGAACCTCATCGCTTCGTTCATCATGGTGCTCTACTGCTTCTCTCAGCTCCTCGGAATTACCGCTATCCATCAAGGAGGCGTGCGCGTGGATGGGACGCTAGGGAACGCAGCCTACCTTGCGGTCTACCTTCTCTTCAATATTTTCATCGCCTTCATATATGCGGTCCGCGCCAAGGGGAACACCGCGCTTCGCTATATATATAGTATCCTCGTCTTTCTCGAGCTCGTGGTGCTCTACTATACGGCGACCCGCGGGGCCATCCTCGGGGTCATCGGCGGCTTCCTGCTCATCGCTCTCCTTAATATACGAAACAAAGAGTCAGCCACTATCCGTAAGTGGAGCATAGGGACGATCGTCGGCATTGTCGTACTGCTCGGAGGATTCTACCTCGTTCGCACCGCGTCGTTTGTGACGAATAGCCCTGTGCTCTCGCGCTTCTCGTCGATCAACGCCGCTGAGATAAAGACCGAAGGGCGCTCATTCGTCTGGCCGATGGCGCTTCAAGGGATACAAGAGAAGCCTCTCCTCGGATGGGGACAGGACAATTTCAACTATATCTTTAACGAGCATTACGACCCAAAGATGTATAGGCTCGAGCCCTGGTTCGACCGCGCCCACAACATTTTCCTCGATTGGGGAGTGGCGGGAGGCCTTTTGGGGCTCCTGGCCTATCTCTCGCTCTACGCCGTCTTCTTATACGGTGTCTGGAAAAAGGCCCGCGATCTCTCCTATATAGACAAGTCCATCTTAACGGGACTCTTGGCGGCATATTTCTTCCACAACCTCTTCGTCTTCGATCATCTGGTGAGCTATATCATGTTCATCTCGATCCTGGCGTTCGCGCATACTCACACCGCGCGCGGTGTCCGCCCGGAACAGAAAGGGGTAAGCGAAGAGAGCGCCATGACCTTCGCCCTGCCGCTCGTTATCATCGCGGCCGGATGCATCCTCTATGTATGGAACATTCGCCCGATGATGGCGAACGCCACGCTCATTCAAGCGCTCCAGGATTCGCAGGGCGATAATGGAGCAATAGCGAACTCTCTCGCCGATTTTAAAAGCGCCTATAGCACTCGGCTTGGCCGGCCCGAGACGGTCGAATGGATCACTTCCTCCGCCGAAAGCGTGCTCCAAAGCGGTTTGTCCACGGAAGAAAAGAACGCATACTTCACCTTCGCCAAGCAGGCTGTTGAAGATCAGGCTGCGGAGTTTAGCGGCGATGCCCGATATCAGATCATTGCCGGGATCTTCTTCCTAAAGACCGGATTCTCAGACGAGGCGTTGAAATATCTTACCCGGGCAAAGCAACTTATTCCGGGCAAGCAGGTTGTCTACTTTGAGATAGGGGAAGTGCTCTTAGGCAAGAAAGATTATGCGGGCGCTCTTGGGGCCTTCAAGCAGGCGTATGAGATGGCGCCCGAATACGGCGAAGCCAAGCGCCTGTATCTCATCGGAGCGATCTACGCCGGCGACAACAAGCTTGCGAACGAGCTGTCTGGGGGCATTCCGGAAAAGGATCTTACGAGCGATGACCGCATTGCCGGGGCGCTTCTCAACACCAATCGCCTCGCCGAGCTCGTCGCCTTCCTTCGGAAAAAAGTAGAGTATTATCCGAATGATCCGCAGGCCTATACCTCTCTGGCCGCCGCATATTTGAAGATGGGCAACAAAACCATGGCTCTACAGACGCTCAAAGAAATGGGGGATAAGATCCCGGGAGCCAAATCCCAAGCCGACCAATACATCAAAGGCATTCAAGACGGAACGATAAAATAAACAACCAACCCGCTTCGGCGGGTTTTTTGTTCCGGACATTTCCGCAGCGAAAGACGCGCGGCGGGCGCTTAAAACTTTTTAGAAAATATTTTTGAAAAATAAATTCAAAAAATATTTTTGAAAATAAAAAAGTTATCCACACATTTTTTAAAAGTTCTCTTGTATGCATGTGTGCGACGTACGATAATTATTAACGAGTCGCACGTAGAAAAATATTTTTGTTTCGAAAGTTGCAAAAAATATTTCTCTGCGACCTTACCAGTAATTTGTGTCCGTACGGACCAAACAACATCATGGCAGCAAAAAAGAAAGCTAAGAAAAAGGCAGCTCCTAAGAAGAAGGCAAAGAAGTCTTCAAAGAAGCGAGCATAGTCTTCAAGGCTAACGAAAACCACCTCCCCGCAAGGAGGTGTTTTTCTATGTAAAAAGGCTTCACATATGCTAAAATAGCGTTCTTATGGGACTTTTTGGCTCACTATTCACAGGACCAGAAGAAAAAAAGCTCCGCTCGTGGGGGCCTCTTGTGGCACAGATCAATTCATTCGAAGAACCGTATTCGAAACTCTCCTCAGCGGAGATGAAAGGGAAGACCGCGGAGTTCAAGGAGCGTTTGGCAAAAGGCGCGAGTCTCGACGATCTTTTGGCCGAAGCCTTTGCGGCCGTCCGCGAGGCATCAAAGCGAACACTCGGCCAGCGGCATTTTGATGTTCAATTATTGGGAGGCATCGCCATGCACAAGGGCGGCATCGCCGAAATGCGCACCGGAGAAGGCAAGACCTTAGTGGCTACGCTTCCCGCCTACCTGAACGCCCTCACGGGCTCGGGCGTCCATGTGGTGACGGTGAACGACTACCTGTCCAGGCGCGATGCCGTGTGGATGGGCCAGATCTATTCATACCTCGGACTCTCCGTCGGCGTATTGAACCACGCGGCCTCATTTTTGTATGACCCGGCTCACATCAGCCAGGGGGAAAGCGCCGATGAAGAGCGCGATGAGACGGGATCGTTCCATGTAGTGCACGAATTTTTGAGGCCGGCCACCAAGCAGGAGGCCTATAGGGCGGACATCACGTACGGGACGAACAACGAGTTCGGCTTCGATTACCTCCGCGATAACCTTATATATAGAAGGCAGGACCTGTCCCAAAGAGAGTTCGCTTTTGCCATCGTCGACGAGATCGACTCCATCCTTATCGACGAGGCCCGCACTCCTCTTATCATCTCTTCGAACACCGGAGCGGCGGGGGACCTCTACGGCAAGTTTGCAGCCGTAGCCGAGAAGATGATCCCGGAGGAGGACTTTGTCGTAGATGAAAAGTTGAAATCGATCAGTTTGACGGATGCGGGCATCACCAAGGCCGAATCCATCCTCGGTCTTGAAAATATCTATACCGAAGGAGGAGTGAAGTACGTCCACCACCTCGAGACCGCAGTTCGAGCCAAGGCGCTGTTCCATAAAGACGATGAATACGTGGTGAAAGATGGTGAAGTGCTGATCGTCGACGAATTCACCGGACGCATCCAGCCCGGCCGCCGATGGTCCGAAGGCCTTCATCAGGCTATCGAAGCCAAAGAAGGGGTGAATATAAAGGAGGAGTCACGCACGTTCGCCTCGATCACCTTCCAGAACTATTTCAGGATGTACAAGAAGCTCGCCGGCATGACCGGCACCGCCATGACCTCCAAAGAAGAGTTTTATAAGGTCTACGGGCTCGAAGTGTATGTCATCCCGACCAACAAATCTGTGGCCCGCATCGACCACAACGATCTTATTTTCCAAACTCAAGCGGGCAAGATGAAAGCCGTGGCCAAAAAAGTGAAGGAAGTGAACGAAGGAGGCCAGCCCGTCCTTATCGGCACTGTGTCGATCGAGAACAACGAGCTCCTTTCCCAATACCTCACGGGCGAAGGCATCAAGCATGAGATCCTGAACGCCAAGAATGCGAGCGTCTATGAGCGCGAAGGAGAGATCATCGCTCAGGCCGGCAAGCGCGGAGCCGTCACCATCGCCACCAACATGGCGGGCCGCGGAGTGGATATCAAGCTCGGAGGCAACCCGGGTACGCCCGAATCCCAAGAGGAGATCCGATCCCTCGGCGGGCTCTTTGTCTTGGGCACCGAGAGGCACGACGCGCGCAGGATCGACAACCAGCTGCGAGGGCGATCCGGCAGGCAAGGGGATCCCGGAGAAACGCAATTCTTCGTTTCTCTGGAGGACTCGCTCATGAGGATATTTGCGACCGATGCCATCAAGACGATGATGGGCAGGTTCAACATCCCCGAAGACGAGGCCATCGAGAATAAGCTCATCACGAATTCTTTGGAGAAGGCTCAGGAAAAGATCGAAGGATTCAACTTCGACGCCCGCAAGCACGTCTTGGAGTTCGACGATGTCTTGAACTACCAGCGAAGCATTATTTACAACAGGCGCCGAGGCATCTTGACCGGAGGAAAGGCCGAGATCGACGCATACCTCGACGAGGTGATCTCGCTCGTAGACGAGGGTACGGCCGGAAAGATCGAAGCCAAGCGCGAAGCCCTGGAGAAGCCGGAGATCGCCGAAGCGCTCCAGAGGGTGATCCTCCAAACTATCGACATGTTCTGGGTCGATCATTTGGAAATGATGGATTATCTCAGAAACTCGGTGAATCTCCGCGCCTATGGCCAGCGCGATCCGCTTGTTGAGTACAAAAGAGAGGGGCTGCAATACTTCAAAAACATGGAATCTTCGATCGCGCGGCAAGTCGGAGAATTCTTGGCCGTGCTCGAGCCCGAAGCCTTCAGCGGCGTACGGGCCACAACGATCGAGCTCGATGCCGCCGCAGTGGCGGATACTCTCCGTTCCATGCCGGGCGAGATGATAGGCAGGAATGATCCGTGCCCGTGCGGAGCCGTCAATCCGGAGACGGGCAAGTCCTACAAATACAAGCAATGTGGGCTGATTAATGCTCCTCATCATAAAGGCTAATGACCGAATTCCTCCGTCACTTGGTATTAGAACCAGGGCTTTGGGGAGCGGTCGGACTTTTTTTGGTCTCGGGCATCGATGAGATCATTGCTCCCATCCCGTCGTCATTGATCCTCGTCGGCGAGCTTTTATTTTTGAAAAACCCGATCACGTGGTCGACGCTCGCGACCCTCGTCTTCTATGTAGGGCTTCCGATTGCCCTTGGTACGACCGTCGGGTCCTTTGTGATCTATGGGGCGGCATATGCCGGGGGCAGGCCGGCCCTGGAAGGATTAAAGACCCGGCTACGTCTAAAAGGAGGCCAGTTCGAAAAATTCGAGGACAAGTTCAAGAACAACTGGTACGACGAACTCTTGTTCCTTTTCTTCAGGGCGACGCCTTTGATGCCCACCATGCCGATAACCCTTGTGGCGGGGATCATCCGAATGAAGCCGTGGAAGTATGCTTTTCTCACATTTTTTGGCATCTTCATCCGGGTCATGCTGACGCTTGTGATCTTGCGCATGGGCGGGGAAGCTGTCTTCACTCATTTATTTAATCTATAATACGAATATGAAGAAACAACATATTATATGGCTCGTCGTTCTCGTCGCTTTTATCGGATTTGTAGTATGGCTCGTTCGTACGCCGGGGAGGCAGGTCGTTTCAAAATATGATTCATTCGCAACATGCTTGAAAGACAAGGGGGTGACCTTTTACGGCGCGTTCTGGTGTCCTCATTGCCAGGCTCAGAAAGCCCTCTTCGGCAGCGCACAGAAACTTCTTCCGTATGTTGAGTGTTCGAATCCGGACGGCAATTCTCAGAATGAGACCTGCAATGCGGCAAAGATCGCGAGCTATCCTACATGGGTCTTCCCGAACGGCGATCGCCTGACCGGAGAACAAACGTTCGAAACCCTCTCCTCTAAGAGTTCCTGCGAACTTCCGGCCGCATAATACATATTATTTATGTCTACCCTCATTACGCCTCTTTTTTCGTATGCTACCATTGTCGCCCACGCGGTCTTCGTGGTTATCATTCTCGCCGCCGTTTTCTATAGATCATGGGGCAGACCTCTCGTCGAATTCATCGGCCGGCACGCGCTCGTGCTCGGATTCCTGGCCGCCCTTAGTGCGGTCGTCGGGAGCCTTCTCTACTCGGGCGTCGTCGGCTATGCGCCGTGCGAGCTCTGTTGGTGGCAGAGGATATTCTTGTACCCGCAGGTCGTTTTGTTCGGCATCGCTCTCTACAAACGGGATGGAGGAGTGTTTGCCTACAGTGTCGTTCTTTCAACCCTGGCCGGAGCGGTGGCGCTTTATCATTCGTATATCCAGCTCGGAGGAACTCACTCCGTGCTTCCGTGCACGGCAGAAGGCGCCGCGTGCGCCAAGGTATTCGTGAATGAGTTCGGCTACATCACTATCCCGACCATGGCCCTCACCGTGGCTGTTGGGCTTCTTCTTATCGCCCTTTGCCGCCGCTTATATAAAAGAATGTCATGAAAACGATCGTTACCCACAGCGGCATGTTCCATATTGACGAAGTTTTCGCCGTTGCGACGGTCCTGTTGGTATATCCGGACGCTAAGGTCATCCGTTCGCGTGATATGGAAGTGATCAAAGCGGCGGACATAGCGATTGATGTGGGGATGGAATATGATTCTGAGAGTCTGCGCTTTGATCACCATCAGGAAGGAGGAGCGGACGTGCGTCCAAACGGCATCCCATATGCTTCTTTCGGCCTTGTCTGGAGGGAGTACGGCTTTCGTTTGGCTCGAGACGGAAAGGATATCATCGAAGAAAAATTGGTCATCCCGATAGACGGACCGGACAATGGGGTGTCGATCTATGAACCAAAGTTTGAAGGTATCGAGCCATATACCATTCGAGATTTCATCTATTCATTCTTGAGCTATGATGATCGATCCGAAAACCGTATTAACGAGGCCTTTATGTCGGCGGTCGAGCAAGCTAAGGGGGTTCTGGAGAGAGAGATCACGAAGGCCGAGGAGCGGGCCATCGGTATGAAGGAAGTGCGCAAAATATATGACAGTGCCGTAGACAAGCGGATCATCGTTTTGGATAAAGATCTTCCCTGGGAACCGGTACTTGCCCCCACTCCCGAAGCGATGTTTGTCGTCTATCCAAGAAAGGAGGGTAACTGGGGGACCAAGGGAGTGCCGGTAAAAAATTTCGGCTTTGAAAGAAAAAAACTTTTTCCCTATGCGTGGGTGGGCAAATCAGCAAAGGAATTAGCGAAGGTGACCGGGGTCCCCGATGCTTGCTTCTGCCACAACGGCCGATTCATTACTACTGCAAATTCTAAAGAAGGAGCCATGAAGCTTGCGGAGATCGCTTTAAACGCATAAGGTACGCATATGTTCATCGACGAAATATCATTACATCTAAAAGCCGGACGCGGAGGAGACGGGGTTGAACGCTGGCTCCATGAGAAAGGCAAAGACCTCGGCGGCCCTTCGGGCGGGAACGGCGGCAAGGGCGGCGATGTGTTCGCCGTAGCCATTCGCGACATCGGCATCCTGTCATCGTATAGAAAAGAAAAAATATTTGAAGCCAAGCGCGGAGAAGACGGAGCAAAAAATACATGGCACGGAGGCGACGGGGAAGATATAGAAATAAAATTTCCGATCGGCTCCATTATCACAAATCAGGAAACGGGCCACGTCTTTGAGCTCATGGAAGACGGTCAAAGGATCAAACTTCTTTCAGGCGGACGCGGAGGGCTGGGGAACGAGCATTTCAGATCGTCGACGAACACGAGCCCTGTAGAGACGACCCTCGGGGTTGAAGGAGAAGAAGCGGATTTCCATATTGAGGTCGAACTGGCGGTTGACTTTGGCCTCATCGGGTTGCCAAACGCAGGGAAGTCGAGTCTCTTGAATGCCCTTACTCGAGCGCGTTCTAAGGTGGGAGCCTTCCCGTTCACTACTCTCGAGCCGTCCCTGGGAGATATGTACGGGGCTATCATCGGGGACATCCCGGGGCTCATTGAAGGAGCCGCCGAGGGCAAGGGCCTTGGTCATAAGTTCTTAAGGCATATAAAACGTACTAAAGGGTTGATACACCTTATATCCTCAGAAGAGCAAGATCCATTAGAGACTTATAAGGTTGTACAACGTGAATTGGAACTCTATAACAAAGCAATTCTCAAGAAGCCTGAGATCATCCTTTTGACTAAAGTGGATATGGTGAATGATGCGGAGAGGGAAGCCAAGCTGGAGGCGCTTCGAACCTTGGGGAAGGAAGTCTACCCAATGTCGGTGATTGATGATACGCTCATAAAAGCTTTTAAGGATATACTTTCACAGAAGACATGAGCGGATATACCCCCACGGTCGGCCTAGAGATCCACGCAGAGCTTCGTACTAAAACGAAGATGTTTTGTAGCTCAAAAAACGATACGGAAGAGAAGCGGGCGAACGCAAATATCTGTCCCGTATGCATGGGCTACCCGGGAACTCTCCCGGTCATAAATAAAGAGGCGGTGCGCCTTGTGCTTTCGCTTGGAACCGCCGTGGGAGGGGAGCTCGCGGATTATACAGAATTCGATCGCAAAAATTATTTTTATCCGGATATCCCAAAGGGCTACCAGATCAGCCAATACGCGTACCCCCTCGTGAAGGGCGGAGAGATCGCGGGAGTGGCGCTGACTCGAGTGCATCTTGAAGAAGATACAGCCAAGTCAACGCACGATACCGGGGATCAAAGTCTTCTTGATTTTAATCGAGCCGGAGTGCCGCTTATGGAGCTGGTAACGGAACCCGTTATTCACGATGCGGAAAGTGCGGCGCGCTTTGCCAAAGAGCTTCAACTGCTCCTCATCTACCTCGGGGCAAGCTTTGCCAATATGGAAAAAGGCGAGATGCGCGTCGAAGCGAACATCTCCGTATCCAAGGATGATACGCTCGGCACAAAGGTCGAAGTAAAGAATTTGAACTCCTTTAAGGCCGTGGAAAAATCCATCCGCTATGAGATCGAACGGCACGTAGCTCTCCTTGAGAAAGGGGAGAAGGTCATGCAAGAAACCCGCGGATGGGATGAGAACAAAGAGGCGACGTTCTCTCAGAGAGCCAAAGAAGATTCCCATGATTATCGCTATTTTCCCGACCCGGATCTACCCAAGCTTTTTGTGCGCGAGATGCCGGAATTTTCTACCGAAGCCCTCAGGGCCTCCCTTCCGGAGCTTCCGTGGCAGAAGCGAGAGCGATTCCTGAGGGAATTCGGGATCAAATCCGAGGACGTCGAATTCTATGTCCGAGACCGCGCCTGGGGCGCATATTTTGAAACAGTCGCCCCGAGCCTCGAGAAGGAGATGTACCAGCTCGCCTCGAACTACATCTTGTCCGACCTCAAAGAGCCGATCGATCCTGAGAGCTTCAAAGAAGTGATCCGCATGATCCATGGGGAAGAAATTTCATCCCGCGGCGCGAAAGATATCTTGAAATATTTACATGAGAACGACGGTGATCCGAAAAAGATCGCTGAAGAAAAAGGACTCATCCAAAAAAGCGATGCGGGAGAATTAAAATTAATAGCAGAAAAAGTTATCGCCGAGAACGCCGCTGCGGTGCAGGAATATAAGAACGGCAAAGTCTCATCGCTCCAGTTCCTTGTTGGCCAAGGCATGAAGGCTTCCAAGGGGAGCGCAAACCCCGGGGTGCTGAAGGGTGTCCTCGAAGAGATGCTCGCATAGTCCCCAAATAAAAACACTCTCCCATTCGGGAGAGTGTTTTTATTTCTCGTCCTCAAGGTGCTGGATCATCAGTTTCTTGATCCTTTTCTCGGCGTTCGACTTCGTGGTCCCTCCTTCAATATCTTCGATAACGTGCTCTAGTGCGGAGAGCTTGTAGACCCGGTAATTGTTCATGGGATGCCTGTTGGCTTTGAACTTGCCAAGCTTGTCCCAGTTCCTTAGGGTGAGGGGAGACACTCCAAGTATCTCGGCAGCCTCCTTAATTGAAAAGTAAATTTCTTTCATTGGTTTAGATGCATAAACATTGATAATCTTCTATAAATATAGTATCACAATTTAACAAGCTCTAATAAGGTTTAAGTGTTGATAAACTCGCTTTCAAAAATTACCTGAAATTTATTGTGCCTGTTCTGCCTATGCTAGTTTAATTAATCGTTGAGAAACGGCTATTTCATTGCATATCGTAAGGAAGTTCTAAATTAAAATTATTCTGTATATGCTCATCGGCTATCCCCATTTTTGCCTGAAATGGGTTTTGATATTGATGAGCCGAGATTTATAATTTATGTTGATGAATAAAGGTCTTTCTTTCGATGGTAAGGAATATATCTCGGCAAGCCGAGCTGCAGAAAAGCTAAGTTATGCTCAGGATTATATTGGCGCGTTGATTCGAACCGGAAAAGTTCCCGGCCGCATGATCGGCCGTTCTTGGTATGTTGACTATGATTCTCTCCTTGCCCATAAAAAAGGCAGAAAAATAAAAAAGGAAAAATCTCAGAATAATTTCCAGACAGAAGTTCCTTCTCAGGCAAAAATTGAATATGAGGATCTGCTTGCCGCAAATGAAGAAATTCCTTTGATGCAAAAGGCCGCGGCCGAAGAGACCGCTATGCCTCTGAGAACCTTTTTCAAATATGAGCAGGATGTACAACCTCGGCTACCCGAGCTTTCAAAACCCCATAGTAGCCCTATAAGAAAAGGTAATTTCGTTCAGCGTACCGCGATCGCTGTTGCAGTGATTACACTCATTATCTCGAGTCTGCCCTTGATGGAGCATGCCTCCCCCAGACTTTCTGACAAGTTTAATAGTGGTGTCGCGTCTTCAATGGCCGTTTTGGAAACCGGATCAAATCATGCCGCCTCGATCCTGGGGCTTTTCAATATTGAGATGGCGCCGTTCCTTAGAAAAATGCTCGGCTTTGAGCCAAAAGTAGTGCCCGCTCTTACCGGCGAGCCCTTGGTCACCGAGGCGCAAACTGCGGGAGGCCTCGTGGTCTTGCCGACAGATGAAAATCATGACGCCGAGGTAGCCCGCATACAGAGCGCCTTCTCGGATCCGGTGGCGGTGCTCGCCGATACGAGCGGAGATTCAGGCGTGATCACCCCCGTTTTTCATCCCGGAGACGACACTCGGGGATATACATATGTCCTTGTTCCCATACAATCCAAAACGCAATGATCTCCTCTTTTAAAAAACTTATTGCAGCTTCTCTTCTTATCATGCTTGTTCCTTCTCTTTCTTTTGCACAGGTCCGTTCATCAAGCGCCTACAAGATCCAATCCGATAGCATTAATTTTGCCGGAGGATTTGGCGCAAGCGCAACGTATAAGGTAGAGTCGGCGCTCGGAGAAACGGGCACGGGGAGACTGGCGAGCGCGAGCTACGGCTTATTTGATGCCGGGTATCTGCATCCCGCGCCTTCTTCCGGAGGGGCTGCTCCGAACGCTCCATCGTCGGGAGGAGGATCCTCTTCGCCGAGCTCAAGTCATCCGGTGGTGACGAGCTCGCCCGACGAACCGCTTTTTTACATTGCGACGACGGACACAAGCGCGATCGTTATATTTCGAACGAGCATGGATGTGACCGCCCGCATCGCCTGGGGTGAAAATGCCGGCTATGCATCAGGCTCGGCCGCCGAGGTCGGGTACGGGGCATATCATAAATTCCTCCTCAAGAATCTTGCGCCGGGTACTTCATACACCATGAAGGCGGTCATCACAACCGGCACGGGTAAAACGAATTCGTATGAAAATATCGAGTTCGCTACGCTTCTTCATCCGTTCGTAAATCTTCCTCTGAACGTCCTGTCATTCTCGGCCGCGCCGGGGACGCGCGCCATCGATCTCGCCTGGAAGCTCCCGAACGATCCCAATGTAGTTGCGAAGAGGATCGTGCGCTCGACGAATTTTTATCCTACGTCTCCGGAAGACGGAGAGATCATATTTAACGAGCGGATGAGCGGGACGGAGAACTTCTCTGATACCAATGTAAAGCCGGGCGTCACGTACTACTATGCGATCTTTACCGAAGATCTGGCAGGCAACTTTTCCTCAGGCGCCATAGATTCGGCGCGCATCCTGCTTCACGGCGAGGCGCAGGCGACCTCTACCCCGCTTGAGAACATCCCGGATGCAGAGAACGTCGATCCGCTGATCGCCAAGCTGTCTTTGATCAATTTCACTTTCAGCCAGGACGGAGCTGTCCTCGATCCGAACGGCGAGATCGTCACCATCGACGGCAACAAGAACCTCAAGATCTCTCTCAGGTACACCGATCTGCCGAAAGTGCTGAAGACGGTGGCGGTTACGCTCGTCACCATCGAACCCGAGCCAAAATCGTTCACCTTTATCCTCCGGGCAAACAGCGCAAAAACGAGATACGAAGCCACGATCGGATCTCTGGGTAAAACAGATAGCTATAGGCTGAAGATCACCATTATTGACTTCAAGAACCAGGGATTGAAAAAGATCAACGGGGCGCTGGTCGTGCATTCGGGAGATCCGGCCTCCTACTCTGATGATGACATCAACAGGCTCCTTACATACCTTCTCTTGATCCTCGGCCTGTTTGTGATCGTCGTGTACCTTTTCAGGAACCGCCATGAATAGATCTCTCGCCTACATCATCATCCTTTCCGCCGTTATCGTTTCTTTTGTGACGCCTGCGAACGCGGCGACGTGGAATGCGAGCTTCACTCCGGAGATCAATTATCAGGGCCGCCTCGTCACTCCGGCCGATGCGGCTGTTCCTGACGGGCTCTATAATATACGCTTCAAGCTCTACACCGCTTCATCGGGAGGAAGTCCGATCTGGACGGAAACGCTGTCCGGGGCTAATCAGGTTCAAGTGACCTCGGGCCTCTTTTCGGTCATGCTCGGAGCGGTCACTTCTCTCACTACTATTGATTTTAACCAAGTGCTGTATTTGACGATCGAGGTCGGAGGCACCGGAGGTTCTCCGAGCTGGGACGGGGAAATGACGCCGAGAAAGGTGCTCGGTGCGGTTCCCGCTGCCATGACCGCCTATACGCTGAATGGCCTCGACTCGACTCAATTCGTACGCAGCGACGCGAATTCGACCATTACCGGAGACCTCATCATCAACGGCAATTCTACGACCACCGCGGCTACGACTACCCGCTTTTTCTCCACCACCGGCACGGTGACCAATCTGTCCGCCTCTACGTTTACCGGCGCGGGCCTTACCACATGCAACAACGCATCCTCCGCCTTGATGTGGAATGCGGGGACGTTTAGCTGTCATACGATCTCGGGGGGCGGAGGAGGCACGGATGTTAACTGGTCGTTCTTCAACGGTTCGGGCATCATGCTCGCTACCACGACAAACCAAGTCTTGATCGGCGGATCTGCTACCACCTCGACCGCCAAGCTCGAAGTTGTCGGAGGCATTCAAGTATCCGCCTCGACTACGCTCCAGGACTTCACTTTTACGAACGCCACAGGCTCACAGGCGACCACTACGTCTCTCTTCTTCACCAAAGCTCAGGGCGGGTCGCTTATTGCGAGTGGCCTCGGAACTTTCCAGAATCTGCTTGTTCTCGGATCAACGACGCTCCAAGATTTTACAGCGCACACATCAACGTCGTCCCAAGCCACCACGACAAATTTCTTTACCACTACCGGCACGCATACCAATTTGTATTTCACGACCGCGAACGGAGCGACCGAAACCCTCACCGGCACTCTCACTGCGGGGAATCTTCTCGTCAATGGCTCCTCCACTCTCCAAAGCTTCACCTTCGTCAGTGCTACCGGCACGCAAGCCACCACCTCGCGTTTCGCTATCTCGAGCATTACGTCCAAGCTTCTCAAAGCTGATGCCAACGGCTCGGTCATCGGAGCCATCG